>DATAPP010000044.1:0-6776 GCA_036265125.1 Pseudolabrys sp. | reverse complement strand
GGGCTATGAGCTCGCGTCGTGCGTCGGGCGAAAGCTGCGCGATTGCGACCTCGAGGCGGCGACGCTCCTCGCTCTCGAAGGCCGCAAGGTCGACATCACCTGGGAGGCGCAAGAGCGTACCGTCCGGGGGCGCCCCGTTTGCGCGCGCCCCTCGCCCGATGCCGAGATATTGGGCCATCGCCTGCTCGTCGCGACTGCGTCGCCGCGATACCTCGGCAATCGCGAGCGCGTCTTCTGGCCGAAGCGCCTGGAGCATGCTGTTATCGTAACGCCCTGCCAAGCCTGCGCAAACGCGCTTCAGGTCGCGAGCGGTCTCCTACCTATATGATCTGCTTTCTGTCGGCACCGCGACCAGCAGCCGTTGACGGCGCATGTGCCCTTTGCCGGACGGCTGCGCGAAGGTCGGCTACCCCAAGGGACAGCGGACGGCGTCGGCGGCGACGGGAATCGGCACTCGTGCCCATTCCAGCCATTCATCGGCGCACCGGGTTTCGACGTAAGGCTGTGACCGCCTTCGACGGAGGCCGAACAAGCACCGAAAGCAGCAGTCTGCTATTCGAAAACGCGTCGCCGGTCTATCCCACCAGCGCGCGGCACTCGGCGAGGATGGGCGGGAACCAATCGACGATCGCGCGCAGCGTTTGAAGCGCCTCGGCCCCGTCGCCTGTTTTGGTGCTGAGCCTGGCGAGGTCGCGGGCGGCGTTCAGTTCGAACAGGCGGGCTCCCTGCTCGCGTGATTTGGCGATGGCGCGCTCAAAGCAAATGCGAGCCTGGCGGTAATCACCCTCCGCGTGCAAGAGGCAGCCACGCAACCGGATGATTTCCGCAATATGCATTTTCTCATCGGTAGTTTCGACCAACCCTTTGGCTTCATCGAGGCTCGTGCGGGCCTGTTCAAACTGATTGGCGCGCAGCTGATATTCGCCAAGCTTCGCCAAATTGCGGGCCAGAAAAAAGATGCCGTTTCGCTCACGCCAAAGGGTTACCCCCTTTTTCAAATCCGATAAACCTTGTTCTTTCTCGCCCAGCTCAAATAACGCTGGCCCGCGATGCTGGAGGACATTGCCGATACGCGTATTAAAGCCGTGTCTTTCGCAAATCGCGATAGCATTGTCGGCGCAGGCGACCGCTTCGGCGTAGCGGCCGAAACTGGTCAGTGCAAGAACACGCGCCACGGTTGCCCAGACGATCGAGAACAAGTGCCCGCGCTCCAAGGCGATCTCCATGCCTTGCTCAGAGACGGCGAGCGACCGATCGAGATGCCCTAATGGTCGCCAGGCCATTTCGACCAGGTCGCGAACCACAATGGCCGGATCCGCGCCCGAAACGGGCGCCTTGTGGGTACAATTAACCCGGTCATCCAACTCGATGGCCTTTTCCGAGAAAGCCAGCGACTGTTGGAAATCGCCCATATGGCAATGGGCCGAGCCTATCGTCACCCAAAGGTGAACCAGCGTTTCCGGGCGCAAGCGGTCCCGTTGCCCGCACAAGATGTCTTTGCCGAGCTCAAGGACCTCGCGATAGCGGCACTGGCCGAAGAGAAAATTCGCCATGCGAATGGCGGCCTCGGCAGCTTCGTCCTGCTGATCCAGCGCCAATGCGGCGTCGCGCGCTGCCTGATACGACTGCAGAACTTCCTCGGCCTGGTAGCCGGCTGTTTGCACCTGCGCATTGCCCAGCTTTAGCAGGACTTCCGCAGTTTGCGTGCGGTCGGCGTCCGGCAGCTGCCCATCTTCCGTCAGCCGCCGGGCGGATCGATAATGGGCAACGGCCTCCTCTGAGGCGCCGCGTCGCTCCGCGACGTCGCCGGCCGCGATCCAGCAGGCGAGGGCCGCGCTGTAATCCCCGGCCTCTTGGTAGTGATAGGCCAACAGCTCCGGCTCCGCTGCACGGACGAAACCGTCGTCAAATTCCTCCAGTGCATTCGCGATGCGCTGGTGGCAGATCTGCCGCCGGCTCTTGAGCACGCTCGCGTAAGCAGCATCGCGGGTGAGCGCATGTTTGAACGCGTACAGATCGCCGCCGCGGTTTACTAGCAGGCCTGCTTCAACAAGTTGGCCCAGGGCGGTATCGAGCGCGCCCGCGTTCATGTCGAGCACAGGAGCCAGCAGACGCGACGAAAACTCGCGGCCGATAGCAGCGCCGACCTGCGCCAATTCCTTCACCGGGGCCATACGGTCGAGACGCGCCATAAAGGAATCGTGCAAGCTCGAAGGGATCGCCAGCGGTGGCAGGGGGCCTTCAAGCCGCCAGGCATTGGCACCCTCGGTCAGCAATCCGGATTCGAGCACCGCCTTAGTGAGTTCTTCGACAAACAGCGGCACGCCATCGGCCTTGGTGACGATCTGGCGCAAGACTTCATCCGGCAGCGCCTTGCCCCGGGCGAGGTCGCCGATTAGTCCGGCGCAGGCGCGGGCGTTCAAGCGGTTCATGGCGAGGCGCGTCAGATACGCGGGCGCACCCCATGGCGGACTGAATTCGGGACGGTGCGTAATCAGCAACAACACGCCGAGATCGGCGAGGCGATCAATCAGGAGGTTGAGCAGCTCCTGTGTCGTCGGGTCGATCCAGTGCGCGTCTTCGACCAGGATGCATAGCGGCCGATTGGCGGCGGGGGCAAGAACGAGGTCCAGCAGCAAGGCGAGGGTTTCGGCTTTGCTGCTAGCTGGGTCGGCATCAGTGGACGCGGCGTCGAGCAGGCCAAGGGCCGGTCCTAGCAGTGTGACGGCACGCGCCGCCTTTTCGGCGTCAGGGAATAACCCGGCGAAACGCGCGCGCCGCAACGGCGGCGTGTCATTGTGGGCCATCCCGGCGGTGCGTTCGAGGTGGCGCAGTACAGGATAGAGTGCGCTGTTGGCGTGGTAGGGTGAGCATTGCAGACGGATTTCGGCATGCGGCTCGACAACGCACGACAGCATCGTTTCGCACAGACGGGATTTGCCGAGACCGGGCTCGCCCGACAGAAAAAGAAGTTGTCCCTCTCCGGCGGCAGCGACGGTCCAACGGTCCAGGAGGAGCGCAAGTTCGGCATCGCGGCCGATGAAGCCGGCGGCGGTCGGGTCGCGGGTGGCGCGGAAGCGGCTGGCGTCGTCGTATGCGGCGATGACCTGCCAGGCCGGGATGGTGGCGCCAAAGCCCTTCAACGCCATCGGGTCAATCGGCTTGAGCTCAAACAAATTCCCGACGAGCGCACGGGTGCCGGCGGCAATGATGACGCCGTTGCGCGGGGCTGCGGCCTGCAGGCGCGCCGCGAGGTTTGGGGCTTCGCCGAGCACGGCAAGTTCGGCGGCAGCGCCGACAGAGATAGATTCGCCGACTACGACAACGCCGCTGGAAATGCCGATACGGCAGGCGAGTTCGAGCCCATCGATGGTTCGCACCGACGGCATCGCGGCAACAATGTCGAGCCCGGCTCGGATGGCACGTTCGGCATCGTCCTCGTGCGCCTGCGGATAACCAAAATAGACGAGCACGCCATCGCCCATGAACTTCGCCACGAAGCCGTCATAGTGCGCGACGCAGGTTGCGACCTTCTGCTGATAGGCCTCGACCGTCCGTTGCAGACTTTCAAGCTCGAGCGTCGCGGCGAGCCGTGTGGAATCGACGATGTCGCAAAACATCACCGTCAGGTGGCGTTGTTCCGCGGCCGACCGCAGTGTAGCACTTTGGAGCGGTTCGGGCGTCAAGGGAGCGCCCGGGAAGGGCGTCGTGCCCAGGGCATCTATGGCCGCGCGCAATTTCTTGCGATCGCCGAGCGGCAGGCCGAGCTCGCGGAGATCGGCATCCGTCAGGGTTGGCAGCACCGCGGCGTCGATCCTCTCGGTACGAAAGGTTTCGGCGTGTTCCGCTAAGCCTATCTCTCGCAACCAGCTCGCAATGTCGATGGCTGCCTCCCCAAACTTTTCCCGTCCTGAGGCTCACAGGGATCTTTGGGCGTGTGGAACCATGCGGTCAACATGTTCCACCACGGCCATGAACGAAGTCCTAGAAAGCCTCAAAGTACTCGCGATGCTCCCAGTCTGTGACGTGGGACTGAAACCGGCCGATCTCGTGACGGCGGACAGACACATAGTGATCGATAAATTCGTTCCCCAGCGCCTCCCGGAACATCGTCGACTTGGAAAGCGCATCGACGGCTTCGTTAAGGCTGCTCGGCATCCGTGGTTTTTCGGTTTGTGCGTAGGGGTCACTCACGGGTTCGCCCGGATCGATCCGATTTTCGATCCCGTCAAGTCCAGCGATGATTTGTGTCCCCATGTAGAGATACGGATTGGCCGTCGGTTCACCGGACCGGTTTTCAATATGGGTCGCCGCATCGCCCATACCGCCAACCAGTCGGCACATGGCCCCCTTGTTGTCGTAAGCCCACGCTACGCGATTAGGCGCCAGAGGATTGGCATTGAGCCGCTTGTAGCCGTTGATCGTCGGATTAGAGAACGCGGTTGTCGCCGGCGCATGCTCAAGCAGCCCACCGACGAAGTGCAGCCCGGTGTCCGACATCAGGGCGCCATCGGCAGCGAAGGCGTTTCTGCCGCTTGCGGTATGAAACAGCGATTGATGAAGATGCCAGCCGCATGAATACACATTCGGCAGTGCTGGCTTTGCCATAAAGGACGCAAGCAGGCCCATGCGCCGGGAGACCTGCTTGACCGCCCCCCGCAACAGAATCATGGCGTCGGCCGCGGTCATATTCTCCAGCGGATCGAGCGATATCTCGATTTGGCCTGGCCCCCACTCGGCCTCGATGATCCGCAGTGGCAGACCGACGCCGATCAATGCATGGCGAATGGGCGTAATGATCGGCTCCAGATGATCCAAGGTATTCTCGGACATGTACTGGTAGCCATGGCGGAAAGCCTCGACAATTGGCGCCGTTGGCGGCTGGGTACAATCAGAAAGGCTGTTTTGCGGGTCAGCGACCTTCAGGATGTGGCATTCGATCTCCAGCCCCGCGACATAAGCCAGCCCTTGTTTTGCCAGCCGATCGCACGCGGTTTGCATGATCAGGCGAGGATCGAAAGGGCAGCGTTCGCCGGATTTGAGATAGAGGTTGCTCAAGACCCAGCCGCATTTATGCGCCCAGGGCAGGACCCGGAAAGTGGCGAGGTCTGGCATCGCCAGCATATCCCCGCCGCCGCCCATCGTATCGCGGCCAAAGCCGCCATCATGGGCAAAGACGTTCTGGAAAATGCTGTTGGCCGAATCCATCGCGAGCAACGCGGTCGTGAACGCCACTCCGTTCCGTGCCGCCTGCGAGAACAGCCGTGCCTCGATCGGCCGCACCCTGACAATGCCGTGTGTGTCGACAAAGGCGACGCGGACTACCTCCAACTTCTCCTGGTCGATCTTGCCGAAAATTGTGTCCACCATTTCCTGCCGTTCAGATGAGTCTTGCCCGGCAAGGGCAGCAAAGTTGGGCCTGCCGAGCGAATTCTCAGCCGCGGATGTCGCGTTCGTGGGCAAGATAGAGGGTGGCATATGGCGCTCCCTGGTAATGCTCAAGGCGGTCGTCGCATTCCCCAGGGTCGGTTTCGAACGGTGCAGCCGCCCACTTTATCGGAATTCGCCTCGCCGCGTCGAGTGCGACGGGGCTTCGGTCGATAACCCTGGGGTTGGCGGGAACAGGTTGCGCGTTGGGACGAGCCCACGACGATGCTCCCCGACCTCACGAAGGTCTGCTGTCGGCGCATCTTGCCCGTTCCCGGCCGCGCCCGCGAAGGTTTCTTGACCGAACCCACAGTGGCCGCTCGCCTTTGGCAGCGGGAACCGCTGTTGATGCCCCGTCATTCACCAGACCGCGGAGTCATGCATGAAGCCATGCGGTGAGCCTTGATCTTTCGCGGACCAAGCCATCCTGATTGAAGTGGTGAATACAAAAGAGCGCCCAGGTATCTTCGAATGCCATCTCCATATCGCCCGTCACCGAGGTGGTTCCTAATCCGAGCTCCGCATAGGTAAATTCGAAACTGCCGCTTGGGCGCGCAAGCGCGATGTGGAAGGGTTCGCCGGTGAACTCGTTGATCTTGGGACCCGCCTTGCTCTTTAGGATGCCCGGTATCTCGACCCTTGCCGTCCGACCTTCCAGGTCGGCGTGTATATCAATCGGCAGGAACAAGGTCTCGCAAAACTCCGAACAGGTGGATGCGAAGACGGAGAAGACATTGCTCAAGGGCTTGCCGGCCTCACCTGAAATAATTGTTTCGAGCGCAATCCGTTGAGCTTCGTCCGCGCGCTCGTCGATAACGATCTGGCGTTTGCCGTTTCCATCTTTGATCTCGCCGGGCCACTTGTAAAGGGCCGCCCAGTTCCGCCCCACGAGCGGCGTATTATTGAAATAGCCTTCGACGATGTGGCCGATATAGGCCGATTGACAATAGCCATTAGTGCTCGGAACATTGAACTGACAGCCGCAGTTGATCTGGCAATTGCAGTTGTCGTAAGTTTCGCTCTTGAATAACCATTGATCAGTCATCTCGACACTCCTCCCTATCCATTATTTTGTTGATGCCTTGAGGATATGCTGGGGCGTAACGGGTGTCCAGGACGATTTGGGTGCGCTGATTTCCACAAGTGTCGAATCCGACGTTCGCTTCGAATGTCGGCTGTCGGCGCCTCTTCCTCGTGCGGCGTAGTCCCGCGAAGGCCCGCTAACCGAACCCACAGCTGCCGCTCAGATTCGGGCGCGGGAACCGCTCTTCATGCCCCACTGCAGTCACTTCCCATCACGAGTCCAAAACGATATTGAGAGCGGAAAAGCGGTCGTTCGCCCCGCAGGC
>DATAPP010000043.1:0-4622 GCA_036265125.1 Pseudolabrys sp. | reverse complement strand
AGATTGATCGAGCCTGATCAACCTACGCTCTGTCGCGAAGGTACAAATGTCGACATTGGCGAGATCGCCAAGGAGAAGCAGCGGATCGGCGAGGCGCTCGCACGCGCGGATGCGCAGCGCGAGAAGCTCACTGGCCAGCTCTGCGAGCTGGAGGCGACCGAGCGTGTGCTCGCGCGCTACAGCAAAGGCACACGGACAAAAAGGCGGCCGCAGCCAAGACGCCGAGCGCGACAACGAACGCCGCGGCTCCAGTGCGATCACGTGGGCGCCGGCGCCCCACAACCGAAAAACCGGCATTTATATACCTGCCATAGCACCAGAAGTCGATTAACCATAGCGCCGACAGGCCGGCGCGAGGCGGGTGCGCGATGACGGCGCGCTCGCTGCCGCCGCTTCGCGAAATTACGGACTCGATGATAGAATCGGGAGTCGAGATAATCGACGGTAGGAATCGGATATGTTGGGCCACAATAATGCCAGCGCGGCGCTTGATATCGACGCGCGTAGCTTAGTCGAAGAGATTCTCCTCTGCGCCATGGAAGATCGCCCCAAAGTGCGTCGGAAAAAATGCCTAAAATCAGCAGCAAGACGGTAGATCTTTTGGGCCTCTGAAACAAGATTAGCTGGCGTATAGTCTTTCTCTGGCATGTCGCGCGTGCTTATTTTTGGCGATTTTCACTTAAGAAAGCAGCGATTACTTGATCGGGGCGCTCCACGCTTTCAAAATTGAAAGCTGCGGAGCGCCCCGATCTTCGTCGGGCGATTAAGACAGGCTCGCCAGACCCCGAGCCTGAGTGACCCCGGAGCTACCGAGGATCGCCAGCTCCGCGCTTTGCCTCACGTTGTCAGGCATTCGGCATAATCCGCTCGCTCCGTCCAGGCCGTTCAACAACCAGAAACGCTTTGGGAGGAATGAATGCAAGAGCCGCTCTCCTAGTAGGTTTTCTCGCATTCGGGATCATCAACTGGGATGAACCAGCCATCGATATTGCTACCGGGGAAACGGCTGAACTGCCGGCAGAAATAGGTTGTACTCGGATAATCGCGCTCATCTTAATACACAACCCAGCCGCTGAAATACAAGGTCTCCTGTTGTCGGTGGCGGCGCGGACATGGTCGTTACCGCTCCATCGGTTAGAGCAGACGGGAATATGGTTATTGCTCGCCCCAACCTCGAAACGCCCAGGGCGGATGACATCGTTTCTCGCCAACCTGAGCGGATGCGGCCTATCAGTCTGAGGAAGGTATTCGAGGTAAACGGCGCTTCCGGTTACCGATCCGACGCCAGTACCAGCGTTGATCACGGCGAATTCGGCACGCAACGGTTGGTCGTCAGGTCGTCGGCTTTGGTCAAATTCGAGGATGCGGATAGCGTAAATGTCGAGCAACGGCCGGTGCGATGCCAGAAATTCGCCACGAGTCAGGGCAATCCCTGTGAAGGACGCATATGCCAAGACGGCGGTGGCCAAAGCCAAAATGGTCGTGACCAAAGCCAAGAGACCCGTAAATGCTATGAGAGGGTCTGTAGCGACCTTTCCCCAAAAGCCTTCGGATTGTTTCTCGCTGGGTGCGGCCTGATCGGCGTGTTCTGCTTTTTCGGAGGATGGGCTTATTTGCGATGGCTGAGAGGTACAGCGCAAAGACGACGAAACCCACGAGAACCGCGGCCGCGCAAATCGTGCAATAACGCTGGTCCTTAGTCATCGCGACATCCGTTCTTCGCCCCGTTAGATCGTGTGGCAAGGTCTAGGATAGCGGAGGGGTGGGGCGGCTGGAATGGTCGCCCCGCCGTGCTATATCAAAGGCATGGAGAAGAAGCCCAAAAGACCGACCACCCCGGAGGAAGAGGGAACCGAACTGCACCCCGATGCTTGGGAGCGATTCGAGCGAAACGTCCAGAGAGTCATGAAGGCTCCTCCGGTTCATCGAACTGGAAAGCCAACTGGCGGGGGTCAGCCGCAGCGGCGGAAGCGGCCCCCCGCCGACGATAAGAAGAGCGGCTAGGTCGCTTCGGCTTCGGGCTGCTGACGAGTTCTTTGATAAGTGAGCCGTTTGCCAGCCGCGCCTTTCGCGACCTTCTCAGCTCGCTGCGTATCGTTCACGCCGAGCGCGATCCGATTGTTGTAGCGAAAATCGAACTCGCCGACATACCGCTTCAGGTGCGTGGGGCTGACGTGTTGATAAACGCCGTTGATCCCGCGCTTCAGGATGCTGAAATAGTTCTCGCACCCGTTCACATGCGCGCCGCCGCGCACGTACTCGCCGATGTTGTGCTGAACCGTGAAATGACCGGCAGGGAAATCGGCCCGCAACCCTGCGTAGTAGGTTGCTTCGTCGGTAAACACCATTGCGGCCTTGTCGATTTGCTCGCGCAAGATCGGCTTGAGCGTCGCGGCGTTCACTTCGGGAACGTGGAATGACCGGACCTTTTCGCCGTCTACCAACGTCAAAATCGGCTCCTTTTCGGCATAGCCACGCTGACGCACTTCGCCACCTCGCGAGGTCGTGCGCCCCACAAAGGTTTCGTCAGCCTGCACGGGCTTGCGGAAGCCGCCCATCTTTGTTGCGAAATAGGGCTCCCGCATTGCCTCGCGAATGCGGTGCATCAAAAACCACGTGGATTTGAGGCTGACGCCGAGCATCCGATGGAGTTGATGCGTGCTCATCCCCTTCTTTGACGCGGAGAGCAGATAGATCGCCTTTACCCATATGTGGAGCGGGATCTTGCTGCGCTCCATGACTGTGCCGACCGTAACCGTAAATTGCGAGCGGCACGCATTACACTGGAAACAGCCGGCCCGATGCGCCTTGCCTTGCATGCGCGTGACTCCCCCCCGAAGGAGCCGCAATGCGGGCATTTTGGGCCATCCGGCCAAATGCAGCTCTCTAACCACTCGCGGGCGAGGTCGTCATCTTGAAAAGCAGGATTGTCGAGTTCCGCAGCCATCAAACTTGCTCCGAAATAAACGAAGTCATTCTCTCAAGGTATCGCTGCTTTGTCAAGGTGAAAATCGCCTTATTTTTGGCTGTGCTCCCCTAAATTTGATGATAAGAGGTTTTATAGAAGTCGGTCTTTTACCTTTTTGCCAAGTACAATGAGCGGCCATATTTCGAACGTCATAAGCAAAATTCATCCGCTTGATTAGCGTTTCTAATTCAGGTTTAATTCCTAAATATTTCTTTTCATGCCCTAGGAGAATTAGATTTATCAATCTATCGCGACGATGCTGGTAATCTGTGTGCCAGAACAAGCCAATAATTTCTGGCATTCCAAGTCCAGAGACGGCAGAGAGAGAGCTCTCAAAGTATGAGCTTCAAGGTGCGCCCATGTGACGATTATCTGGCCAATCGCCGTCAGGTGAGCGGTCGTGATGACGCTCGATGATTTCATGGCTATGATCGCGCAATGATCGCCAAGCCATCGGATGACGAATATACCCCAGAAGAAACAGCCCGTCGGCGGGATGAAGCAATCCGCCGCGCTCTCAGCACGCCCCCCAAGCCGCAAAAGGAGATCGCCGGCAAGAGTAGTAAGCGCGCGCGTGAAAAGCGAGCGCCGCCGAAATCACGATCGGCCGAGAAAAAGTAGGAACCGGCGGAGTCGTACAAGCTCACGCGCTCGTCTGTTCCGCTCTATGAGGTTGCCGGTATGTAAGCCTCTTGCCCGCCGCGCCCTTGATAGCCTTCGCAGCTCGCTGCGCATCGTCCACGCCAAGCGCGATTCGCTCGTTGTACCGGAAGTCGAATTCACCCAGATATCGTTTTAGGTGCTGCTGACTGACATGGTGGTAGACGCCATAGATGCCGCGCTTGAATATTAAGAAGTAACCTTCGATTGTATTTGTGTGCGCGTCGCCGCGAACATACTCGCCTATCGAGTGTACGACCGTCTTATGGCTGGCGAATTCCTCGCCGATCTTCCAATAGACGCCGCTATCATCGGTCCTGAAATGCGAGTCCTTGGCGATCGCGTCTACAATGATCGGCTTGAGCGTTGAGGCAGCAACTTCCGGGATGTGGTAACTGTGAACCTTGCCGCCGCGTTCCACTAGGGCCATCACGGCTTCCTTTGGCGGCGGAGACGCATAGGCGCGGTTCTTTGCCTTGCCGCCAGTGAACGTCTCGTCCGCTTCCACGAACTTGCCTTCGCCGCCGAGCTGCTCCGGGTTGATTTCGCGCATTGCTTCGCGGATCCGGTGAGACAGGAACCACGCTGTTTTGTAAGTGACACTAAGCATCCGATGTAAGTATATAAATGCCGAAAACCCCGCTGGCGGCAAGCGCAGTTCGTCGAGCCTCGGCGATCAGGTGCTTGCCCTGGCAGCCGGCAAGACGCAGCAGGAAATCGCCGCTGCATGCAAGGGCGCTCGTGCGAACCATGTCGGCGCTGCCATTTCGCGGCACAAGCGGGCTGGCCGCATCGAGCAGCGCGACGGGAAGCTCTATGCCACGCAGTCGGCGGCGACGGAGCAACGCGCCGCGGTCTGACGCCGGAACAAGGCGGCTGGCTGCTGCTGCCGGCTCATCGGCGCAGGCGGATGGTCATGTTCTTGATCGTTTCGGCATTGACCGGGTGCTCGGTGGCGACAGACACGCCAGCTTCTGCGCCAGTAACCGGCTCA
>DATAPP010000042.1:0-7166 GCA_036265125.1 Pseudolabrys sp. | reverse complement strand
ATGAAGAAAACCCGCTAGCCGTCACACCGGTTCCGAGTTTAGATCTTGTCCTGCTTGACGAGAGTTCAGGCGTCCCTGTTTAAGTCCGGGAACTTCCGGCCTAGAAACTTTGAATCATTAGCGGCGTTATCTTACCCGTATCCCTTGGAGGTCCCCGTGCCCCAAGGTCCTTGGAGGAGCGGAGGCCGTATCGATCTCATGCGGCACGGCCTCTGACAGCAGCCCATGTTCGACGACAAGTCCAAGAGCGTTGGTGAGCGGAAACGTATCAACGTCCATGACGACTACGAGATTCGCTTCTGGTCGCAGAAATTCGGCGTCTCGCCTAGCGAGCTTAGATGCGCCTTAAGCAAAGTCGGCGTCTTTGCCGATGATGTGGCTCGCGAGCTCGGCATTCTTGAAGTGCGAGATGCGCCGTTAGTATGCCCGTAGGAACGTCGTGGGTGGTCTTGGTTGACGTAGTGGTGGCACAAAGCGGACATACGATCGATTGGGTCGAGTACGTAGACCGCAAGGTTCACCTCATAAGCCGTCGCAGAAAGCGATGTTGGAGTCGGCCGCCTGAGCTTCTCCTGTCGCGACGGAAGCCCGGCCACGCTTTCGGCCGGGCTTCACATTTACGGATTGTCACCCAGAGCGCGGACGATGAGGCCAAATAGGGAGGAACGGTCATGCAAATCAAAAAGCACGATGAGAGCTACATCGTAAAGCTCGAGGACGGCTCCAGCTGGCGGATTTGGCCGGGCGACATTGCTCTGACATTGCGATGGTTGCCGACCACGGTTCTCCAAGTGTCAGCAATAGAAGATTAGTTTTGCTCACACGCTCTTATTGATGAATCAGACGGTTCACGAGTACGCGCGATTAGAGCAAGCGAGGATTGGCCGTTCAGCAGGTCCGACAGTCCTTGAAAAAAGGATGATCGGCAAAGCGTCAACTCATCGTGAGGCGATTTCGTGCTTGCGCGCACATTACGACGTGCTGGCCTCTCGCCAGGGAACCAGCCGTCAAGGTGGCCGTTGATACGTCCAGAGATAAGATGACTACGAAACCCATTTTGTTTTGGCCCAAACCTCGGTCTGATATTGCGCTCCATTTAGACCGAGAAGCGGATGATTTCTTAGTTGTAGATACTGACTATCCCCACGAACTCCAGAAACTCTACAAGCTCCGACGTGAGCTCCCAATTTTTGATCCATACCCCGGCTATGGAGAGCACTATCGAGACTTTAGTGATCACGTTGTTGCAAGTAACTGCCGCTACCACATCGTCGGGCTCAAAGATTGTCAGAAACTGCTGCAAGCGATGAAAGACCCATCACTGGCTCACTCATCAATCGAAGAACTTCTTACAGCCACCAAACTAGCGTGCGACGCACCCTCCTCGTCGATTATGAAACGAAGCCAGAAGGTATCCATTGATTGGTCGTACTTGAATTGGGCAAACATTAGCGTCTCGGCAGTTTTAGTCTTCGTGGCGACCCTGATCGGCAATGTCTTATCCCTTAACAACAGCCTGATCGCGGCCATTGTCGCTACGCTTCTGTTCGCCACACTATACACTTGCGCACGCACGAACTTTTCGGAGTTATTATCCTCCATATGGCGACGTATGCCTGATGACCTCTATTGATGTCGCCTATTGGCGGCTAGCAAACATTCCGAACGCGACCACACGTCCACTTTCGGGGGTAAAGCGGACATCGCTCCCGCATCGCAAAATGTCCGCTTATGACCCAAAGTGGCCTTTCAAATTATTTGGAAGGCGCCACCACGCCGAGCTGGATGAGCAGTCCAGCTCATCGCGGCAGACCTATTCTTCAGCGATTTTTCTGTCGCGAACGCGGTAACATTGTAAGCGACGACAGTCACTCAAGGACGCGCGATGAGCAACAGCTGCACGTTTGCGCCGCCTGCCATTAGGGGATTCGACGGCTCGATGTGCTCGTGCAGTTCTCGCTTCTGGACGAGCGCGCGCGCAACAACAAAGGCGTCCTTCAGGCTTTTAGCTTGCCGGAGTGCGACGTTGAAAAAAGCATCGCCGAAATAGGTCCACCTGGCCTTGTCCCGGCACCCGAACGACTGATGATCGGCATCGGCCGCGGTGATTACCAGCATGTTGGGGTTCGCAAGACGAGGGATAAAGACTCCGGAATAGCAGGCCGAGATGACCACCACCTTGTGTCGCACGTCCGTCCGCGCCAGCATATCGGCAAGTATGAACGGCGTGAGTGTTTGCGTGAGCCGCCCCGCTTTGACTGCAAGGCCGGCGGGAGAGCCGTGCGAGGTGAGAATCAAAAACAAAATGTCGTTCTCGGCGTCCATCTCATTGGCTGCCGCTTGCAATGACATGGCAAGGGTTTCGATCGTTGCACTTCCGCCTTTTTTCGAATTGTAATGCACGTTGATCGGGCCGCTCCCGAAACGGCCCGCTACGACCTGTGCTGCACCGGTTGCCTCCCTTCTAAACACGCCTTGATCGCCAAAAAGGCCGAAGGACACCACGCTGACCTTACGAGCACCCTCAACGGCGTGCACCGGCGAACCCGACGGCGCGACAGTCAAAGCCAAAGCGATCAGCGGTGCGCCGAGCAGGCTGATCCAAGACTTGGACGTCATAGCGAACCTCGTTTCGTGATCACCGCCAGTTTTCTTTATGACTTTTAAGTCCTGCGAAAGCCGGCCGACGCGTCGGTCTCCGCTAATGACCCCAAAGCGGACACTGTTCTCGTAAGAATTATTCACCTGTCTCTTTCGGCTTGCCGCTAAGCGTTAGCGGCAGTCGCGAGATCATGAAAAGCAGCTAGCCGGTTACAGTTCTCGCATTAAACACCTGCATGAGGGGCTCTTTCTATTCCCAGCGGGCTTGCGGTTGATAAACAAAGTTCCTTTTCGCTGCACCGCAGAGCCACATTGATTTCACAGAATCGTGGCACACGAATCCTGCACAGTAGTGGGACGCGAAGTAGAATAATTGCTTTCGGCGATACTAAAAGCTGCTGCGCTAGTTCCTGGTCACATTTGAGTCCAGAAGCAGGAAGGGCAAGATGGCCTCGTTCTACGATTTCGAACGGGTTTATGGTCCTGACACCCTAAAGATCATCACAGCGGTGATAATGCGCACGAATGCCTCCCAGCAAAGTACCGAAAGAATGACCGCGCAAGACGCAGGCTAGCATTGATTATCCTGCGCCACATCGACCGGGGAAAGCACGATCCGGTGCGCCTCGCTGATTCGGATTGGCCCAAAGCAGACATAGGCGAGTGCAATGCACATGTCCGCTTTCGGGGGCAAAGCGGACATGACGTTTTGCACTGCAAATGTCTGCTTTTGACCCAAAGCGGACATAGAACTTTGACGCATCCGCTGAACAAAAGGCGGGACCGCTAAACCAGTTTTCCGCCGAACCTTGTCGCGAACGCCTCCGCGTCGACACGGATTGAAAAACACCATCTGATATAGTCTTGGCCGTCTCGCCGCTGGCTTCGTCCTCTGCGAAGTTCTAGGCCACATTCGCGGTGGAAGGCATGCATCGATACCAACGCCGCCCCTAGCCCATTCGGCCGGACACGCACCTCCACAATGTTGGGATAGTTGCGCTCGTTTTGCGCGGCGGCAACGTCTTCCTTCCGTATCGTCAAAGCCCCAACTTCCCCCTAACCGGCAGTCATTCCTCCGTTGGCTGCAAGTCCCTTCGCTCTTGTCTAATGGCAAGCTCAAGCAATTCCTGCGCCATCTCAATCAATCGAGCTTTTTCATCCGGGTCGGAAACCCGGTCGGCAAACGCTAAACAATTCGCAGAGTAACGCCGATACAGCTCTGCCGATGACAAGCCAAAGAATCCCGCTTAGCCCCGACCCGTAACTCCGATCACCGCCAGTTGTTCCATAACGAGGTCACAAATTTGTTTCAGAACATCCGTTCCGTTAGCGGGTTTTCTCGCTGAACCGAGGAGACATCCCGTGTCGGAATCTGAAAAATACAGCCAGTACGCGAACGACTGTATTCGCATTGCCGCCAGCATGAATGGCAAAGACCGACAGACATTGCTGACTATTGCGAAGGCGTGGCAAGCGCGTGCGGCAAACGCCGAAAGCAAGGGAGACAAGCGGGATGGAGGTACGGATCCGAGCGCACCGAGCGTAATCCCTGAGGCGGGGCTTTAATATGTTACCAATGATTTTTGCGTAACCTCCGGACGGAACAATTTCTACCAATTTGCGTTCTGCGGTTGTAAAAAAGGCCCCACTGCTAACTGATTCGCCCAATGTCGGCATCGGATCAATATCGTAAATTGGCCGCAGAGCTTCGGACCAAAGGCCGCGCTGAGGCCTCACCGACCGTAAAGGCGGAATTAATTCACTTGGCGCAATGCTACGTGCGTCTGGCCGAGCAAGCTGACAGAAATCAACACGCTGATGTGACCTACGAACCAGCCCTTCGCTCGCGTCGCGACGATGGTGACATGTCGGCCGGTGGCAACCGCCCGCGCCGGTGAGATTGCCTTAGCTAAAAATTAGATTGCCGCCGAACGCTCGCGAATGCTTCGGCGTCGCTTCAGTTCGCGAAACAACAGCGCCCGCGCCGCGACGAATGTCCGCTTTTGGCCCATAGCGGACATCGCTAGCTGCACCGCACATGTCCGCTTTTGACCCAAAGCGGACATCAGGCTCCTTATGTGATATAATCTTTAGGCTGCCTCGCTTGGAGGAGTTCCATGCGCCGGCGAGATTTCATCGGAGTGATTGCTGGTCTGGGTGTCGCTTGGCCCCTTGCCTTACGCGCACAGACTCCGGCCGGAAAAATATATCGCCTAGGCATTCTGCAACCTGGCAAGCCACCTCAGCCTCTCGTTGACGTCTTGCGCGATAGATTGAAGGACCTTGGCTATCGCGAAGGGCGTAACATCACATACGAATATCGCTGGGCGGAAGGAAAGAATGATCGGCTTGACGAATTGGCAAAGGAACTCGCGGATTCGAAGGTAGACGTCATAACCACCCTTAGTACGCCCGCTGTCATTGCTGCAAAGAAAGTGACGAAAACGATTCCTATCGTATTTGCTGCGGTCGGGGATCCCGTCGGTGCGGGTGTGGTACCCAATCTCTCTCACCCTGGTGGAAACGTAACGGGTGTCTCGCTGCTGGCGACAGAGTTGAGCGGAAAGCGCCTCGAAATTCTCAAGGAGATCGTCCCCAACGCAGCTCCAGTGGCGATGTTCTGGAACGACACTAATCCGGGGATGGTGCTTCGCGCCCGTGAAGCACAGAATGCCGCTGACAAGATGGACCTAAATCTCCAATCCATCGGGGTGCACGATTTGATCAGTTTCGAAGATGCGTTTGCCACGATCAACACTAAACAATTTAATGCGCTGCTGACGCTTGTTGATCCCTTCACAAACGAACATCGTCAGCGGATTGTAGATTTCGCTGCAACACGACGCCTACCTGCAATCTACGAGTCACGGGAGTTTGTGGACGCAGGCGGACTAATTTCTTACGGGCCAAATCTTCCTGAGCATCAACGACGTGCTGCCGACTATGTGAGCATGATTTTTAAGGGCTCGAAGCCGGGTGATATCCCGGTCGAACAGCCCACCAAATTCGAGCTCATTATCAACTTAAAGACCGCTAGAGCGCTCGGTCTGACTATCCCACCGCCAGTGCTCGAACGCGCCGACGAGTTAATCGATAGTTGATGCAGCGCATGAGTCCGCTATTGGCCCAAAGCGGACATTTTCAATGGGCGGGTAACAGGTCGCGAGCTGCGGTTTTATGTCCGCTTCCAGGGTAAAGCGGACATGCTGTTTTGCACCGCAAATGTCTGCTTATGACCCAAAGCGGACATCGGTCCCAGTTCCTTTTTGCCAGCTCGAATTAGTCATTTGGCACAAAGAAATTCAAAATCCACCAAATCACCCATGCGAGGGCGATGGCTGTGGCGGTGATGCCAAAAAGCCAGAGCATTTCGGTTAGCATGCGACGCGTTCGCTTTCTTGTCGCGCCGAATATAGCGAATACGGCCCAAATCCCCATCACCCCGACGAATGTCCGCTTTCGGGGGTAGAGCGGATATGCCGTTTTGCACTGCAAATGTCCGCTTTTGACCCAAAGCGGACATGTCTCCATTATTTATCGCGCTCGCTGCCAAAGGTCTGGACAGCGATGTAGGCACACAGGCCAAGATAAATAGCGATTACGATCGCCGGACCCCAGTCGAAAAGCGCCGCAAGTGCAACCGCAACGGCCATAGCGGCTGCGAGCCAAACGTCCCAAGGAATCGATTTGAGCATGGTGCCTCTCTTTGTCGGCACCTGTCGGAGAAACGAACAACCTGCCGAATGAATAAATGGATGGGTTGGCCGGCGGTTCCAAATGCAAAAAGCAGTGAACTCTCGGGGGGTAAAGAATGGCGGTGGCGCTACGAAATGTCCGCTTGTGACCCAAAGCGGACATCGGGCAGACTCGTGAGCAGACTCTCCGACGTGCTTACAATGGTCGCGCAATACCGTTGCGCCAATTGGGAGAGCCTTGAGGCGACTCGTCAGGATTTTCCTGACGTCAAAGTCGGGCAGGAGTGATGTGATCGAGTAAGTGGTGTCATGTTGGCGATTCCCCTGCGTAGCTAAACACCACTTTCTAATTACAACTCATTAGTTGTGACGCGGACTTCTGACACAACCACGACACGTTTTGCGCGCAATTTGTTTTCGCCGGGGGCGGCATTCCCGCTCGCAAAAAAAGTCGATCAAGGATTCTGCATGATCTGAAAAGCTCACGCATAGCTGCACAAGCTAGCGAGGCTTCCCCCGTGCGGTTTCAAAACTGCATTAATGCGAGCCGCTTTTAGCGGCAGCAAGGGAGAGAAGCTATGAGTAAAGGTTGTGGAGCTGCCTCAAAGAGAAAAGCCAGACTGCTTGGTTATGTGTCAGCGAGCATTCTGGCCTCGATGATACCGGTCGTCGCCCAAGCGGCGACGGTTACAAATCCAAATCCGAATACAGGTTGTAACCTCAATACCGCGCAGTTTAATCCCGGTAGCGGCCAGGGCATCAATGTCCCGGCAGGCTTCAAAGTATCGGTTTTCGCTTCCGGGCTGAATATGCCCACGGGGATTGCCTTTCTCAAGACGGGTGGAACGTTCGAAGTCTACGTGCTCGAAT
>DATAPP010000041.1:0-3110 GCA_036265125.1 Pseudolabrys sp. | reverse complement strand
AACGGGCTCATCGACGAATTTCAGCTTGCTCATCTCAACCATGATGTCGTGTCGGCCCATGCCCAGGAAGCCGCCGACGCCGATTACGGCGCCATCAACCTTTCCAGATTTGTCCAGCAGAATTTCGCTGATGTCGCCGAGCTTCTCGTCCTTATCATTGTAAACGTTGAGGCCAATGAGCTTGGACGCTCGCCACATCTCGCCATCGGCTTTGGGAGCGGTGGACTGGACAGCAGGCGCCGGCGAAGTAGCTGGAGGATTGGTTTGTGCAAGTGCGGGTATAAGCATCGCCGAAGCGAGCAGGCCGCCGAGTATGAGTGTGCGCATTTGGGGTCACCTCCGGTAATTTGTGAATTATCTGTGTCCAAACGCGGGCGCTTGAATTTTTGTTCCGTGCAAACGAGAACGCTTTCACGAAAGGTACAAACTCTCAGATTGGTTGCTCGAAATGCGGCACCGGAGACATTCCGTCCGGCGCCAATGGCATGTCCGCTTTGGGTCATAAGCGGACATTTGCAGTGCACAAGCGTATGTCCGCTTTGGGCCAATAGCGGACATGTCGTCAAAGAAAACCCCGGCAAATGGCCGGGGTCTTTCTCTATCAGGCGCTAGCAGAAATGACCGTTATCGCTGATATTCGTGTGCCTGATGGTGCGTGGTGGAATTACGAACGTGCTGTGGGCGCGCACCATGCGAGCCGCCCTCACGAGCATTGGCACGAGCGTAAGAGTCGCCGCCACGAATGTTGGCGCCAACGTAGGCGCCCGCACGAGTATTCACGCGAGCGTACGAGGCACCCTCACGCGAATTGGTCCGGGCATAAGAGCCACTACGATAAGAATGGACGCGGGCGTAGTAACCGCCATTCCGATAGGGGCGACGATAGTTTGAATAGCTGTAACTTACAGACGGCCCACCGTAGCCGTAGGACCCGGAGTCATAAGGTTCGTCATAGTATGCATAATCCGGGGCATATCCGTAGTCGCTGGCATAGGCCGGGTAATAACCGTAGTCGTACGGCCCACCGTCGTATCCGCTGTAGCCATAATAACCGCCGTAGTAGGGAGCCGCTGTTGCAGCGCCGACTAGCAAGCCGGTTCCAAGCCCAACACCGAATCCACCCCATCCCCATCCGCCATGACCGCCATGCCATCCGCCACCGTGCCAACCACCTCCCCAACGAGCATCTGCTGAGGTCGGAACGGCGACGCTAGTTCCTGCAACTACGAGAGCAGTTGCAGTGATGATTCCTAATTTTCGAAGACTCCGCATATTGGCCTCCTTGACCAAAATTATTCATCCTACTTCGTAAAGAACCATCCCTCCCAGTCGTTCCAAAGTTACAAGGGAACTTCGACGGAACCGCGCGCACCATTGCGCGCTGAGCCGCACGGATAGCTTTTTGTTAGCAACAGTGGGGGCGTGGCTTTTTCAAAAAGCAGATTGGGCCAATCGCGGACATTGAGCGCTTTCCTCGATCACCTCGTCGGCGGGATCGATGCAGCGCGGGTGGCACATCGTAGCGGTCTTAGGATTGCCCACTTAGGTCCAATTTCAGTAAAAAAAGACATAGCCCCGAAGCTGTGCGGCACAATGTCCGCTTTGGGTCATAAGCGGACATGTGCAGCCAAACAGGCATGTCCGCTTTACCCCCAATAGCGGACATTCACAAAATTACTCACGCCAAGTGCTCCACGCTTCTGCCGGAACCCGGATCTATCGCCAGATGTTGTTGGTTTACATGTGGTCTGGGGCGGCGAGGTCTTCATGGAGTTCCTCAATCCGGAACAGACGACTTCTCAAAGTTGCAATACTTGTCGTCGGATCTCTGGTTGCAATAAGTGCGAGCGCGCAGACGATCGAAGGAAAATTTCGCGGGGGTGGTGTTGTGTGTGCGTGAGTGGAGTTGCGTATGGCACCCCGTCCGAACTGGAAGGGCTTCCTCAAACTATCGCTGGTTTCGTGTTCGGTGTCGCTCTACCCGGCGACATCGGCGAGCGAGCGCGTGTCCTTCAATCAAATCAACAAAGCGACCGGCAACCGCATTCGCTACAAGAAAGTCGATGGCGACACTGGAGAAGAAGTCAGCCAGTCCGACATCGTCAAGGGCTATGAGGTCGAGAAGAACGTCTACGTCACTGTCGAGGACGAAGAGCTGGAGGGGCTGCAGGTAGACACCAGCCACACCCTTGAGATCGACAAGTTCGTCCCACTGCCTGACATCGACGAACGGTACTTTGATGCTCCCTATTACATCGTGCCAAACGATGAGGTGGGCCAGGACGCCTTCGCTGTTATTCGCGACGCGATGAAGAGCAAGAAGATGGTCGGCCTGGGCGCGTTGTCATCGCCAAGCGCGAGCGGCCTATCATCTTGCGGCCGTTGGACAAGGGGTTGGAGGGCTTCACCCTCCGCTATCCGTACGAGGTGCGGAAGGAAGATGAGTACTTCGGTGACATTCCCGACGTGAAGGTCTCAGCGGACATGCTCAAGCTCGCCGAGCATATCGTCGAGAGCAAGGCGGCAGAGTTTAATCCCTCCGAACTCGTCGACCACTACGAGGTGGCCGTTGTCGAGATGCTCAAGCAGAAGCAAGCGGGCAAGCCGATCCGCAAGGAAGCCGCGCCCACAGCGGCCCCGAAAGGTGGCAACGTCATCGATCTGCTGAAACGCAGCTTGCAGATGGAGGCGAAGAAGCCAAAAGCGAAAGTTTCTCCATCCAGAACTAAAACGCGTGCGAAGCAGAGGGTGTGATGAAAGACCAACTGATCGCGGTACTGGAGGCGCTGCGCCTGGCTAAGGCTGAGTTCAGAACACATGACACGCGACGGGTAAAGAACTCGCCGCGCACGCTCCTGCGCCTCAGGGAGATATTGTTTGACGACAGGCTAACACAGGCCTTGCGGTCCCTCGGCCAAGACGACGAAGCACCAAGTGTCGTTCCTCCACAAGACGGAGGTTCTCGTAGCGAGCGCGTCTAGCTGGGCGCGTCTAGTCATTGAACACGCCCAGCTGGATTGCTCCTGCTTAACAGGGCGGCAGGTTCGCTTCTGCCTGGGTTGAACCGGGCATACTGGCTGTAGAGTTGGTGCTCGAACTCGTCCCAGGAC
>DATAPP010000040.1:0-9341 GCA_036265125.1 Pseudolabrys sp. | reverse complement strand
TGGAATCCTTGCGCGACGACTCGATGCCGCCAACCGCTCATTGATCGAGGTTAAGCACCAGCTTCAAATCAAGGGCGAAAAGCCAAGCGACCTGCCGGTGCAGGCGCCCACCAAGTATGACCTGGTGATCAATCTAAAGACCGCCAGAGCTCTCGGGCTAACCGTACCCCCGTCGCTGGTCGCCCGTGCCGACGAGCTGATCGAATAAGTTCACATGTCTGCTTTTGGCCCAAAGCGGACATGAAGTAGTGCACCGCACATGTCCGCTTTCGGGGGCAAAGCAGACATGACCTTTTGCGGCGCACATGTCCGCTTCTGACCCAAAGCGGACATGTTGGTGGCTCGTTTTTTCTGTCAGGAAGCCGTCGGGGACTCGGCGCCGCCAACTGAGGAGGTCTATGCGATTTTCCCGACTGCAGTTTCAAAATGTCTGCACGTTGGGCACTCGAAAGTGCGTAGTTCGTAGCCGCGGCGCTCTGGCTCTATCCCAACTAGCAACGTCGCCGTTCCGCATACGGAGCAGACTGGTCGCACGATGGCCTTGGAATGCGCGGTAGCTGGTTCGAAAACGATTACAGCAACCATGTCATCCTCCTCGACTTCACGCCCAGCGTAGCCAGTGATATTGGCACGGTGCTCTCAAACAACAGGAGAGTCGATCCGCGAAAGGCTTGATACCCGTCAAAGAATGTCCGCTAATGACCCAAGCGGACAAGCTCTACCGCTCTTCACCTAAAGACGGGCAGCTAGTTCCTTCCCCAAGAGTCTTCGCACTTTCTCGGCCAGGCTTTCAGCAGGGACTGCCAAGGGCAACTGAACATCGCGAATGCCCCTATCGTCTTGAGGTCGTTTCCGGCTGTGATCATCTGACATTGCTTACTTTCGTACTGGCTTCTTGATCTCGATGACTCGCCGAACACCCTGCCAGACCTCGATGTCATGGCCATTGACCATCTGTTTTGCTTTCTCAATCGCTTGTTGATCGACGTCGCAATTAATGATCGCGGCGGGACCCCTAATGTGGCCAAACGTGAGGTGGAAGATTCGATATTCGGCACGTCGTATGTCTCCCGTACAGGCGGGAGCACGACAACTCTCAGTCGCGGGCGCCTAGGCATAGGGCCGCTGCCAGCGATACCTTGATGTGGGGTGTCCGACACTGGATTACCACCCCATTCTGATGTGAGCCGCGGATTGGTCGAAGTGACGAGATGACGCGGCTTGCGTGTAAGTCGCTCGCCAACTCTGCCTTTGTGTCGCCGTTTAGTGTTGCTCCTGTCCGGTGAGGCAACAAAAGGGGCCACGCTTACTTGAACAGGCGTGGTCTCTTTCATTTCATGCTTCAATTTTGAGCAGAGGAAGCAGCCGCAGATGTCATCTTGGGTGACCGGCGGATTCGCGCGCGTGTGACAAACATCGATTTGCCGGTGTCAAAAATGGGCGGGGCATCAGTTGACGAGGTTTACGCCAACGAAATCTAACTGAGCGCAGGGTGAAGCGGACATCGCGCAGGCTTGGCCGCGTCGTCTGCTGCCAGCGCGCGTCATGCGTCTTCAATCGCAACATCAAGAGCCTTGGCAAGCGCCTTGGCCTTTGAAAGAGCCGCGCGGTGCTTCTCCTCGTCGGAGCGTGTTTGGCTCGCTTCGACAGTCACCATGCATCTTATGGTATCGTTACCCCTGGAAAGAACGATCGAGAATTGATCGGTTTGAGCGTTGCGGGTAACTTCCAGCTTTTCCATACATGCTCCTGCTTTCTCTTTCTCACTTTAGGGAATTGCCAGCATCGCATTTATTCGCGAACGCGGCGGCTCGATATGGACGTTCGGAAAAACCGCCACGAAAATGGCCGAGCAAAGTGCCAATACCGCAGTCCCCACAGGTTAGCTAATAAGAAATTTGCGCTGATGGCGATCGGCCGGTCCAAAGGAGGCGACATGAGAGATCCGGAAGATACCTACCAGAACCAGCTCGTCCCAATGGTGGTCGAGCAGACTATTCGTGGCGAGCGCGCCTACGACATCTACTCGCGGCTTTTAAAGGAGCGCATCATCTTCATCACCGGCCCGATCGAAGACGGCATGGCGTCACTTGTTGTCGCGCAGCTACTATTCCTGGAAGCCGAGAATCCGAAGAAGGAAATCTCGATGTACATCAACTCCCCGGGCGGGATGGTGACCTCGGGTCTCGCAATCTACGACACGATGCAGTTTGTGCGTCCGCCGGTGTCGACGCTGTGCGTCGTTACAGGCAGCCTCAATGGGATCGCTGCTGCTCGCCGCCGGGGAAAAGGGCCAGCGTTTTGCGCTGCCAAATGTACGCATCTTGGTGCATCAGCCCAAGGGCGGCTTCGAGGGCCAGGCGACAGACATCATGCTGCACGCCCAGGAGATTCTTAATCTCAAGAGGCGGCTCAACGAGATCTACATGAAGCATACCGGCCAGCTGCTGCAGAAGATCGAAGATGTGCTGGAGCGCGATTATTTTATGACGGCGGAGATGGCCAAGGATTTCGGCTTAGTCGACAAGGTAATCGATAAGCGGCCGGAGATGCCACCGCTTGTGGTCGTGTCCTGAATAGATGTGCGGCAATGGTTGTCCCTACCAAAAATAAAATTCCCGCCGGTCCCCTGGTGAAGGTTTTCACCATCAATTCGTACGGATGAGTTTTCGGTAAGGACAGCTGGGATTTTCTGCCAAAACTCCATTAGAAATGGATCTACTCAGGGGGAGCAGTGAGGCGGCGCGATTTCCTTATCGGTAGTGGGGCGGCCGCGTGACCACTTGCGGCGCGTGCGGCGGATTGCTCCGGTCACGAATTTGCCCGGGGAAGATGGCTATTGCTCAGACAGTCAGTGCTAGGAAAGACAATGGCAAGCGACGACAAGAGAAATAAAACTAACCCTGCGTCAGAAACTGTGGCTGCAGCGAAAGAGGTCGACGGGAAGAAAAAAGACGACGGCCAGCCAAAGAACAAGAGCACGTCGGATTCACACCCATCCAAGGCTGAGAGCGGCGAGAAAGGTGCCGAGTCAGCCGCAGGTTATAGTCGGGGGGAGGGCCAAAAACCGGTTTCGAAAGCTTATAAGGACAACTGGAATGCGATTTACGCGAAGAAGAAAAGAAAGAAACGATAATTGGATCAGTGGACCTGTTAGTCGCAATCCCCTCCAATCGATATCATTCGAATCCCCACTCCTAGATGGTCCAAATTTCGTGTCCAGCCCGGGCTGTTACAAGCCAAAAAAATAAAGTTTTGCATTGATTCAAGGCGTTGGCAGCCGAAATGCCGGCTGCCCTGAACGCGAATTAGCACTCTCACTTGAAGAGTGCCAAAAGCACCCCAGCTAAGAGGGAGAGGCTGCTTTTACCTTGCGGCCCGTAGCGGGCCTCTGCTGACCGTCAGAAAAATTAACAAGAACGGGCCTTTAGGAGGATTGCTATGAAGTTTAGGCCACTTCACGACCGCATTGTGGTTACGCGCATCGACGCGGAGGACAAGACCGCAGGCGGAATCATTATTCCGGATACCGCCAAAGAGAAGCCTTCTGAGGGAGAGGTGATCTCCGTCGGTCCAGGTGGCCGGGACGAGGCCGGCAAGCTCATCCCGATCGACCTGAAGACGGGCGACCGCGTGCTGTTCGGCAAATGGTCGGGCACCGAGGTCAAGATCGAGGGGGTGGATTACCTGATCATGAAAGAGAGCGACATCATGGGCGTGATCGAACAGGTCGTCGCCCGCAAGAAGGCTGCCTAGGACTGTCGCCTCAAAATAACGGAGAATGAAAATGACTGCGAAAGACGTAAGGTTTTCAGTTGATGCGCGCGACAGGATGTTGCGCGGCGTCGACATTCTGACTAACGCGGTGCGCATCACGCTCGGCCCCAAGGGGCGCAATGTCGTGCTCGACAAATCGTACGGCGCGCCGCGCATCACCAAGGATGGCGTCACGGTCGCTAAAGAGATCGAGCTTGAAGACAAGTTCGAAAATATGGGCGCGCAAATGGTGCGCGAAGTCGCCTCGAAGTCATCCGACTTCGCCGGTGACGGCACCACGACCGCTACAGTTCTTGCGCACGCGATCGTACGGGAGGGTGCCAAGTCGGTGGCCGCCGGCATGAACCCGATGGATCTCAAGCGGGGAATCGATCTTGCGGTCGAAGCGGTGGTCGAGGACCTGAAAAAGAATTCTAAGAAAGTCACTTCGAACGAGGAAATTGCTCAAGTCGGCACTATTTCTGCCAACGGCGATTCCGAGATTGGTAAGTTCCTTGCCGACGCGATGAAGAAAGTCGGCAACGAGGGCGTGATTTCGGTCGAAGAGGCAAAATCCTTAGAGACGGAACTGGAGGTTGTCGAGGGAATGCAGTTCGACCGCGGCTATGTCTCTCCCTACTTCATCACAAACGCCGACAAAATGCGCGTTGAGATGGAAGACCCCTACATTCTGATCTACGAGAAGAAGCTTTCGGGCCTGCAGGAATTGTTACCGCTGCTTGAGGCGGTGGTGCAGAGCTCGAAGCCGCTCGTCATCATCGCCGAGGATGTTGAGGGCGAAGCTTTAGCCACGCTTGTCGTTAACAAATTGCGCGGCGGACTCAAGGTTGCGGCGGTGAAAGCACCAGGCTTCGGCGATCGCCGCAAGGCCATACTCGAAGACATCGCGGTTCTCACCGGCGCTCAGGCCATCAGCGAGGATCTTGGCATCAAACTCGACAAGGTTACTTTGAACATGCTCGGGCGCGCCAAGAAAGTAATGATCGAGAAGGAGAACACCACGATCGTCAGCGGTGCCGGCAAGAAGGTCGACATCGAAGCGCGTATCTCTCAGATCAAAGTGCAGATCGAGGAGACGACATCCGACTACGACAAAGAGAAGCTGCAGGAGCGGTTGGCGAAGCTTGCTGGTGGCGTTGCGGTAATTCGTGTTGGCGGTGCCACCGAGGTCGAGGTGAAGGAGCGCAAAGATCGCGTCGATGACGCGATGCATGCAACCCGTGCCGCGGTCGAAGAAGGCATTCTGCCGGGCGGCGGCGTCGCTCTGCTGCGTGCGACCGAGGTGCTCAAGCGCATCAAGACTGAAAACGACGACCAGAAGCACGGCATCGAGATCGTGCGCAAGGCACTCTCCTGGCCGGCTCGCCAGATTGCCATCAATGCGGGCGAAGACGGTTCTATTATCGTCGGTAAAATCCTTGATAAGGATCAATACAACTTCGGCTTTGACGCCCAGAACGGCGAATACGGCAACCTTGTCACCAAGGGCATCATTGACCCGACCAAGGTGGTTCGGGCGGCACTGCAGAATGCAGCGTCGATCGCCGGACTTCTGATCACTACGGAAGCCATGGTTGCAGAAACGCCGAAGAAGGACACTGAGGCCCCGGCTGGCGGTGGCATGGGCGGTATGGGCTATTAACCACCACCCTCAACTAAAATGACGAAGGCCCGGGATTTTTTCCGGGCCTTTTTTCTAATGGCCCTTAACTGACATTTGCTGGGCGCGCGATAAAGCGTCTTTCTCAGTCTACCTCTTTGTAAGCACAATCTGGCGGGTCGGCTTCGTCCGCACCCAAGCTCGGATTGAAACAGAATAGCGTAGAACAATAGGGGCAGACGATTTCATTGGCATCGCCCATATTGAGATAAATGTGTGGGTGATCTTGTGGCGGCTTATCCCCGATGCACTCGAACTCGCGGCAGCCGATGCGCACGATCGGAACTCCGATTTCATTTTGAAACTTCGGATGGTTTTCCATGACGCCGACTGTTTAGCGCAAATCACGCAGGCGCGCTGTTACGTCCGCTATTGGCCCAAAGCGGACATTTGCGCCCCTCCGATCATTGACGCGCCGTGTCATTAGGACTATGCCGCAACTTATAGATCCGCGGGACCATCGCACTAACTCGATTCGGCGCATCTAGCGGCCATTTACAGGACAAATTCCCTCGAGTGCAGGAGCGAGCCAATGGCCCGCGTCACCGTTGAAGATTGTGTCGACAAAGTTGAAAATCGCTTCGAGCTCGTTCTTGTGGCGAGTCACCGAGCTCGCATGATTGGGTCGGGGTCGAAATTAACCGTTGAGCGCGACAACGACAAGAATCCGGTCGTGGCGTTACGCGAAATCGCCGAAATCACCGTGTCACCTGGCGACCTCAAGGAAGACCTCATTCATAGCCTACAGAAATACGTCGAGGTCGACGAGGCGGAGCCCGAGGAGCCGCTGATCGGTACCAGTAACGCCACTGTCGACTCCGGCGATACCCAGGTGACATCCGAGCACATGACCGAAGAAGACCTGCTTAGGGGCATCGAGGGCCTGGCGCTAGAACCGCGGGATGAGCCGCAGGATGAACCGCATGATGAGGACGCCGATCTCCGCATTGAAAATTGAGCGGCTCTTAGCTTTTTTGACTTGCTCGTCCGCGCCGACGAGATGATCGAATAAGATCTTTTTTGCTGCGCTGCATGAGTCCGCTTTTGGCCCAAAGCAGACATGCGCTAGTGCACTGCAAATGTCCGCTTTTGGGGGTTAAGCGGACATGGGCTGGCGCAATGCAAATGTCTGCTTTTGACCCAAAGCGGACATGTCACGCGCGCTGATTAATGTCCCGCTTTTGGAGGCAAAGCGGACATGGCTCGGATGGGATGCAATGCCTGCTTAGTCCGCAATTAAATCATCTCGAATGTACCTTGGGAATAGTTTAGCCGCACGGACACCGTTCCCTCATTGACGAACCATGGCCGTATTCTGAATTTCCGGGCACCACTTTTGTGCATAGGGTCTCGCCCCATGATTTCCTTCGCCTCTGTGAGAGATTTGGCACGGATCACAACCATGCCGTCGCCTTCCCAGGATTTCTCGTCGTCTGTCCAGTTCGGACCCGCAGCGAACATGATTCCCTGCTTTTCAAGCGCTACTTGAAACTCAAGATGCTCCTTAATGTTCTCCATAACCGGCCCGATGCCGTGAGTAGGCGTCGTAAATGCCACGTAGAGCTGTTTGGCTAGAAATCCCTCCTTCTCACTCAATGCGACAATATTTTGGGCGCTTACCTTGGTTTCTGTCATCATAGTCCTCCATGCTTTGGCATTTAGTATGCCACTTGCTGGACGAACGTGTCTTCGTCGCCGCCCGCGACCTAGAATGAGGTGGCGCGATGTCCGCTTATGGCCCTTAGCGGACATTCCAATCGCAACGCTAAATGTCTGCTTTCGAGGGTAAAGCGGACATGGCGCCGACATCTCGGAAGGTCCACTTTTGACTCAAGGCCGACACGTCGCGGTATTGGGGTCAATCTTGCTGACACAATTCTCGTGCGCGTCACAAGTTGGTCTTCGGTCCAACTCGATCTAGGTGCCTGTGTGCGCGATAATTTGGGCGCAAGGAGTTTGTTATGAGTAGGACGATTGATCTTGGCCCTAAGCTCGTCCGCGCGGAGCAGGCACTAAAGGCGATCGCGCCCGGCAGCCGCGTCTACCTGGGCACCGGCTGCGCCGCGCCACATCATCTGCTTGCCACGCTCGAAGCGACTCGCCCCGGACCGCCCGACCTCGAGTTCGTCAGTTTTGTAACGACGTCGGCGGTGCCGGAGGAGGCGGGCGTTCCCCGTACGCGCTATCACCACCGGACGTTCTTTGTCGGCAGCGACGTGCGAGGCCTGGCTGCCAGCGGGCAGCTCGACTATGTGCCCATTTCATTGGAGGATGTGCCGGAGCTCCTGGCGAGCGGAAAGCTGCCGATCGACGTGGCGCTGCTGCAGGTTACTCCTCCTGATGAGCGCGGCTATGTCAGTCTTGGTGTGTCGGTCGACCTCGCGCCCGCAGTTCTTCGTGTTGCCCGCCGTGTCATCGCCGAGATCAACCCAGCCATGCCTCGCACCCACGGCGAGAGCTTCGTCCATGTCGACCGGTTCGACGCTTTCGTGAGCGTCGACACGCCCGTGACTGAGTATCGCCACCCTCCGGCCGATGAGATCGCTGAGCGGATCGCACGCTACATTGCCGCGATCATCGACGACGGCTCCACGCTGCAGATCGGGCTCGGCCGCGTTCCCAACGAGGCGTTGCGGCACCTGAAGGACCGCCGCCACCTCGGCATCCACAGCGACGTGATCACCGACGGCGTCGTCGACCTTGTCGAGGCAGGCGTGGTGACGAATCGCCACAAGACGCGCCACCGCGACCGGATAGTCGCCAGCTACTGCCTTGGCACACGCCGGCTCTATGACTTCGTTGACGACAATCCGCTGCTCGCGTTTCTGCCGATCGATCAGGTCTGCGACCCGCATGAGGTGGCTGCCAATACCCGCATGGTATCGATCACACAGGCTTTCGCGGTGGATTTGACGGGGCAAGTTTGCGTCGACCAGTTCGAAGGGGAGTTCTACGGCGGCGTCTCGACGCAAATCGGCTTCATCAGGGGCGCGGCGCGATCGCCCGGCGGCAAGCCGATCATTTGCCTGGCATCTACTACTGACGACGGCACCTCACGGATCAAGCCCTTGCTGGAAACCGGCGACGGCGTGGGAATTGCACGGTCGGACGTGCACTATGTGATTACGGAATATGGTATCGCGTACCTGTTCGGGAAGTCGATCCGAGAACGGGCGCTGGCGTTGATCGAAGTGGCACATCCGAAGTGCCGCGAAGAGCTGTTGGAAGCGGCGAAGCGCCTGGGCTACGTCCTGCCCGAGCAATACCTGGCCTCACAGGCCGCCTATCCCGTACACGAGGAGCGTACGGTCAAGCTCAAGAACGGCGCCTCGGTTCTAATCCGGCCGGCCCATGCCTCTGATGCAGCCGCGCTCCGGGCGCAGTTTCATCATCTCACGCCTGATCAGGTATACACGCGGTTCTTCCGATGGGCGCGTTCGCTCTCCTATACGGAGCTGCAGACGCTGTGCAACGTCAACCAGGAGACCGAGGTTGCCTTCGTGGCTGTGACGGGGCCCCGCGAGAGCGAGATCGTTGTGGGCAGTGCCTGCTACTTTCTAAACTCAACGACGAACCTCGCCGAGAGCGCCTTCATGGTAGACCCGGAGTGGCAGGGGCAGGGCCTTGGAACAGCACTGCAAGCGCGCCTTCAAGAGTACGCTATCGGGCGCGGCGTCCGCGGCTTCGTCTTGGAGATGCTGCCCGGCAACGCGAGAATGTTGCGCCTCGCTGCGCACGCGCCGGGCACCGTTACCACGTCGACTGACGAGGATGCAGTGCATGTGACCATCCTGTTCCAAAACAATCCGCGTGATGGGAACGCGGTGCCGTCCGGAAATTTCACTCCTTCGCGCGGACCGCAGCCGATGAACTGACTGGCCCGGGGAATGTGAAATGGTGCATG
>DATAPP010000039.1:0-1814 GCA_036265125.1 Pseudolabrys sp. | reverse complement strand
TGGCCATATCGGCAACGTGACGGCTGGCCGCATGCGCGCGCTCGCGGTCTCGGGGCGGACGCGCGCCGTGCAGCTTCCCGATGTCCCGACCTTCAACGAGCTCGGCGTCAAGTTCGTGGACGAAACCAGTTGGTACGCGCTGTTCGCGCCCAAGGGCACGCGGGAGGAGATCATCGCCAAGGTCAACGCCGACGTTGAACGCATCCTGGCGATGCCGGACGTGAAGGAGAAGGGCGTCACGCTCGGCTATCGCTTCGTCGGCGGCTCTCCCGACAAGCTCGGCGCCTTTCTCAAGAGCGAGATCGCCAAATGGGCCGATGTCGCCAAAAGCGCCTCGCTGAAGTGAGTCGTGGAATGCCTTCCGATCAGACCATTGTCGGTCATGACTCGACGCCGATATTCAGCTAGCGCCGTTCGACGACGAGATACACCAGTGCCTCGACATCGCCGTCCGCATTGTCAAAGAAATGAGACGCGTCGGCATAACAGCTGCAACTGTCGCCCGCCGCGAGCTTTACCGTTTCGCCGCTCCGAGTGCAGTCGGTTGGTGGCGACGCTTTCCCTATAGCGAGCCGACGCGAAGCTAGGCGGCCAGCAGTTTGGGAATGCGGATCAGGTTATAGGCGATCAGGTTGAGCAGGAAATCGGCAGCGACGCGAGCGATGCTGCGATGCTTGGTCTTGCGCATTGTACCGTGCTGTTTGCCCCAGCCGAAGATGCATTCGGTCATCGCCCGGCACGATTGCGAGATGCCGTAGCCTTGGTGCCGCGTGGTGCGTCCGTCGATGGCGCTGCGGCGACGCTTGCCGGTTGAGGTGATGCTGTCGTTCTGTGCCACATGCGGCGTGACGTTGATGGCGCGCAGATTGGTCACATGGTCAGCAGTGTCATAGGCTTTGTCTTCGCCCACCGTAATGCGTCGGCCGAGCTTGTTGACTTTGGCCTTGAGCATCGTCTCCGAAGCGCGCCGCTCAGCGGTGCCGGTGGCGAGCGTGACCATGCCGGCCACCGCCAGCCCATGCCGGTTCTCCATCGTGGCGTGGCCCATGTAGCAGAGCTTCGCCTCCCGCCCGGCCGCCTTGCGGTAAAGTCGGCAGTCGGGATCGGTCGTGCTCGCATGCGTGTCGTTCTTGCGCTTTTGGCCATGGAAGTTGGCCCCGCCGTCATCATCGCCGCTGCCGTCCTTGGGGCGGAAGCTCTTCTGTGAGGCCCAGGCTTCAATCAGCGTCCCGTCGACCGAAAAATGCTCATCCGACAACAGCGGTTTGACCTGCGGATGGTTCAAAAGCTTGGTCATGAACTTGGCGAATACCTCGCCGCTCTGCAGCCGGTCGCGGTTCTTCGTGAACACGGTCGGGTCCCACACCAGGTCGTCGGGCGAAAGTCCCACGAACCAGCGGTACAGAAGATTGTAGTCCAATTGCTCCATCAGCTGGCGTTCCGACCGGATGCCGTAGAACACTTGCAGCAGCAAGGCGCTCAGCAATTGCTCCGGCGGGATCGAGGGACGGCCTTCGCACGCGTAAAGCCGCGAAAGGCTACGGTTCAGCTCGCCTAACACATCGCGCACAAGCTTCCGGATCTTTCTCAGCGGATGGTCCGTCCGCACCCGCGCCTCAGGCGAAATGTACGAAAACAGCTGCCCTTGATCCGTAAATGCGCCCCGCATCCTCGCCTCCACTGATTCGTGATAGAAAAATTGAATCAGTGAACTCTCGTTCTGGCGAGGGTTTTTCAGCAAACTGCTAGAGGAGATTGGACCATGGGCATCCGGGAAGTGATGACCGCTGATTGCTGGAGCACGTGCGCTCTCG
>DATAPP010000038.1:0-73014 GCA_036265125.1 Pseudolabrys sp. | reverse complement strand
CAGCCGCCTCATTGAATACCCTGCCCCATGTCGCGCTATCGAGCTCGTCGTCTCGCTTGTCGAGCGCCAGAGGATTGGAACAATACGGGCAGCCGAGCGGGCAACGATGTGTCAATTCGGCAAGCAGACCGAGGGGCGCAGCCAAGCTGGCTCCGTTTGTTGTCACGATGCGTTTGCCTTTGGTCTCATGCCGGCCTTGTGCCGGGCATCCACGTCCTCACGACATCGCGGCGGAAAGGCCGTCGATGGCATCGGAAGTCGGACCTGCCGGACTTTCGCATAAAATTGTGTCGCAAGTCAGATATCTTCGGCAGCCGAATATGCCGGCGCGGGACATAAAGGCCCATCAACGTCATGTCCACTCTGCCGCTGATAGCTGACATTGACTAAGCGCCGTCAAATGTCCGCTAGTGCCAATAGCGGACTCATGCACTAGCGATTTTGTCGTTATTCGATGACCGCTCGGATGCGCATCGCACTCATGCGCCGCTCTACTCTCGCTTCACCGGAGGATAGTATTGCGGCGCCTCGCGGCGGTCGAACATACCGTAATCGCGCACGACTCGGACGTGCCGCAGCCGGCCACGTGGCGGGAGCATGGCGGATCTTGCGAATGCGTCGGCGTCTGCTTTCCTCTTCCACACCATCATCAGGATCAAGTCGCCTGGCGTCAGGACTGCGTCGTATGCGTCCCAGCTTACCAGCCCGGCCGCTTCCGGCTTGAAGCCGAGAAACCGCGCGGCCTCGGACGCGTTTAGCGTATCGCACGACGTGGGCGGCCATGGAGCGTCGATGAAGGTAATGGTACTGCCTTCGCCGATCTCCGTTTCGTCGAGACGCTGTTCCTCTATCTTGTGGCCTACGGGGACGCGGGTGTCGCGCGTGATTTCGCCGACGCGCAGATGGTAGTCGAGCAGAATCTCGGATCGGCCCTTTTCTTGCACCATGTGGTGCCGCATAGCAGTGCGCCAGCGGACGACAGATTTTTCATCGCGCCAGCCGGACAGCGAAAGAATCCAGCCCTCGCGCGACAGGCTCTTGTAGCGGATGTTGTCGGCGAAGCCGTCGACCTGCTCCAGTTCGGGCCGCAGCATCTTGGCGTTGTCGAGGTAGACGTTCCATTTATTCGGCTTCGGATGCACTTCGAAGATCACCGAGAACAAAGCGGCCTCCTTCAGGTCTTGTCCGCGACCGCGGCGATGCAGTCGACCTCGATGTCGAAATGTCCTGGCCACGCCGGCAATTTGAAAAAGATTCGCGCGGGTGGGTTCTGGAGAAGTAGCGAACGATAGCGGCTAATTTGCAGAAAAGCAAAACAATAACAACAGCTTAGTAACGACATTTAATGTCGATAAATCGCCGATAAAAGTTGAAATGGAAAACCATTCGTTAACGGCGCCGCTTTAGCTTCGGGGTGAACGCATCGGGCTCCAGGGCCCGAACCCGGGGCGCCATGGTCCGTATCGATTTCAATCGGTTGCGTTTCCTCGTAATCGACGACAATGCGCACATGCGACGCATCTTGCGCACGCTATTGCATGGCTTTGGCGCGCGCGAAGTTTATGAAGCCGAGGACGGCGCCGCGGGCCTGGAAGCGTTCACGCACTATATTCCCGACATCGTCATCACTGACTGGGCGATGCCGATTTTCGACGGCCTGGAACTCATGCAGATGATCCGCCAGCCAGGCGCCAACGCCAACCCTTACGTGGCGATCATCATGCTCACCGGCCACTCCGAGAAAAAGCGCGTCACGGCAGCACGCGATGCCGGTGTTACCGAATTCCTCGCCAAGCCGATTTCGGCGAAAGGGCTCTACCAGCGGATTATCAACGTAGTCGCCAATCCGCGCCCGTTCATCAAGACCAAGACCTATTTCGGTCCGGATCGGCGCCGCAACATCAATTCGAACTACATCGGACCCGAGCGCCGGAAGGGCGGCAAGGCCGACGTTATTCGGCAGACGCCCCTGCTGGAAAAAGCCCGCTCCCCGGTCTGACAAAGGCAATATGCAATGTCCCGCGCAAAGGATACGGCTGCGGTTGTCACTTACGGCGATCACGAGGTGATTACGCCGGAAAACAAGTTGCGCGTCGCCGTATCCAAAGGGACGCTCGATCAGGGCATCGAGGATCCTGTAGCGCGGGCAGAAAAGGCGCTGGCTGAATTGTCCCCCGAGTTCGCCAGCTGGATGGACGCCGAATGCCACCGGCTCGACCAGGCCCGCAGCGATCTCATCGAGGACCTTACGAAAGCCAACGTGGACGCGCTGTTTCACGCAGCGCACGATATCAAAGGGCAAGCGGCGACGTTTGGCTATCCGGCGGTTGCGTCAGCGGCTGACAGCCTGTGCCGGCTCATCGAGCATACGTCCGATATCACGCACATTCCGGAGGAACTGATTGAGCAGCACGTGGACGCCGTGCGCGCCATCTTCCGTGAATATGCACGCTCTGACGCCGAGCAACTCGCGGCCAGACTGACGAAGACGCTGCATGAAGTGACGGATGAATTCCTGCGCCACGAAAATCGCGACCGTCCGGAGGTTCTTGAACAACTCAAGAGCCCTTCGATTGTGCCGGAATAAATAGCTAGGCTGCCGCCAGCTGCGCGTCGGCGTAGGACTGATCGGCCTGAATAATGCAGGCGTCTGCGACCAGGTCGTCGCAGAACAGCCGGGCTTCCTCGCGTGCAGCCTCGACAGAGAAACGCCGCAACAACGCCAGCACTGACGCAGTCTCTTCTCCTCGCTCATGCGAGCAGGCGTCGAGTACGCGTTCGACCATACGCCGCTTGAGGCGTGACGCCCCGCCCTGCTCGCCGATCAGCAAGCCCGCACGCATGGCCGTGAGCGCTTCCCGGAAGGCCGGATAGGCAACTTCGGGCAAGCCGGCCTCGCGGTAAAGTGCGCGGAAACCTGAAATATTCTTGTCATGAACGTAGGCGGTCACCCGGTCGATCGGAATGCTGGACAATTCCGCCAGCGCCTCTTCGAACAACACCACGTTACCGGACAGTAAGGCGCGCAGGATCATTCCCGCCGTAAGCTGACCGCTGTGCCGCAGGTGTTGTACGAACGCACTCACTTCCTCGTAGCTCGTGTCGGCAGCAAGCGCGACAGTCGCTTTTTCGCACGCGTCTTTCGTGGCAAACTCGGCATGCTCGGAACCGAGCCATTGCCGCGCGGCGACGAAGCCGGCGAGCGTCTGCGACAGCTTCGAGAGCAGCGCCTGGCGCATGGCCATCGGCAGATCGTCGCGCGCAAGCAGGTTTTCGCGGATCGGAGCCAAATGGCCAAAACGTTCGACGATGCGATCGATGGAAAACCGCGCGATATCAGCGTCGCCATTTTCCAGAAGCGCAAGACAGGCTTCGGCGGCGCCGACCTCCGCGATGGCGGCGGCAAGCGTGCGCGGCAAGCCCAGCCGGCCGGCAATCGCGACCTGCACATCGGCATGACCGGTGGCGATCAAATCGACCAGATCATCTTCAAGTAGAACTTGAGAATGTGCGAGTACCGGTATTGCAATATCAGCCTGATCCGCCGCGAGAGCATGCACGACGACCTGCGGCGCCCTATCCGATGATGCAAGAGCCTCGGCGAGCGCTCGGCGAACCAACGGGGACGGATCGTCCAGAAGCATGATCATCGCGCCTTCGGCAGCGGCGCGATCATCCGGGGATAGATCGGAATAAAGGTAGGCGCGTGCCAGTGCGGAGGTGGCCTCTGCTCGCTCTCCGGCTGGCGCCTGGCGAACCCAATGCAAGAACTGACGGACGATCATGTCAAACCAACACTACGGCACCGCCACCCACCCGACGGCAGGATCAGCTTACCGATGGACACTTAATAAAGCGTTCACCATAGGTATTGACGTGTTGTTAAGCACGCTGGCGGGGCAAGAGCCGCTCAATCAGACTTTGCCGCCGTGGAGCTTGCGCTCGTTTGGCCGCACGTCGGTGAACAGATCGAAGGACTGTACCTGCGGCGCCGGAGCACCGTTGGCGGGAGCACCCCACAGATTGTTCACGGTCTGCGCCAAAGGCTGATTGACCCGGTCGGTGAACATCGACTGGAAAGACGGTCGTGCCGGCGGCGGTGGCGGCAGCTTCTCGTTCGCGCTCTCAAAGGCCTGCGTCATGCCGGCCGTGTCCGGCGGCGAGACCCGTGCGGGTGGCGCCGGCGGGGATGGAATCGGCGCTGGCGGCTTTGGTGGCGCTGCGGATGCAACCTGCACAGGACGATCGTTTGGTGCGGCTTTCACCCGTGCCGCTGCAACGGTCACCGGCGGTGGCAATGGAGGCGCAAGCGTGGAAACCGAAGCGCTCGCAACATCGGTCGCACCACTCTGCGCGAAGGCAACGGTGCGGGCCGAGTCAAATAGCCGGGTGAGCTTTCCGTAGACCTCACCGACGCTGCGTGCCCGCCCGGAAGCGTCGTAAAAAATGCTGTGGTTGGCTGCCGCAGCATGCGGAAACATGGCAGCAGCACTCGCGCGTGGTTGCTTCGCCGCGCCATTGATCAGCTTGCCCGCGCCGTCTGCCCCCAGAAAATGCGCGATATAAAGTTCACCACTGCTGGGCTGACGGCCAATATTCGAACTGACCAATGCTGCGTTGTTGCGTGTCAGCGCGCCTGCGAGCATCGCGCTCACTTGTGGATCGCTGCGCAGCCGCAGGATCGCGGCACGCATGGCGGGATCCGAAACGTCATAGTGTCCGTCAGCAGACTTTGCGATGGCACCGGCGTAACGGCCCATCCCGAGGGCCGGCCCGTCCTGCTTCATGGTGCCAAGCCACGTCTGATCGATGAACTGATAGAGCCCTTTTGCCGAGGACGTCGAAGCCTGTGCGGAGGGATTAAAGTTGGATTCGATTTTTGCCGTCGTAAGAAGATAGTCGAAGCTGATTCCGGTCGATTGCGCGGCCTGACGAATCGCTCCGGTGATCTGCGGTGTCCCGCCTGAAGCAGCCGGGTTGACGGCCATTGTGTTGCGCCTTGCGAAGGTCTCGGCTTATGGGTGATTGACGCGACGCAACATGGTCTCGCGGGGCCAGCCGAGCATGGGCGAATTATGGTAAATGAACTGTAAACGGGGTTCGCAAACCCCTATTTCGCAAGGATTTTCGGAGGAACTGATGGTGGACACGATCCAGAGGCACAAGCGTGGCGGCCTTTATTTCGAGGATTTCGAGGTCGGCAAGAGCTATGAGCACCGGTACACCCGTACGGTGACCCAGATGGACAACATGTTGTTCTCCAACATGACGCTCAATCCGCAGCCGCTGCACATCGATCGCCACTTCTGCGAGACCGAAACCGATTGGGGTCAGCCGCTGATGAACTCACTGTTCACGCTCGGGCTCATGATCGGCATTCAGGTGTCGGATATGACGGTCGGCACGACCATCGCGAACCTCGGCATGACCGACGTGAAATTTCCCAATCCGCTGTTCGAGGGCGACACGGTGCATTGCACGACGCAGGTCGTGAGCAAGCGCGAGTCAAAATCGCGGCCGGGCGCTGGCATCGTTGAATTCCATCACAAAGCTTTCAAACAGGACGGCACGCTGGTGGCCGAATGTCACCGTCAGGCCTTCATGCGCATGCGGCCAAAATAACGAAGCCCGCGTTCCCGCCGGGCTTCGCATGTCTCACGCGGCAATTTCAGATTCCGCGACCGTAGTAGCCGCACCAACGGTGTATGTTCCACTCGATGTTTTGTTCATAGCCGGCCAGGGTCGCATATTTCGGTACCCGCACTTCTTTCGTCGCCGGGTCGAAACACTTGCCTGCGTCCGACGCTTTTTTCACTTCGCCGGCAAGATCCGTCATGAAGGCAATCTGCTCTTCCATGTCTTTCTTAGTGCCAAGCCGCCCACCCGGTCCGGGATGCCCCGGAATCATGCGCTCCCAACCGAGCGCCAGCGTGCGCTTCAAGGATGCCTCCCACTCGGTCGGATAAGAGTCGTTCACGGCAAGCCGTGACGGCACTGCGCCAAGCGAATTGAAGTCGACCGCGAACAGGATCTTCTCTTTCGGCAGCAGCAGCACGAGCGAGGAGTCGGAGTGGTTGCGGCCGGTGAAGACGAGATCAAGGGCCGTGCCGCCAAGCTTGATCGTGCGCTTGCTATCCACCACCTCGTCCGGAATGACGACGTCCGGGCCCTTGAGCTGCACGAGCCGCTCCTTGGCGCGGCGGTGTGCGATGACGGTGGCGCCGGCATCCTTGAAGACCTTGCCGCCGGCAATGTGATCGTAGTGATGGTGGCTGTAGATCAGATATTTGATTGGCGCCTTGGTGATCTTGCGGATCTCGTCCAGGTAGGTCTGCGCAGCCTGCGGCCGGCCATAGCTGATCGGATCAGTGACGATGACCCCTGCGGGTGTGACGACGAACATCGCCTGGTGGTTCTGGTAGCGGAAGATATAGACGTTATCGGTGCCCTCGACCTTGGTGGTCGCGAACGTTGGCTGTTGGGCGGGTGCCTGCGCGACCGCCGTCGTGGCCGAACCGGCGGTGAAGAACGCAATCGAAAGTGCTATGAGAGTTTTGCCTTGCATGGGTGATACCTCCACCGCCATTTTAACCCCCCTAAGTCACGGCCATTCCCGCGCCAAAACCGCGCACCCCCCTCCGTATTTGAGCTAAATTCCAGACCCTCGATAAGGACTGCTCCATGCGCTCCCTTCTGTTCGTGCCCGCTGACGGGGAATCCAAGCTCGACAAGGCCATGGCCAGCGGCGCGGACGCCGTGATCATCGATCTGGAAGATTCAATTGCCCCTGAGCGGAAGGGCCAGGCGCGCGCCGCGGCGCTGGATTTTCTCAAGCGCGCGCGGGCAGTCACGCAGCGCCCCCGCCTGCTCGTGCGCATTAATGGACTCGAGACCGGTATGACAGACGCCGACCTCGATGCAATTGTCGCGGGCGAGCCTGACGCTATCGTGTTTCCCAAGGCGGAGGGCGGCCCCAGCATTGTGCATCTCGATGCCAAGCTCACGGCGCGCGAAGCCATCGCCGGTGTGCCCGAAGGACAGATCAAGGTCCTGGCGCAGGCGGTCGAATCGGCCGCCGGGCTGTTTGCCGCCGGCACATTCCGCAGCGCAAGCGCGCGGCTCATCGGATTGACATGGGGGCCGGAAGATCTGTCCGCCGAGCTGGGTGCGGACGCCAATCGAGACGCGCAAGGCGAACTGACCGAGCCCTATCGTCTCGCACGATCGATGTGCCTGTACGCGGCCGCCGCCGCAAAGCTGTCGGCGATCGAAACCGTCTACGTCGATTTTCGCAATTCAGAGGGTTTGCGCCACGACACCGAAGCCGCTCGCCGCGATGGTTTCACCGGACGTCTGGCCATCCACCCGGCCCAGGTGCCAATCATCAATGACGTATTCACACCCACCGCGGCACAGGTCGAGAAGGCCAAGGCCGTGGTCGCCGCGTTCGCCGCGCAACCGGGGGCTGGCGCGGTCGGCATAGACGGCAAGATGTACGACCGCCCGCATCTCGCGCGCGCACAAAGACTGCTGGCGAGCCTCAAGTAGCGGATGGCGAGTCCAGCGTTGGCGACTACTTGTAAACTTTTTCCGGATCAAAACGTTTGTCCGCATCGCGGAATTCGAGCGTCATCGCACCTGTCTTGCCCAGCTGAACCGCGCGATAGAAGCACGAGCGGCGGCCAGTGTGGCAAGCGCCACCCCCTCGCTGCTCGACTTTCAGCCAGAGCGCATCCTGGTCGCAGTCGACGCGCAATTCGATGACACGCTGGACGTTGCCGGACGTCTCGCCCTTTTTCCAAAGTGCCTTGCGCGATCGGCTGTAGTACCAGGCCTCGCCGCTTGCGATGGTTTTCCGCAGCGCTTCTTCATTCATGTGCGCCACCATCAGCACGTCGCCCGTTCTGGCGTCGGTCACAACAGCGCTGACAAGCCCATTGGCGTCGAATTTGGGCGTGAAGGCCACGCCTTCTTCGATATCTTGCGTAGATGAAGACAAAGGCCGCCTCCTGCCTTTCGCCATTATCCTAAGACGCGCGCCGCAGGCGCGCCTCGAAGGGTGACGGTAAAATTCTGAAGAACAAACTCAGACGGAACCTACCGCTGTCCGCCGCGCAGCATGGTCATGAAACGCACCTGCTCGCCGGCGTCCTCGCGGAACGCCCCGGTGAAATGCGTCGTCACCGTGAGCGCCCCGGGCTTCTCCACTCCGCGCAGGGACATGCACATGTGTTCGGCTTCGATCATCACTGCAACGCCTCGCGGCTTCAGGATCTCGTCGATCGCGGTCGCAATCTGCGATGTCAGATGTTCTTGCGTCTGCAGGCGACGCGCATAGACGTCGACCAGCCGTGCAAGCTTCGACAGCCCGACAACACGATCCACCGGCATGTAGGCGACATGGGCCTTGCCGTAGAACGGCATCATGTGGTGTTCGCAATGCGAGTTAAATCCGATATCGCGCACCAGCACGAAATCATCGTAACCGCCGGTCTCGCTGAATGTGCGATCGAGAACTTCCACCGGGCACTCGCGGTAGCCCTGGTAGATTTCCTCAAAGGCGCCGATCACGCGCTTGGGCGTCTCCAACAGACCTTCGCGGCCAGGGTCGTCGCCCGCGTAGGCGATAAGTGTGCGCACGGCCGCTTCGGCCTGTTCGCGCGAGGGCCGCGGCTCGACCGGCGCAGGCACCGCCCGCACGTGCTCGGACAAGCCTTGCTTTGGCCACGGCTTTACGTTGGTTGTGTTTTTCGCGTCCATGACGGGTCTCTCCGTTCGACCGGCACGCATGGCGCCGGGTGTGTCACCGGGTTGGCCGCGTCAGTTAACCTGTCCGGACCGTTTTGGTCCGATCCGGGCGTCTGGACGCCGCATTCCCATTCGGCAAGCCGTTCAGGCCTGCCCAGCGCCAAGAACCCTTCTCGCGCCGCCGCATCAGCCCCTATATATTCATTTGCTAAGCAGAGGCAAACTTCGAAAAAACATCAATGCTTAACGAGGTTTACAACACGAAGATTCTGGACCTGGCGGGGAACATCCCCCGCCTGGGCCGCTTGTCTGCGCCTGACGCGACCGCCACCGCCCATTCAAAGTTATGCGGCTCGACCGTAACCGTCGATCTCAAAATGAATGGCGGTGAGGTTGCGGATTTTGCCCACGACGTGAAGGCCTGCGCGCTCGGCCAAGCCTCGTCCTCGATCATGGCGCGCCACGTGATCGGGGCAAAGCCCGCCGAACTCCGTGAGTTACGCGAAACGGTTCGCAGAATGCTGAAGGAGAACGGCCCCCCGCCCACCGGGAAATGGGCCGATATTGCGGTGCTTGAACCGGTACGCGACTACAAGGCGCGCCACGCATCGACTTTGCTCACCTTTGATGCGGTGGTTTCAGCCCTCGACCAGATCGAGGCCAAATTAAACGGCAAGCGCGCACAAGCGGCCGAATAGCCTACTTCACTGCCGCCAGGCCGCCCGTCTTTGCTCTGGTCAGATCCGCGCGGTCACCAACAGGCTTGTTGCAGGCTGCGGCCAACCGGGGAAGGTTCTGCGTAGCACCGGTGTTTCCGATACGGATCCCTGTCGCGAGCTGCGCGGTCTGCGTCCTGATCAGCATCGAGTGGCTGCCAACAGCGCCAAAGGCACCGATCAATCCGGCCGGCACACGCCCGGACGCGTAGGTCACAAGCTCGTCGGGCGAGCTTTTGCGTTCGGAAGAAACCACCTTCAGCGTCGCTGAATTGCCGCCTACGCGCAAACTGACGGCATCGAGGGCATTCGGGAGCGGCTTTTGTTCAACGCTGTGGCGGCGCTCGATATAGCTCACGTCATAGCTGTCGCCGCCGGCGACGCAGGCAACGACCAGATCGAAGCTGCCGATTTCTTCACCTTCGACGGTAAGCGGATGGCGCCGGGCCAAGGTCGCAACGCCCGAGCGATCGACCAAAGCCCAGCGCTGTTCGCTGATTGCGGCCGCTTGCAGACCATTGGTCATACGAGGCACAGGCCGCGACACCGGCGCGGCGGAGGAGGTAGAAGCCGAAACCGTCGCGGCGACCGGCCCATCGGATTCGTCTGTTATCAGGCGGGTGCGCTTCAATTCATCGCGCGTCAGCGCGTGCATCGGCTCCCAGGGCGGGATCCGCAGCGCAAGATCGAGCAGATCGACGCTTGCCCCCATTTCGGCGGTGTATTGTGCGAGCCGTCCGATGTCGCGCTGGACCAGCACGAGATCCTCCGCCGAATAACTGGCCGCGGTCGGATCCTCGCGGCGGTCGCCCAGCCAGATCTGATGCACCATCACGCGTGCGTCGGCCGGAACCAATCGCTGCACACCCCCGAGCAGCACGAAGGCACACATCGATTCGCAATCGGCGTTAGGCGAAAGCACAGCACGCTGATCATTCTGACCATCGGCCGGACTATCGACGAGCCGGCCAACTGTCGTAACCAGTTTCAGCTTGCGTATTGCACGTCCCAACGCAATGGCACCGAGCACGGAGCCGCCATCGGAATCGATTGCGATCGTTGCGCCGGCCAGATCACGACCCTGCGCAAAGACAAGGAAATTGCGTGGCGTATCCGCGGTAATCGCGCCGGCTGCGGAGACGAAAACCTTGCAGCTTGTGCCGCAGGCATCTGCGGGGCCCTGCGTGCGCAATTCGAAGTGCATCGGCAGCGTACGGTCGGATCCCCGCACCGATGCCGGCAACAGAAAGACGGGCGCCGCCAAAGCAAGCGCGGTAGCCAACGAACGGGAACAGCTCATTCTTCCCCTGACTCGCCGCCTGACCCTTTATTCTTGCGTGGTCATCCACGTTCTGGTTGGGCTTAAACGGCGCCTGATACCCCCGGCGCTAGGTCAGTCTTAGTGCAGTTGCGAGATTCGGGTCTAGTGTAAAAAAGTCGCTATCACTACCAAAGTCCAAGCAGTTCCCTGGATTTCGACCCTCACAGTGGAACTTCCGGCTCCTGAACTTTCACTGGAACTTGAACCTGATCATGTCGGACAACCGAGGGCATATATCCCGCCTATCTCACATGGCGCGATTGCCTCGCATCGCGGGGCGCGGGCTGGTCAAACTTTATCGCGTTACACTTTCACCCCTGCTCGGCCCACGCTGCCGGCATTTGCCGACCTGCTCCGATTACGCAGATGAGGCCATTGGCCGCTTCGGACTATGGGCTGGCGGATGGATGGCGTTCGCGCGCATCCTGCGCTGTCATCCATGGGGAACGTCGGGTCTGGATTTCGTCCCCGGGCACCTTCCCGAGAGCGCGCGCTGGTTTTTGCCATGGCGCTATGGCCGTTGGCGCAGCGTCAATGAAACGCCGCGGGCATAGTTGCACCGTACGATTTGGCTGCTATATCGGGTTCCACGCTTACCTGCATTCGTAGGCAGCGAGTGAGCAACAGGAGCCGCTGATGGTCGCGCTGACCTTTCCCGACGGCGCACGCCGCGAATACCTTTCAGGCACAACCGGCCTTGATATTGCCAAGGGCATCTCGCCCTCGCTGGCAAAGCGCACTGTCGCCATGATGCTCGACGGCGCCCTCGCCGACCTGGGCGACCCGATCGACCGCGACGCCAGGATCGAATTTATCCCGCGCGACGACCCGCGCGCGCTCGAACTGATCCGGCATGATGCCGCTCACGTGCTTGCCGAAGCGGTGCAGAATTTGTGGCCTGGCACACAGGTGACCATCGGTCCGGTGATCGAAAACGGCTTCTACTACGACTTCGCCCGCAACCAGCCGTTCACGCTGGAAGACCTGCCGGTGATTGAAAAAAAGATGCGCGAGATCGTCGCGCGCGACAAGCCCTTCACGAAGGAAGTCTGGTCGCGGGAACAGGCGAAGAAAACCTTCCGCGAGATGGGCGAGGCATTCAAAGTTGAACTGATAGACGCCATCCCGGCCGACCAGCAGATCAAGATCTACAAGCAAGGCGACTGGTTCGACCTTTGCCGCGGTCCGCATATGACCTCGGTCGGCAAAGTCGGCAATGCGTTCAAGTTGATGAAGGTGGCCGGCGCCTACTGGCGTGGCGATTCAAAGAACCCGATGCTCACCCGCATCTACGGGACCGCCTTCGCGAAGCAGGAAGAGCTCGACGCCTATCTCAGGCAGATCGAGGAAGCCGAAAAGCGCGATCACCGCCGCGTCGGGCGCGAGATGGATCTGTTTCACTTCCAGGAAGAGGCGCCTGGCTCGGTATTTTGGCACGCCAAAGGCTGGACGCTGTTTCAGGCGCTTGAGAATTATATCCGCCGCCGGCAGACCGCCGCCGGCTATGTCGAGGTCAACTCCCCGCAACTGATGGACAAGACGCTGTGGGAGACGACCGGGCACATTCCGACCTACTCGGACATGATCTTCCTGACGCAGAAACGCGAGGAAGATCAGCGGGTCTATGCCGTCAAGCCGATGAACTGCCCTGGTCACATACAAATTTTCAAGAACGGGCTGCGCAGCTACCGTGAGCTCCCCGTGAAGATCGCAGAGTTCGGCAAGGTCCACCGCTTCGAGCCGTCCGGCGCACTGCACGGTCTCATGCGCGTACGGGCTTTTACCCAGGACGACGCACACGTCTTCGTCAGCGAGAGCCAGATCGCTGATGAATCACTCAAAATGAACGACCTAATCCTCTCGATTTATGAGGATTTTGGCTTCTCGGACGTGCGCATCAAATTCTCCGACCGGCCGGACAAGCGCATCGGCGAGGACGTCGTGTGGGACAAGGCCGAAAGCGCGCTGATGGCGGCGCTCAAGGCTTCGGGCCGGCCGTGGACACTAAACAAGGGTGAAGGTGCTTTCTACGGACCGAAGCTCGAATATGTCTTGCGCGATGCCATCGGCCGCGACTGGCAATGCGGCACAGTGCAGGTCGATCTCAATCTGCCGGGACGGCTTGGCGCCTTCTATATCGACGAGCACTCAAACAAGGTCACCCCGGTGATGCTTCATCGCGCCATGTTCGGCTCGCTCGAGCGCTTTACCGGTATTCTGATCGAGCATTACGCGGGCCACCTGCCGCTCTGGTTGTCGCCGGTGCAGGCGGTCGTCGCCACCATTACCTCGGACGCGGACGGCTTCGCGCGCGAGGCGATCGAAGCGGCGCGAAAACATGGGCTGCGCGTCGAAGGCGACCTCCGCAATGAGAAAATAAACTACAAGGTGCGGGAGCACTCCCTCGCCAAGGTCCCTCTCCTGCTAGTAGTCGGCAAAAAGGAAGCTGCCGAACGTACGGTCTCGATCCGGCGCCTGGGCAAGGAAGACCAGCAAGTCATGTCGCTGGACGCAGCGCTCGAGGCGCTCACCGAGGAAGCGGTGCCGCCCGATGTCCGGCGGATGAAGGCAGCAGCGTAAGGTTCAACGCCCGCCTGCAATGTGCACCCGCGCCGGCGCGTCTGCGCTGCCGGGCGGCTCCTCAAGCATCCGGAGGAAACGCGCGGACCAGTGGCTGATATCATTGCGCACCAGCACCTTGAAATTGGCGGCATGGCGCTGTCGTCGCTCGTCCAGCGGCATCGATAGCGCGCGATTGATGGCGGTGCCGACTCCCTCCGAATCATAGGGGTTGACCAGCAGCGCAGCGGCGCACTCATGCGCAGCGCCGGCAAAGCGCGAAAGGATCAGCACGCCCGGATCGTCCGCGTTTTGTGCGGCGACGAATTCCTTGGCCACGAGATTCATCCCGTCCCGCAAAGGCGTAACCAGCCCCGCGCGCGCAGCGCGGTAAAGCCCGGCGAGCGCCGTACGGCTGTGCGCCTTGTTGATGTAGCGCACCGGCGTCCACGACGCCTCTCCGTAAGCGCCGTTGATGCGGCCGACCGCTTCACCTACCGCCCGGCCCATATCGGCATATTCGGGAATGCCTGTACGGCTGCGGGGTGTAATCTGAAGATATGTGACCTTCCCGCGCCAGTCGGGAAAATTCGCGAGGAACCGCTCGAACGCGCTCATGCGTTCCGGAATGCCTTTGCTGTAGTCGAGCCGGTCGACGCCGATAATCATGGCGCGGCCGGACAGACTCCCCAGGACGTCGCGCACGAACTCGGTCTCGATCGCACGGCGCGCCAGGCGCGCGAATGCTTCCGTCTCCACCCCGACCGGAAATGTGCCGATCTGCACAACACGGTTGCCGAAGTGGAAGCTATTGCCATTCGCCCAGGGCAGTCCGATTTCATTGGCGATGTAGCGGGAAAAATTCGCGGCATCGACTTCGGTCTGGTAGCCGACCAGATCATAATGGCAGAGCGCCGGAATCAGCTGATCGTGATTGGGCAAGGCCGTGAGAATTTCCGGCGGCGGGAACGGAATGTGGATGAAAAAACCGATCTTGTTGTTGTGGCCACGATCGCGCAACGCCTTGGCCAGTGGAATCAAGTGATAGTCATGCACCCACAGAACATCATCGGGCCGCAGCAATTTTTCGAGATGAGTGGCGAAATACTGGTTGACCCGGAAATAACCGCCAAGGTCGCGGCGCGTGAATTCGGCGAGGTCGAGCCGGTAATGCAGGATTGGCCACAACACACGGTTTGCGAAACCGTTGTAGAACTCCTGATAGTCGTCCTTGCTCAGATCGACGGTGGCGTACGTCGTGTTATCGTGGGTAACGGACTTGACTGCCGGAATCAAACCGTCTGCAACGCGTCCGCTCCAGCCAAACCAGAGGCCACCGTGCCGCTTGAGCGCCGGCCTGATCGCCACTTCGAGCCCGCCGGGCCGCGTGCCGCGATCAGGGATACCAACTCTGTTCGACACTACGACGAGCCGCGCCAATACCGGTCTCCCCAGCTTCGCGACAGCTTGATTGCCGTCAAAATCAATCCTGACATTGAGTACGTCTGCGGGAAATTCCCCCACAATTTTCCGGTCACCGGGTGTACGTCCTCCGACAGGAGGCCGTAGCGATTTCGTATTCGCAGCGCATCAACGAACATGTCGCGGGCCTCGTCGCGCCGTCCAACTTCCCACATTGCATCGATCAGCCAGAAGCGGCAAATCAAAAAGGCCGATTCCGGCGGGCCGAAATCGTCGGCAGCGACATACCTCATAACGTGAAAGCCGCGCCGAAGTTCATGTCCGATGGCCTCCACGGTTGCGACAAACCGCGGATCATCGGGCTGCACCAGCCCGAGTTCGGCTAGCAAAAGCGCGCTGGCATCAAGGTCGTCACTTTCGAAGGCCGCCGAAAATGCCTTGCGCTTGGGATTCCAGGCGCGATTCAGCACCTGCTCTCCGATACGCTCTGATATTCCGGCCCAATATGCCGCGCGGTCCGGCAAATTGAGGTGAGTGGCGATTGCCGCAAGCCGCTGGCACCCCGCCCAGCACATCGCCGCCGAATGCGTGTGCACGCGCTTGCGCCCGCGATATTCCCATATACCGGCATCCGGCTCGAGCGCGAGCTTGGCGGCCTGTTCGCCAAACGGCTCGATCGTGTGAAAGAGGGCCGCGTCGCCCGGCCGGGGCAACCTGCGATCAAAGAACATCGGCGTCGCGGCCATGATGATGCTGCCGTAGACATCATGCTGGCTCTGGCTGACCGCGGCGTTGCCGATCCGCACCGGTCCGTCTCCTCCATATCCGGCGAGCGCGGGCGCAGCTCGCTCCTCGAGGACATCGGTATGCACCACACCATAAAGCGGCCGGACCTGATCGGCGCGGCCACCGGCGACGCTCAGAATATAGGAGATGAAATCCTCCATCGTGCGCGTTGCACCGATGCGATTTAGCGCACGCACGACAAAGAAGGCATCACGCATCCAGCAAAATCGATAGTCCCAGTTACGTCCTGATCCGGGGACCTCGGGAATGGAGGTGGTCAGCGCCGCCACAATAGCGCCGGTCTCCTCGTAGTTGCACAGCTTAAGTGTGATGGCCGCGCGGATGATCTCGTCCTGCCAGTCAATCGAAAAGGCCAGCCGCCTCACCCACTCGTGCCAATAGTCTCGCGTGCGTTCGCAGAAATCGCGGCACGTACTCTCGAGCGAACCTTCGAACGGCTCGTCAGTCCCGAACACCAGATGTACCGGCCGCGTCAGTATGAATGATGCCTCGTTCTCCACATACGAGAGCGGTGCGTCAGTGGTGAGCCTGACGGGCACTTCATCGCGCCAGTACCGAATGTGGTTGCTCCCGGAGGATCGCGATATCACGGGTTCGCCATATCGATGCGTGGCGCGGAAGCGGATGGTGACGCGCGGCATGCCACTGATCGGCTCAATGATGCGCATGAGCTGAGGCGGACGAAATGTGCGGCCATAGATCTGGAAGCGTGGCGCGAAATCGGTGATGCGTACCGCGCCACCATCCTTGTCAATCAGCTCGGTCGACACGATCGCAGTATTTCGAATGTATTCGGAACGGGTGTCGACCTGTCCGTCGAGCACCACGTCGGTGAAGCCCTTGTCCTCATTTCCGGCGAGCAAGCGGCAAAAGACCGGATCCCCGTCGTAACGCGGCAGGCACCACCATACGATTCGTGAGGACGGATCGAGCAGCGCCGCAGTACGGCCGTTGCCGATAACTGCAAGATCCAGTCCGTAGTCGGTCATGAATAGCCTACCCAATATCGGCAAGAGCGCGCAGGGCGTCACGCACGTGCGCCGGATTTCTGAATATTCCGGTCAGCCCCGGAAAGCGACGATTGACGCTGAACCCCTTGCCACCGATTTCGGGCAAGACCTTGAAAACGGATTCATCGGTCACATCATCTCCAATGAAGACGGGCATTCGCCCAGCGAAGGGCAAATGCGCCATCAGCCGGCGAACGCTCTCGCCCTTGTTGACGTCCGGACGCTTGACCTCGAACATTGCCTTGCCCTGCAGCAATTCGGTCGGCTCGCCAGGAAATGCCGCCTGGCTCGCCGTGACATGCCGGCGCAGGCTGTCTGCCAGCCCGGGGGATTTCCGAAAGTGCAGCGCGAGAGAATAATCCTTGTCCTCCACCACAACTCCGGACCCAATGCCTGTGCTTTCCGCGAGGCGCTTGCGCAGATCGTGCGGCAGGGGCTTTGCCCAAAAAAATACTTCACTGTCACGCAAGCGCATCTCGGCGCCGTGGCCGCCAATTGTCGGCAGGCGCAAGGGCGCAAAGAGCCGATCCAGATCGCCGATCGGACGGCCGCTCACGAGAGCGAGCGCTCCATCCATGCGAGCGAACAAGCGCTTGAGTGTCTCCAGCAGCCCGGCACCAACATGCACTTCGGTCGGTGACGGACCAATATCAACGATGGTTCCGTCAACGTCGAGCAAAAGGGCAATTTTTTGCAAATCAAACCGGGCAAAAACATCCATAACCGGACCGTTGGCAATCGTTCGCACCACTACAATTCCGTCCGGTGCAAGAAGGTTCGAGCGGGGCTACATTCAGCGGGCGAGCACTTCAACGTCCCCGTCGACTCCGGTGACGACCTTGAATTCGCGCTCGTAAACTTTTCCTTCGTTACGGGCGATCGCACGATACTCGCCCTCGGCAAGAATTACACGCGGGAAGGCGCCGATTGATTCCTTGATGACGTCGCCGCCGGGCGTGAGCACCGACCACGCAGTATTGGCAAACGCCTCGCCGCCCCGATCGCCCACCAGCTTGAGCGTGATGGCAGCAGCGCGGTGCGTTACGGTGATATCGGTCAGCTTGCCGGCCTGTACTCGAATGTCCGAGCGCACAACCGAGTTGGCGTCACCGTAATTCGAGACGATGTAATAGGTGCCTTCCGGAACCATGATGACATCGTTGGTCATGATGCGCTCGGCGATTGGACGGCGGTCGCCGGCCTCGAACTGACTGCCTTTATAAACGTCGAATGAAATTTGCCCCGGGGGAATGCGCGCATCGCCGACCTTGCCCTCGATGCGCAGTCCACCGGCGGGCAATTCAAAATCTTCGTGCACGGTCGATCCCCGTAAGTCGACCGGTTTGACGGCGGTGGCAAGCCCGAAGCCAACGTGCACGATGTAAGTGCCGGTGGGAAGCACAAGTGTCGGCGTCGGCGACTTGTCTTCCTTCACCAATTTGAAATTTCCGTTGCCGTCGGCTTTGGCTCCGTAGACGCGCCAGGTCAGGCCGCCTCCGATTGGCAGCGCGTCCTTGCCGAAGCGCGCACTGAGCGCAAGCGCCACCTGCCCCGCCGGGACCACCGGAATCGAGGCAGTCGTGTTGCTCGAATTCGGGACTTGCGACGGCGATTGGGCTGGCGGCGTCGAGGGGGCCGTCAAACTGCTTGGTCCGAAAATATCGCTGCGTGTGGCCGGCACCGGCGAGATCAGACCGGTCGACGGCGTCGCCGAAAACAGCGAATTCTGCGCCAGGGCTTGCGGCATAGCTGCCAAGGGCGCGATTGCAACTACGAAAAGCACAAGTGCCGACATTAGCCGGCCGTGCGCGACGGCGGTTGCAGATGCCCTATTCATGACGTGGTTGTTTTCGGCCGAAATCGAGGCGATTTCAAGCCAGACACATACCCTGTTTGTGACTGTATTAACGCCGTGGTAGGCGCAAGCCCGCAATTTCTTACGAGGACGCATATGCCTGACGCTCTGGAGCTGCTGAAGACCCGCCGTTCGGTCAAGCCAATCGAATTGATCGGCCCAGGCCCGACCGCGTCCGAAATCGACACGCTGCTGAGAATCGCGTCGCGAGTCCCGGATCATGGGAAACTTGCGCCCTGGCGGTTCATCCTGTTCGAGGGCGATGCCCGCGCCACGGCCGGCGAGTCAATCGCGTCTGTATTCCGCGCGGACCGTCCGGACGCGACCGCCGACCAGATTGACTTCGAGCGCAGGCGGCTCGCACGTGCGCCGCTGGTGATCGCGGTGGTAAGCCGCGCCGGCCCGCACGTAAAGATTCCCGAATGGGAGCAGCAGCTCTCGGCCGGTGCCTCTGCCATGAGCCTGGTTTTTGCCGCGCATGCGATGGGATATGCCGCGAGCTGGATCACCGAATGGTACGCGTATGATCGGCGCGTGCTCGACGCACTCGGCCTTGCGCCCAATGAGCGCATTGCCGGTTTTGTGCATATTGGACGCTCGGCGAAGCCACCAGAAGATCGTGAGCGCCCAAATCTCGACGCTATTGTCACGCGTTTCGAGGGTTGAGGAACCAATTGTGCGCAGCGCCACTTAACCTTTAGGTAATGCCGCGAGCGCACGCTTCCCCGTCACGTTTCTGTCACAAGACTCCGCCAGCACTCTGCTGGAATGGCGCGCTCGCGCTGGAGACGACGCGATATAGCGAGCGGGGATAAGGAGAGTGGTCTTGGTGTTCGAGGGCTTATTCGCGCGAGGGCGCAGCAATGGCGACCGTGCGGCGGAAGCCACCACGCATCCGCAACCAGCCATCACACGCCCCATTATTGGTCTGGCGCTTGGCGGGGGTGCCGCGCGCGGCTTTGCCCATATCGGGGTCCTGCGCAAGCTGCTGGAGCATGGCATTGTGCCTGATGTTATCGTCGGCACATCGATAGGTGCCGTTGTCGGCGGCTGTTATGCCGCGAAGGAAATGGACAATCTGGAAATCTGGGCGCGCACGCTCACTGTGCGCGGCGTGCTGAGCTATCTCGACATCAGTTTATCCGGTTCCGGTCTGATTGGCGGCGGGCATCTTGCGAGCCAACTTGATTCGGGACTCAAGGATACCCGCATCGACGACTTGCCGATCCGGTTTGCAGCGATCGCCACGGAATTCAATACCGGCCATGAAATATGGCTCACGCGTGGACGGCTAAGTGATGCGCTACGTGCATCCTATGCACTGCCGGGGATTTTTCCTCCGGTCCTGATCGGAGGGCGCTGGCTGGTAGATGGCGCGCTGGTCAATCCCGTGCCGGTCTCGGCTGCACGCGCGCTCGGCGCACGGCTGGTGATCGCTGTCAATCTCAATGCCGATCTCTTCGGACGCGGAACGATCATTGCCAGTCATGGCTCCGACGACAGCGATCTTATAAGTGCCCAGGCCAAACCAAACGGCCTGCGCGGCATGTTCACCGGCGAGCGTTCACTCCGCCGGCAGTTTTTCGGCCGGCGTGGACGTCCCGGATTGCCGACCGTCATGGTCGAAGCCTTCAACGTGATGCAGGATCGTATCACTCGCGCGCGGCTCGCCGGGGATCCGCCCGACGTGCTCATCAGTCCGCGGCTCGGCGGCATCGGCTGGTTTGATTTCCATCGTGCCGCCGAAGCAATTGCGATCGGCACGGAGGCTGCCGAAAAAGCGATGCCCTCGGTGAGCGAGGCGGTCACCGCGCTGTCGCAGCCGACCAACGGTAGCCCTCTCTAGACCGGCAGCTACGCGGTGCGAATATAGTCGCGCATCGCCTCGGACTCGCTCTCGACTTCCCCGACCCGATGCTTGACCACGTCGCCGATCGAGATGAGGCCGACAAGCTCGCCTTCAGCAATCACAGGCATGTGGCGGAATTTTCCGGCGGTCATCCGTTCCATGATGCTCGCAACTGTATCGTCCTCGCCGCAGGTCGTGACGTCGCGCGTCATAACCTGACCGACCGGTCGCGCGAGCGCCTCAACGCCGTATTCGGACAGCGCGCGTACGATATCCCGCTCCGACAATATTCCGGCAATGCGCCCGCCGGCGCCCCGGATGAGAACTGCCCCGATGCGATGCTGGGACAGAAGTTTCGCGGCCGCTGCCAGATTGGCAGTCGGTTCGATGCAAACAATGTCGCCGCCCAATTGCTTGGCGGCCAGGATTGCCTTGACGTTCATGGCAGCCTCCCTTGCGCATGATTGTTTTTGAAAGAGCATCATGCGCGAACTCGTATTTGCCCGGCTCAACCATCAGGCTGTAGCCGGGGCATTGGGAACGATCCCGCCTGGCGGCCGGTTCCGTCAAGACGCAAGTGTGTGAGGCAGATCCGCGCACGCCGTTGGCTAATGCGGCATTGCAGCAGAATCGTCGACTTGCGGTAAATGCGGCGTCGGATCGAACCAGGAAAACAGCAGAAGTCCGGCAAGGAAGCCGCCGATGTGTGCTTCCCAGGCTACCGGCTGGTCGCTGCCAGTTATAGGTAGCGAGCCCACTCCGAACAGGATGTTGATCCCAAACCACACCACAAGAAACAACATAACGCGCGCGTCGGATAAGACGTCGCGCAAGGGAATAGCCGGTACCCGATAGCTACTGGCGTCGGCTCGTCCCATGAGGCCAAGCGGGCCTCCACGCTGGAAAGCAAATCGCATTGCGGCCGCCATCGTGCCGGAGATCGCCGCGGAGGCCCCGATCATCGGAAATTGTTCCCCCGCGTGCGTTGCGAGATGCAAAGCGGCTCCCGCCGCGGCGGTCACGGCGAAAAACGCCAGAAAGCGAAGTGTACCAAAACGGCGCGCGACCGCGCTTCCGAACGGCAAAAGCCACACGGCATTGACGCCAAGATGAATCCAGTCTGCGTGGATGAGAGCGTAGGTAACGAAGGTCCATACATCGGCGCCGCCTCCCGGCAGCGCTCCGTCAAGCACAAACGCCGTGTCATAGCGCGCAGGAATGAAAGCGAAGCTCAGCAGAAATTCGAGGTCCTGCTGCTCGCTGAGCAGCAGCGTGCGCACCGCGTGAATAATCGCCAGCACGGCCAGCACCACAATGACAACGGAAGGGATGTTGAAAACTGGTTCGCGTTTCACGAGGAGATCCGCAGGTGGGAGCCCTGCAGTTACGCAGCTTCGCCAGCCGGCGCAAGGTGGATCGGGACAAGGAAAAAGGGAGGGCTTTCGCCCTCCCTCGAGCCGCGTTGCGGGGTTATTGCCACGCCTTAGACGGCTTGGTCACATCCCATCGCCTCCCCGAGGCCCTCAATTTCCAGTACGGCACCATACGGGGGGCACCGGCGCAATGCCAATCTGCCTCTCGTTTTAACACTAACCACGGATCGTCATCTGATCCGCTTGGTCCGGCACGCGCCATGCCCCATACGAGGCATCGCGGCAGAAAGACCGGCGCGCCTGTACCGATCGGGGACAGACGCGACACGTCGCGACAAAACAGGTGTCGCAATGAAACACGCTTCCACCCGTGCGGTGTTTGACCACTGGAACCGGCGGCGCGGCCTGCGACGGGCTCCCGCGCGCCTGGACATCAATCCGGGCGATATTCGCCATGTCCTCGGTGACACTTTTATGCTTGCGGCAGATTTTGTCGACGGCATCAGATTTCGTCTTGCCGGCACCCGGGTTTGCGCGCTGTTTGCCCGCGAAATCAAGGGCGAGCCCTTTAATGGCTTATGGAGTAAGGCGAGCCGCGAGCAGCTTGAGAATTTACTTGGCGCGGTCTTGGAGGAAAACGTCGGCGTCGTTGCGGGCGTTCTTGGACGCACGCAAGATGGGACCGAAGCCGAGCTCGAATTGCTGTTGTTGCCGCTCGTGCCTGAGGGCCAAAGCCGCGTTCGCGCGCTCGGCGCGCTGGCTCCCCTGGCGCCACCCTACTGGCTCGGTGAACGCGCTGTGAGCGAGCTCGATCTCCGCACATTTCGTCACGTCGGGGTGGAGCAATCAAATTCCGGCCACCCGCGCTTCCGTTCGGTGTCCGCCGAACCCCAAACCAGGCACGGTTTCCTCGTTTACAGCGGCGGCCGTGAATTGCCGACCGATAAGCCAGTCGGCTAACCCATCATTAACGATAGGCTAATAGGCTCGATGACTGCGGAAATCCTTTCCGATCCCGATAGCTATGGCCCAGCCACTAACCAAACCGGTGATACTGCCTCTGACCGAGGAACGTCGCCGCCATCAACGCGTGAAGGTTAACCTGCTTGGGCGCTACATGCTCGCCGACCGGCGCGAGTTTCCGTGCCAGGTGACCGACATGTCGCCAGGCGGAATGGCCCTGGTTGCGCCGATCGCAGGACAGACCGGTGAAAGGGTGATCGCCTACGTCGATCATTTGGGCAGGCTCGAAGGCAAAATAGCCCGCGTTCTGGAAAATGGTTTCGCAATGAGCATCTCGGCGACGCTGCGCAAGCGCGACAAGCTCGCGGCACAGCTGACCTGGCTCGCAAACCGGCAGATCCTTAACCTGCCGGAAGACCGCCGCCATGACCGCTTTGCGCCCCGCAACGCGACAGCGCGTGTGGTGCTGCCGAACGGCACGAACGTCTCCTGCCGCGTTATCGACCTGTCGCAGTCTGGCGCAGCCATCGGCATCTCACCGGATCTGCGGCCACCGGTTGGCGCGGTCGTCACGATCGGCAAGACGCAAGGCCGCGTCGTGCGCCACATCGAAGATGGCTTCGCCATCGAATTTATGCGGCTGCAGCACCCCGATTTCGTTGAGGACAATGTGACCGGCGAATAGGGTCACTGCTGCGTAAACGCCGCGCAGGAATTTGCTGGCAATTTCCACCACCAACAGTCCAGGCACGCGGTCATCTTTCGCGTTGCCCCGAACACATCCAGCTACCACAAATCGTAAACGACCTCGCGCGAAGCCGTGCGCGGCCGTATCATTTTGCGTCTCATCCGTTAATGCCAGCAATTTTAGCTAAATTGTATTGTGTAAGATTTTAGTCGAACTCTACTCTAGTTTTAGAAGTATTCGCGTCGAGTTTTATTATAATACTTCTTAAAATGACTTGGTCGACTTAGCGCCAATACAAACGGTTTGTGGGAAATGTGGCCCCAACAAGGGGAAGGGGCCACAATGGCCGGGCGTTTCAAACAGGTTCTAGGGACCGTCAGCGCGCTCGCTCTCGCGGGTGCTGCGATCCTGGCTGCATCCACAGCCCCGGCGCAGGCCGGCGACACCACAGCGTCCCTAGGCGGACCCGTGGGCGGATCCGAGCGTCCCGTTTTCGTGACCGTCGGCGAAGCCACGCGGCCGCCGATCGGCTGGATCGATTTCTGCATCGAATACAAATCGGAATGCGCGACCACCCCGTCCGCGCCGCGCGATGTCGTCCTCACGACCAAGGCCTGGACCGACATGGTGAAGGTCAACGCCTGGGTGAACGAGGCGATCAAGCCGATGACCGACCTCGAACACTGGGGCGTGGTCGAGCGCTGGAACTATCCCGACGACGGCTACGGCGACTGCGAAGATTATGTGCTGCTCAAGCGCCGCATGCTCATGCAGGCAGGCTGGCCGCGCGAGGCGCTGCTCATCACCGTCGTGCGCGACAAAAAGGGCGACGGCCACGCTGTACTGACGATCAAGACCGATCGCGGCGAATTCGTTCTCGACAATCAGGAGCCGCAGGTCCTGCCCTGGACCAAGACCGGCTACCGCTTTGTGAAGCGCCAGTCGCAGTCCGATCCAAACGTTTGGGTTTCGCTCGACGAGCCGCGCACGTCACCCGCCACCGTTTCGGCCCGCTGAGAAGAAAAGGAATTCGCGCTCCCGGTCACGTCCCCACCCCTCCCCGTCCCCAGACCGGGTTCGCGAGCGGCCGGATCTCCCCCAAGATCCGGCCGCACCTTTTTCAGGTAAGGACATCCAGGATCTTCAAACCCGCTCGCGGTGACGGTTGCTCGCCACCGGAGAAAAGCCCGGCGCGGCTCGAAAGCCGCTCGCGCAAGCGAAGGAGGCGCTTGAATAGCGAGAATGGCACTGCGACCGTGCCAAGCATCGCTCCAGCAACAAAAAAGCTTGCGTTTAAGCGGTAGGCCTAAGTTCAGGGTTGTCGGCTTGCCGTTCTTCCATTTCGGCAAGGTAACAGTAGGTGCGCTCCAATTGTTCACACCTCTGGCGGCTGTCTTCGTCGTGGGTCCGCCTTGCCATGCCTGCGCACTTTTCAGCCTGCTTTCTAAAGAATTTCGCAGAAGCCATGTTTCAGCCTCCCGAATTCCCGGCTTTTGCTTTGCAGCATTTTTGATCCCGCGATGCAACGGCAATCCATAGATGTGCAATGTGTTTTTGCCCTGGGCATGCCATGGGCCGCGCAACGGCACCGCTTCGCGCATGTAAAGGGGGCAATCTGCCTAAAGACTAGCGCCTGCACCGCTCAATAAATATGCAGATTGTTGTGCCGGCATCGCCGGCAACGCCCTTCGATGGCACCAGATAGCGCCGTTAGGCAATTCCGCTCCTTTTTGTTTGGCACGCACCTTGCGACTCGAGAGTCCACCAAGCCGGGACCGGGCTCGATTTGCTTGCGTCAAACAGGGGAGACACGATGCTGAACATGAAAAGGGCGGTCGCTGCGCGACCGCGTGCTTGCCGCTGGCTTTCCGCCGCCGCGGGCCTCGCATTCAGTTTCGCCGCCACCTACCAGGCAGCCGCTGAAGACACGATCAAGATCGGCATTCTTCACTCGCTATCGGGAACGATGGCCATCAGCGAGACGACGCTAAAGGATACGATGCTGTTCTTGATTGATGAACAGAACAAGAAAGGAGGTTTGCTTGGGAAAAAACTTGAAGCGGTCGTCGTTGACCCGGCTTCGAATTGGCCGCTCTTCGCCGAAAAAGCGCGCGAGTTGATCTCAAAAAACAAAGTCGCCGTCGTATTCGGATGCTGGACTTCGGTATCGCGCAAATCAGTGCTGCCAGTTTTCAAGGAGCTCGACTCGATCCTGTTTTATCCCGTGCAATACGAAGGTGAAGAGTCGGAAAGAAATGTGTTTTACACGGGCGCTGCACCGAACCAGCAGGCTATCCCCGCCGTCGACTATCTCATGAGTAAGGATGGTGGGTCCGTGAAGCGTTGGGTTCTCGCCGGCACAGACTACGTTTATCCGCGCACCACCAACAAGATCCTTGAAGCCTACCTGAAGGCAAAAGGTGTCAAAGACGAAGACATCATGATCAACTATACGCCCTTCGGTCACTCCGACTGGCAGACCATAGTCGCCGACATCAAGAAGTTCGGCTCCGCGGGTAAAAAGACCGCGGTTGTGTCGACTATCAACGGCGACGCCAATGTTCCGTTCTACAAGGAGCTTGGCAATCAGGGCATCAAGGCTACCGACATTCCTGTGGTCGCATTCTCGGTTGGAGAAGAAGAACTCGCCGGACTCGACACCAAGCCTTTGCTTGGGCACCTCGCCGCGTGGAATTACTTCGAGTCGATCAAGAGTGCAGGTAACGCGGAGTTCATCAAGAAATGGCAGGCCTTCACCAAGAATCCGAAGCGCGTCACCAATGATCCGATGGAAGCTCACGTGATCGGCTTCAATATGTGGGTAAAAGCGGTTGAGAAAGTGAAGTCAACCGATGCAGACAAAGTGATCGACGCCCTGCCCGGCATTGAAGCGGCAAATCTCACCGGCGGCACCTCCAAGATGCTGCCGAACCATCACATCACCAAGCCGGTGTTCATCGGCGAAATTCGCGGCGACGGCCAGTTCGATGTCGTGTGGAAGACCAAAGGTCTCGTCCCCGGTGATGCGTGGTCCGACTTCCTGCCGGGCTCGAAGGATCTCGAGGCCGACTGGGTGACCCTGAAGTGCGGCAACTACAACAAGGTCACCAAGAAATGCGGCGGTCAGGCTTCCTGATCTTTGTCTGACGATGTGGGAGGCGGCGGTCATGCCGCCGCCTCTTCGTTCACGCGGTTTGCCGGGGCGGAATGCAATGCGTAGCTTCTACGATCGCATCGTGGCGCTCGTATTCGTCGTCGGGCTTCTAGTCGCCGGCGCGACAGCTGCCCATGCGGGGGCATACGAGGACGCACTCGTCGGCTTCACGACCGATTCTTTCGGCGATACGGCCGATGCCATCGACGCACTCGCGGCGAGCGGCGATCCGCGAACGGGCCCGCTGCTCGAAGCACTTAAGGATCAACGCCTGTTGTATTCGACCGAGGCCAGGAAGGTCTTCATCAAGGATCCGTCTGACAAACTGGCCGACGCCGCCACCGGTGAACCTGTGGCTACGCCGCCATCCGATATCGATAACGTTCGGCTGAACAACCGGGTACGCGGCATGCTCGATGCCGCGCTCGGGTCGCTGACATTGATGGCAAAAGAGCCGAGCCGACGTTTCGACGCCGCGCAGGCCGTATTCAAGTCGCGCGACTCCACGGCGCTGGCGAACATCGACAAGGCACTGGACAAGGAAACCGACCCACGCGTAAAAAAGGCGCTGGCGGAAGCGCGTGCAGCGATTATCCTTTATTCCGGTGACGCCAGCGCAGAAGACAAGATCGCCGCTATAGCCGTGATCCGCGACCGCGGCGATCAGGACGCGCTTGGTCTCATCGACGGCCTGCCGCCGGATGTGCCTACTGCGGTGCGGCAGGCGGCAGCATCCGCCAGTACTAAGATCCAGGGCAATCTTGCACTATGGAGTGCGCTGCAGAATGCCTGGTACGGGCTCTCGCTCGGCTCAGTGCTGCTGTTGGCTGCAATCGGCTTGGCCATCACTTTCGGCGTGATGGGCATCATCAATATGGCGCACGGCGAAATGGTGATGCTGGGCGCGTATACGACCTTTGTCGTGCAGGACCTCATTCGTACTCATAACCCCGCACTGTTCGACTACTCGCTGGTCATTGCCGTGCCGCTTGCCTTCGGCGTCGCTGGTGCCGTTGGCATTGCGATCGAACGCAGCATCATCCGCTTTCTTTACGGGCGTCCTCTGGAGACACTACTCGCCACTTGGGGTCTGTCACTGATCCTGCAACAGGCGGTGCGCACCATCTTCGGGCCGACCAACAAGGAAGTTGGCAATCCTTCCTGGATGAGCGGCGCCTTCGATCTCGGGGGTATCACCATCACGTACAACCGCCTCTGGATTATCTGCTTCACGCTCGCAGTATTTGTCGCGTTGCTCGGCATGCTGCGATTCACGCGGCTCGGGCTGGAAATGCGGGCGGTCACGCAGAACCGATCGATGGCCGCAGCCATGGGCATCCGCACGGCGAGGATCGATGCGCTGACCTTCGGGTTGGGGTCTGGCATCGCCGGCATCGCCGGCGTGGCGCTGTCGCAGATCGACAACGTCTCACCCAATCTGGGCCAAGGTTACATCATCGATTCTTTCATGGTTGTCGTCTTCGGCGGCGTCGGCAATCTGTGGGGCACCCTCGTTGGTGCATTCACACTCGGCATCGCAAACAAATTCCTCGAGCCCTATGCCGGCGCTGTGCTTGGCAAGATTGCCATTCTCGTTCTCATCATTCTCTTCATCCAGAAGCGTCCGCGGGGCATGTTCGCGCTCAAGGGCCGAGCCGTGGAGGCCTAAATGGGAGCCTTCCCGCTCACGCGGTCGCTTGACAAAGGCTCCAGCATTTTTCTGGCACTGCTGGCGACCTTCGCGATCGCGATCCCGATACTGAACCTGCTGGTGCCAGCGGCTTCCGCGATCCATGTTTCAACATATCTCGTCGCGCTGTTTGGCAAATACCTTTGCTACGCCATGCTGGCGCTCTCGATCGATCTCATCTGGGGTTATGCGGGCATCCTCTCGCTCGGGCATGGCGCGTTCTTTGCGCTCGGCGGATACGCGATGGGCATGTACCTGATGCGGCAAATCGGCACTCGCGGAGTCTACGCCAACCCTGTCTTGCCAGATTTTATGGTGTTCCTGAACTGGCAGGAGCTGCCGTTCTATTGGTACGGCTTCAATCATTTCGGTTACGCCGCGCTCATGATCTTTCTCGCACCTGGTGTGCTGGCATTCGTGTTCGGGTGGTTCGCGTTCAGAAGCCGCGTGACCGGAGTCTATCTATCAATCATCACGCAGGCGATGACCTATGCGCTGATGCTCGGCTTCTTTCGAAACAATTTCGGCTTTGGCGGCAATAACGGCCTCACTGACTTCAAGGATATTCTCGGTTTCAATGTGCAGGCTGAAGGCACGCGCAATGGCCTGCTCGTGATCTCGTGCGCCGCATTGGCCCTGTCGTTCTTGATCTGTCGCGCTATCGTGACTTCAAAGTTCGGCAAGGTGTTGGTCGCAATTCGTGATGCGGAAGCGCGCACGCGCTTCCTTGGCTATCGTGTTGAAGCCTATAAGCTGTTTGTGTTCACGCTGTCCGCCTGCATGGCCGGAGTCGCCGGCGCCCTTTACGTACCGCAGGTCGGCATTATCAATCCGGGCGAATTCGCGCCGGCCAACTCGATTGAAGCGGTAATCTGGGTGGCCGTGGGCGGCCGCGGCACCCTTACAGGCGCAGTGCTGGGCGCCTTCGTCGTCAATTACGCAAAGACGTTCTTCACTACCGGCTGGCTCGCGCCTTACTGGCTGTTTGTACTTGGTGGGATGTTCATTGCGGTGACGCTTCTGCTACCGCGCGGAATCGTTGGCACTTTCCAACATTGGCACGAACAGCGGGCCGAGAAAAAACTCGGTGCGCTGCCGGCGCCAGCCCCGCACGCGGCAGAGTAGCCCATATGGAACCGAAAACGACCTCCGCCCTGCTCTATCTCGATGGCATCACAGTCTCGTTCGATGGCTTCAGGGCGCTCAACGAGTTGTCGTTCGTGATCGAGCCGCGCGAAATGCGGGCGATTATCGGACCGAACGGTGCCGGCAAGACCACGATGATGGACGTCATCACCGGCAAAACCAGGCCGGACGCAGGCGACGTCTATTTCGAACAGGGTTTCTACGACCTCTCCAAGCTTGATGAGACAGAAATTGCCGAGCTTGGCATCGGCCGCAAGTTTCAGAAGCCGACGGTCTTCGACATGCACTCAGTCGAGGACAATCTGATGTTGGCACTGAAAAACGACCGGCGTGTACGAGCGACACTAATGTGGGAAAATACCCCGACGCAGCAGGATCGTATCGACGACATCTTGGACACGATAAGACTCAAAAACGTGCGTTCGCGCGTGGCCGGAAGCCTGTCGCACGGCCAGAAGCAGTGGTTGGAAATCGGTATGTTGCTGGCGCAGGAGCCGAAACTGCTTCTCGTCGACGAGCCGGTCGCTGGTATGACCGATGCCGAAACCCTGCAAACTGCGGAGTTGCTCAAGGAAATCAACCGCGACAAGACGGTCATTGTTGTCGAGCATGATATGGCATTTGTGCGCGAACTTGGCGTCAAGGTGACCTGCATGCACGAAGGGTCGGTGCTGGCGGAAGGCACCATCGATCAGGTGTCAACCAACGACCGCGTCGTTGAAGTGTATCTGGGGCGGTGACCATGCTGGAAATCAATGGCATCGATCTCCACTACGGCGCCGCACAGGCCTTGCGCGGTATTTCTCTTAAAGCCGAGGCGGGAAAGGTCACCTGCGTGCTTGGCCGAAATGGGGTCGGCAAGACTAGCCTGTTGCGCGCAATCGTTGGCCAACATCCCGTGAGCAAAGGCAGCATTCTGCTTGGCGGCGCCGATATTACCAGGCTGTCCACGGTGTCGCGTGCGCGCAACGGCGTTGCCTTTGTACCTCAGGGCCGGGAGATCTTTCCGTTGCTTACGGTTGAGGAGAATCTTGAAACCGGCTTCGCGCCGCTGTCGCGCGACGAACGAAGTGTACCCGATGATGTATTTTCGCTATTCCCGGTGCTGAGCAGCATGCTCAAACGCCGCGGCGGTGACCTCTCCGGCGGACAACAGCAACAACTGGCAATTGGCCGCGCGCTGGTGATGCGGCCGAAATTGCTGCTGCTTGATGAGCCGACCGAAGGCATTCAACCCTCGATCATCAAGGACATCGGCCGCGCCATCGCCTATCTGCGCGGGCTCGGCCAAATGGCTATCGTACTTGTGGAGCAATACCTCGATTTTGCCAGCGAATTGGGCGATCATTTCGCCGTCATGGAGCGTGGCTCGGTCGTTTATGCTTGCGCTAAATCCTCGATGGACGAAGGAGCGCTCAAGCGCGCCTTGGCAATATGACCCACATGGAGGCGAACGTACTTTGAAGCCAGCATTGGCTGCCGGACCATGCACAGTTGCTCTTGCGGCCAATCGCGCCAGCGGGCAGATCGACTTCACGGTTGCTGCTGACGGCATCGGCACGCGTCGGATCGCTGTCCGTGAGGCTGGTTCCTTGCGGGTTCGTTTCCCGAACTCACCGCCCGAAATGCTGGAGGCCGTTCTCATCAACACCGCGGGTGGCATGACCGGCGGCGACGAATTTTCGATTAGGATTTCACTCGCGGCCGGTGCTCGTCTCCTCGCTGGCACCGCCGCAGCCGAAAAAATCTACAAATCGACCGGCGCGAACGCCGCTGTTACGCTTGCGATCGATGCCTTGGCGGGCAGCCAGTGTTTTTGGCTACCGCAAGAGACTATTCTGTTTGACCGTGCACGTCTCTCACGCCGCATTGACGTCAATCTAGCCGCCGGCGCCACGCTAGTGATGGCGGAAGCCATCGTATTCGGCCGTTCCGCCATGGGCGAAGCCGTGCATGAAGGCCACTTCATTGATCGCTGGCGCATACGACACGGAGGTCGACTTCTGTTCGCCGAAAGTGTTCGTCTGGACGGCATGATTGCTCGCAAACTGGCACAGCCTGCAATCGCAGCCGGCGCCGTAGCAGTTGCTACTGTGCTGGCCGTGCCGGGCGACGACGAGACGGTCGCCGCCGTCCGTGCCCGCAGCGAGCAGTTCGCCGGTGAGGTTGGAATCTCCGCCTGGAACGGGATCGCGGTAGCGCGGCTTTGCGCATCGGACGGCGCCGCGCTCCGTCGCGATTTGTCCTTACTGTTACCGGTACTCGGCGTACCATTGCCGCGGCTCTGGCTGCAGTGAGGGCACAATGAATCTGACCCCGCGTGAGAAAGACAAGTTATTGGTCGCCATGGCAGCGATTGTGGCGCGCCGCCGGCTCGAGCGCGGCATCAAGCTCAACCACCCGGAAGCCATCGCACTCATTACCGATTTCATCCTGGAGGGCGCGCGCGACGGCAAAACCGTCGCCGGGCTGATGGAGGCCGGCGCGCAAGTCCTTACGCGCGCACAGGTCATGGATGGCATCCCCGAGATGATTCACGACATCCAGGTCGAAGCTACATTTCCCGATGGCAGCAAGCTCGTCACCGTTCACAACCCGATCCGCTAAAGGACGCAACATATGAAAAGACGGGCCCCAATCGTAATGCTCCTCATGCTCTCCGCAGGCCCGGCCATTGCGCACGTTGGCCATGGTTCAACGACCTCATTCACTGCCGGGCTGGGACACCCGCTCGGTGGGCTCGACCATGTAACAGTAATGGTCATGGTTGGACTTTGGGCGGGCCTGAAAGGCGGCCGTGCGCTCTGGGTTTGGCCGGCCGTCTTCGTCGGCGTGATGCTGGTCGGTGGCATTGTTGGCATGGAAGGAGTGCCGGTGCCGTTCGTGGAGCCGGGCATTCTTGCGTCGGTGGTCGCGCTCGGGCTTTTGGTGGCGCTCGCCGTAAACCTCCCGGTTGCCGTTGGTGCCGGAATCTTGGCGATGTTTGCGCTGTTCCACGGCCACGCGCACGGCAGCGAAGTCGCGGATGCATTGAACGGCGTCGAATACATGGCGGGCTTCGCGCTTGCCACCGCTGCGCTGCATCTCGCCGGTATCGGTTTCGCGACAACCATGACGCATTTTTCCTTGCGCCCTGCAATTCGTGTTGTCGGCGCGCTCTGCCTGCCAGTCGGAGCCGGCCTGTATGCGGGGGTCTTCTGATGATCCCTGGCGAAATGTTTATCGAGGACGGCGAGATCGAGCTGAACGCGGGCCGCAAAACGATAGTGCTTACCGTTTCCAATACCGGCGACCGGCCGATCCAGGTGGGCTCGCACTATCATTTCTTCGAGACGAATCCGGCCTTGTCGTTCGACCGCAAGAAAGCACGTGGAATGCGGCTGGATATAGCGGCGGGAACGGCGGTGCGTTTCGAGCCCGGACAGACACGCGAAGTAAACCTGGTTGCACTCGCCGGCAAGCGAACGATCTACGGCTTTCGCCAAAGCGTGATGGGCAAGCTCTGAGGGGTTGATCCATGCCGGGAAAACTCTCGCGGCGCGTCTACGCCGACATGTTTGGGCCGACCGCTGGTGATCGTGTTCGGCTGGCCGACACTGATTTAATCATCGAGGTCGAGAAGGATTTCACTACCTATGGCGAGGAGGTGAAATTTGGCGGCGGCAAGGTCATTCGTGATGGAATGGGGCAGTCGCAATCCACCAACAGGCAAGGCGCAGTCGACACCGTCATCACCAATGCACTCATCCTCGATCACTGGGGAATCGTGAAGGCCGACGTCGGACTCAAGGACGGCCGCATCGCGGCTATCGGCAAGGCGGGCAATCCTGACATCCAGCCCGGCGTGACCATTGTCATCGGGCCGGGAACCGAGGCGATCGCGGGCGAAGGAAAAATTCTCACGGCCGGCGGCTTTGACACGCATATCCACTTCATCTGTCCACAACAGATTGACGATGCGTTGATGTCGGGTATCACCTCGATGCTCGGCGGCGGCACCGGCCCTGCCGCTGGCACGAACGCAACCACGTGTACGCCCGGCCCTTGGCACATAGGCCGCATGATCCAGGCGGCGGATGCCTTTCCCATGAATCTCGGCTTCGCCGGCAAGGGCAACGCCTCAAGGCCTGCAGCGCTGGAGGAAATGATCAAAGCCGGCGCCTGTGCACTCAAGCTGCACGAGGACTGGGGGACCACGCCAGCCGCGATCGACTGCTGCCTATCGGTCGCCGACGACTACGATGTGCAGGTCATGATTCACACCGACACGCTGAACGAAAGCGGTTTCGTCGAGGATACAATCAAGGCCTTCAAAGGCCGCACCATCCACGCATTTCATACCGAAGGCGCCGGCGGCGGCCATGCGCCGGACATCATCAAGGTTGCGGGCCTGAAGAACGTGCTGCCCTCCTCCACCAATCCGACGAGGCCATTTACGAAAAATACTATCGACGAGCATCTCGACATGCTGATGGTGTGCCACCATCTCGATCCGTCCATCGCCGAGGATCTTGCATTTGCCGAAAGCCGAATCCGCAAGGAAACGATCGCTGCCGAAGACATCCTGCACGATATCGGCGCCCTTTCAATGATGTCATCAGACAGCCAGGCGATGGGACGCATTGGCGAGGTGATCATCCGTACCTGGCAGACCGCGGACAAGATGAAGAAACAGCGTGGCCGGCTGCCCCAGGAAAAGGGAGACAATGACAATGTCCGGGCCAAACGGTATGTCGCCAAGTACACGATCAATCCGGCGATTGCGCATGGAGTGTCCAGGCACATCGGCTCCGTGGAAAAAGGTAAGATGGCTGATCTTGTGCTGTGGGCGCCGGCTTTCTTCGGAGTAAAGCCGGAGATCATCATCAAGGGTGGCAGCATCGCCGCCGCCCAGATGGGCGACCCCAACGCCTCAATTCCGACGCCGCAGCCCGTGCACTACCGGCCCATGTTCGGCGCGTTCGGAAAGGCGCGCGCGGCGTCCGCTGTGGTGTTCGTCTCAAAGGCAGCGCTCAAAGGCGGCCTGCGCCGTAAGCTTGGCATCGACAAGCAGCTGGTGGCGGTCGAGCACACACGCGACATTTCGAAGAAGAGCATGGTACACAATGCCGCCACCCCGGACATCAAAGTCGATCCGGAAACCTACGAAGTAACCGCCGATGGCGAGTTGCTGACGTGTGCGCCCGCGGACGTGTTGCCGATGGCGCAGCGATATTTCCTTTTTTAGGCTTACGATGAGACGCATCACCGAGATCAAGCTGGCCGCGGCCTGGGATCCACAGGCCGCATGCGATTTCATCGTGCTTGATGCGCAGGACCGGCATCGCCGCCGTGTTGTCTTCGTCGGTGAGCACGGCGCTACTTATCTACTGGATCTGCCGCGGCCAACCCAGTTGCATGACGGCGACGGTCTGCTGCTCGAGGATGGCTCACTGGTGCGTGTGACCGGCAAGGCCGAGGATCTCGTCGAGATTACAGCGGCAAGCGCACACGACTTGGCACGCGTCGCCTGGCATCTCGGCAACCGCCATACCGAAGTGCAGATCGCCGGGAACGGTCTGCGTATCCGCCGCGATCATGTTCTTGAAGAGATGCTCAGCGGGCTTGGTGCGTCGCTATCCTATCTCGTTGCCCCGTTCGATCCCGAGACCGGCGCTTATGATCACCACGAGCACGCGCATGGCTAGGAAGCGGCCGGCGTTACTAGGCCGCTCGTCCCCGCGAAAGCGGGGGTCTAGGGCCATCAGCGCGGGAGAACTGGATTCCCAGTTGCACGGGAATGAGCGCGAGGGTGTTACAGCGCCCGCGCTTTACCGGCTGATGGCTTGGCTTTCACCGGCCTATCCGGTCGGGGCGTTCTCCTACTCAAGCGGGCTGGAATGGGCAGTTGAAGCGGGCGACGTAACGAGCGCAAATACACTCTGCCAATGGTTGGCTACTTTGCTGTCTGACGGTGCTGGTTTCTGCGATGCGGTGCTTTTCGCGCATGCTTACCGCGCCTGCGTGACTGGCAACGACAATACGCTTTGCGAGGTCGCCGAGCTTGCGGCAGCTCTGGCGCCGTCACGCGAGCGCTTCCTGGAGACCACCGCGCAGGGTCGAGCTTTCATCGAGGCAACTCAGTCGGCCTGGCCCTGCACGGCACTCGATCATTTTACCGAAATCCATGCCGGACCACTCGCCTACCCTGTCGCGGTGGCAGTCGCCGCCGCCGGGCATGGGTTGCCACTTATACAATCGCTCTCCGCTTATTTGCAGGCTTTGGCCGCGAACTGGGTTTCGGCCGGCATCCGCCTCATTCCTCTCGGACAGACCGATGGTCAGCGCGTGATCGTTGCGCTTGAGCCTGCGGTCGCAGCAACCGTCAAGTACGCGCTCGACGCCGCACTCGACAATGCAGGCGGCGCAGTATTCCGTGCCGACATCGCCGCCATACGGCACGAAACACAATACACTCGGCTGTTCCGAAGTTGACGAAAGGAGTCCGCCGCCATGAAGAGTTCTCACGGTCCACTTCGCGTAGGCATCGGAGGTCCGGTCGGATCTGGCAAGACCGCGCTGATGGACTCGCTGTGCAAGCGCATGCGTGACCATTACGACATCGCGGCGATCACGAACGACATCTACACCAAATGGGACGCAGAATATCTTGTGCGTTCCGGTGCGCTGGCGCCCGACCGAATTGCCGGCGTTGAGACCGGTGGCTGCCCGCATACTGCGATCCGGGAAGATGCCTCAGCCAATCTCGCGGCGGTGGCTGACATGCGCCAGCGTTTCCCTGACCTAGACCTGGTTCTGATCGAGTCAGGCGGCGACAATCTAGCCGCGACCTTCTCGCCCGAGCTTGCCGATCTGACGATCTACGTGATCGACGTTGCCGCCGGTGAGAAAATTCCGTCGAAGGGCGGACCCGGAATTACGCGATCCGATCTGCTGGTCATCAACAAGATCGATCTTGCCCCTCACGTCGGCGCCTCACTCGAAGTGATGCAACGTGACGCCCGTCGCATGCGCGGAGCACGACCTTTCGTCATGACCAATTTGCGCGTCGGTCAGGGGCTCGACGATATCGTCCGCTTCATCGAGGCGAAAGGAGCGCTCGGCAATGGCGCGAGCGCAACGCACTCGAGGCTCAGCGCCTAAAAAACCGTGAGGCGGACAGCAAACTGGCCGCGTCAGTTTCGGGAACTCTCAACAGCAAGCGGGAGGCTGCTTAACGATCAGCCGATCCGCATCAGTCCTGTCGCGTATTGCTTCCAGCGGCGCACATAGATGTCGGCGCCAGCGCGGATCATCGACGCGGCTTTTTCGTCCAGCGTGCGTATTGCACGCGCAGGCGCGCCCACAATCAATGAATTGTCGGGAAAGCCCTTGCCTTCGGTGACGATGCTGCCGGCGCCGACCAGGGAATTTTTTCCGATCTTGGCGCCATTGAGCATGATCGCGCCCATGCCGATCAATGAATTGTCGCCGACCGTGCAGCCGTGAAGAATGACGTTGTGGCCGATAACGCATTCGCGGCCGATCGTCAGCGGAAATCCGGGATCGGTATGCAGCGTGGCATTGTCCTGGATCTGGGAACGCTCGCCGAGTTCGATCCATTCATTGTCGCCGCGCAGGACCGCACCAAACCAGATGCTCGCTTCGGCCTTCAGGCGCACGCGCCCGATCAGCACCGCCGTCTCGGCGACGTAATATTGACCCTCGCCGGGAAGTTCCGGCGCCTGTCCGTCGAGCCTGTAAAGAGGCATTGCCGCCTCCTCCAAATTCCCGAATCCGGGTTCACGAGCGTTGCTCACTCCCGGAAAGACATGCCTGAAGTCAATCGACGTGGAAAGTGGCTAGGCGAACAGAAAGCCGCAGGCCTGCATGGTCATCACCATAACCAGCCCCGACATCATGCTCCAGAAACCGGCAATCAATGTCGCAAGAAATACGAATTCGAAGCGGCGGCCTTCATGCCGGCGGCCGAGAATGGTATTGCGCATGATCAGGAAGGGAGCCGAGACCACCAGTACCGGGACTGCCGCAAGGGCCTCGGTGCCAGGCCCAGCGGTGAGCTGGTTGAAGCTTGGCAAACGGCTTGTGAATACCCGATAGCCCGAACTGCACAGGCCGGCGACGGCAAAGCCGAGCACCAAAGCGTATAACATTTGCACCGATTCCGCAGTCATCCAGTGACCTCAACCCACGATCTGAGGTCATCTGTCGCAAACCATCCGGGACGGCGCCAGCCAATCCTCATCGAAGGGTAAACGCCCGCGTCCGGCGGTCGCCTAGCCCCTGCGGCGTGGCATAATCCGCGCGATTCGTTTCGCAGCATGATCCCGAAAGGCGATCACTCAACCCCGGGATTGGCAGCGGTTTTCGGACAGGATCAGACTGGATCACAACGGAGCACGGATTGACCATACTCGCGCAGGAGCGCACTTCGCCGGCGCGGCGCGGCTCCCGGCGCCGCCGACGGTCCGGGCACAGCCCGCTGCTCGCACCGCTGGTGGTGTTCGCCGGCGTGATCGTCATTGCGGCGGCCTATGTTGCCTACGTGCTGTGGCCGCGCTGGCCCGATGCACCGGTCGCGCTCGATGTCCCTACGCTGCCGATCGTCATTTCGGGGACCAGGTTCAATATCGAGCCGGCTGCGATTCGCATGAACGTCCAGCGCCGTCCTGGCGCGCATGAACGCGTCGACCTTTCCTATCTGTGGCCGAGCCTGGTGCCGCCGGATCCCGCCATCAAGCCCACTGTCGGCGCTCCGATCGATCCGAATGAACGCCTGTTCGTCACGATAGCGTCCGGAGACACCACACTGCCGCTCATGGAGCGCGTGCAGACGATCTATCCGCGGTACCTGGTGGCGGAGCCGGTCGCGGGTCCATCCGGCCTCACGTTTCGCGGCTTTCGCAGCGATACCCCCTACGAGGGCGACGATCTCGTTTTTGAGTCGACTGCGCCAGAGCATTTTCTGGCCCGCTGCTCACGCAAAGGCGTCACCAATTCGGGCGTCTGTCTGCTGGAGCGCCGCGTCGACAATGCCGATATCACCTTGCGCTTTCCGCGCGACTGGTTGACCGATTGGCAAAATGTCGCGAGCGGGATCGATAAGCTGATTGCGAGGCTGCATCCGCAACCGTGAGCTTGTCACGGCCGGGCTTGCCCCGTGCATGACGAAATCTTGATCGTTTCTTCGACTAATCCACCAGATCGACGTCGAGGATCGGCAGTTCGAGAATATAGGACCGGCGGCCTTTTTCGATTTCCAGAAACAACACCGCGATGAATTCCTCGCCGATATAGACTTCCAGTGAATCGGTTTTCTTCGGACGTGTCACCACGCGGATATTTTCGTTGTCGAATTTGTGGCGGAGATAGGCGTTGAGTGTCGGAACCGGCTGAATACTGGGGTCGTTGCCGACCTGAATGACCATTCGGAAATTGTAAGAGCGCTCGCCGTCCTCATCGTCGACCGTGAGTTCGCCGAGATCATCCTCCGCGACGAAAATCTCGGCGGTGTCGGAGCCTTTCGGTACCACACGAATTTGCGTATTGCCGAACAGCTTCTTCAGGTAGCCGTCGAGCTTTCTGACTTCCTGGACGTCCAACGGGTCGCTCCTGTCTTAAGACCAAGTCTCCTTGCCCGATCGGGCGGCCCGGCGCAAGCGCTAGTCCAACGCAAACCCGATCAGCCGTCGAGCATGATCCCGTAGAGCATCTGATCCATGGCACGCGAAGGCTCCGGGCAACCCGCTTCGCCCACCACTTTCGCCGGCACGCCGGCGACGGTGACATTGTTCGGCACTGGCTTGATGACAACCGAGCCGGCAGCAATGCGCGCGCAATGACCGACCTCGATATTGCCGAGAATCTTGGCGCCGGCGCCGATCATCACCCCGCGGCGGATTTTTGGATGGCGATCTTCGTGCTCCTTGCCGGTCCCGCCGAGCGTGACATCGTGCAGGATCGAAACGTCGTCCTCGATGACTGCGGTCTCACCGACCACCAGGCCCGTGGCGTGGTCGAGGAAAATTCCGCGACCGATTTTTGCTGCCGGATTGATATCGCACTGAAACACGGATGACGCGCGGCTCTGCAGATAGAGCGCGAAATCCTTGCGGCCCTTGCCGTTGAGCCAATGCGCGAGACGATGCGTCTGGATCGCGTGGAACCCCTTGTAATAAAGCACCGGCTCGATGAACCGGCTGGTCGCGGGATCGCGATCGACGGTTGCTACGATATCGGCGCGGAAGGCTTCGCCGAGAGCGGGCTGGTCCTCGAGCGCGTCGTCATAGGCCTGACGGATCATATCGGCTGACACATCAGCATGGGCGAGCCGCTGGCTGACGCGGTGTGCTATGGCAGCTTCGAGCGAGTCGTGATGGAGGATGTTCTCGTAGATGAAAGTTGCGAGCTCCGGCTCCCGGCGCGCGATGTCCTCCGCTTCTATGCGGATGCGCGCCCAGACCGGATCGACTTTATCGAGGGCCCGTGCGGGCCGCGTCTGAAATTGAGCCATACTCAGGATCTCCCGACACCTCTCGGATCCCCTACATAAGTCTTTTATCACAATTTCGAAGATGCAAAGAGAGCGCGGCAGGCACCCGGCGCATGGCTCATCCGCGTTCGTTAAGGAAGTCAATAACGCCGGCCTTATAGACCTTGTCGCCCACGGCCAGCATGTGGTCTCGATCCGGGATATCGAGCGCGGCCGCCCCCGGAATTAGCGCGGCCAGTTCATGGCCATTTCCCGCGATCTGATCCTTCGTTCCGACGGCAACCAGCACCGGCACGTGGATTCCGGCGACCTCCGTGTGACTCATTGCCTGGCGCGATCCGCGAATGCAGGCGGCAAGGGCGCGCAGGTCCGATTTCGTCTGTTCTGCAAAACTACGAAACAAGTGACCGGTGGGATCCTGTACATCGGCAAGCGATGGCGCCTCCAGCGCGTCTGCAATGCTTTCCGGCAGGCCGACGCCGTCGACAAGCCGGATGCCGAGACCGCCGAAAATCGCCGACCGCATGCGTGCCGGATGTTTGACTGCGAGAAATGCCGTGATGCGCGCGCCCATTGAATAGCCCATGACGTCGGCACGTTCGATTGTCAGATGATCGAGCAGCGCGCGGACGTCTTCGGCCATTGCCGCGCTGTGATAGGCGGACGGATCATAGAGCTTGCTGGAAGCACCGTGCCCGCGGTTATCGAGCGCAATCACACGCCGGCCGGCGCGCGTGAGCGTCGTCACCCAGCCTGGCAGGACCCAGTTCGTCTCCTTGGTGGAGGCGAAGCCATGGACCAGCACGATCGGGTCGCCCTCACCCTCGTCGAGATAGGCGATCTCGACCTCACCGTTCCTGAAAGCTGGCATAGGGATTTCTAGCTGTGCACAAGCGCGGCGGCAACCGGCTGCATCTGCGCACGTCCGCGCTTCTCCCTGCGGCGGCGAAAGAACCGAAGCGCGACGCGCTCGGTCGCACTCTTGAGCGCGGATACAAAACCAAACAGTGCAAACAAAGCGCCCAGCAGCCAGGCGCTTGCATCGAGAGCAAGCGCGGCGACCATGATCGCTCCTCGACCGGCAATCTTCAGGATGGCGCGGGTACGGCTTCCTTCCTTCTCGGCCAGTTTGGCCACACGGGTCACGTCACGTGGCTCCTTTGCGATCTTCAGGCCGTCGAATGCCGCGCGGCCCCCGGCAGCCTGTTGGACGCGGCCGACGTCGCGTGCAAAATTCAGCAATCCGCCTGCACGCTCCACCTTCACGGCATCCCGTCCGGCGCGTGCCGCCACCGCGGGTTCTGAAAACCCGGCCTGCCGCACCATGCGGCCGAGGCGGCCTGCAAGCTCGCTGCCAAGGCTACCGGTCTTGCGGGCGACCTTCATCACTGTCAGTCCGGCACGCGCGGGAGCGGCCGTTCCAAACGTCACGTAGGTGGCTGCGGTAATCGCAATTCCGGCGGAAGCCAGACCGAGCACCAGCTCATCGGCTTTCTGCCCCATCGCCAGCCGCGTCCCTTCGCGCAGTGCATCGCGGATGTCACCGAACACGAAGAGATCGCCGACCGTAGTGCCCGCAAGCGCAGCCATGTCATCCGGTTCGCCGGTGATGAAACCGCGCACGAAGCTTTGAGCTTTGTGCCGCGTGGTGGCCGCCTCGGCACTCGCCGCTTTGACCTTCTCCAACAGCGCCGGATCGAGCGCCACATGCCGGCCAGCTGCAAGATCGACGAAGCTCTGAGCAAGGTCGGCGTCGTTGGCAGCCAAGGCCGCTTCGATTTCCCGATGCGCGACGGCGGCATCGAATTTGTCTTCCAGTGCATGGTTGGCAATGCGCGTGGGATCGTCGAGGGCGTCAAGCGCGTCCGCTGCGCGCGGAACCACGTAGACCGCAGCCGCCGCGAGCAAGGCAACAGCTACCAGCGCGGGTCCGATCCGCGGAACGCGCGTTATGCTTTGCTGCGATGGTTCCAATTCCTGGTTCCGTTGTCTTGAATCGTCGTTGACGAATCGGCCTCGCCCGCGAGCCTCAGTCATAGTGCTGTGGCCCGCAACCAAGGCGTTTCAACGGCAATGGCGGTGCCGCTTTCGCGATTGAGCTAGGCACCGCAGTTCCGCCTCGCTATGGTGCACCTGAAATTTTGCCGTACAAAGGCGGCAACCTGAGGAGTTTCTATGGTGGAACACGTCGTCCCCCACTTTCACAACGACCCTGGCGTCCCGGTCATTGAGATCGGCGCTACGGAATTCATGTGCGTGGGCGCGACACCACCATACGACCATCCTCACGTATTCCTCGACATGGGCGAGGATAAAGAGATCATCTGTCCCTACTGTTCGACCCTCTATCGCTTCAATCCCAAGCTGGATTCGCACGCGGCCAAACCGCCGGAGTGCGCCTTGCCGCATTCCGCTGCCGCCTGATCCTTTTCGGAGCCCCTCGCCATGGCCGCGCGACATGTCATCGTCGCCGGAGCCGGCATTGCCGGGCTGACTGCCGCGCTGACGCTCGCACGCGCCGGCATGCGCGTCACCGTGTTCGAACAAGCAGCGAAACTCGAGGAGACCGGCGCCGGACTCCAGCTTTCGCCGAATGCCAGCCGGGTATTGATCGCGCTCGGATTGCGCGAGCGTCTGGCATCGGTCGCGGTCGCACCGCGGGCGATCCGGGTGATGGCGGGCGGCTCTGCTCGCGAGATTGTGCGTATTCCGCTGGGCGACGAGATGGAGCGCCGCTACGGCGCACCCTATTGGTCGATCCATCGCGGCGACCTGCAATCTGCCCTCGCCGAGGCCGTACGAAAGGAACGGGACGTTGTGCTGGAGCTCGGCGCCCGGCTCGAGGAGTTCGCCGCGCATGTCAACGGCGTCAGCGTGCTGGGGAGACGCGGCTCGCAGGTGCTCGACGAGCGCGGCATCGCGCTGATCGGCGCTGATGGCATCTGGTCGACTGTTGCTGCGGGGTTGCGCAGGCAGCCACCGCCGACATTCCGCCACCGCACGGCCTGGCGCGCGCTTGTTCCTGCCGATGCCGTGCCGGCGGAATTCCGCCAGCCGCTGGTGCATCTCTGGCTCGGCATGGACGCGCACCTCGTGCACTATCCGGTGAGAGCCGGCAGCTTGATCAACATCGTCGGCATCGTTCACGATGAGTGGAACGAGACAGGTTGGACGGCGGCCGGCGATCGCAACGAAATCCTTCGCCATTTTGCCCGCTGGGCCTGGTCGGAGAAGGCGCGCGCGCTCATCGCGATTCCGGAGCGGTGGCTAAAATGGGCGCTCTACGACCGCAGAGAACCGTTCCGCGGTACAAGGGTCCCGGTCACGCTGATCGGGGATGCCGCCCACCCGATGCTGCCCTTTCTTGCCCAGGGCGCGAGCATGGCGATCGAAGACGCAGTGGTGGTCGCCGACATGCTGGACAAATATCTCGATGATCCAGCGGATGCGCTGCGGGCCTATGAGGGCGCGCGCTGGCACCGGACCGCACGTGCCCAACAATTCTCCCGCCGCCAAAGTCGCATTTATGGGCTGACGGGCCCTGAAGCGTTCGCTCGTAACCTCGCGATGCGAGCCATGGGCGGAGAAAAACTGCGCGCGCGCTACGATTGGCTTTATAATTGGCGGCCTCCACAAAGTTACGAGACCATTCGGGCATGATGTTTCCTTCGACCGTCGCCGGCAGCCTGCCGAAACCATCCTGGCTCGCCGAGCCGAACAAGCTGTGGCCACAATGGCGGCAGCAAGGCGATGAACTGGCTTCGGCCAAGCTCGATGCAACGTTGCTTGCGATCAAATGGCAGGAGGATGCCGGGATCGACATCGTCTGCGACGGCGAAATGTCCCGGCAGCACTTCGTCCACGGCTTTCTGGAATTCGTCGACGGCATCGACTTCGCGCACAAGGTCGAAATGGGAATCCGAGCCGATCGTTATAAAGCGATGGTGCCGGTGGTACGTGGCGAGCTGAAACTCAAAGGGCGGGTGCATCAGGCGGAAGCGCGTTACGCACGCGCGCATACCCATCGCAAGCTCAAGATCACGTTGCCGGGGCCGATGACAATTTCCGACACGATCGCCGACGCGCATTACGGCGACAAGATCAAGATGGCGATGGCTTTCGCCGATCTGCTCAACCAGGAAGCGCGCGCGCTCGAAAAGGACGGCGTCGATGTCATCCAGTTCGACGAGCCGGCCTTCAATGTGTTCATGGGCGAAGTTGCCGGCTGGGGCATTGAAGCGCTGCATCGCGCCATCGACGGGCTCAAGTGCACCACCGCCGTGCACATCTGCTACGGTTACGGCATCAAAGCCAACATCGACTGGAAGAACTCGCTCGGCAGCGAATGGCGGCAATACGAGGAGATATTTCCGGCGCTCGCGAAAAGCCGCATCGGCCAGGTCTCGGTCGAGTGCATCAATTCACACGTTCCACTCAAACTGCTGTCGTTGCTTGACGGCAAAGACGTCCTGATCGGCGTGATCGATGTGGCAACCGACAAGGTCGAGACGCCGCAGCAGGTGGCGCAGGTCATCGACGCGGTGATGAAATTCGTGCCGAAAGAAAAAATCGTCGCATGCACCAATTGCGGCATGGCCCCGATGCGGCGCGACATCGCCGACGCGAAGTTGGTTGCGCTCGGTCAAGGTGTGGCGCTGGCAAGGAAGAAGTACGGGTAGGTTGCCCGGACGACGTCAACCGCACCCTATCGTGCCGCCCGGCCCATCACGTCCATGAGTTCGGCGACCTTGCGCCGCTGGTCGGCCTTGTCGCCGCTCTTGATCGCATGGTCGACGCAGTGGGCCACATGATCGCGCAGGATTTCCTCCTCGGCTTTGCGCAACGCTGCGCGAACGGCGCCGATCTGCGTCACGATGTCGATGCAATACCGGTCGTCCTCGACCATGCGGGCGAGCCCCCTCACCTGGCCTTCGATGCGATTGAGCCGCTTGAGTGTCGTCGCCTTGCTGTCCTTTGCCATCACGTCTATATACCCCCTGGGGGTATCACAGGCAAGGTGCAGGCGTGACGGCAGGACATCACCACCATGCGGCTACGGGCGGCGCGATCGACCCCGTGTGCGGTATGACGGTCGATCCGCACAGCGCAAAGCATCGTGCCGATCACGGTGGCCGCACCTACTATTTCTGTTGCACTGGCTGCCGCGCCAAATTCGTTGCAGATCCGCAAAAATATCTGGAAGGACGCCAGTCTGAATCGGTGCCCCAAGGCACCGTCTACACCTGCCCGATGCATCCTGAGATCCGGCAGATCGGCCCCGGCTCGTGTCCGATCTGCGGCATGTCACTGGAGCCTGAAATTGCCGGTCCCGACACCGGACCCAATCCCGAATTCGTCGACATGATGCACCGGTTCTGGATCGGCCTCGTGCTCACCCTTCCCGTCTTCATCCTGGAAATGGGTGCGCACATTGCTGGCGCGCACAATTGGATCGAGCCGGCCCTATCGAATTACGTTCAATTCGCTTTCGCGACGCCGGTGGTGCTGTGGGCCGGCTGGCCATTTTTCGTGCGCGGATGGCAGTCGCTCGTTACGCGCAATCTCAACATGTTCACGCTGATCGCCATGGGCACCGGCGTTGCCTACGTCTACAGCCTGGCCGCTACTTTCGTGCCGGGAATTTTTCCGGAGGCGTTCCGCCGGCACGGCGGCACACCGGCCGTCTATTTCGAAGCGGCCAGCGTCATCACCGTGCTGGTGTTGATGGGCCAGGTTTTGGAGCTGCGCGCGCGCGAGGCGACGTCCGGCGCAATCCGCGCACTCCTCGACCTTGCGCCAAAGACTGCGCGACGCATCAAGGGTGATGGCGGCGATGAAGACGTGTCCCTCGATGCCGTACAAGTCGGCGACCGCCTGCGCGTGCGCCCCGGTGACAAGGTTCCGGTCGATGGCACCGTGCTCGAAGGCCGCTCCGCGCTCGATGAGTCCATGGTCACCGGCGAATCGATGCCGGTCACCAAGGAAAAGGATTCGCGCGTGCTTGGCGGTGCGCTCAATACGAGCGGAAGTTTCATCATGCGCGCCGACAAAGTTGGCCGCGACACGCTTCTGTCCCAGATCGTGCAGATGGTTGCGAGCGCGCAACGCAGCCGCGCGCCGATCCAGCGCCTTGCCGATCAGGTGTCCGCCTGGTTCGTGCCGGCGGTCATCGCGATCGCTCTTGTTGCCTTCGCGGCGTGGGCGACTTTCGGCCCTGAGCCGCGTTTCGCCTATGGCCTTGTGGCAGCGGTCAGTGTGCTGATCATCGCCTGTCCCTGCGCGCTCGGCCTCGCGACACCGATGGCGATCATGGTGGGGGTCGGCCGCGGCGCGCGGGCCGGCGTGCTGATCAAGAACGCCGAAACGCTCGAGCGCATGGAAAGGATCGACACCCTTGTCATCGACAAGACCGGCACGCTGACGGAAGGCAAACCGAAGGTGGTGGCGGTTGCGCCCGCATCAGGCTTCAATGAAGCGCATGTGCTCCAGCTTGCCGCGAGCATCGAGCGTGGCAGTGAACACCCTTTGGCCGCTGCCATCGTCGCTGCTGCGGCCGAGCGCAAACTTGAATTGTTGCCGGTTCGCGACTTTGACGCGCCCGCCGGCAAAGGCGTGACTGGCACCGTCGGCGATAAGCGGCTCGCACTGGGCAACGCCAGGTTTCTCGGTGAAATGAGTATCGACACCTCCGCGCTCGCGCCCGAAGCCGAGCGCCTGCGTGGCGACGGTGCGACTGCCGTTTTCCTCGCTGTCGACGGAAAGGCGGCCTGCGTCATTGCCGTCGCCGATCCGGTCAAAAAGACGACGCCTGATGCGTTGCGGGCGCTGGCCGCCGACGGCGTTCGCGTGGTGATGCTCACCGGCGACAACCGCACCACCGCGCAGGCCGTCGCGCGGAAACTGGGCATCGCCGAAGTCGAGGCCGAAGTTCTGCCCGATCAGAAGAATGCCGTTGTCGAAAAACTGCGGCGCGAAGGCCGCACGGTCGCCATGGCGGGTGACGGCGTCAATGATGCACCTGCCCTCGCCGCCGCCGAAGTCGGAATCGCCATGAGCACCGGCTCCGATGTCGCGATCGAAAGCGCCGGTATTACCCTTCTCAGGGGCGATCTCACCGGCATCGTGAAAGCGCGCACCCTTTCGGCAGCGGTAATGCGCAATATCCGGCAGAATTTGTTCTTTGCTTTCGTCTACAACGCGCTCGGCGTGCCGGTCGCCGCCGGCGTTCTCTATCCAGTGTTCGGCTTGCTGCTGTCGCCGATCATCGCAGCCGCCGCGATGGCGCTGTCATCGGTCAGCGTCATCGGCAACGCGTTGAGATTGCGAAGAGTGACGCTTTAATCCGTTAGAAGACCGCTACGTATTTCAGTAGCGACAGGACGCCGATGACAATGACGATCACGCGGACGATTTGCTTTGCCCGCCCGTCAATCGGCAACATATTGATCAGATAAAGAACTAGAACAATGACCAGGAACGTTATGAGAATACTGATTAAAATACCCATGCTTGCCCCCATGTCAGGCCACGGTTGTGGCGGGTTCCACGCCAATAAGTTCCGCGCGTGCAAAAAGTTCCGCGCCCATCCGGTGCTTTGTTAGCGGACCATCTGATCGCTGGTGCGCTCGCCAGCCGCCGGCGCTTGACCTGGCGCTGATGGCAAGGGGTTGCAGTTCTTGTCGACGGCGGTCTTGCGCAGCTGGGTCATCTCGCCGCGCAACTGCAGATACTCCGGCTGATAGGCCATGGCGCTCGCGACGCCCGAGCCGGCCTTCGCGATCAGCAACTCAAGCTCGTGTTGGCGACCAGCGTTGTTTTGTGCCTGCGTCGCTAGCTCCTTGCAGCTGTACAGAACATACCGGTCCGGCTCGACAAGAAACCGGCTGGCGGTTTCGGACGCACAACCGGAAAGCATCAGGGCCGCGATTGCGGTTATTTCTACGCGAAAAGTCCAATTCATCGCCATTCTGCTAGAACGCGATTCCGGCATTGCAGTGGTGCAAAATACCTCCAAACGCATGCCTATCGCCGAAGAACCCGATCCAGTTCGGCGGCAATGGCAACGGCCGACGGCGTGTCGGAGTGCACACAGACCGTCGTCGCTTTGACGCGGATATCTTTGCCAGTCGTCGTCGTGACGGCGTGATCCTTCATCACCCGCAACACACGCGCCGCCGCCTTGACCGGATCGACCGCATCGTGCACGCGGCTGAGAATCAAGTTGCCCTCCCCGTCGTATTCAAGATCAGCATAGAACTCCGGGACAAGCTCAACGCCTTTGTCGCGGTACGCGGTTTCGTGTGCCGTGAATGCCATCCCGAGTATGGGGACACCGAACGGCAGCACGGCGTCTGCTATTGCTGCCGCAATTTTTTCATCGCACGCAGCCATGCCATACAGCGCCCCATGCGGTTTGACGTGGTTGAGCGGGACGTCTTCGGCATCAAGAAACGCCTTGAGCGCGCCGACCTGGTAGGTCACCAGGTCGGTCACTTCCGCCGGCGAAATCACCATGGCTCTGCGGCCGAAGCCCTGGAGATCCGGCAACGAGGGATGGGCGCCGACTTTGACACCATGCTTTTTCGCAAGACGCACCGTTGCGCGCATCGTCGTCGGGTCGGACGCATGGAAACCGCAGGCGACATTTGCCAGATCGATGTGCGGCATCATCGCGATATCGTCTCCGAGCCGATAGAGGCCGAAGCCCTCGCCCATGTCGCAGTTGATCGTCATCCGCATGTGCAAGACCTGTTCGTTCATTCGATAACCGGCGGACGCCGTCATAGGACCAGAATTCCACTATGCTTCGCTTTGTGTTCCGGCTCGACGTGGATGGTGACAATGGCCCCCGCCAGCACCTTTTTGATAGCCGTTTCGAGCCGATCGCAGATTCCATGAGCCTGCGAAACGCTCATAGCCCCTGACACCACCAGATCGAAATCGATGAAGGTCGCCTTGCCTGCATGGCGAGTTCGCAAAGCATGAGCTTCGATAGCATCGGTGGCATTGCTGGAGATCGCCGTGCGGATGCGCTTCAGTTCCTCCGCGGGAGCTGCTTCATCCATCAGTGCGCGCGCATTTTCGCGCAGGATCCGATAGCCGTTCCAGAGCACATGCAGGGCCACGAGCACTGCAATGCATGCGTCCAGCACCGCGATCCCGGTCAGCACGGTGAGGACGACGCCGACGAGGACACCAAGAGAGGTGACCACATCGGCCAGCATGTGCTTGCCATCCGCAACAAGAGCGGCAGACCTTTGCAGACGACCTTGCCTGATAATCAGCACGCCCCAGCCGGCGTTGAGGATCGTGGCGACCATGCCGATGGCTAAACCGGTCCACGGCGCGTCGATCACCCTGGGTGCCAGAAACCCGCCATAAGCTTCGTGCAGGATCGCCAGGGCGGCGGCGATGATCAGCGCGCCGATGACGACGGCCGACATGTATTCGGCCTTGTGGTAGCCGTAAGGATGTTCTGCATCGGGCGGGCGAGCCGCTATCCTGATCGCGGTGATGGCCGCGATCGACGTCGCCACGTTGATGATGCTTTCCAGGGCATCGGAATAGAGAGCAAGGCTGCCGGTAATAAGATAAGCGGTGAACTTGATGGCCAGCACCACAAGGCTGACCCCTAGGCTGCCGAGCGCAATTTTTAGAGATTTATCCATTGCAAAATTTTAGGCACCGGCGCCGTCCGTTTATCGGCCGCGCCGGCGAAATGATCGAGTGAAGCTTGTCTGACCGTAGTTATTGCTGGTCAAACAACCTTCAGGTTTTCTGCCGATGTCTTGCCTTTGTTCGGTACTTCTTCGTACTCGACGGTTTGCCCCTCATTGAGGGTGCTTAAACCCGCTTTTTCAACGGCCGAGATATGTACGAAAACGTCTTTTCCGCCTCCGCCCGCTGGTTGAATAAATCCGTACCCTTTGGTCGGGTTGAACCACTTCACAGTGCCCTTGGCCATACTCAAACTCCGATGTTGACGGGGGAGACCATACGGCCAATGCGCAGCAATGCCAATCGTCGCCGGAGTGCCTCCGGCCCGCGAAATTACCATTGAGCTACGGCCGGAGCCCTGAAGGATCGGCGGCTAGGGGATGTGCGCCAGCCGCGGGCTTTCTTCAGGCTGCACCGTTCTTGCGCATCGTCGTCGGGTCGGACGCATTCGGGACGCGCGGGGACGCATGGGGGGACGCAAAGGGCGCGGCGTATGGGACCTGCAGGCGACCATTGCCAGATCGTGTGAGGCATCCTCGCGGCGGCGTCTCCGCATGTGCAGGACCGCGGCCGCCCGGACTTGAATTCTTCGTTCGTGAGCGTTCAATCGCCTTCCGACGATTTTGCTATCCCATTGATTTGATTGGTGCGGACGGAGGGACTCGAACCCTCACGAGAAACATCTCAAGGGATTTTAAGTCCCTTGCGTCTACCATTCCGCCACGTCCGCGTGGCACTTCACTCACCGCGCCGGCGCGCGGCGAGCCCACGCGGCGGCGTCAAACTAGTCCGGTAACACGTGCCCCCAGGCCGACTGCCAGTCCTTGCCGCCGGCATCTGTCACCTTGCCGTCCCTCTCGAAAAATTTGTTGGGCACCTGGAAGATCGCGATCATGGTGCCGCCCTTCGGGCACCACGCCTCGTGCCGGCTGCCCGCCGGACGCCAGACGAACTCACCCGGGCCAACTTCCAGCCCGGCGTCCGGCCCTGCCTTGTCGACCAGCGAGCCTTCCAGAACGTAGGTCTGCTCGATCAGGACGTGCTCGTGGTCGGGCAAGGTCGCGCCCGGCTCCATCTTGATCAGGACGGTGGCAAGGCCGCTCTTTGGGTCGAACAAAAGCGTCTTTGTCTGACAGCCGGGAAACCGCATCTTCTCCCACGGCAGATCGTGCGGGCGCACATGATGCGAGCGCTTGTCGTCGACCGGCTTCGCGTCCTGGGTATTCGCCTTGACGTTCATGGTGTCCTCCCGGCGGAGCATTTTCTGGCGTTGACTGATGATACACCGAAACGGGATCAGTTGCTCAATTTGATATTGGCCTGCTCGACGATCTTCCCGAATTTTGTGCGTTCGGAATCCACAAAAGCCTTGAACTCGGCAACCTTCATCGGCTTCGGCACGATGCCCTGCGGCAGCAGTTTGTCGGCTATAGCCGGGTCCTTGAGCGCAGTATTCACGATGCCGTTGAGGCGCTCGACGATTTCCGGCGGCGTGCCGGCCGTGCCGAACATCGCAAACCAGTTGAGCAATTCGTAACCGGCAAGACCGGGCGCGCCTTCGCTGAGCGGCGCGACGTCAGGCAGTTGCGGCATGCGCTCGCGCGACGTAACCGCGACCGCGCGCACATTGCCCGCCGAAATCAGCGGCAGTGCCGCCGCGAGGCTCGAGAAACTCATCGTGACAGCGCCCGTTGCGACGTCCGTCACCGCCGGCGCCGAACCGCGATAGGGCACATGCAACACCTGAATTCCCGCCATGCTGTTCATGAGTTCACCGGCAAGCTGCTGGGGGTTGCCGATGCCCGATGAGGAAAAAGAGAGCTTGCCGGGGTTTGCCCTGACGTAATCGATCAGTTCTTTCGGATTGTGCACGGGCGTCGCAGCGGCGACGACGACGACGCAGGGCACGATCCCGATCAGTGCGATCGGCACCAGCTCTTTGGCCGGATCGTAGGACATCCGTTCCTTGAAGAGGAAATGATTGATCGCAACTTCGCCGGAAGCACACGCGAGCAGCGTGTAGCCATCGGGCTGCGCCTTTGCGACCGCCCCGGTCGCCAGCATCGCGCTCGCTCCGGTCCGATTTTCTATGACAATCGGTTGCCCCAGTGCCGACTTCATCGGCTCCTGCAACAGGCGCGCAACGATATCGACGCCACCACCCGCCGCGTAACCGACGAGAATGTGGATCGGCTGGCTTGCATAAGTCGATTGTGCGCCTGCTTCAGGCACGCCGGCGGCGAGCGCCGCAGCGCCGGCGAGCAGATGACGTCGTGTCAGCATTGAGGGGCCTCCCAGGAATTATTGTCAGTCGCCGCCTTCGCGGATTGGTGGCACGAAAGCGAGCCCGGTGTCCCAGGGGAAATAGATCCAGGTATCCTGCGAGACTTCGGTGATGAACGTGTCAACGAGCGGGCGGCCCATTGGCTTTGCGTAGACCGTGGCGAAATGCGCGTTCGGCAGCAGGTCGCGCACCACGCGCGCGGTTTTGCCGGTGTCGACCAGATCATCGACAATCAACACGCGCTTGCCCTGCGAATGCAGCGCGCGCACTTCGGGCGCAATGCCCTTGAGCACCGAAACATCGCCCTGGTTCTTGTAGTCCCGGTAGCTCAATACGCTCACGGTTTCGATCATCCGCACGTTGAGTTCGCGTGCGACGATCGCAGCCGGCACCAGCCCACCGCGCGTAATGCACACGATTGCCTCGAAAGGCCCGGCCTCGTGCAGACGCCACGCTAGCGCGCGTGAGTCACGGTGAAATTGGTCCCAGGACACCGGAAAGATTTTTTCGGGACGGGGCGATTTTTCGGCAGTTGGGTCAGCCATAGACATACCTAGTGAGGCACTCCCAGCTGCGCTTTCACCTTTTTCAGCATGCCTTCCACTTCCGCTTTCACCACCGCAAGTTTCTGTGCGTCGCGCGAGCGGACCACGATATTCGTATTTGGCCCGTGCTGCTCGTCGATGAAAGGATAGCTGCCGATGATTGCCTCCGGATGCGCCTTGGCGATGGCGCCGAGCTCGGTGCCGACATCGCCTTCCTTGGCATCTGCGCGGATCGTCTCGGACAGCAATTTCGTGCCTGTCCTGAGCTTCGGTGCAACCTCGTCGAGCATTGCCTGCATCACTGCCGGTATGCCGGCCATCGTGATGACATTGCCGATCCAGAACCCCGGTGCACCGGACACCTTGTTTGCAACGAGCGCGGCACCGTGCGGGATGCGGGCCATGCGCATGCGCGCCTCGTTGAGCTCGCCGCCGGTCTTGGCCAGCCTTTCCCTGAGGATCGCCACCGCCTCGGGGTGAAACTCCAGCGTGACACCGAAGGCCTCCGCCACGCAATCCGCTGTGATGTCGTCATGCGTCGGCCCGATGCCGCCGGTGGTGAACACATAGGTGTATTTCGCGCGCAAACCGTTGAGCGCTTCCACGATCGCCCCGGCGTCATCGGAAACGACACGGACCTCCTTCAGGTCAATGCCAATGGCAGTGAGGTAATCGGCGATATACCCGATGTTCTTGTCCTTGGTGCGACCCGAGAGGATTTCGTCGCCGATCACCAGCACGGCAGCGGTGATGATGTCGCGCTTGGCACTCATGGCGTTGTCCTTACCGGAGGTCCAATGACGTAGCGTGACGTCGGCACCCGCTCAAGCCAAGGTCCTGTTTTGCCGCTCATTTATTGGGCAGCGGCTGCATCAGATTTCATGCCGCCCACCTAACCTGCGGTTTTCGCTAAGGTTTTGCATGGCCTGAAGCTTGCAACGCTGATCTGTGGAAAGCTTCCGGACGGAAGGCAGGAACAGGCTTTGCGTAACCGGCTGTGCGGTGGGGGACCGGGATGATTGCAGCCTTCGATGAAATGACGGGCCACAACGACGGCGTGCGACCGGCGTATGGCGAGTTGTCGCGTTGGCTTCAAGAAGTGCCGCCCGACGTTCTCGATTACCGGCGGCGTGAGGCCGAACTGATTTTCCGGCGCATCGGCATCACGTTTGCCGTTTACGGCGAGGCGGACGCGCAGGAACGCCTGATTCCGTTCGATGTCATTCCACGAATCATGTCTGGCGCCGAATGGCGCCTCGTGGAAAAAGGCCTCATTCAGCGCGTCAACGCACTCAACGCCTTCATCAGAGATATCTACGGCGCGCGCGACATCCTGCGTGCCGGCGTGGTGCCGGACGATCTCGTGTTCCGCAACCCGGCTTTCCGTCCCGAGATGAGCGGACAGAAGGTTCCGCACGATATTCACGTGCACGTCGCCGGCATCGACATCGTGCGCGTCGATGCCGAAACGTTTTACGTCCTTGAAGACAATGCGCGTACGCCGTCGGGAGTCTCCTATATGTTGGAGAACCGCGAAATCATGATGCGGTTATTTCCGGAACTGTTTTCGCGCCACCGCATCGCGCCGGTTGAAAATTACCCGGACGAATTGCTCGCCACGCTGACATCGGTCGCACCGTTGTCTACCCCGCGCGATCCGAATGTCGTGCTGCTTACTCCCGGCGTGTTCAACTCTGCGTACTACGAACATTCATTTCTCGCCGACAAGCTCGGCGTCGAGCTGGTCGAGGGCCGCGATCTCTTCGTCAAGGACGAGATCGTCTACATGCGCACAACGCAGGGTCCGCAACGAGTTGACGTGATTTACCGCCGCATCGATGACGATTTTCTCGATCCTCTCACCTTCCGCCCTGATTCCGCCCTGGGGGTTGCCGGGCTGATGTCGGCATACCAGGCCGGCAATGTCACGCTCGCCAACGCGGTCGGCACCGGCATCGCCGATGACAAGGCGGTCTACAGCTTCATGCCGGACATCGTGAAATTCTATCTCGGCCAGGAGCCCCTGCTGAAGACCGTGCCGACCTGGCGTTGTCGCGAGGAGCAACATCTCTCCTACGTGCTCGACAACCTTCATGAGCTTGTCGTGAAGGAAGTGCACGGCTCCGGCGGCTACGGCATGCTGATCGGACCGGCCGCCAGCAAGGTTGCCATCGAGCAATTTCGCGCCAAGCTGAAAACCGCACCGCAGAATTTCATCGCCCAGCCCACGCTGGCGCTGTCCACTTGCCCCACCTGCGTCGAGCAAGGCGTAGCGCCGCGTCATGTCGATTTACGACCGTTCGTGCTGACCGGGCGTGACCGCGTATGCATCGTGCCAGGCGGCCTCACGCGCGTTGCGATGAAGGAAGGATCCCTCGTGGTCAATTCAAGCCAGGGTGGCGGCACGAAAGACACTTGGGTGCTGGACGGATGACGGTCATGGTTCCCATACCGGTCCCCGCGAAGGCGGGCACCCATACTCCGAAGCCCAAAGAGAGGACACGAAGTATGGGTCCCGGGCCTTGCGCTTACGCGCTCGCCCGGGACGACAGACAATAGAGATGCTCTCCCGCACCGCCGATAACCTCTACTGGCTTTCGCGCTACATCGAGCGCGCGGAATATCTTGCGCGCATCCTTGATGCCACGCAGCGGTTGTCGGCATTGCCCCTCGCCTATGTCGGCACCAGCAACGAATGGGAATCGGCGGTCGCGACCGCCGGCTGTGCCGCCGCATTCTTCAAACTCTATGACGAAGCAAACGAAGCCAACGTCACCGATTTCCTCGCCTTCTCAACGGCAAACTCGTCGTCGATCCGCTCCTGCTTCGAGCTTGCGCGCGGCAACGCACGCGCGGTGCGCACAGCGCTTACCATGGAAATGTGGGACGCCATCAACGGGACCTGGCTCGAGCTCAAGCGTTACGGCAACGGCCCGACCTCTCGCGAAGAGTTCTCGCGCTTTCTTCGTTGGGTACAGGAATCGTCGCTGCGTTTTGACGGCTCGGCCTACCGCACCATGCTCCGCAATGATGCCTACTGGTTTTCACGACTTGGCGTGTATATCGAGCGGGCCGACAACACCGCCCGCATCCTGGACGTCAAATATCACCTGTTGCTGCCGGAGAACGAGCGCGTTGGCGGCCCGCTCGACTATTTTCAGTGGGCCGCAATCCTGCGCTCGGTTTCCGCACTCACCGCCTATCACTGGGTCTATCGGGACAGCTTGAAGCCCTGGCTGGTTGCCGATCTCCTGATTTTGCGCGATGAGATGCCGCGATCGCTCGCCTCCTGTTACGAGGCGATCGTGCGTAACCTGGATTCCATTGCCGGTGCCTATAACCGGCAAGGTCCGGCGCAACGACAGGCGCGCGGCATTCGCACGCGGCTGCAAAACAGCAGCATGGACGGAATTTTTCAGCGCGGCCTGCACGAATACATCGGCGAATTCATTGTCGAGAACAACAGGCTCGGCGCCCTGGTCACCGACCAATTCCTGACATGAATGAAGCAATGAATCCTTATGGCCGGACTTGTTACCGCAAGTCGGGTTTGCCCGACGTGTGGTACACAAATAACAAGCAGGAACAAGCTCGGCCATGACGTTGAGAGACTCTGGTTGACAGACTCCAAATGCGAATTCGTATCTCACACGCGACGACCTACGCCTACGACATGCCGCCCACCGGCGTGACGCAGCTGTTGCGTCTGACACCGCGCGATCACGACGGACAGCACGTGGTGGCCTGGCGTATCGATCTGTCCGAGGATTGTCTGCTGCACCAGCATGAGGACGCTTTCGGCAATATCATCCATTCGTTCACGGCCGAAGGTCCGTTCAACAAATTGATGGTGGAAGTCGCCGGCGATGTCGACACGCAGGATACCGATGGTCTGGTGAATGGCGCGGTCGAGCGCTTTCCGCCGCAGTTCTACCTGCGCGATACGCCGCTGACGCAAACCGACGCCGCAATCATCGACTTCGCACAGGCAACGCGAGCCGACACACAAGGCGACACCCTGATGCTGCTGCACACGCTTCTAATGGCACTCAATCGCGAAATCGCCTTCGATACCGATCCCACTCATGCTGCAACAACAGCGGCTGAGGCTTTTTCGCTTCGGCGCGGCGTCTGTCAGGACCTCACCCATATTTTTGTTGCGGCAGCGCGATCGCTCGACATCCCGGCGCGATACATCGGTGGACATTTCCACCGTGCCGATGGCGTCACCGCGCAGGAGGCCGGCCACGCATGGGCGGAGGCCTATGTCGAGAACCTGGGCTGGGTTGGCTTCGATCCCACCAACGGCATTTGCACCACCGCCGCCCATGTGCGGGTCGCGGTCGGTCTCGACTATCTCGGCGCCGCTCCGGTACGCGGCACACGTTTTGGCGGCAGCGGCGAAACGCTCACGGTGGCTGTGCGTGTCGACCAGGCGCGGCAGCAGACGCAGAATTAGCCGGCGATGCATTGCCGAAGGGCCCATCGGGTCGCTATAAACCTGCGGCCTGCACTTATAGAAAAATCGCAAAGTCCATGACCTATTGCTGCGGAATCCTCGTAAGTGCCGGACTTGTCATGGTCGCCGATACGCGCACCAATGCAGGTCTCGACAACGTCTCCACATTCCGCAAGCTGCATGTCTATACGCAGCCGGGCGAACGGATCATGGCCATCGCCTCCTCCGGGAATCTATCGCTCAGTCAGTCCGTACGTTCGACGCTGACCGAAGGCATCGAAAATCCGGAGACCGGCGAGATCGAGACGCTGATGAATGCGCCGACCATGTTTCAGGCCGCACAGCGCATCGGCCGCACCATCCGCAATGTTCAGACCGCCGAAGGCAAGGTATTGGAAGCGGCCGAAGTCGACCACGAGGTCGCTTTCCTGTTCGGCGGCCAGATCAAAGGCGGCCGCCTGCAACTGTTCATGATCTACTCGGCGGGTAATTTCATCGAGTGCACAACCGATACGCCCTATCTCCAGATCGGCGAACATAAATACGGCAAGCCGGTCCTCGACCGCGCCATCAGCTTCGACACCGACCTCTATGACGGACTCAAGATCGGTCTGATCTCGATGGACTCGACGATGCGGTCCAATCTCGGGGTTGGGCTGCCGATCGACATCCTCGTGGTGCGGCGGGATACCTGCAATGCAGAGGTCAACTACCGGATCGAACCGGGGGAGCCCTATTTCCAGGATCTACGCGAACGCTGGTCGGGCGCGTTACGCGCTGCACATATCGCTATTCCGCGTCCGCCCTATCGCAGCACGAGCTGAGGCGACTGCCACAGTAAATTCCGACGGCTTCATCACAACCCGGAAGCCGCAGAGTCGCCAGCAAGTCGCGACTGCGCGTTGAGACGGATTGGCGCATTGATGGCGCCGAATCCTTTGTATCCCCGGCGCTGGACGATCTCGAGAAAGAACAGGTCCTTGAAGCTTTTGGTGTAGAGCTGAAGGTATTCGCCGCTGTCATCCTTGTCGTAGAGCACGTTGTTGTCCTTCAGCAGCTTTAACCGCGCCGCATCGAGACCGGTACGCGCTTCAAGATCATCATAGTAGTTTTCCGGAATGCGCAGAGTCTCTACGCCGTTTGCCTTCAATCGCGCGGCTGTGGCGAGGATGTCGTCGGTGGCAAAGGCGATGTGCTGCACGCCCGAGCCGAAATACTCGTTGAGGAAGCGTGACGATTGCGTGCGCGGGCTTTGCGAGGCGTTGAGCGCAATCCGCAACGTCCCATTCGCGGTCTCGACAACCTGGCTGCGAACGATGCCGCCGGGATCAGTTATATCGACCTGCGGCGTTTTCCGGACATCAAGCAGCGATGTGTAGAACAGCAGCCATGACAGCATGTCCTCATAGTGCATCGACTGGGAGATGTGATCGACAACCGACAGGCCGGCGTCGGTGCTTTTGCTCGCCGGCAGCGGCTCGAACTCGACGTCCCACACCTTTGCCAGCTTGCTGGTCGGATCGAGAAAATAGAGCAAACTGCCGCCCATGCCGCGCACTGCCGGAATTTCCAGCTCGCCGGAGCCGACCTTCTGGCGGAACGGTGTATCGCGCAATTTCTCCGCACGATCGAGCGTCGCGGCTGCGCTGTCGACCTTGAGGCCGATCGCGCAGACGGACGGTCCGTGCGTGATGTAATGGGAGTGCGCGAACCCTTCTTTTTCCTTGTTGATGACCAGATTGATTGCACCCTGCGCCCATCGCGATACCGCTTTCGATTTGTGATGTGCGACGTTGCGAAATCCGAGGCCGGCGATAAATCGCGCGAGCTCGTCGGCCGTACGGTCATCAACCGCAAATTCGATGAATTCGACACCGAGGCATTCCGATCGCGGCGGCATCTTTGGAATATCGGCAGCTGTTTTTCCGTTCTTTTCGCGCATCTGATCCATGAGATAGACCAGCGACCGCTGGCCATCGACAGCGACCGAGCGCGGCGAGCCGGCGCGGAACTGATCGTTGAATATCTCCAGCGACAGGTCGCCCTGGTAGCCGGTCGCCTGGACCGCCGCCATGAAATCGAGGAGAGGGATGTCGCCCTGCCCCGGGAAACAGCGGAAATGTCGGCTCCAGTTCAGCACGTCCATGTCGAGCCACGGCGCGTCGGCAAGCTGGACGAGGAATATCCGGTCGCCGGGGATTGCATGCAGCGGTTTGAGATCGGTCTTGCGGGCGTAGGTGTGGAAACTGTCGAGCACAAGCCCGATCGCCGGGTGGTCGGCCCGCCGCACCACTTCCCATGCGTCACGGTAGTCGTTGATATGACGGCCCCAGGCCAGGGCCTCAAAACCCACGCGCAAACCATGCTTCGCCGCGCGTTCGCCGAGTTCGCGGAAATCGGCGGCGCTGCGATCGATGCCGCCAAGCGATTCCGGAGACACATTGCTGCACACCAGCAGCAGGTCGCAGGCCAGTTCCCGCATGAGATCGAACTTGCGTTCGGCACGATCGAAGGTGCGTTGACGCTGCGAGTCTGGCATGCCTTCGAAATCACGAAACGGCTGGAATGTGATCGCCCGCAGGCCAAGATCCGACATTTCCTTCGCAACATCGGCCGGGGTGCCGTTGTAGGAAAGCAGATCGCTTTCGAAAATCTCAACACCGCGAAAGCCTGCCGCCGCGATGGCTTGCAGTTTTTCGCTCAAACCGCCGCTGAGACAAACCGTGGCAATCGATGTTTTCATGATCTCGTCCTCCGGTTTGGCGGAATCAACCCGCTTTGACGATTGCCGCTTCGCGCGCCTCATAACCGGCGGCAAATGCACGATGCAGGCGAGCGATATCGGGAGTGATTCCGGTGAACAGCCGGAACGCCTCGACCGCCTGATGCACACACATGCCGTTTCCGCTCAGCACGCGGGCGCCTTTCGCAGCCGCGGCCTTGATGAACTCGGTATCGACGGGCGTATAGATGACGTCAGCAGCCCAATGCGTCGACTTAAGCGCGGATGTCGGCACGGGGTTGCCGGGGAATCCGCGCATGCCCACTTGAGTGGCATTGACCACGCCGTCAGCTGCAGCGATTTCTCGTTCCAGATCACTCGCAACCCGGCAGCGCGACGCCCCAAAATGCCGGGCGAGATCGCCGCAAAGCGCATTCGCGCGCGCGCCGTCGCGATCGTGCACGACGAGAAGCGCGACGCCGAGGTCCATCAAGGCGAAGGAAACAGCGTGTCCGGCGCCGCCAGCGCCGACCAGCACCACGGTTGCAGCTTGCGCGCGGGCGGCTCCGAGGCTTTCCTCGAAACTGTGACGCCACCCACGCCGGTCGAAATTGTAACCGGTGGTCCGGCCATCCGACGAAATGGCGACGGTGTTAATCGCGCCAACCTGGGCGGCCTCGGGATCCACCGCATCCAGCAGAGGCAGGATGTCCTGTTTGAAGGGATAGGTGATGTTGGTGCCCGCGAAACCGGCCGTTTTGATCGCATCGAGAAGCTGCGGGAGCCGCCGCCCGGGCAAGTGATCGACGTCCAACAGGTGGTAGAAGCCATCGATCCCCGCGGCCTCGAATGCATCGGCAAACAGCGCCGGCGACAGCGAACCCATGATGTTCGCGCCAACCAGTCCAAGCAGGATCCTGCGCTTGCTCATGATACGCGCTCCGGCTGAGCCATGCCGCCGCCGAGGAAAAGCTGCGCGATGCGCGGATCAGCAAGAATATTCGGCGCAGTGTCTTCGATACGCGTCTGGCCCTGCTCCAGCACGAGGCCGTGGTCAGAAATCTGCAGCGCCTGTTTCGCGTTCTGCTCGATCAGCAAAATTGTGGCACCGTTGTCGCGAAGTGATTTCAGAATCGCGAACACCTCCTGAACCATCAAAGGCGAAAGTCCGATCGACGGCTCGTCGATCAGGATTAGCTTCGGATCGAGCAGCAGTCCACGGGCGACCTCCAGCATTTTCTGTTGCCCGCCGGACAAAGTCGAAGCCTGCGCATTGGCCTTCTGGCGCAGCATCGGAAAGCGCTGCATGATCCTGTCCATGCGGCCCGGCAGGCTTGCCTGATCGGACAAGGTAACTCCACCTAGCTCCAGGTTGTGGCGAACACTCAACTCCGGAAAAATGTTTCGGCCTTGCGGAATATAGGCGACACCCGCGTGCAGGATCTGACGAGGCGCAAAATTCGTCGTGACCCGGCCATCGTAGGTGATCGTGCCGCTGCGCGCCGGAAGCAATCCGAAAATCGTCTTGAACATCGTCGACTTGCCGGCGCCGTTCGGTCCAATCACGGTCGTAATCGCGCCGCGGCGTATATGCGCCGTGGTGCCGTTGAGAATCGTCATTTTTCCATAGCCGGCGAAGACCTGATCGAGAACGAGAAGCGGATCTGCTGTGCTCATACGTCGACTCTCAATGTCCAAGATACGCTTCGATGACGATCGGGTTACGCCGGACGTCCTGCGGCGTACCCTCTGCGATGAGACGACCTTCGGCCAACACGAGCACGCGCGTGCAGAGGGCCATAACGAATTCCATCTGGTGCTCGATCACCACAAAGGTGGCGCTCCGCTCGGCGTGGTAGGCGTGCAGCCTTTCGCGCAAATGTCCGAGCATTGTCAGATTGACACCGCCGGCGGGCTCGTCGAGCAGTACCAGCCGCGGCCCGGCCATGAAAGCCATCGCAGCATCGAGCAGTTTTTGCTGACCATAACTCAGCGAACCAGCCTGCTCGTCCGCGAGATGCGACAGGCGAAAGAACTCGATCATCCGCCCGGCAGCATCTCCCAGCCCGGCGTCGGCATGTCCGAACAGGCGCGACGCCATCGAACCCTGATGTTCCTGGCCCGCGAGAATAAGGTTGTCGCGCACCGAGAGCTGCGGGAACACTTGCAGTAGCTGAAATGTCCGGCTCACGCCCAGCCGATTGAGGTCGCAAGGGCGCATGCCTGTCGTCAGCTTGTCATCGATGCGCACCTCACCCGCGCTCGGCTGCAACTGGCCGAGGACGCAATTGAACAGTGTGGATTTTCCCGATCCGTTCGGTCCGATGATGCCGAGGATTTCTCCGGCACGGACTTCAAACGAAACGCCGTCAACGGCAACGATGCCGCCGAAGGCCTTGCGCAGGTTGGTGACTTCGAGCACCGCGGTCATGTTGCGGCACCATCGGTAAACGCCCCTACTACCTTGCGCGGGGCGCGCAACATTCCGCCCGCGCGCTCGATCAGCCCGAGCACGCCGGAGGGACAGAATGCCATCATCACCATGACTGCGGCCGCATAGACGATCAGATAATAGCCCTGCGTGACACGCAGCCATTCAGGCAACAGGACCGCGATCAGTGCTCCGACGAACGGCCCGAAGAAGTTACCGCTGCCCCCGACGATCACCATGAGCAACAAGTTGAATGAGAGGCCGAGCGTGAATGAACTCGGCTCGATGAATTGCACCAGCGGCGCGTAAAGTGCGCCGGACAGGCCACCGAGACTCGAACCGATGGCAAAGGCCATCAGGGTATAGCGACGCGTATCGAGGCCGAGCGATAGCGCGCGGACCGGATTTTCGCGCAAGGCAACAAAGGCACGGCCCCAGGGCGATCGCAGCATCCACCAGGTTGCGAGCGACAGGAGCGCGAGCACACCGAGGCAAAGGAAATAGAAATCCCGCGCGGCTCCTGTCTGCCAGCCCAGCAACGTCGGGCGCGCCGTCCCGGCGATGCCGTAGATGCCGTTCGTCAGCCATTCCTCATTGCGCAGCACGAGAAAAACGAGCGTGCTGAAGGCGAGCGTGACAAAGGCGAGGTAATGGTGCTGGACGCGCAGCGCGGGATAGCCAAGCACCCACCCGATTGCAAAGGCCAGGAGGCCGGCGGCCATGAACGCGGCAAAGAACGGCACGCCCGCGGGTGTGAGCAGCGCAACCGTATAAGCACCGATCCCGACAAAGGCGCCCTGCGCCAGCGATATCTGCCCGGCGTAGCCCAGCGTCAAATTGAGGCCGATGGCCGCGATCGTGAGAACGGCCCAGGTTGAAATCAGGAAAATGCCGTAGGGCTTGAGGAAAAACGGCGCCGCGATGGCGGCGGCCAAAGCAATTGCAACTACGATGCCGCCACCGAGCCGCATCATACCGAGCGCTCCTCGATCCGGCCGAGCAGACCCTGCGGACGCAGCAAAATGACAATGATGAGAATGATCAGGGGAAATGCACCGCGATACTGCGACGATATATAGGCTGCCGACAGGTTATCGAGGACGCCGAGAATGACGCCGCCGAGCACGGCGCCGCGCACCTGGTTGAAACCGCCGATGATCGCGGCGATGAACGCTGCAATGCCGAGTGTCTCACCGTTGGTGAATTTCGCCAGGTAGATCGGACTCACCAGAATAGAGGCGACCGCCACCAGGACGGCGTTGAGCAGGAAGGTATAAAGGACCATTCGCCGCACCGGCACGCCCAGAATGCGGGCGAGCGTCGCGTTCTGCGCGGTTGCCTGCATCTGGCGGCCGAGACGCGTCTTGTTAAGAAGAAGATTGAGCGCGACCACGGTGACGATGGCGACCGCCAGGACCGCCAAGCTCTGCGTCGAGATCACCGCGTCGAAAATGCGGATGTCGACTGCCGGCACCAGCGCGGGAAACGGCTGCGCCTGCGAGCTGTAAAAATCCTTGGCGCTTTCCTTGAGGAACAGCGACAGCGCGATGGTTGAAATGACCAGCGGCAGGACGCCGTATTTAATCATCGGATCGACAATGATGATCTTGAACAAGATACCCAGGATAACGACCGACAGCGCAATGCCGATCAACGCCGCCATCCAGAATGGCGCGCCTGCATTCATCGCGGCAAGAACGAAGAACGCCGGCAGCATGACGAACTCGCCTTGGGCGAAATTGATCGTCTGTGATGTCTGCCAGAGCAGCGTGAACCCGACGGCAATCAGCGCATAAATTGCACCGGTCGCGAGGCCGGATACCAAAAGCTGAATGAAGGAAGCCATTGGCGAAGGCCTTTGGCTTCCGCCCGGCGATCACGCCGGGCGGAAGAGATCAACGAAAAGATCAGTTGCCGAGCTTAGGTAAGGTTTCGACGATTTTTTGCTTGCCGTCGACAACCTCACCCAAAAAGCTGATCCGGTCTATGTCGCCGTTCTTGTCCCAGGTTGCTTCCATCAAAATGCCGGGCTCGTCCTTGGGTGTGATGGTGATGCCGTGCGCGGCTTGCGCAAAGGCCTTGCTGTCGAACTTGCCGATTTTTTCGGTGACGTGCTTGATGAAATAGACTGCCGTATAGCCCTTGATACCGTTGTGGTCACAAGCATAGTTGAACCGCTTTTTGAACTTCTCGGCGAACTCCTGCACGGCGGGGATTGGCGCGTCGACGGTAAGGCCGACATGACCACGCACGCCGTTGGCCGCTCCGGCTGCAAGATCAATCACTTTTTGGCCAAGCAGCGTGGTCTCGCCGACCAGGGGTTTGTCGATCCCCTGCTTCTTGGCTTCACGTAGAAAGCGTGCGCTCTCTTCTTCATTGAGATACACAAAGATCGCGTCGGCATTGGCACCTTTGAGCTTGACGACGTCCGCGGAGAAGTCGGCCTGGCCGGATTCCGTAGAGATATCGGCAACCACCTTGATGTTGCGAGAATTCATTTCCTTAATGAAGGTGTCGCGACCGCCTTTGCCGAAATCGTTGTTCACCCATAGCACTGCAACGGTCTTTGCCTTGATGCCGTCGCGCATGTAGTTCGCGATCTTCGGCATGCTGAATTGCTGCCCGAATGAGGTACGGAATACATATGGATTACCCTTCTGGGTGATGGCCGCAGCTTCACCGCCGACAATCTCGGGGACTTCCGCCTGCTGCGTGAGCAGCATGTCCACCAACACGGAGCCCGAGAACACCGGACCCAGAATGACGTAAGGCTTGTTGTCGAGCACCTTCTGTACCTGAGCGCGCGAAGTGCCGGCATCACTTTGCGTGTCGAGCAATGGCGTATCGATCTTTTTGCCGAGAATGCCGCCCTTTGCATTGATTTCGTCGATTGCCAGCAGCATGCCGTCGCGGAAATTGGTGCCGGACACCGCGCCGGCGCCGGACAGTTCAAGAATGGCTGGAATGTAGACGGTTGATTGCGCAAGCACCGGGCTCGTCAAGCTGAGGCCCGCTACAACCACCGGCGCGAACAATGCTGAGCGAAACATGGGCAGTCCCCTCCTTCTGATATGACGGCGGCCCGTTGGACCGGGCTTCTGGCCAGGGCGGCCTGCCTTGAGGCCGCCCGATGATCCGACCTTGCAAATCTGCCCCAACGAGGTCAATAACCAAAACGTGCGACAAACTTAACATGATGTTATTTGTTCCGGCCCCGCGGCCGCGCCACCGCCTCCATCCGGCTGCGCAATGCGCCGACAAATCGCGCCGCGTGGCTCGATAGCGACCCGTCCTTCCGGTGGACAATATAGGTCTGGAATACGGTCGGCTCGACGATATCGAGCGCCCGTATGCGCGGCCACTGGTCAGCGGCCAGCGTGAACTCGTCGACGATCGCGATACCCAACCCGTGCGAAACCAGAGCGCAGACTGTCGAACCGAAGCGAGCCCGGATCGTTACGTCGTAATGCAAAGCGTGATCGGCGAAAAGACCGGCCATGATCCGCCCATAAGGATCGTTCGGATCAACCCCGATCAGCGGATGTTTTACGATCTCATCCGCCGTCACGCGCGTGCGGCGCGCGAGAGGGTGTGCTTCCGGCACAATGCATTTGAGCCGCCCGCGCGCCAGCGGCTCAAAGGCAAGCATCGGGTGATCCAGCATGGAGCTCAGCGCCACCAGTTCGCCTTTGCCGAGCAACAGGTAGTCGACGGCGTCTTCGATTTTCAGGATATCGACCTCGATCAGAAGATTGGGCAACGTCCTGCGCAGGTCCGCGATCGCCCGCGGCACCATGACATTCGCGATGCTTGGCACCGATCCAAATTTGAGCTCGGTATTGGCGCCGCGCTTGATTCGCGAAATGACGAATTGCAGATCTTCGACTTTGTCGTAGACACTGTTGATCTGGTTGAAGATGGCATTGGCCTGGGGCGTTGGGATGTAGCGGCCACCTCTTCGGCTGAACAGTTTTACCCCGACTGAAGCCTCGGCGTGCTTCATGACCCGGCTGATGCCGGGCGATGAAACGTTTAACAGCCGGGCAGCGCCGCCGACGGTGCCGGTTACCATGATCGCGCGGATCACTTCGATTTGGCGCAGCGTAAGCATCAATCGCGAATGCTCCGGATTTCCAATTCATTAATGACCCGACCGAGGGCTCCGACAATACTTTTACCGGCAGTTAACAGAACCGGGTGAATTGCAGTTTTCCGCCCACATCAGCCCTAACAGGTTCGGTAAAACGAAAGCGAATAGCAAGCTTTGTCGCCTAGCGTCCGGGCGGAAAAGCCTAATGGACAGGACGCTTTAAGGGATCTCTATCGTGCCGGCTGTGGTTCGCCCACGCGCCTCCGATGTACGGCAATACACCAGTTGGGATCGCGCTCGTCTGAGCGTGGTGGTCCCAATTGGCGTTATCGTCGCCGTCGCAATTGTTTGCATCGTGGTCGCAGTGCTGTCGTCTGCCCAGCGCGCGGACGTGGTTGCTGTCGATCATGAAAAGCAATTGTTCTCGCGTGCGATCACCAACTACGGTGAGCGCGTGCTGCGTGAGGTGGAAAGCGTTGCCTCCTCGGAAGGCGCGATTCAAAATATCCGCCGTGTGTTCGATCCTACGTGGGCCAAACAGCGGGTCGGTATCTGGCTGGAGACCTATTTCGATCACGACTACATCTTTATTTTCGATCGCAAGGACGACCTGGCCTTTTCGATGGTCGGCCACAAGCCGGCCGATATGAAATGGTTCGAAGACGCCCGCCCTGGCCTCATTTCAGTGATCGACTACATGCGCGGGCGCGATCAAGACCTGAGGGATGCGTTCCGTCTCAATCAGGCGATTGTGGCCAACGCCGACGCGCATCAGCAGATCGCAGCCATCCGCCGCCTGATGGGACGACCGGCGGTGATCGCTGCGGTTGCGGTCGGCCCGATCGGTAGCGTCCACGCTTCGCTCGATAGCGTTGCGCCAGTCATAATGTCGGTAAAATTCATCGACGAAACCGCACTCGCGAGTATCGCTACACAATTGCGGCTGACCAATCTGCGCAGGATCGAACAGGATCCGATACCGACCGGCGATCTCGCCTTTGACGTGAGCGGTCCGGATGGCAACGCCATTGTGCGCTTTGCCTGGACTCCGAAACAACCAGGTGCCGAGATCGTGCACAACGTGGTGCCGTTCATCGCGGTCGCGATCACCGGCTTCGCGCTCCTTGCCGCTTTCGTCTTGCGTTACATGCGCCGCACCGCCGCGGCGATTGCGGCCGGCGAATCGCGGCTGCGTCATCTCGCCATGCACGATCCGCTCTGCGGTCTTCCCAACCGCATCTTCTTCGGTGAACGACTGGAAGCGGTGATTGAGGAAGTTCGCGGCGGCACCGCGCCAGCGGCCGTGTTCTACATCGACCTCGACCACTTCAAGGACGTGAACGATACGCTCGGCCATCATGTCGGCGATGAGCTTATCCGCAATGTGACCCTGCGGCTTTCGCATACGCTGCGCAGCGGCGATCTGGTGGCCCGCCTTGGTGGCGACGAGTTCGCGGTGATCTCGTCGATCGCTGGCGACAGCGAAGAGATGATGGGGCTCGCGCAACGCATTATCGCAGCAATATGTGCGCCGTATGTCATCAACAGTCAGAATATCATCATCGGCGCCTCGATGGGCATCGCGATGATCGACCACAAGTGCGGAACCGCGACCGACATCATGCGCTACGCCGACATGGCGCTGTACCGTGCGAAGAACGAGGGACGCAACCGCGCATGCATCTATGATGCGGCAATGGATGCTGATCTATCCAGCCGGAAGCTGCTTGAAGCTGACCTGCGCGAAGCAATCGACAATGACCGCCTGCAACTCGTTTATCAGCCGGTCGTCAACAAGAGCGGCGAGGCGGTCATCGGTGTCGAGGCGCTCTGCCGCTGGACACACCCGACCCGCGGAGAGATCCCCCCTAGCGAGTTCATCGCCATCGCAGAACACAGCGGATTAATCATCGACCTCGGCAACTGGGTCCTTCGCCGCGCCTGCATCGACGGCAAGGCCTGGCCGGACCTGATGGTTGCCGTCAACGTGTCGTCGCTGCAATTCCGCCGCATCGATTTCGTCGAGGTTGTCGAGCGAATCCTGCGCGAGACCCAATTCGATCCGGCGCGGCTCGAACTGGAACTGACCGAAAGTGTGTTGCTCGGCAATGTCGACACCGCCGAGGTCGCTATGCTGCGGCTCAAGGCGCTGGGCGTCCGGCTTGCGCTGGACGATTTCGGCACCGGCTATTCCAGCTTGCTCTATTTGCGCCGTTTCCCATTCGACAAGCTCAAGATCGACCGCAGTTTCGTGCGCTCGATCGAAAAGGCAGCCGACGCCGCAGCCATCGTGCACGCGATCGTCAGTCTTGGGCGCGGCCTTGGCATGAAGGTCACCGCCGAGGGCGTGGAGACCGCCGACCAGCAGCTCTTCCTGCGCGCCGCAGGCGTTCATTCCATGCAAGGCTTTCGCTTCGGCAGGCCGGTGACCGTCGCAGAGATCACCGCCCGCCTGCAGTCACCGGATGCCTTTGAGCTCATCGAAGTGCCCCTCGCAAGCTAATCCTTTTTTCCGCCATAGCTGACGTGCTGCGCTGCCGGTGGTAGCGTGCGCGCGTTTTCATAGTATGCGGGTCTCTGACACGTCCCGCCGGGAAAGGAAAATCCGATGGCTGCGTCCGCAAAAATTGCTTTGGTGACGGGGGCTGGAACAGGTGTTGGCCGTGCGGTCGCGATTGCGCTCGCCAAGGCCGGCTACAATCCTGTGCTCGCCGGTCGCCGCAAGGAGATGCTCGACAAGGTCGCCGGCGAGATCAATGCCACGGGGGCGCAGGCGCTGGCCGTGCCGACAGACGTTTCGAAGCGCGATTCAATCGTTTCGCTTTTCGCAACTGTGAAATCCACCTTCGGGCGGCTCGACGTACTATTCAACAACGCCGGCATCGGTGCGCCGCCGGTGCCGCTGGAGGATTTGCCGTTCGAGACCTGGCAGAATGTCGTCGCAACCAACTTGACTGGCATGTTCCTGTGCACCCAGGAAGCCATCAAGATTATGAAAAGCCAGTCACCGCGTGGCGGCCGCATCATCAACAACGGTTCGATCTCGGCGCACGCGCCACGGCCTTATTCTGTTGCCTACACCTCGACCAAGCACGCGGTCACGGGACTTACCAAATCGACTTCGCTCGATTGCCGGCAATACGACATCTGTTGCGGGCAGGTCGATATCGGCAATGCGATCACGCCGCTCACCGAACGCATGGCGACTGGCGAAGGCGTGCTGCAGCCCGATGGCCGCAAGATGATGGAGCCGCGCATGGAAGCCGACCATGTCGGCAACGCCGTGGTTTATATGGCAAGTCTGCCACTCGATACCAATGTGCTGTTCATGACGGTCATGGCCAACAAGATGCCGTTCGTCGGGCGAGGCTAGCGCACGATCCCGAAAAGTGGGAACCGGTTCTCGGATCAGATCGTTCGCAAAGGAAAAAACTGGATGGAATCGCTCCACGAGTGGCATGAATTTTACATCCTGCTCGGCACCGCCGGCGCGACGTTGCTCGCGCTGTTGTTCGTCGCCGTGTCGCTCGGCACCGGTTTTCTCAGCAGCAAAGACCAACAGGGGACTCGTACATTTATGAGTCCCGTGGTGATCCACTTCACCAGCGTGTTTTTCCTCTCCGCAGTGTGCCTGGTGCCCTCGCATGGGCCAGTTTTCTTCGCGGTCCTGATCGCGGGGACCGCGGTCGTCGGCGTTGTGGTGTCGATCGTCATCTCTGTATGGGTCGTGCGCACCGAAATGACGCAATATTTGCCGGACTATCTCGCCTATGGATTGCTGCCGGTCGGTGCTTATCTGGCGCTACTGGTTGCGAGCATCATGATTTATCTCGGACGGGACTACGCGCTTGAAGTGCTGGCCGGCGGATTGCTGTTGCTTGCCATCGTCAACGTCCGCAATGCCTGGGATCTCACGTTGTCGATGGTCCGCCGCCATGCCGGCCAACGACCGTCAAGCTAGTCGACCTTACTCACCGTTACCTCGATTCCGGTTTTCACCTTGGACAGCACCTTTACGCTGCCGAGCGCCCTGGCAAACACGTTGCAGGGACTGGCGAGCCGGGTCTCATCGCCCTTCGAAATCGGGGTGCGGCCAAAACCGATCGCGATCGCCGACCCTTGCGGCCAGTAGGCGATTTCCCCCGGAATGATCACCGCACGCGCGTCAGGCTCGCGGGGTACATCCACGGGCACATCAAAATAGACTTCCTCGCCCCAGGTGAGCACCGCCGAAGAAATCGGCAATGCTGCGGCGACGGCCCTGGCGGTGGGCGTGTCAAGCAATTCGGCGTCGAGCTTGAGCGCACCGAAATCAAAGCGTATGCGGGCCATGCGACATCCCTGAAATCCCTGCAGTGCTCATTTTCATGAGCATGGAAAGCGTTGGCAAGCGAGATCGGGTGGACGCGGTGCTAACTGGAAACCGAAGTGTGAAACAATTTTTCTTTTCCTCTCCCATCGGGAGAGAGGTTTCCTGACGCGACGCCGAGTGGGATCAAACTCAATGCAACCTGAATTCCCCGCTGATCGCTTTAAGCTCCGCCGGCTTGATCAGCTTGGAGTGCGCGACGCGAACAGAATGAAGCGGTCCCTCAAGCTTCTCCTGCCAGAAGGCCAGGAAGCGTTGCAGCTCGGGGAATTCGGGAAACAGATCGTAGTTCTGCCATATGTAGGACTGCAGCAGCCACTGGTGGTCGGGACGCCTGTACAGGATGTGGGCGGTTGTCAGGCCAAAGCCTTTGACCTGCCTGCGGAAGTCTTCCGAAACCATCGCGTCCCTCCTTCGAGTCGGACCCAAAGTTTCCATTCCCGGCAGCCTTCATTGCAAGCCGAAAAGGTAAACAAACTGTTTAAAATCAAAGCACTAGCAGCAAGGACAGCGCCCTGCTAACAGCCTCGACGGCGGGCCTCTCCAGCCGCAACCGATAACGCGATCAGGCCAAATGACGTTTCCATCACATCGGCGTTAACCATTGGGATTGCAGGTTTTTCCGGAATTGTTGGCACTCATCGAAAATGAGTGCTAAAAAAAATTCTGATCCCCCTTGCGGGCAAAAAAACTGCCACCCATGTGGCATGCAGGTGCTGGCGGGGGGACCAGTCAGCTACCAAAAAACTTGATCGTCCAATAATTTAGGAGGACTGCCATGAAGTTCCGTCCGCTTCACGACCGCGTCGTCGTCAAGCGCATCGATGCCGAGGAAAAAACCGCCGGTGGCATCATCATTCCCGACACCGCCAAAGAGAAGCCCTCGCAGGGCGAAATCATCGCCGTCGGCCCGGGCGGCCGCGACGAAAGCGGCAAGCTGATCCCGATCGATCTGAAGGTCGGCGACACCGTGCTGTTCGGCAAGTGGTCGGGCACCGAAGTGAAGATCGACGGCCAGGATCTCCTGATCATGAAGGAGAGCGACATCATGGGCGTGATCGAGGGCGGCGCCGCCGCCAAGAAGAAGGCCGCCTAAGGCTGCCGACCCGAAATCCAGATCAGAGGAATACGAACAATGGCTGCTAAAGACGTCAAATTTTCCGTCGATGCCCGCGACCGCATGCTCCGCGGCGTCGACATCCTCGCTAATGCGGTAAAGGTTACGCTCGGCCCGAAAGGCCGCAACGTCGTGCTCGATAAATCATTCGGCGCTCCGCGCATCACCAAGGACGGTGTGACGGTCGCAAAGGAAATCGAGCTGGAAGACAAGTTCGAGAACATGGGCGCACAGATGGTGCGCGAAGTGGCGTCACGGACCTCCGATACGGCCGGCGACGGCACCACCACCGCGACCGTTCTGGCCGCGGCGATCGTCCGTGAAGGTTCGAAGGCGGTTGCCGCCGGCATGAACCCGATGGATCTCAAGCGCGGCGTCGACCTCGCGGTCGAAGCCATCGTGGCTGACCTGCAGAAGAACACCAAAAAGGTCACCTCGAATGAAGAGATCGCCCAGGTCGGCACGATTTCGGCCAATGGCGATACCGAGATCGGCAACTTCCTTGCCAAGGCCATGCAGAAGGTCGGCAACGAGGGCGTGATTACGGTCGAGGAAGCAAAGTCTCTCGAGACCGAGCTCGACGTGGTCGAAGGCATGCAGTTTGATCGCGGTTACATCTCCCCCTACTTCATCACCAACGCCGACAAGATGCGGACGGAGATGGAAGATCCCTACATCCTCATCTACGAAAAGAAGCTGTCCGGATTGCAAGAATTGCTGCCACTGCTTGAGTCGGTGGTGCAGACCGGCAAGCCGCTGCTGATCGTGGCCGAGGACGTCGAGGGCGAGGCGCTTGCCACGCTCGTCGTCAACAAACTGCGCGGCGGCCTCAAGGTCGCGGCGGTGAAGGCACCGGGCTTCGGCGATCGCCGCAAGGCCATGCTGCAAGACATCGCCATCCTGACGGGCGGCCAGGCGATCAGTGAAGATCTCGGCATCAAGCTCGAGAACGTCACGCTGAACATGCTCGGCCGCACCAAGAAGGTGATGATCGACAAGGAAAACACCACGATCGTCAACGGCGCGGGCAAGAAGAAGGACATCGAGGACCGTATCACCCAGATCAAGGCGCTAATCGAGGAGACCACTTCCGACTACGACCGCGAGAAGCTGCAAGAGCGGCTTGCCAAGCTCGCGGGCGGCGTCGCGGTGATCCGCGTCGGTGGCGCCACCGAGGTTGAGGTGAAGGAGCGCAAGGATCGCGTCGACGATGCGATGCATGCGACCCGCGCGGCCGTCGAAGAGGGCATCCTGCCCGGCGGCGGCGTGGCGCTGTTACGCGCCACCGAGGCGCTCAAGCGCGTGCGCACGCAGAACGAAGACCAGAAGCATGGCGTCGACATCGTGCGCAAGGCGCTCTCCGCTCCGGCGCGCCAGATCGCGATCAATTCAGGCGAGGATGGCTCGGTCATCGTCGGCAAGATCCTGGAGAAGGACCAGTATGCGTTCGGGTTCGACGCTCAGGACGGCGAATATGCCGATCTGGT
>DATAPP010000037.1:0-4329 GCA_036265125.1 Pseudolabrys sp. | reverse complement strand
ATCGGCAACACAATTTTTCTCTTTGAAGCCAAATCCGGCCGGCTGGACGACGCGTATTGGCCGGGCAGCCGTGTCCGCCGGATGCAGCAGCGGCTTGCTGCCTGGCAACAGGAGGCGGCCCTACCCAGTTAACAGAGTCGGTTTGGCCGCGGCCGGTGAGCGTGGCGGCGGGAAGTCAGCGCCACGAGCGCGCGGGATGGGATGGCCCCGCGCCCCTACCGCCGTTGTTAGCCGCCGGGAGTAACGCCCTGGCGCCTTATGGACGGGGCAAAGGCCGCGATACGCCCCGTCACCGCGCTGCTCTCACCCCAGCCGCGAGCGGGTTGGCGATAGCCGTCGCGTTGGCGGTCGTCGGTCTTTCGCCGCAATGGCGCGCCGGTGTCACGCTTCTCAAGGGTAGCGTGATGGGTTCGCACTAGACTCCCCGCTGGAGGGAAATGGATTCGAACTGTCGGTCCCGCCGTAAAGAAGGGGTCTCCACGCCCGCAACGAGGTTCCGCACCTCATCGAGAACGTCACCATCGGAGGCACTGCGCTGATGTATTGCGCCGGGTGAACCATTCATTCTCGCCTGTGCCTTGGACGCGGTGATTTTCTGCCGATACCAGGCCAGCCTTTGCGCGTGGCGGCGGCGATGTGGCGGTTCTCGGATACGGGAGGTTTTACGACCGCCGCTCGACTTGTTCGGCTAGGCGCGCGCCGACAGAAGCGAGCAGAAATTCGTATGCCCGGTCGACAATGTCATCGAGCGACGGAGTGCGTGCGAACATTGCCTTTGCCTCGATCAAGAATGCCTCGCGCGTCGGAAGCTGCGGCAAATGTAGGCTCACCAGAACCTCGACCGCGCGATGATGGGCCTGGCTCAGCATTTCCTGCAATGCCAACAGTTCCGGCCCGCAAACGGCCGATCTTATCGCGTGGGCCAGCCGCTCGGCATTGAAATGTGCCGCCAGTTGTGCGGCCGCGCGATTGACGACCCGCGCGCCGAGGCGCTGTTCATTGCGCAGCACCGTCGCGGACGGGGTCTTGAGCTTCCACACAATGCCGAGCCCGGACAATACCCGCAGGAGGTAATAGGTCGGGTCGATCTCCCACCACCGAAAGCCTTGCCGTACGCTGCTCTGGCAAGCATGGTGATTGTTGTGCCAACCCTCACCCATCGTGAACAGCGCCAACAGCCAGTTGTTGCGGGAATCGTCGCCCGTGACGTATCGCCGGCCGCCGCTGACATGCCCCAGCGAATTGATCGAAAACGTCGCGTGATAAACAAACACGGTACTCCAGAAGAAGCCGACAACGAGGCCCGACCACCCGCCGACAAGCAGGCAAGCGAGGGCGAGCGCGACCGCCGGCAATTGTTCGAACTTGTGCAGCCACCTCACCTCAGGATAGCGAGCGAAATCAGCAACTTTCGCGAAGTCGGTCGGGCTGTGTTTGCGAACGAAAATCCACCCCAAATGACTGTAGATAAAGCCGTGGCGCCGCGGCGAATGCACGTCTCTCGAGGTATCGGAGTACAAGTGGTGCTGCCGGTGCTTGGCGGCCCACCACAAAACGCTTTTTTGCGCGCTCGTCTGGGAAAGAAACGCAAGGACGAATTGGAAAGCCCTGCTCGTCGAGTAGGCATGGTGCGAGAAATACCGGTGGTAGCCCGCGCCGATCGCAAAGATGCGCAGCCAATAGAGCGACGCGCAGAGCACGACGGATTGCCACGTGACCCCCGACCAGATCGCACCAAAGCAGGCCAAATGCACCGATAAGAAGGGCAGGGCGGACGGATAGATGATGTCATCTTGCGTGCCATCCGCCTCGATGTCGGACAACATGTCAGGGTCCTCCATCCAACCGCTGTTTTGGGAATTATCGCAAATTGTCGAGACTGACTGATATCCCCTCTGGCCCTCCCGGCGAAGAGACCTCCGCTAGCCGGACAACCCGTCGCTCCGTCCAGCTCTTTGGGCCTACTCGGCTGCGGTCACTTCGGCTGCTCAACTCACTGCCGTTCGCTCACTGCGTCATGGACTCAGGAAGAGAGACCTGGCGTGAATAAAACGGTAGTGACGTGATGCTTACCAGTTGCTCCGACCCATCGAAGATCTGCGACAGCTTTCCACCAGTGGCCTTGAACACGTATTTTTGCGCACGGTCGGTGCCGCTGGCCGTGCTACGGACTAGATCCGCGGCTTGCTCGATCCGGTAAATTCGATAGAACTCCGGTTTGCTCGCCGAATGGGGCATCGTCTCGATCTTGCTCCTGGCGAGAGGACCGCGAACATATTGCAATTCTAGCTGGACGAGATCGCCACCGTCGGCTTTGAACTCCCACGCCTCCTCGATGTTCGATTTGCCGCCGGGATCGGTATGAACATGCCGGTCCAAGGTAGCACTGGCCAGTGCAAAAACGCCGTAAGGACCCGGAGCATAACCAGGTATTGACGCGAAACCGGTGACGACCATCGGCACCGTCGCTTCCGTGCCCTGTTTCTTGGCCGGGATCACGACAGCGGCGACGCGGTAGGGATCTTCCGGCTTGCCATCCGGGCTCTGTGCCGCGAAGACGTCGACGAAAACGACACTCAGATTGGCATCCTTCGACGGGCCGGTGCTTTCTGGGCTGGCCTGCCATCCCTCGGGCAAGAATCTTTGAACCGTGGCGTCCGGCACCTTGAACCTCAAGAGAGCGCGCTCCTCTCCGTAGGTGCCGACCGGTTTTTCTCCTGCCGCCGCGGCCTGGGCGTAGATAACTACCAGAGCGAAGAGCGCGCATGCGCCCACGACCATGCGGGTGAACTTAGATAGTGCCATCTAGGCCTCCCTCGAAAACGAAGCAGTTTCCTTTTTTGCAATTTTTCACATGATAGCGCCTTCAACGCTGAAATGCATCAATTCAACCATGGCCGAGGACGAGCGCGCCGATATCGACGAAATCGTCGGGATGCTGACCGGCAATCTCGAAAAAAGTGAAGGTTGATTGCGAGCATCCCTAGAGTGCCGCAGAGCCGCTGCCATGATGCGAACCGGCCGATCGCAGCGTGTCCGAAAGGACGGAAATGCGCTGCAGGTTTCGCAAACCGGCGCTTCGTCGTTACACTTGTTCATGCCATGTGGGACTGTGAGTTATCGCCATCCGCATTACGGCGTCGCGCAGGAACGCGAACTGGCACCAAAAGCAATGTCGCACAGCGGCAATGCCGTTTGATCGATTAATGCTTCGCCGCCTGTACGCGTCTTGTCGCCGCCATATCGCTTGGACTCGCGCCGGTGTGGCGGAGAAACAGCCGCAACAGGTGGCGTGGCCCGACGCCCAGCCGTGCGGCAAGTTCCGCGACTGAGCCTGATCCGGTCTCGAGGTTCGATCGGTTCGCTCGTGACTCGCCGCTGGAGCAAGCCGGATTCGAACTGCCGGTCCCACCTGCTCGAGCACATGGAGCTGCAGGCGGACGCCGTCGACGGCGAAGGTGGGGCATGTCGCGTCTTTTGCTTTCTTTGATGGACTGCTCGCCCGTTGGTTGTAGAGAACATCGATGCGCTCTGCTTGGCCTCGTCAGGTTGGTGACGATGACCGCGACCCCCGGGCAAAGCTCGCCCGGATGCGCGTACAACCTGGGCAATTTCATGCGGAAGCTGGCGATGCTCAGCTCCACGTCCTTGAGCAGGTGGGACCGGCAGTTCGAATCCGGGTTGCTCCAGCGGAGAGTCATGAGCGAACCGGGCCGCGCGGATGCGCGGTGCACTTGGCGTCCGTGTTCTCAGCTCCAGGAAACAAACGTTCACATTGTGTGGATCTCTTGGGGAATCCTGCCTCGGCGAAAGGTGCAGGCGCTTGAGCCCACGGAGGCAGCTCGATGTACGGAGAAGCGGGCACCGACGCTGCAACAACTCTGCATGTCACCATAATTGATAGTTAAACATCTGAAATGCGCGCCATGATCGCGAGCACGATGTCACGCACCATCTCGTTCTTGGTCGGCCGACGGACTTGGCCTCTTACCCCAAACAGGAGCGGTTTTGCCGTTGCACAAGACGCTCAAAGAGAAGAATCTTGCCTCGCTACGACCCGGAATGCGGGGAACATCGGCTGAATCAAAACAAAGGGGAGGGAACCATGCCAACGACTGTCGCCAACCGCCAAGCGCGGCGGTATCGCTACGCCTTTGTCGGAATGGCCATTGCCTTGTTCGGCATCGAGATTGCCGGATCCGCCTCCAGCGCAGATCCGGGTAACGCAACGGATCGCCCGACAACAGCCAGCCCGATCAAGCACGTCATCGTCCTTATCGGCGAGAACCAGAGCTTCGATCACCTCTACGGCACCCATGTTCCGCCGAG
>DATAPP010000036.1:0-3167 GCA_036265125.1 Pseudolabrys sp. | reverse complement strand
TGACCGACGCGCCATAGACACCGAGAGCGCTGAAAGTCTTGAGATCGGCCTGAATGCCGGCGCCGCCACTCGAATCCGATCCGGCGATAGTGACGGCGATAGCGGTCATGATCGCTTTCGTTGCTTGAGTGCGCTGTCGACAACCGCACGCAGCTCTCCGGCCGCCTTTCGCGGATCAGCGGCAAGCGACAAAGCAGAGATCACGGCGACACCATCGACGCCAGCAGCAATGACATCGGCTGCGTTGTTGGCGTCAATTCCGGCGATCGCGCAGATGGGATAGTCCGGTTCGCGCGCACGGATCGCGTCGGCAATCGCGCGGAGTCCTCCAATGCCGATCGGTGCGGTGGTGTTGTCTTTCGAGGTCGTACCATAGACGCCGCCGACCGCAACATAGTCGAGCAATTCGAGGGGCGCCGATTCGGCCTGCTCGAGGGTTTTGACGCTCATACCGATTATAGCGCTCCGCCCAAGCAGGAGCCGCGCGTCGGCCGGCGCAATATCGTCCTGGCCGATATGTACGCCGTCAGCTTCGGCGGCGAGCGCAACATCCACACGATCGTTGACCAGCAGGGGAACGCCCTTGGGCTCAAGCACAGCCCGCAGCACACGCACCTGCTCAACCATCGCGCGCGCAGACCCATGTTTGTCCCGCAACTGGACGAGCGTAGCGCTGTTCGCAATCGATGCGGCAAGCTCGGCGAGCGAGCGGCCGCCGGCGACAGCCGGATCGACAAGCGCGTAGAGTCGGAGATCGACGGCCATCAGTTCACCTTCGCACGCGTAGAGACCATCGGCCCGTCCAGGCTGTAAAGCGCATCGATGACGGCCGTCGCAAAGCTGCCTGGACCACTCGATTTTTCAGCCGCCAGCTCGCCCGCAATTCCAACGATTGCCAGCGCGGCAACGGCCGCACGGATCGTGTCCGACTCAACTGCCAGACAGGCCGCGACCACGGCCGATCCCGCGCAGCCCATGGCGGTTATTTTTGTCATCAGCGGATGTCCGTTCTTGATCGACACAATGCGCTCGCCATCGGTGACAAGATCGGTCTCGCCCGAAAGTCCAACCACGATCCCCTTCGCGCGCGCATAGGCCGCTGCCTCATGGGGCGATGGCGTATTGCCCGCAAGCGCGGAAAATTCGGTGTGATTGAGACGAACGATCGTCGGCCGGCGGCCAATCAGTTCACGTGCAAACACAGCCCGCGCTGGCGCCCGGTCGACAAGGACCGGGTCCAGCACCCATGGAAGTTTGTGACTCGCCGCAGTTTTCACCGCGATCGTGGTTGCCTCGCGCCGTTCGGCATCGAAGGTGCCAAGATTGACCAGAAGGGCCTGCGCACCGGAAACGAATGGACCGATCTCTTCGGGCGACAAGGTCATCGAAGGCTCGCAGCCTGCGGCCAACAGGACATTGGCGGTGAAGTTCTGGGCGACCGTATTAGTAATGCAGTGAACGCGTGGCCGACGTTCGCGCAAGCGCGCGAGAATGTCGGACGCGGCCTGCCCTACGCTATCGCGCAGTGCCGTTGCGGGGTGATGCATCTCTGGTCCCTCCGCCGGTATGACCCGGATCAGGTTCGTTGGGTTGGCTTGCGCCTCTCAGTCCGGCAACGCCGGACACCCCACGAGATTGCTGTTCAATACGTAGTCCGCGGGCCTCCCCAAGGCAAGGCCGCCTTGCCAGCTACCCTTGTTTTTGCTGGATTGCACACAAATCGGAGGATCGCGATGACCCCCTTCTTCGTCCAGATCAAATGCGAGCTCGGGAAGTCTTACCAGGTTGCCAATGCGCTGGCCGAAGCTGAAATCGTCTCCGAGATCTATTCCACGGCCGGCGACTATGACCTGTTGGTGAAATTCTACGTCGACTCCGGGACCGACATCGGCCACTTCGTCAACGAAAAGGTGCAGTGTATCCCCGGCATCAAGGACACGCACACGATTATCACCTTCAAGGCATTCAAGGCCTAAGGTCTTCTGCTTCGCGGTCACGTTCGAGCCCTATCTGTCGTTCACGCCAGATGACGAACAGCCCGGCAGCCGTGACGATTGTCGCGCCCACATAGACCAATCGCTCCGGCAACTCGCCGAACAGCCAGTAGCCGAGCAGCAATGCCCACAAAAGCGATGTGTAGTCGAACGGTGCGACCACCGAGGCCGGTGCATAGCGGTAGCTTTCGGTCAAAAAAATGTGTGCAAGGCCACCAAGAACGCCGAGCGCCACAAGCGCGCAAAGCTCACGCGCAGTTGGCGAATGCCAGGCGAACGGCAGCGTCAGGGCGCCAGCGATGGCGCAAACCAACGAGAAATAGAACACGATGGACGATGTCGTCTCACTTTGAGTGAGACGCCGGGTCTGAATCACGGTGCCGGCGTTGCAGACCGCCGACGTGATCGCAAACAGCGAACCAACCGCCGCAACGGTCCCGGCAGCCCCCGCGTAGGTGCCAATGTCGAAATGCGGGATCAGCATGACAATCACACCCACAAAGCCGATCAGTACCGCCGACCAGCGGTAGATGCGCACGCGTTCCTTCAGAACGAGAGCGGCCAGCGCTACCGTGATAAGCGGTGACGCAAACGAAATGGCGGTTGCATCAGCAAGTGGCAGGCGCGTGAGGGCAGAAAAGTTAGTGAACATGCCGCAAACACTGAGCATACCGCGACCGAGCTGTCCGAGGGGCCGGCTTGTGCGGACTGCGGAGTAGAGTTCGCCGCGAATGGCATAAATCACCACTACTGGCAAAATCGCGAAAGCGCTGCGGAAGAACACCATTTGTCCAATGGGCGCAACGTCGCTCAGCTGGCGTACCAGCGCCGACATCGCCGCAAATAAAAGCGCGGAAATGAGCTTAAAGCCGATAGCCTTGAATGGATGCATTGGCAGTATGGCGATTCGTCCCCCATACATACCGACGATGGCCGGGAAAGTCCCGTTGCGAAGTAAAATCAGGTCCGGCTTATTTTTTGGATGCCGATCCTTCGACCGCGGGCAATGATTTGATGTAAGTCGCCATGGCCTCGCGATCCGCCGCGGTCAGTTGCGACGTGTTTCGCACAACTTCAACCATGGAGCCGCCGACAAAATCGGCATCTGGTGTCATGCCGGTCGTGAGCGTGTCGGCGATGTCCTTCACCGTCCAATCCTTTAGTTTTTGCTGG
>DATAPP010000035.1:0-5239 GCA_036265125.1 Pseudolabrys sp. | reverse complement strand
CTCAAATCCCCATAGCTCCAGCGCGCCGCGCCGTTGTGCCATGCCGGCCCGCGGTTTCCTCCCTCGAGGCTTATCAGACGCCTGCCCTCGGAGAGCGCCGCACTGCAGGTGACGGGCAGGCATCTGATAACCCTTAACGATCACGGACTTTCCGGCGGACTCCGGAACAGCGAGCTTCGGACCCCCTTCTCGCCAATAGGTCCGCCATGAATCGAGACTTCTGCAACGCCCGCCTTTCCAGCCTATACGACTTTGATACCCCCGCGCGGCATCGCCATGGGCGCACCGTGACACCTGCATCGCGTACGTTTCGCCGCCGCGGACGCCCGAGTAATTACACGCTCTACGGCGATATGAGCCGGCGCGTGATGGAAGTGCTGAGCCGCTTTACCCCCGATCTTGAAATCTACTCGATCGACGAAGCCTTTCTCGGCCTCAACGGCTTCGGTGCGCATCTTGAGAGCCATGCGCGGGCTTCGCGCCGCCGTGCTTCAATGGACCAGGGTTCCGGTGTCCGTCGGCATCGCGCCCACGAAGACGCTCGCCAAGGTTGCGCGCGAGTCCAATCGGGTCGTGAGTCAGCCCTTTAAGTCGTGGGTCAGCCCTTTAAAAAGCCGACACTCCATGAAAATCACGGAAATTGTCGTTGCGTAGACTCATTTCACTATTCCTGCTATTACCTGACTCGCCCTACGTGCAATTGCATACGATTGACGACGCGTGCGCATCAGCCGCGTGGTCCGGTTGCGTGAAGCGCCTATCCATTGGGTGCTTAGGGGAAGCCCTTGGCCTGCGCTATTTGTAAACCCCTCAACAATTCTTGAATCATCGCCTTGAAGTCAGGATGTGCGTCGCGAAATCTTTCTTGGCCGGCCCAGTTTCTTATGTTTGGATCGAGCGGCCAATTGTAGAATTTCTCGCGGTATTCGTGTAAAGCTGCTTGCGCTTCATGTTGTCCAAGCCGTCCTGTCAGCGCATAGGCGCTGATCAAATGCGCCCTGCTGTACCACGTTGTGGGTCTCTCTTGGACGGATTTTTGCAGCAAAGGGATGGCATTATCGTAATCTTTCATGACAAAATATGCGCGCCCCGAGACCCAATAGAAATTGCCGAGGTCCGGGTCGCGCGGGCTGAGATTGATCGCTTTCGTCGCCAGCGCCGGCGCTTCTTGTGCCCGCCCGAGATAGATCAGTTCAAAGGCTTTTTGCACCAAAGCCGCCGTGAGATTGGGATCGAGTTGCAGCGCCTTATCGCACGCGTCGAGGGCACCCTGGTGATCTCCTTTGGCCCTGCGAATACGAGCCTCGGCGACATGCGCGAGCGCGACCGACCAGTCGATCGCATAAGCTTTCTGAACGGCGTCCTCCGCCACCGGTATGACCTGCTCCTGCTCCCGGGTAGCGTTGTTCCAGTATCTCAAGAAATCAATCATCAATACGTTAGCGAGTGCGCTCCAGGCTTCGGCCGAGTTCGGGTCAAGCGCCACCGACCTTTCGAGGGCGTGGCGAGCGGCGAGGGTGTTTTCAGCGGTGATTTTGTCGATCAGATAAGCCATGGCGCGCAACCGCAGATCGTCGGCATCGGGGTCCGTCGTCCGTTCGGCGATGGTGCGGCGATTTTCGGCTCTGACCAGCTGAAGATGGAGCGCCGCCGCGATGCGGCCGGTGACGGCCTCCTGCAATTCGAAGGGATCGCTAAGCTCGCTTTGAAACCGCTCGGCCCAGAGGGAGCGCGCGGAGCTAGTGTCGATTAGCTCAGCATTGGCTTGCACCCTCGTTTCGATTCTTTGGATGCTGCCTGCCAAGATATATCGTACGCCGAATTCCCGCCTGATCTCCCTCGCGTCGGCGGGTTTACCCTTATAAGTGAAAGCGGTGGCCCGTGCAATCACCATGGTATCGGAAAGCCGGGACAAATCGGTCGTCAGATCATCGGTTACCGCGTCAGCGAAATAATCTTCGCCAGGGCCATTCAAATTGCGAAACGGCAGCACCATGATCGATGCTCGGGCGGAAAGAAGCGGCGGTTCATGCCACATCGGCAGTCCCGCGATCCCGACAGTCGCCGCCATCGCCACCACCCCTCCGCTGAACATGGTCGCGCGACTAAGGCGAAATATGCGCGCAGCGAAGCGACGACCAAATATTCTTGAAGTAGCCGAAGAGTTTCCGGATTGCGCTGCCTCGTCAGTAACGCGATAGACCCGGATCGGGCGGTCGATATTCTTGACCCACCGGTCTCCCGTGTCCTCGAAGAAGAGGCCGGGATGCCCAAGCAACTGTTCGCGGACGGCCGCGGTAACCGATATCCCACCGGGTTCCGCCAACCCCTCGAGCCGGGCAGCGATGTTGACGCTGTTGCCGTAAACATCATTTTCATGGACGATGACGTCGCCCGAATTGATGCCGATGCGCAATTCCAGCTTGCGGTCGCCGACGGCATCATCGCGGGCGGCCAAACCACGCTGGATATCGACGGCGCAATTCACCGCGTTGACAGCGCTGCCGAACTCAACGAGGAGCCCGTCGCCCTTGCTACGGACAAGTCGACCCTCGTGAAGCGCGACCATTGGTTCGATCAGGGTTTTGACGCAATCGGCAAGCCGAAGGTGTGTGTGCCCTCCTCGTCGACATTCATCAGACGGCTATAGCCAACGACGTCTGCGAGAAGGACCGCCGTCAGCCTCCGTTTGAGGTTGGGGCTTTCCATTCGGGTCACCTCATTTTCCCTGTGTTAAGGTTACCACAATCTCTTTCTCTTGTCATCGGGGAGATTGCGCCAGCAACAACGGGAGGCGAGATCATTATCCGTACCTTGTGACCGCAAAGGCGATGTCGCAGCAGTCCTGAATCAACCCGGGCAGCAGTCGGGACCTCCTCGGCTCCCGCGATCGGCCCTTGTCCTAGCAACCACCTACTATTAGGCGCGCCATAGGCCGGCATCCCTATCCCCGGTTGCTGCGCCGACAACCAGAGGCAAGGCTGCGTGAGGACGCAGCGATGGAATCTGTGTTACCGTCAAGTCACGGTCAAACAGCCGTGATCAAATTGACGGGGTGCGGCTATGCCAAACGAGCCAACGCCAGCGAAATGGGCCGAAGTTATGGCCAGGGTCGCTGACTCACTGATCAAAGATTTCCTGCGAACCTCGGCGACCGAGGAGAACATCGCACTAGCAGAGAAGGCCCTGGGCCAGGCGCTCGCAATCGAGAGGTCGCCGCTCGCTCTTATCGCGCAGGCCCGTATTTGTAGAGCCAAAGGGGAACACGAGGGCGCACTCAAGGCATGCAATGAAGCGTTGGGAGGCGATAGCACCCTCACAGAAGCTTCAATGCAAAAGGCCTTTGCGTTGGTTTTTCTCGGAAAGCCAAAAGAAGCGCTTGCAACGGCAATGGATCTCGACCTGGGCGATGCTGATCTCGGCAACCTTTATTGGCTCCTGGGACGCGCATATTTTACCTTAGCGTCAGCCTCGACTATTCCACGGAAGGATGTTGCCAAATACTACCATAATGCCATCCATTGGCTGCAAAAATGCGTGGAAGAGGACCCGGGGCATTGGTATGTCAGGGCGCATTTGATCGGCGCCTATGCGCTTGCAGGACGGCTGGGAGAACCTGAAGCGAAAGCCGCCGTAAACGAATATCGCGAGAAATTCGAGGCTTGGCCGCTCGATCCGACAATAATGAAGTGGGCCGATCATCAACGATTTAAAAATGATGCCCATGATGACTTCCGGGCGGCGATTGGCGCATTGTTAGAGGGTTTGAAAAAAGCACGGGCCAAGGGCTTCCCTTCTAAGCCCCAGCGCCGCGTATCGGCACAAGGGTCTATTGGGCGAGATCGGCAACGCCCATTAAGTGAGTGTTGACCACGCACTGCACTTCGCGACGCTCGCCAGCGAGAACGAAGACCCGGTCGCATCGTTCGATTAAAAGAACGTCGGAATGGTTACAAACTATCTTTTCGTTCATATACCGAAGACTGCGGGGACCAGTTTTCGCGCGGGGCTGACCAAAGCTCTCGGTGAGGATGCCGTAGGCTCATTCTTATTCTCTCCTAGGAGATTATCCCAGGCAGATGTCAACAGACTTGACCATCACCGTGCAGTTGTTGGTCATTTCAGTATTGATGATGCTGCACTGTTCCAAAAGAGATATCTACTCACTATTGTAAGGGATCCGGTCAATCGTTGTCTATCTTGGTATTATTATGCCCATAACAACCCTTCTTCGCGTCAGTTGCCAGATTGGAGGGCGGCACAGGAATGTACGGTTCGAGATTTTTTCTTCCTCGACCGAGAGATTATTTTCAGGAATATTTTCAATCGTCAAGTACGGCAGCTTGGTGGGCATGTATTGGACGGTGAAATCGATTTGAGCGTCGCGCTCAGTCGGGCAAAGAAAACAATAAGAGACGCGGCTTGGGTGGGCAGAGTAGAAACATTACCTGATGACCTCCTGCGGTTGCGGAGTAGGTTCCCGGAATTTTTGGATTTCGAGCTACCCAAGTTAAATATCACACAGAACCGTCAATCGCTGGACGCTCTGGACCCTGATATCATTCACCAGATCCGTTCGTTAAACGCCTTCGATCTGGATCTGTATCGTTTTGCTACTGAGGAAATGTCTAGGCGATCAGGGACAGCGAGCAATTGCTGAACTTGCTCGAGGTGCCGGAGGAGCCGTTGCGGATGCCTTTCTGGAATAAAAGACACAAGAATACGACTGCGAACCTTCTTGGCCGGACACCACGCCAAGTGGAAGGCAGCGCTTAACAGGAGCCCTTTCCCTGATCAGCGGCCCAAGACCGGAATCAGCGCCGACGCCATCGTCAGGGACGCGACATAAACGAAAGCGAGAAGCGCCGCTTCGGGGCAAGCGCGCTCCCCCGCCGCGCCGCGCGGCCGAGCCTGGTTTCGGTTTCTTCAAACCGTGTTACGGCCGACGGAAAAAAGCATCCGATCGGCGCAACCGGGCGTAGGTCGGACCGTTATACGGAAGGTATGGCAGAGTGTCGGGTACCGTAATCCTTGACGGGGGAACCAACGACAGCTTCCCACCCCACTAAACCTTGCAATTGGCTCTGGGCAATGACTGCAATGGGGGTGCGCCGTGACAAGGCGGCGCTTTCCAGTGGGTGCAAGCCCCACCCGGCGATTCGCTCCAGCCGGAAGCAATCGGAGCAGTCATGGAGGTAACGAAATGGCTGAAGCCTTCGATTAGCGTGTCACGAATTGG
>DATAPP010000034.1:0-133367 GCA_036265125.1 Pseudolabrys sp. | reverse complement strand
CCAAGAAAAGCTCCGGCCTACGTACCGCCAGCGCCGCCTCCAATTACTTGGACCGGATGTTACATCGGTGCCAACGTCGGCGGAGCATTTGGCCGCGGCGACGCGAACTTCCGCTTTGGCGAAGCCTCTTCAAACAATAATTCTGGCTTCGCTGGTGGCGGTCAGATTGGCTGCGATTATCAATTCAGCGGCGGATGGGTGATTGGCATCCGCGATATGTTCGATGGGACAAGCCTGAAGAGGGATCGAAATTTGTTCGATCCAGTCACGGGTGCAGTTGGCCAGCTTAACGTGAAGACGCAATGGTTCGACACCCTGACGGGCCGCGTCGGCTATGCGGTCGCACCCGCCTGGTTGATCTACGGTCAGGGCGGCGTGGCCTGGGCTAATACCAAAACAGACCTCACCTTTGCCGGTGTTACCTTCGGCGACCTCGATAAGACCAGAACAGGCTGGACGGCCGGTGGCGGCGTTGAATGGATGTTCGCGCCGAACTGGTCGGCGTTTCTGGAAGGCAACTACATGGACTTCGGCAACAACAATCACCTGATAGTCACCCCCATTGCCTGTGCGGCTGGTTGTGCCTTCACCACCCACGCGAAAGCGGCCACTGTCCTGGTCGGCGTGAACTACAGGTTCAATTGGGGGAAAGCGCCGTACTAACACGGGCCCTCCCTCAACTCGAACCTTTAAGTTCGTCAGAACTGACAAAACCCCGGGCATCCGCCCGGGGTTTTTGTATTCATGGCGAAGCAAACTTCAGGCAGCGTACCATTCGACAGATTGATTAAATTCCATTTGCGTGAGGGAGCGATCCCGGACCGACCAGGTCCTCCAGCAGGGCACGAAGGTGCTCGGGCGCGAAGGGTTTCTGCAACACAGGTACCATCTCGTGGCGAGGATCGACCAGGTAGTCGTAACCCGTCACGAACGCGAAGGGGATGCCCCAGCCCGTCAACTGATCTGCGGTTTTGGCGTGATACCGACCATCGATATTGAAGTCCAGCAGGACGGCGTCGTAGTTGCGCTTCACAAGCTCCTGGCCCGCCATCGCCATCGTGTGTGCAACGCCGGAAACACGATAGCCAACTTCCCGAACCATTTCCTCGATCATCAACGCAACCAGAAGTTCATCTTCGATGATGAGGATACGCGGAGAGCGCGCGCCCACAGCCGCGGCCTGAAGCCGTGCAACACGGTTAGATCTTTTTGCCGGGGATTTTGATCCAAGATCGCGCAGCATCACATTTGGCCCAACGCGTTCACGTCACCGTCAAAACGCGCCGGCCGGCGCGAAGTTCCGCCGGCCGCTTCGGATACCGCCTGACGTTCGTATGGGTGTATTGCACCAGGGTATAATCGACAGGCATGCTCTGTCGGCGCAGATTTGCATGACAAGAACATCCATGTGCGTTGCAAGTACGCTTCTGGACACGCGCGGGGCGATATCCCCTCCCCGTCCCCAAATCGCCTCGCGCGTTCTATCTTGCCAATTTCATGACCAGATATGGGACAAATCAGGCCTGTTTGGCGGGCCTGGCATTGACGGGGACCCGGCGGCGGGCATTGGCTGGCCTGCCTCATATTTGTCACGCCGAAACGGGATGATGCCCCACTGAAACTGGCAGGGCTTATGTATTTCTCCGGCGAAAGCATCTTTTTCATCAGTCTGCTGGTCGGCGCCATGTCCGGCTGGCTGCTTGGAACGATGGCCCGGCGAAAGGGATTCAGCCTCGCCAGCGACATTTTCGCTGGCATCGTCGTGGCATTTATCGGTTGTTGGCTGACGCTCGCAGCGCGCGATGCGGTTCGGGTCACAAGCGACAGGGCGCCGGGCAAGCAGGCGAACAATATCGAGGAAGATTTGGCGCCGGGCTATGAAGCTGTCGTACTGCCGTTGAAGACACTTCACCCGCTTCTCAAGCCGGTCGTTTACCGCTCGCGCGAGGAAATCTGCGACGCGCTCGCTGAGGCCGCGCGCAGCAACGATCTGCCTGCGCATTTTCTCATTCGTCTGTTGTATCAGGAAAGCAGTTTCAGACCTTACGTGATCAGCTCGGCCGGCGCGCTCGGCATTGCGCAATTCACGCAGGAGACCGCCAGCGACAGAGGCCTCGATAATCCGTTCGACCCGTTGCAGGCGATCCCGGCATCGGGGCGCTTGTTGCGTGATCTGTTCCAGAAGTTCGGCAATCTTGGCCTTGCTGCCGCTGCATACAATGCGGGGCCAAAGCGCATTCAGGATTGGCTTGCCAACAAGGGTCCGCTCCCGCAGGAAACGCAAGATTACGTCAAGACGATCACCAGCCGGCCGGCAGAGACCTGGACTTCCGCCCAGACCGGCAGCCCGGCGGTGAAGGTGCCACAGTATGCGCCCTGCCAGGAGCTTGCTGGCCTCCTGGCCTGGGACGGACCGGGTGAGATTCCATTGCCACCACGGAATCCGCGGGCGCAGGACGTGCCGCACCGCGTGAAGGTCGCGCAGCAACCCGCTGGGCCTCGCAGCAAGCTACTTCGCGCAGACAGTCAATCGGTGAAGCGCGGTCAGGACGCCAAGGCGGCGGTCGTTGACGGAAATTAAATTCGAACTTTCAAAATCAATCGCATGCAAACACCGCCAGACTCCGCGCGCCGCAGCGGGACGTTCTTTAACTGTGGATAGGTCCCAGCGCGGCAAACAGTACCGGCGGTTTCGCCATCGCCGCGCTTATATTTGAACCCGGCGATGGCGCGAGAGATGGCAGCAGCAACGAGCCGTTTCCAGCGGACTCAACACTCGCGCCATTGCCACCAATCCGCTCGCACATTTGCCGGTGAATGGAGTGCAGATTCCAGCATGCCAGGCGTGCGGCAGCAGCAGTGCGGCGGGCGCGATCGCTACGCCGGGCGCAATGTCGCCCGCTTTTTCCTGCCCCCGCCTGACTGTACCCGGACGGTATTTGGAACTTCGATCTCGACCTCGAGGATCGAAACTTTGTCGCCACGGTCCATCTGCACGGTGACACGGTCTGGATCGATTTCGACGTGCCGGCCCACAACAGCCAGGATTTCCTCACGCAAGAGGAAGAGAAGTTCGGAAGGACCCTGGCCCTTGCGTTCATAGGAGAGCAGGATCTGCAGGCGATCGCGCGCCACCGGAGCAGAGGAGCCTCCACGCTTGAAGAAATTGAACAAGTTCATGCTGCTCTCCGCCCAAACAGCTTGCCAAACAGAGTCTGTTTGTCCGTCGGAATAGTCATTTCAATGTCTTCGCCCAAAAGGCGCCGGGCGGCATCAAAGTAGGCGCGCGCGGGCCCGCTACCTGGATTGTTAAACGTCACCGGGGCGCCAAGGTTGGAAGCGCGCAGCACCTCCTCGCTTTCCGGAACGATTCCCAGGAGCGGTGTCGACAGGATTTCAAGCACATCGTCGATCGTCAGCATCTCGCCCCGCGCGGCGCGCGCCTGGTCATAGCGAGTGATCAGCAGATGCTTTGCAACGCGGTCGCCGCGCTCGGCTCTGACCGTCTTGGCGTCGAGGATACCGATAATGCGATCGGAATCGCGAACCGACGAGACCTCGGGATTCGTAACGATGATTGCCTCGTCCGCAAAGCGCATGGCGAGTGTGGCGCCGCGCTCGATGCCGGCAGGGCTGTCGCAAATGACCCAGTCAAACATCTTGCGGAGTGAGGTGATCACGCTCAGGACCCCCTCCTCGGTGAGAGCATCCTTGTCGCGCGTCTGCGAAGCGGGGAGCAATGCGAGCCGGTCGAGGCGCTTGTCGCGGATGAGGGCCTGCGAAAGCTTGGCAACGCCCTGCGTCACGTTGATGAAATCGTAGACCACGCGCCGTTCGGCACCCATCACCAGGTCCAGATTTCGCAGGCCGACGTCGAAATCAATAATGACGACGTTCTGCCCGAGTTTCGCCAGCGCAACTCCCAGGGCCGCGGTCGATGTCGTCTTTCCGACGCCACCCTTTCCCGAAGTAACTACTACCACCTTGGCCATTGTGTGCATCTCCTGGGATGATTGATTCAGTCCAACGCGGTGATCTTCAGCTCATTGCCTTCAAGCCAGGCCTGGACCGGCCGGTGGCGCAGGCCTTTATCCATCGATTCGGCAGTCATGTAATAACCATCGATGGCCAAAAGTTCGGCTTCGATCTTGCTGCAGAAGATGCGCGCCCGCGTATTGCCATTCGATCCCGCCATGGCGCGGCCGCGCAACGCGCCGTAAACGTGGATCGACCCGCCCGCGACGAGCTCAGCGCCGGAGCCCACCGAGCCGAGCACGGTCACATCGCCGTCCGGAAAGAAGATCGACTGCCCCGAGCGTACCGGCTCCTCCAAAAGAAGCGTGGTGGGTTTCGGGCGCGGTTCCACCTTGGGCTCCGCTTTCGGCGGATTGACTGCATCGATCGCTGTCGCCGCACCACGACTTGCACGCACCAATGGCGGCAGACCGGCGCCGGCCGTGGCGGGGTCGGTGTTCTCGAGCCCCATGACGCGGACGCCGCGATGGTCCAATTCAGCCACCAAATGCGCGATCGCGGACTGGCTGAGCTTCACGGCGGACAGGTCGAGGACAACTGGCGAGCCGACAAGGAAGGCCCCCGCGCCCTTGATCCTCTGTTCTATGTCTGTGACCCAATCGACAAGCGGTGGCTCGGGAGCAAGGACCACGGCCATATAGGATCGACAGACGAAGCGCGTCGATTGCCCGGGTTGAATAACGGACATCACGGCCACTCCCAGTTTTCCACGATTGTCAGAGCAACACGCGCTTCATCGCGCCGTTTTTCTTGTGGCAACGTCATTCATCTCCCTCGAGGAGGCCAGTGGCGGGCCACGCCATCGCCATTCGCATTTAAGCGTGAGTCGCGACTATTCTTGAAGTGCGATGCTACCGTGGATGACAGTTCCGCACCGCAAATGCACGCTTGACAATCAATTGGAGCGCGCCGGACCCACAGATTCGCGTCACGTCCGCCTTTTCAATAACCCGGACAACAGTCAACGGGAACCGCCCAGACCCGCCGCCAGCCAAAGGCCGCCGACCACGCCTGCGCCGAGGAACGGCCCGAAGGAGCCGATCTCAGCGATTTTCGCAGTGATCAGCGCAGTGATCAGCTCGGTGATCAGGTCATGGACCTGGTTGGCAATTTATCGTTCGCTGTGAAAGCGATGCCTGCAGTCCGGGCGTCGTCGTACGCTTGACGTGATCGACCACTCCAGGCCCAGGTGCGTCCATAGTTCGTCAACGGCTTTTCGATGACAACGGTGAGAAGCCATGACACCGCGACGCAAACCGGAACAGCTGCAAATGTCACTGCCCATTGCGCCGGCGTGCTGATGTCAGGACGGGTCCCCAGCAGAAGTCCGTGCATCAGCCCGAGCACGGGGAGATGGGTGAGGTAGACTGCATATGAGGTGGTGTTGAAGAATCCGAGAAACTTCGAGTGAAAGCGCTTGGCTTCTGGAGCACCACGGACCAGGCTTACGAGGAACATGGCGCAGGCGACCGATACGAGCATCGGACCAAAAATTGCAAAGAGGTGATCGACGCCTCCATCGGCCAGCCTCAATATCGCTGCCACCGCCAGCAATACGATGGGCGCCACGCGCAGCGAATAGTCGAGGCGCTGCCAAGGCACCCTGTCGGTCTTGATTGCAAGCGCGGCAAGCAGACCAGCAGTCAGAACGTCAGCGCGCGTCGGCAGAAGGACCAGGCCGATGAGGCCCGGGTGCTCAAGAAATTCATAAACCCCGGCGCGAATAACGAGCGCCCCCACGGCGATGACGACGAGAGTCACGCCAAGCCGGCGCCGCGGAATGATAAAAAAGAGGAACGGAACAATCAGGTAAAAGTGTTCCTCAATCGCAAGGGTCCAGGTTGGCGAAAGCCAATGCGCGCCGATGCCGCTCATGCCCGCCATGAAGAAGTTCTGCGTAAACGTGAAGTAGCTCCAGATCGGGAATGCGTGGTCAGCATCGACCCATGGCGCCGAGAAAATGCCCATCAGAACAATACTGATGGCCAGACAGACGAAATAGATCGGCAACGTCCGGCAGACGCGGCGCACATAGAACACCTGGAAGAAATTGTCGTGGTGCTGCTTTTCCAGGATCAGCTTGCCAACCAGGTAACCGCTCAGGACAAAGAACATGTCCACCGCGAGCCATGCGAACATAAGGGCGCGGAACCCATGAGGGACTTCACCGAAATAATGCGAGACGAGGACCAGGATGGTCATTAACCCGCGCACGCCATCAAGACACACGACCCGCGCTTCGACGACGGGCGTGTCTGCGGCTGTCGTCGGAGCGAACGAAGCGGCGATGGACATCAAGAATGCTCACGGGTGGCGGCTCCTTAACCAATACGTGAGGAGCGCTTTATTCCGCGTAAACGCTTGATTAAAATTGCACTGAAAAAATTGTCCTCGCTCATCCATTGTCGGAGAACACAGAAAAATCAGTGCCATTCGCCTCTTCGGCCAGGCGCGCATGGCACACCGTTTCCGGACTTTCGTGCGGTTCAGGAAGCGCTTATTATTCGGACCATGCACAACAACAAATCACGCCGCCACCGCCGGCAAGGTTAAAAATGATCTTCCGTCAGCTCTTCGATCACGTCTCCAGTACGTATTCCTACCTGCTCGCAAGCCGTCCGGGCGGCGAGGCTTTAATCATCGATCCGGTCCTGGAGAAGGTCGATCGCTACCTTCATCTCATCAAGGAACTGGATCTGAAACTCGTGAAGGCTGTGGACACACATCTGCACGCGGATCACATCACGGGCCTGGGCGCGCTGCGTGACCACACTCATTGCATCACAGTGATGGGCGAACAGACCAGGGCCGATGTCGTATCGATGCGGCTCGCCGATGGTGACAAGCTGACGATAGAAGGGCTTGCGCTCGAAGCCATTTACACGCCCGGACATACGGACGACTCATACAGCTTCATCCTGCCGGATCGCGTATTCACCGGCGACACCCTGTTGATCCGCGGCACAGGCCGCACCGATTTTCAAAATGGCGACCCGCGCCAGCAATACGATTCGATTTTCAACCGACTCCTGAAGCTTCCGGATGCGACGCTGGTCTACCCTGCGCACGACTATAAGGGTGATACCGTCTCCACGATTGGCGAGGAGAAGGCCTACAATCCGCGCCTGCAGGTCAAATCGGTTCAGGAATATGTTGAGCTGATGAACAATCTCAATCTCGCTAACCCGAAGATGATGGACGTCGTCGTGCCCGCCAACATGAAGGTCGGACTTGCGCAGGAGGCCATCGCTCTGCGCGGTTGGTCGGTTTCGGCAACGGAGGCGCTTGCCCTTTTGGGTAAGGCCAACGTCGCACTCATTGACCTGCGCGAGCGCTCGGAGCGCGAGCGCCATGGCACTATCCCTGGCTCGCTGCACGTACCCTACTTGGCATTGCAGGAAAGCATCAGCGCCGGCGGCACGCTCAGCGAACTTGCCAAATCGACCAGCAAGCGTCTCGTATTCTACTGCGCCTTTGGCGAACGTTCGGCTATGGCTGTACAGGCCGCTCAGGACGCCGGTCTGCCTTCGGCCTGCCATTTGCAGGGGGGCATCGACGCCTGGAAGAAACTTAACGGGCCGCTGGAGCGCTCAAACGTTTAGCCGTAACTTGAAAATGGTCATATGACACCCGAACAGCGGCAGCCTCGGTCCACAGCGGTCCAAGTTTTGGGCTGCGCCGCGGCGTTGCTTGTGACCCTGTCGTCTCCCGCAGCCACCCAGGACATTCGCGGGATAGAAGTTTGCACGGCCGAAAAGCAGATGGAGCGTCGCACCGGGTGCCTGCAGGCCAATATCGAGTTCCTTCAGCAGGCGCTGGCCAAATTCACCCGTGAGGCGCAGGACAAGATCGCCACAGCTGGCCGTGATTTGGTCGCCGCGCGTGCCGAGATCGCCGAGCTCAAATCTGCAGTGGCGAAGATCAGCAGCGAGCTGGCGCAAATGAAAGCGAAAGCCGAAACCAGCAACAACAAAAAACCCGAGCCCGGCAGCACCAAGTAAGCGCCCAAGTAAGCGCGCAAGTAAGCGGGCAAGTATCGGCTTTGCTCGGGCGTGTGCAGTACCTTCGCGCGCTACGCCTTACAATACCAATACTGGCGCCGCCCCAGCCCACCCGTTCTTACGTATGAGCCAAATTGGCTGCGCAGCAGATTTTGCTTTTTGGCGGCGGCATATTCCTGGCTGGAAATAACGGCACACGTTTTCGGAGGCACCTGCTCCGCGCTTGCCGGTGACGAGTGGCAAGCGATCAGCATCAAGACTGCGCAGGCCCGCGTCAGCGTCGCAACAGGTGCGATGTGGCTACGCCGCTTCATTGTCCACGCACCCTCACGACGACCATATTATGACACCACAACCGAGCCTGTTGCCGGGACACCACTTAATTCCGGGCCCTAATTTAGCACATCAGCTTGTGGCCGACGGTCTTGATCTTAAGCTTGAACTTTACCTCCGCCCACTCTGGCGCCGGCCTTCTTTGAACGCCGGTTTTGCCATCCTTCTGCCATATGGCTCGTCCCTACGTGCGATAGTTGCGAAATCGATTCGAGGGGGACAACCCAGATGAAGCACATATGCATTGCAATCCTGGCCAGCCTTCTGACCGTCACCTCAGCAAGCGCAGGGGGATGGGCCACGGTTCACAAGTATGTAAAGCGATCAGGTGGTTGCGCCGGACAGGAAGTCCTCGCGAGCATGTATTCCTCAGGAAAGCGTACTGCGAGTGGCGAACGATTTGATATGAACGGCAACACAGCGGCAGCGCGGACATGGCCGCTTGGCACAAGCTTGACTGTGACGAACCCACAGAACGGCCGGTCCCTTGTTGTGAGAATCAACGATACCGGACCTTGGGGCATTGCCTATCGCATGGGCGCCAGACTGGACCTTGCCAAGGGCGCGGCTCAACGACTCGGAATGCGCGCCTCGCAATACGTTTGTGTTGCGTAAGCTTCGCAGCGCTTGCCGCCCAATGCGATTGGGCCGGAAAAGAAAAGCATTTTTCCAGACTTGAAAAGATCCCCCGGCGACGCCCTGCTGAGAGCGTCGCCGGGGGATCAATGTTTATCGCGTCACGCTGTCAAGGCAGCGGCACCAGCTCCTTCGGGAAGTTGGTCATCGATAAGGGAAGTGCGACACGAAGCCCGTGGACCGACACACCATTTTGAAATGGGATGCTGGCCATTTCCTTGGCGGCAATCGTCTCAGCCGGGCCGCCAATGATCTGGAGGCCGAAGCCGACGATTGCGGCGACCACGATGATCGACAGTGCTTTGCGCATGTTGAGCCTCCTGCGCGAAACGCATTTTCAACCGCATAGTTAGTCTGGATCGCGCGCCGGCTGAGTGAACCGCCTCACAGAGCGAATTATTTGTTTTTCCTGCCTTTCCGGCGATGGCATGGAATTACCGCCCCTGTTTCTGCGCGCGGATACCCCCTTGAGGATCGATTCGCCCCGTGTTCGCATGTGGATCTCAAGTGTGGGCGCAATAAAAAAGGAGGAAACGATGAGGCGTATTATTCTCGCTGTTTTAATTACCTCTTTGTCTGTCGGTACCGCTCTGGCGCAGTCGTGCGAAAGCCGCGCGATGAGCAGCGAAGGCAAGCCGCTCCACGGCGCGGCGAAAACCAGCTTTGTGAAGAAATGCAAGAGGGACGCCTGCGACAGCAAGGCAGTCAGCAAAGAGGGCAAGCCGCTTTACGGCGCGGCCAAAAACAGCTTCCTGGCGAAGTGCAAGAGGGCTGCCTAAGACAAGCAGGCGTCGATCGCCATCAGTCGTCGGCCTTACCGGCGCGCCAGCCGCGCCGGTAAGGCTTTCTTTTTGCCCGAGTCAGCCAAATCGGCCAAGTCGGCCAAGTCGGCCGTGCCGGCCATACTGCAATACCGTCCCGTCAACGCTTCAAGCAGCCGTGAATTGTCCTTTCACGTGAGGCGCGGACATGATGTCCCTGCCCGCGCGCCAAAGCGGAGAGCTCAACGTTTCGCACTCCAACTGGAGTCATGCCCATGGATATGCCCAAGGGTCATCACGCAGCGCACGCACACACCGCAAAGCATGTCGGCGCGCACACCTGGCGCGAACGCGGCGCCGACTTTGTCCTGGTCGAGGAAATTCATCCGCCGCCCCGCATCGAATTGGCGCGGGAGCGGATGCTGTTGTGTCGCCTCTATCTTGGCCTGATCCGCAGCATCAATGAAGATTACGGCGCGTCGTTCGCAGGCCAAAACGACAGTTCAACTTTTCGCACTATCGGCATTTACGTATTTCTGCGCACCGTCATGTGCTCGCCGGTTGGCGCGAGCAAGATCGCAAGCGCCCTGAAACTGCCGCGCGTCACCGTGGTGAGACGTTTGCAGGAAATGGTCAAGCAAGGTTACGTGGAACGTCTTGGTAACGCCTACGTCGTGACCGACAAGGTGAATATTCCCGACCTGAAAAACAGATTGCAGAAGCGAATAGAGATGATCATGGAGACCGCAAAAAAACTTTCCGAGGTGAGCACCTCGGCGTCTCATCTGAAATAAAGGAAGCCGGTCACCGCTGAGCAGAGTTTCATCTCAACGCGTAAAAAAACGGGCGCATTGGCAATGACTCTGCCAAAGCGCCCGTTGCAGATACCCCCCGCCTACAGAACCGTCAGGCTGACCTTCGCGAGACCGTTGGATCCGATTGCTTTGGCGCCTGCCGGAGTGAGATCAATAATACGGCCCTTGATGAAGGGGCCGCGGTCGTTGATGCGTACGATGACGAAGAGCCCGGTTTCGACGTTGGTGACTCTGACCTTCGTGCCGAACGGCAAACTACGATGAGCCGCCGTCAGCGAGGAGGCATGGGCATATTCGCCATTCGCGGTCTTTTCGCCGCTGTAAATCGATGCAATCCCGGTCTCCGGGGATGCCATCAGAGGCGAAGAAAATGAAATCATTGCTGCAAGACTCAGAACCGACAATACAACGCAACGACTTTTCATTCCTTCGCCTCATATGTTGTTGAGATGGCGTCGACTGCGGCGCGCGGCCGGAGCTGACGACGTGCTCTATGAGGGAATGTGCGGGATACGTCTTGTTACAATCTGCCAAGAGATTGTGGACGCGTGCCAGCTTGCGCAAATCAAGCGGCAGGATGGCGCAGTGACCGAAAACGCGCGGGCGTTTGGAGTTGCCTTCGCGCGGATAAGGTAATCGGATAGGGATTTGCGCCAGCCGTCTGCACGCGTCCGGCTTCATCTTGCATTGATTTGCATTGATTTGCATTGATCGCGAACGCGTCGCATCGCGCCGCGAGCGCGCCGGCTCCTCAGGCAGCGCTGACTACTCTACACGTGCGGAGGCGCGCGTAGACCGCGTGAGCCTGTGCGGGCGCCGATACTGATCCATGACGACGCGGCAGGCGGGATTGAGCCGGCTCCGGTTGTCCAGGAGACAGTGAAACACTTGATCGCGGTTCGGTATGGCCGCCCAGCAGACCCTGAACGCATCGCCGATGCAGGCCTGCCGTTCTTCCGTCGTTTCGGCGATGGCACTTGAAGACAAAAAAGCCATCGCCAGAGCCGCCATTGGCGGCGCAAGTGCTTTCATGACCGTGAACGCGTTCAAGGTATGCTCCCCGGACCGGCGGCGCGAGGGACGCGCGTTACGTCAAGGACGGAAGCGGCTGACGACCGCCTCAAGCAGTACCCCTCACCCGCTCAAACAACACCTTAGATATGGATTGCCGTTACCCCTATGGCCGCGGCGCCACTGTGGACAAGAATCGTGAGACGGTGAGTTCCAAAACCAGGCGATCGCAGGGATGCCCGGAAACGCACGTCGGGCGGCGTTTAAGTGTCCGTCACGAACTTTATCGAATGAGGGTGACGACCAAAAACCCGATGATCGGCATTGCCAGGAAAATCAGAATAGTGCGAAGCCGCGTGGGCGGCTGCGCCTGGATACCACCTTGTGGCGCGGCAAAAGCTGGCCGGCGCCCGAACTCTGGTTTGTGTCGTGCCATGATCCCATCATGACAAGTACGATTTAATGAACAATTTAAGCAATGTTTCCTCTTTCGGCATGAGCCGGTCACTTTGCATTAATGCTGTATCGCAGCCTCGCATGCGGATTATTCGATGCCTTCATCGCGTGCAGAAGGAACGATCGTGGAATCGTCAGCCGTCGACGTAAGACGCAGCGCCTTTGCAACAAGTTCTGTCTGATCGATTCCGCCGTGCAGTTTTGATCGGCGCGTGTCCGAGGCTCAGCCATTTCGATGCGTCGACGGCGGAAAATTTCGCCGGGTCGCTGAAGTAAATTTAACGACGTCACCCGTGCTTTCGCCACGAAACGATCGCTGAACGGCACAATTTGTCAGACGCCGCGGCATTAATAATGCCGGCCGTTAACACTTAACCTTACCCGGTCAGCTTACTCAGCAGATCCAGTCGTCGTCGCCACCGGTAATCGGTACAGGTGTCGCGCGGTAACAACCGCTTCTGACGCTTGGAGGTCAAGTGACAAAGCACGCGACGATACTCGGAACGGCGCTTCTTTCGCTCGTTCTGATCGCAGGCGCTGACGCTGCGCCGAAACGCGCGCCCCGACAGGGCGGCACAATTGAGTGCAATGAGCGCGGTTGTTCGGACCACGCCATGCATGCCCGTGCTGCAACGGATGCAAACGGCGCCGTGCAGTCCCGTGTCGTAACGGACGCAAACGGCTCCGTGATCGGCCGCAGGCCCGCCGGATGTCCGCACGCCTTCTGTGGCTGCGAAGCGTCGCTGTATCTGTTCGGTCAGATCCGCGCCGAGCTCAATCTGGCCGCAAACTGGCTCAGGAAATTCCCGCGCACTGCTCCCGCGCCGGGAATGGTAGCGGTGCGTAGTCACCATGTGATGGTGCTGATGAGCCCGGTCGACGGCAGCGATTGGCTGGTCCATGACGGCAACTCGGGCGGAGGTCTGACCCGCGAGCACGTCAGGTCACTCAAGGGCTACGTGGTCGTCAATCCCCGCGGCGGTATGGTGGCAGCGGCTCAATGATGCGTTACGGGGCGCGGCACCGAACCTCAGGTCGGGTTTCGGTCGCCGCGCTCCAGCGCCCGCAAGGTCCCCATTGCGTCGGCCGCTTGCGGAAATTCTTTCCTGTCCCAGAGTTCTTGCAAAACCTGTCGCGCCCCAGCCGGCGCCACGGCTAACGTCGATTGCGCCGCCATCAATCGGACCTGGGGATTCGGATGTGCAAAAAGCGGGATGAGAGCGGCTCGCTGGTCGCCTGACCTGCTCTTGAGTTCATTCTCAACAGCCATCATTTCTCTGAACAATTTATTGTATTTTGCGAACTCGTCATACAAAGACGCCTGGTATTGACCTTGCGTGATCGCGACAAAGCGTTCGACCAGTTCAGAGACTGACACGTGCTTGAGAGCGTCGTGATCCATCATTTGAGCACTCCGTGTCTTCTTAGTGCCTCCAGGCCGACCGCTCGTCGAACATCCCAATTCCTGCCACTGAGATATTCTCTAGGTGTGAGTCCATCAAAATCTCGATTCGCTCTTTGGTACCAACCGTTGATTTCGTGGTGTTTCATTCTTGGGATTCGAACCAGATTTTCAGGCGCGTCGATGAGACCTCTTGAAAAGCCAGCTGCCTCAGCCTGCGCCTGCTCAACAATGTGATGGGTATCATAGCCCGCGGCTGGCGTCGAAACAGCCTGCTGCAACTCATTCAAAGTCTTTGGTCGATCACGATAGGATTCGATCACTGGCGAGTATGTACGTATCCACGAACCTGCTTCAGCGATCGCAGAAATCGCGCCGCCGACTTGGCCAAGCCGCTTTGCAACCTCTTTAAGAATTGCAGTTCGCTCTCTAGATGTTGGCGGGCGCTCCTTCGGCACTTGGGGCTTGTCGTTGGTGGGGATTTCGCCTGCGAGTCGAATACGTGGCCTGGTCAGCGAGCCTTGATCAGCCCATTGTCCTCCGTCCGAATGACCACGTGGCACGCGCAGCTGACCGGCATTGAAGCCGTATTTCAGCGCTCGTCGCCCAATACGGCACGGCAAACCTCCGGCCGCACCTGGCTTGCCCACCGCCCGCGCCCATTCCTGCTCGGCGCGCGTGCGCGCCTGTGAGCGTTTGACCGCGCGTACACGTGCCCCCGCCAGCATCGGAAACGTGACAATGGAAATTTCCCAAAGGTCGACGGCGTAGATCCGGCGGATGCGGGTTCTGGGGTCGATACGCGCTTTCGACGTGCGGAAGCCGATCGACAGACCGTCGATCGCCCCTGCCCGCAAAAGCGACAGCAACTCACGTCCACGCGCGACTTCCGGAATGAGCCGGCCGCGGGCAAACAGCCCGCGATGATCCTCGCGCAGCTCGAGCCAGATGCCGACCGGCTCTGACGGATTATGCTGGAACAGCATGGGCACGCGGCGGATGCCGCGCACAGCGAGCGTCTCCGCAAACGCGCCCCGCATCATCATGTCGCGGGCCTGGTCGAGCTCGCCAAACAGGCTGGCATAGCCCTCGACGGTGCCGTCGGCGTCGATCGTGGCGCGCGGCGCAAAAACGGACGCAGAGTTGGATTCGGAAGACGGTGCGAGCATTAAAATTACCCGTGGCAAGAAAAAACAAGAAAAAATAAGGAGTCACCCGCGGGCTTGACCCGCGGGTCCATGCGGGCTTGGCCCGCGGATCCATGCGGGCTTGGCCCGCGGATCCATGACGCGTTTCCGCTTGCTGCGAAGCCTCATGGACGGCCGGTCTTCAGGCGCAAAGACGCTGCTTTGGCCCGGCCATGACGAGAAAGGGATCAGCGCCCGGCGTTGCGCCGATCAGTCGGTTTGACATCGTCACCTCTGCGACGGGTAGCCCGGCCGAGGTGATCGAGAAATTCGCGAAAAATATCGAGGTGATCGTGCCGCTCTTCCGTCTCACGGTGGACAGAGCGCAGCACGGTAATGAACATTTCCATCAATGGCCTCCGAAAAGCTCGTTGAAGCGCGCGAGCTCGCGCACGAAATCGTCGAAGCGACGGCTGGCGGCGGTGAGTTCACGCAGCGCGAACCAGGCGAGCGCGCTCGCCGACATTGCCCACAGCAACAGGGCCAGATGTGCGAGATCGCCGCGTTCGGTAAAAATGCGGATAAGGTCAGTCATTATTTTGCAGTCGAAGTTGATATCCCGCCGTCACCGCGGCGCGGTGATCACAAACGCCCGAATGCGGCCGTCGACGGCGCCATTGCCAAACCTGCGCGCCAGGGCTTGCGCCGCCTTCGATGTCGCCTCTTCCATTCGCGACGCATCGCGAGCCTCGATCTCATTTCTCAGCGGGGTGCCCTGGCAGTAGGCGACCGCCGGATCGCGGGCGGACGGCGCTTTGCTTCGGGCATCCACAGGATCCACCGATACGTTCGTAAATCCGGCCGCCTTCAGGTCCGCGCGGATTTGATCGACATCATGATAGCCGTGCGGTGTTCGCGCCATGAAGCGAGGCGGATCATCCGGAAAAACGTCCGCCAATGCCTGGGTGACAACATCGGCAAAATCATTTTCTGAAATGCGGTCCCACACATTAAACATGAAATGACCGCCAGGTTTCAGGACACGCAGCGCCTCCTTGTACCCGGCAACCTTGTCTGGAAAAAACATCGCGCCGAACTGACAGACCACGGCGTCAAAGCTCTGGTCCCCGAAAGGCAGCGCAAGAGCGTCGGCCTGTTTCCATATGATCCGGCCATCGTCGGGCAACCGCGTCCTTGCGTAGTCAAGCATCGGCTGATTGAGATCCGTCACGGTGATACGCGTGGATGCCGGAAGCCGTGCGGCGACGGCCCGTGTCAGAACGCCTGTCCCGGCCGCTGTCTCCAGCAGATCCTTCGGTCCGGCTTTCGCCAGCCGGTCCGCAAGATCGCGGGCGTAGGGTTCAAATATCAGCGGGACCATGAACCGGTCATAGAGTTCGGGAATTGACCCCGCGAACACCTTGTCCGTCGCAACCATTGGCGCCTCCCTCGCTCAGCCGGCCCAGCCAAGCCGACAATGCAAGTGGGGAGCAAGTGGGGGGCAAGAGTGGGTAGCAAGAGTGGGGAGCAAGTATGGAGCAAGCAGGGAAACAGCCCTGAAATAGGCCCGGGACGGCAAGTTCCAAAATCTGGTATCATTCGGCATTGCAGGACGCGTGGTTATTGCAGGGGCACATGCGACGACGCGAATTCCTTACCCTTGTCGGCGGCGCCGCAGCCGCGTGGCCGTTTGCAGCCGGCGCGCAGCAGACTGGCAAGCCGCTGGTCGGGTTCCTCAACGGCGCCAGCGCGGAGAATTACACGCGCTTCGCGAACGAATTTCGCCGCGGTCTGAACGAGATGGGCTTCACCGAAGGCCAGAACGTCCTGGTCGAATACCGGTGGGCGGACGGCCATTACGATCGGCTGCCGGAACTCGCTGCCGATCTGATACGGCGTCATGTGACCGTTATTGCCGCAACAAGTACGCCGGCGGCACTCGCTGCAAAAGCGGCGACCACAACGATCCCGATTGTCTTTACCACCGCGAGCGATCCGGTAGGCCTCGGCTTCGTCGCCAATCTGGGGCGGCCCGGCGGCAACATGACCGGCGCAACTCAATTGAACATGGAGCTCGGGCCGAAGCGGCTGGAGTTGATGCACCAGCTGGTACCCAAGGCAACCGCCATCGCTCTCATCGTCAACCCCACGAATCCCGTCGTAGCCGAAGTCCAGTCGCGAGACGCGCAGGAGGCGGCGCGCGCCCTCGGTCTGCAGCTCTTGATCCTGCAAGCCAGTACCGAAGACGAATTTGACAAAGCCGTCGCGGACCTGCCCAAACGCGCTGCGGGGCTTGTCATCGGCGCCGGTGACGCTTTCTTTCTGAGCGCGACCGAAAAATTTGCCGCGATCACTGTCCGCCGTGGTGTGCCGGCAATTTCGAACGGGCGCGAATTCACGGCGAGGGGCGGTTTGCTCAGCTACGGAGGCAGCGTCGCCGAATCCTATCATCTCGCCGGCATCTACACCGGGCGGATCCTCACCGGCGAGAAGGCCGCTGACCTGCCGGTCCAGCGATCCTCGAAAGTCGAGATGTTCATCAACCTCAAGACTGCGAAAGCACTGGGCATTGTCGTCCCGCCAGGCCTGGTGATCGCCGCCGACGAGGTGTTCGAATGAGGCGTCGCCAATTCAGGTGATGATTCCTTCCAGGGCGATTGGCAAAGGCGCCGCGCCTGTGGTTGGATACCACTATGAATTCCGTCAACGAGGATGGGCCTTACTTTATACCGTTGCGCGGAGGCCGGGACCGTTCCCCATCTTCAGGAGCGGCCAGCTCTGCACAACCGGTTGGCAAGGCAAGAAAACTGACCCTCTCGCGAGTCCCCAAGGACCGCGACGGCGATTGGTCGGCCGACGACTACGATGTCTTCGACGGCAGCCAGCATGTCGGCCGCATCGTCCTCACGACGCAAGCGCCACAAGGCATGCCGTGGTCATGGACGATCACCGCACGCCCGGACAGCGCGCAAAATCGCGGGTTTGCCGTGAGCCTCGAGCAGGCGATGCGGGAGCTCACCGCGCGCTGGGTCAATCCCAGCAGGTCCTAGAGAACCCTTCCGGGTGTCCTGCTGCGCCGTGCAAAAACAAAAAAATGACGCCCGGCTGAGGGGACCAGCAAACGGGCGTCATTTCGAGGGTACCGCTCAAACGCGGCGACCCCATTACGACTTTCAGCGCGAGGACTGTTTCTGCGCTGTCTGTTTTTCGAGAGACTGCGCGGCCTTCAAATGATGTTGCAGGGTTGGCAGCGTCTCGTTTGCCAATTGACCCGCCGCGTCCTTCTTTGACGTTTCCTTTTTGTATTCCTTGATATCGTCCTGGTGGTCCTTGACCATTGATTTCGCAAACGATCTGTCGAACGACGTTCCCGAGAGCAGCTTCAACTTCGCGTAAGTGGCCTTTTGCATCAGGCTCGAACCCGTCGGCGGTTCGACGCCGAGCTGGCCGGCCACCTGCTCGGCCTTGCTTTTGTGCTCGCCGTGATCCTTTACCAGCATGGCGCCGTATTGCTTCACGGCGTCACTCTGGCCTTTCTCCTGCGCCAGCTTGCCGACATCGACTTCCGCGATGTCGCCCTGAATAGCCGCCTTGATGAATTTCTGGCTGTCCTTGTCGGCCTGTTTTGTCTGCGCAATCGCGCCGGTGGCAGCTAATGCGCCCGCCAGTCCGATGGCCAGTACGGTCGTTTTTGTGAACATAGTTCCACCTTGAGTTCCGTTCCGCGTGAGTTCCATGAGCGTCTCGCGCGGCGCTCACCAGGGGGAAACAGCCTGCGGTCGTTCTTGTTCCTATTGCGGTGGAAACATGTCGCCGCCCCCTGCTGGCCATAACCGGTGGCCAGCCGCTTTTCGTTGACGGTGAGAAATGGCGCTTTGCTGATTCGGTCCCAGAGCGCGGCGCGGTCGGGGCTGAGCGCTTCGATCTTGTCGGTGTCGGCGGACAGCATCAGACCCTCGCCGAACGCCGGCGCCAGCCAATGCGTGAGCGCGCACCCGATGCGCGCCGCCAGCGGCAGCACGCTTTGGCGCCAGAACACGCGGTTGGCTTCCTGATAGTTCGAATACGTATTGTCACCGGGGATTGCCAGCAGCATCGGCGGCACTCCGAAGGCGAGTGCGATTTCGCGCGCGGCGGCGTGCTTGGCCTCGAGAAAATCCATATCGCTCGGCGAAAGCGACATCGGCTTCCAGTCGAGCCCGCCTTCCAGCACCAGCGGGCGTCCGGCATTGCGCATACCCTGATGCAATTCGTCGAATTCCTTTTTCAGCCGCTCATATTGCAAAGTGGACAACACCGCGCCGTCGGCGCCGTCGTAGACCAAAGCTCCCGACGGCCGCGCCGCATTGTCGAGCAGCGCCTTGTTCCAGATGGCCGCGGCATTGTGTGTGTCGACCGCCATCGCGGCGGCCTCGAGCGGACTGAAACCATAGTGGTCGTCCAGCGGATTGAAGAAGGTGAGATGCAAAATCGGCGGCAACGGCGCGCTTTGGTCGAAACGCACCGTCGAACCTGCCACCTTGTACTCGTAGGCCTGCGGCCAGCCGGTCGCACCTGGCACGAGCTTCATGCGGTCGGGCCGCAACGTATAAAGCTCGCGCACCTGCATCCCACCCCCGCCTTCAAGGCCGACGGCCTCGATATAGGCATTGCCGGCGAGCAGAAGATGTGAAGCGACGCTTTCCAGAAACGACGCGCCGTCCTGACGCGGATTTGGCCGCCGCAGGAGATCGAGCAGCGGATGCGCATCGCGCTCGGCGGTCCCTTCGTAAAGAACGAAGGATAGACTGCCGACACCTTCCGCGATCAGCCGCACGGCACGATAAACGATGGCGTTGCGTGCATAGCCTTCGCGGGCGAGCGCGGTGTAATCGCGCGGCGTCCAGCGCGCCCGCCCACCGCCTTCGAGCGAAGTCAGGCGTCCGGTCCGGGAGGATTTTGACTCGGGAGACGCAAAAATAGTTTTGATATGCGACCACATCATTTTCTCTCATCTTCTGCCATCAAAGCAATCTCATTCGCGGCTCGCCGCGCGCACCGAAGCTCAGCGCGGTAATCGCCCACACCAGCGCATCCAGCCGGTCGGGCGAGCGGCCGGACGACAATCCGTCGAGGCCGAAGTCGCACATTTCATCTTCGAGCCCCGGAAATGCGCCGACGTGTTTGACCTGGCCCTGCTCGTAGAGCTGCGCCACCGGTTCGGCGCGCACATATTTGCCGCGCGTTGCCCGCACCGTGATGACAGGCACCGCGCGGTCGGCGGCCCCGATCACTGCGCGCACCATGTCGCCGCCGAAATTGACCTCCGCCACCAGCGCGTCGGCCGCAAGGCGCCGCCATAGCGCAATCGCCTTTACCGCCCACGCCTGCGGCGACAGGCCGCCCGCAGTTTCGTCGGCGAGCACATAGACGCTGCCGTCCTCGCCGCGCCCGGCCGCGACCAGCCCGCAGGCGTCCGCCTGTTTTGTTGCAGAGCCCGGCGGGTCGACTGCGACGACGATGCGCGTGAGAAGCGGCGCCGCATCGACGCGGCAAAGGTCCAGCTGCCCGCGCGACCACAGCGCGTCTTCGCGTTGCTCGATGATTTCGCCGTCGATCTCCTGCCGTCCCAGCCGCGTACCGCTGTATCGCGACAATATGGTCTCGATGAAACTTGGCGCGAGATTGCACGCGTTCGCGATCGTGCCGGCCCGGGTGATCGCGGCCGACGGATCGGCAATCAGACGCTTGAGAAGGGCGACTGGCCGCGGCGTGGTGGTCATCACCTGCCGCGGCCGTTCGCCAAGGCGCAGCCCGAATTGCAGCATATCGAAAGTTGCTTCGGCATGGCGCCACTTGGCGAGTTCATCGCACCAGGCCGCGGAGAATTGCGGCCCGCGCAGGCTTTCGGGATCTTCCGCCGAGAAAGCCTGCGCCAGGGCTCCGTTCGGCCATTCTAGATGTCGTCGCGACGGCACCCACTGTGGCCGTTCATGCGGCGGATGCACCGCGAGCAAACCGGACATGCCCTCGACCATGACCTCGCGCGTGTCGCGCTCGGTTTCACCAACAAGCGCGATGCGTGCCTTTGGATCGGTGATGGCCACGGCACGAACCCATTCCGCACCGGCGCGCGTCTTGCCTGAGCCGCGGCCGCCGAGAATGAGCCACGTTGTCCACGGCTCGCCATTGTTGGCGAGATCGGGCGGAAGCTGGTGGCTATGCGCGAAAACAGAAAAGTCACTGAGGAAGAGCTCGCGTTCGCCCGGCTCTATTTCAGCCAGCAGCTCCGCCGTCAGTTCCGCCATCTGCATTTTGCTGAGCGGTAACAAACGATTCAATGCGCCGCGCAAGCGCGTCGCGGAATTCGTCAATGTTGCGCGGTGTGTCGTTATCGGCTGCATCGGGCGGCATCACTTCGTCAGGCTTGCTCATCAATTCCACTTCGCGCAGCGCCTTTGTGACGCCGAGGATCGCGCGGATCCTGTTGTCGAACGCACCCCCCGGCGATACTCCCGCCTCCTTGAACGTGGTTTCGATTCTTGCCAGTTCGTCCTCGAGCACGGCCATGATGCGCAAAGCGACCGCACGCCGCCGTGCGGCGGCAGCCGGATCGCCGGCAGATCCTGCATGATGCTGTCTCGCTGCGAACCGGCCGCCGGCAGGTCTCAAGGCGCGCACTGGGCTCGGACGCGGCCGCTCCTTCCATCCCCATTCAATGCTGCGGCGGCGCAACGTGTCGGGACTGATCCCCATCCCCGCGGCAATATCCTGACGAAAAATGTTCGTCTCTTCCCACTGACGCTTGCCCTCGGCGGCGGCTGCCGGCGGAATCTGAATTCTCCGCAAACTCATGTCCTGTTCCTGAAATAAAAAGCGCCGGAAGACTCCGGCGCGAACCTTTTGATAGTGCGTTGATCGGCGCGTGGCGCTCACAGCCTCGCCGCGAGGTAAGCCACGGCGAAGAGCACGACCGCCGCCAGTATGCCGACGATCAGCACGTAACGCACATTGTGCCCGGTAACAGCTGCGCGCGCCTCGTTCGTGCTCTTCACAATACGATCGTGTTCGCTGTGCGGCATTCTGCATCCCTCCGGCGGCTGCGAAATGCAGCCGCTAGGGAAGCCAACGCAGTCCGCCGGCGGCTGTTCCGCCGCCCGCGGCGTCATGTCGGATGCAGATTTGGAGTGTGCCCAAACACTACCGGGGCAGCGTCACGCTGTCAAGACTATTTTCCTAGGAATTTTTACATATCACTGAACGCATGCCGGGGTTACGCAGCGCGGGGCGCGCTGCATGCCGGAGGAACAGCAGCGCGGGGCGCGCCGGGCATCAAATGGGGGCATAGAATCCGCGCGGGGCATCCGGTAATCTTGCCGTTGGGCCAGGGGGACCGGTGTGGACGAAAAGAGGACCAAAAATTCGGGCGTGATGATTCTCGCCTTTGCGGCTGTTGCCGTCTGGCAGATCTACGATATGTCGACCGCGACCGAGGCGCCGAGCCGTGCCCTTGCAATTCTACAATATGTATTGCTCGCCGGGCTCCTGCTCGGCCTCATCGGCGCGGTGCTGAATTTTCTGCGTTCCCAATAGCGCGCGGATTCCGCCTACGTTCGCGGCGCGTCGGAATGGCAGCCGCGCGGCCCCTCGTCCCACAGCCAGCCGCATCTGGTGCAGCCGCCAAGGCTGAGACCAAGCAGGATGAGACAAGCGACGACGGCAATCCGCTTCATGACGCAACCATAGCCGACCTCATATGCCGGGGCGAGTAACGTCTTGCTGGGCAATAATATTATCACCCGAATAGATGATATGCAGCATCGTCAGTTCTTCTAATGGACGAAAGCCCTATATGAAGTTCCATATGTGAATGGCAATCTGTCGCAGGATTGCCGCCCCGTGCGCCCCAACACTTTTTGGCCTTTACCGCCCGGCCTGGCGCCGCTTCGGGCCTAACGAAAGGCAGTTGAATCGATGTCCATCCGTCCCGTCAAACGCATCGTGCAGTCGCAGCCCACCATCGAAGGGGCGGGCGTCAGACTGCGGCGTGCATTCGGTTTCGGCGACACCGCAGAGACGGATCCGTTTTTGTTGCTGGACGATTTCCGCAACGACCGGCCGGCCGATTATCTTGCCGGCTTCCCGTGGCATCCGCACCGGGGAATCGAAACCATCACTTACGTTTTGTCCGGTACCGTCGAGCACGGCGACAGCCTCGGCAACCGCGGAAAGCTCGCGTCCGGCGACGTGCAATGGATGACCGCCGGCCGTGGCATCATGCATCAGGAGATGCCGCAGGGCGATCCGCAAGGGCGCATGCACGGATTCCAGCTTTGGGCCAACCTGCCCTCCTCGCTCAAGATGACCGCTCCGCGCTACCAGGACATCAAGGGCGCCGAGATTCCCGAAGTCACCGACGACGACGGCACCCGCGTGCGCGTCGTGTGCGGCGAATTTTGGGGCAAGAAAGGGCCGGTCGACGGCGTCGCCGCCGATCCGCGGTACCTCGACATTTTCGTGCCGCCTGGCAAGCGCAAGACATTCAAGGTCGAGGTCGAGCGCCATGCCTTTGCGTATGTGTTTGAAGGCGATGGCACGTTCCGCGCCGCGTCCAAGCCGATCGGCGTGCTCAGTGAAAAGCAGGTCGACGGCAACGAAATTCTCGTGCGGGAAAAAGTCGGCGACCGCTCGCTCGTGCTGTTCGACTACGGCGACGAGATCACCGTCCAGGCCGGTGACAAAGGGATTCGCTTTCTGCTGGTGTCCGGCAAACCGATCCAGGAACCGGTCGCCTGGTATGGCCCGATCGTCATGAACACGCAGGCCGAACTGCAGCAGGCCGTCGCAGAACTGCGCAGCGGCACGTTCATCCAGAACAACCAGGGTAACAACCAAGGTCGCTGATTGGTCGCTGATCGACGGCGATTGTCATTCGCAGAATTTGCACGGCTGAAAAGAAAACCCCGGCATCATGCCGGGGTTTTTTGTTTGCTTGCGAATTTCTTGCGGATTTCCTTTCGGATTTCCTACGGACACGGATGGCGACGGCCATCGTTGCCCATATACAGTCCGGTATTTGGATTGTAGCTGCGGAATCGCTGCATGCAGTATTCCACGCCGCCGCCGCCACCGCCCGGTCCGCCGCCGTAGTAGCCGGGATCGCCGTAATACCCGTCGTCCACCACGTAGGGTCCTCCGCCGTAGTAGCCGCCGTAATAGGGCGCTGCGAGCGCGCCGCCGATGAGCGCACCGGCAAGAAGTCCGCCGCCAACACCCCAGCCCCAGCCACCACCGCGCCAGCCGCCACCGCGCCAGCCGCCGCCGCGCCAACCACCAACCCATCGGGCATTCTCGACCGAGATCGGCGCTGCGTTCTTGATCGCGAACGCACCACTGGCGGGAGCCGCAGAGGCAACCGTGCAAGGCGACGCCGCGGCAACACTCATGGCCGCCGCGACGAATATCGCTATCGTCTTTGACATGGCTAAACACCTCACGTTGTTTGGACAGTTGCCGGGATTATTGCATTAATCAAACATCGTCCAAAATGAATATTTCTTGAAACCTATCGCCGCTGCGGGACGTTGTGATGGTAAACCGTTTTTCCGATCGGATTATTGGCCACTACGAGCGGCACGCCACGGCGTGGGATGCCGACCGCGCCAACAGCGGATGGAATGACAAAACTTGGCACGATCGCTTTGCGGCGATGTTGCCCAAGGGCGCGAGCGTCCTCGATGTCGGCTGCGGTTCCGGTTCCCCGGTGGCGCGTCACATGGCCGCGCATGGGCTCAAGATTACCGGCGTCGATTCATCGCCGACACTCATCTCACTGTGTCGAAGCCGCCTGCCCGATCATGAGTGGATCGTTGGAGATATGCGCCGGTTATCGTTGGGACGGTCGTTCCAGGGCATTTTAGCCTGGGACAGCTTTTTCCACCTCAACCACGACGATCAGCGAAATATGTTTGCCATTTTTGCGAGGCACGCCGGACCGTCCGCGGTGTTGATGTTCAACGCCGGTCCCGGGCACGGCGAAGCGATCGGAACGTACCGCGGCGACCCGCTCTACCACGCGAGCCTCGGGCCCGCCGAATATGCCGGGCTGTTGGCCGGCATGGGATTTGAGATCGTCGCGCATGTTGTTGAGGATGCGCAGGCAGGCGGACGGACAGTCTGGCTTGCACAGGCGCGAAGCTGACTCTACGCAACACCAAATCTACTCAAGGCCAACTCTACTCAAGACCAATTCTATTCAAGACCAACTCTACTCAAGACCATGCCGATACGCGCTCGGCGACAACCCTGTCGTCTTGCGAAACGCGGCCGAGAATGAGCTGGTCTCCGCAAATCCGACAGCCAGCGCGATCCCGGTAATCGACCGGGCCGGCTCGGCCAGCAAACTCTTGGCGCGTTCGATGCGCCGCCCGACATGATAGCGGTGCGGTGACTGACCGAATGATTGTTTGAACGCACGCGCAAAGTGATACGGGCTCAGGTCGATCGATCCTGCGAGCATCGACAGTCTGAGGTCGTCAGCCAAATGTGCGTCGATGAATTCCGCGACGCGCGCCTGCTGCCAGCCGCTCAGTCCACCGCGCGCCATCCGTTGCCCGTGTCCTGGCTCATCGTTGAGCTTGATCAGCTCATGCGCCAGCAAGACGCTGAGCGCTTCCCCATAGTGCGTCAGCCGGGCGCCGCCTTTGGCTTCACCTCTCAATTTGTCCGTCAGCCGCCAGATTTCGGCGTCGAAAAAGAACAGCCGGGGGCGGAATTCGATTTCGGCAAAATGGATACTCTCATCGAGCAGCGGACCGGCTGGATCGATGTAGAAATAGCTCGCCCGGGTCAGCACACGCGGATGCTGCCAGCCGTAGAATTCATGGCCCGCGGGCACGAATGTGAGCTTGCCTGAGAGACTATGCAGGGTGGATTTCGGCAGGCCTTCAACTGCCGTCTCGCCATCGTCGCGTTCGGAATGTTCGCTGGCGATGAGCAAATGTTGCGACGATTTGAACGTGTACTCGAACGGTTCTCGTTGCGTGACGGCGACCATCTCGGTCCGCAGCCCGCGCCATTCCGCCGCGTGGCACTCGATCAGTTCAGCTGGAGAAAAGTGGACCGATGGTTCTTCATCGACGCAAGTGGGCGTGTGAGTGCAAGTGGACGTATGAGTGTATGGCATGCGATCTCCTGCTCAGGACCGCCGCCCTTGGTTCCTCACTCGGTTTTTTGGGAATCGACAATGTTGATGTCGTTGGTACTCATATCGATTGAAAGGCGACGGCACACAAGTCACCACTGCGTGAATTATACCAAAGTTTACAGACACATTCGGTCTGCGCATACGAGCATTGCATCGGCGGCCGCAAGACCGAACCAACACAGCAAGTTCGGACAAGCGGTTTATCGGTTTCGTTCTTACTTGCGGATTGTCGGCAGTGCAGGAGCGACATGAGCTGCCGGCGGGCGGCGACCACAAGCAAGAAGCAAGTTAAGGAGATTGAGCCAATGAAAAAAATGATCCTGAGCGCGGCCGTTGCGATGCTGCTCGCATCACCCGCCTTCGCCCAATCGTACAGCTCGTCATATGGCACCGGGAACGTGATCAACCAGCCGGCATTGGAGCACGGCGGGCCTGCCTGGCAAGGTGAATTCCAGGGTCGTTCGCGAGGTGGATTCCAAGGCGGGCCCTATGCCCAAGGTTCTTACGCGTATGAGCCACCGCGCGCGACGGGCCACAAACATCGCGGTGTCCGTGCCGAGACCATTTCGCCTGCGGATCCGGATGTCGTGTATGAAAACGGACAATACGTCGGGCGCGATCCGGACCGAATGTGCGGCTCGAGCTGCGCCGCGACTGGACTCACGACTGACCGGCCGCTGTCCGATTCCGGCACACCAAAGCAAGCCTCGGCCCAAGGCCCGGCCTTTCGCCGGAGCTTTTTGCCGATTTATTGCCCCGTTATGTGAACTGCGTCACGTCCGACTCGCGCCGGAGCGCCCTAGTTTCCGCCCATGAGCTTCAAATCCACACTCACTTACTACTGCGAAGTTGTCGGCCGGACGTCGGCGGCGATCGCGTTCGCCGGCATGGGATCGCTTGTTTTGGCAGCGACCGTATTCGATGTTCTGCATTAGCGGTTGAATCGGTTTAGGCCGACACTGTTTACTGTCATAGCCGGGCAAAAAGCCCTCCTTCATCATGGCCGGGCATAGCCGTCCGAAGGACGGGCCGGCGCGCTTGGAAAAACGGTCCACACACTCCGCTCATCCCCGCGAAGGCGGGGATCCAGTACTCCCGGTCTGTCCGTATCGCTCGGGCCGGGGTTACTGGATCCCGGCTCGCGCTCGCTGTCGCTCGCTTGGCCGGGATGACCATCGACTAGGACAGGACACACTCCGCTCATTCCCGCGCAAGCGGGAATCCAGAGCTGGACCTCCACGTCTTGCCTGATTGCGCTGGGTCCCCGCTTTCGCGGGGAAGAGCGGATGGACTGCAAGCGCGTGCTTTCGGACGGCTGTGTCCGGCCATGACGAATGAGGGCTTTATGCCCGGCCATGACGATTCCATTTAAAATCGACGCCATACCCATCTACCCACGCCCGTCCAGGAACTTTATCTAGAATACCGCCTTGTCGGACTGAGCCGTGAACCGGGTTTCGGCCGCGTGAGGTAGCAACATGTGGACGCGACGGGGACACCCATCGACGACCGCTGACATGGTCCCGTCATGGGGAGAAATGCTTTATCGAGCCAGCGTGATGCTCGCCGGGCTTGTCATCGTGCTTGCGGCGATCAACACCCTTTATCAGGTGAGCATCCTCGAAGAACCTATCATCCCGGTCGTGCCATTCGTCATCGCCGCAGCGATCTGGCTGATCGGGTTTTTTTGCCGCAAAATGTCTGCTTGATGCTGTCAGCTTGACGACGTCTGCTTGATGACGTCTTCCTGATGACTCGGCTACTCGGCCGGGATCGGCGTGGCCGGGGCAGTCGGCGCGGTGGCGGCCTGCGACGGCGGCGATGGGCCCCGGAGCGGCCGTTCCTCCATCGAAATCAGGAACGCCATCCCGAACGAAAGCACCAGCGCGCAGGCGAGGAATACAAAGCGAAACGCATAGGCGAGCTCGGGCGCTGACGCCGTGCGCGCCAGCATTTCAACCGACATGCCGGCGACGCCGCCCAGCCCGCCGAGCACGATGGCGCCCAGCACGGCAACAACCAGCGCCGAGAACAGTGCGCGGAAGAAATTGGCGGCGCCGGTGGCAACGCCCATCTGCGAGCGTGACACCGCGTTCTGCATGCAGACCGTGGACACCGGAAACACCGTGCCGAGCCCGGCGCCGATGATCAGCAAGAGCAGCAACACGAGGACGGTCGGCATCGACGCCGGCCAGATCGCGAGCGGCGCGAGCGACAGGATGGAGAGCGCGAGCCCCGCCAGCGACATGCGCTTGTAGTGCACGACATGCGTCATCAGCCGGCCGGTGACGGTCGACATCGTCACGGTCGCCCCCATCAGCGGGATCAGCGCCATGCCCGACTGGCTCGCCGAGAGATGCAGCACCACCTCGAAATAAAGCGGCACGAAAATCGTCATGCCGACCAGCGTCCCCATGTTGCAGGCGCCGGCGAGCGTCGCGCAGCGCACCACCGGATTGCCGAGCACCGTCAGCGGCAGGAACGGCTCGGGCGTTGTCATCAGCCGCCACGCGAAGAGGCCCCACAGGATCGCGGAGGCGAGCAGCAGCCCGCCGAGTTCGAGCGAAATCCATTCGAAGCGCCGGCCGCCCCAGGACAGCGCCAGCAACAGGAGAACCGCCGCGCTGATCATCAGCAACGCGCCGACGATATCGAGCCGCCGCTTGCGCGGGCGAAACGGCACGCGGCGGAGCACGCTCGATGTCATCCCCAGCGCGATGAGGCCGAGCGGCACGTTGATCCAGAAAATCAGCGACCAGTTGATATGCTCTGTCAGGAAGCCGCCGAGCACCGGCCCGCCCACCGAGGATGTCGCAAACACCGCGCCGATATAGCCCTGATAGCGGCCGCGTTCGCGCGGCGAGACGATGTCGGCGATGATGGTCTGCGCCAGTGCCATCAGCCCGCCGCCGCCGAGGCCCTGGAACGCGCGTCCGAGGACCAGCGCGGTCATGCTCGGCGCCAGCGCGCAGGCCACCGAGCCCGCCACGAAAATGCCGATCGCGGTCAGCATCAAGACGCGCCGGCCGTGGATATCGGCGAGCTTGCCGTAAAGCGGCGTCACCGCCGTGCCGGTGAGCAGATAGGCCGTCACGACCCATGACAGGTCATCGATATTGCCGAAATGCCGGCCGATGGTCGGTAGCGCGGTGGCGACGATGGTCTGGTCGAGCGCTCCGAGGAACATCGCCAGCATGATGCCGAGCACGATGGCCCGGATTTCGGGATGCGTGAGTGCCGGCAGCTCCGGCGACTCGGGCTTTGGCGGCCGCGTCTTGAACTCCGGCCCGGATTTGGCCGCGTGTGGCTTTGGCTCGGGCTCCGGCTTTGCCGCTCGCGGCTTTGATTTCGGTTTTGCGGAGGTCATGCCAAGCATGTAACTCAAAGCAGGAAACCCGCTCAATGCCCTGCCGGTTCCGGCAAAGCAAGACGCCACTGCGCGGGGGTGGTATGTGCGTTCATTTCCCTGTGGGAGAGGGAAGCAAGTGCCACCAGCAGATCTTTGACGGCCGAACAATGATCCATCGACTGCCCTGTGCCCTCCTCGCCGCCCTCCTGCTCGCCGCCCCCGCCCACGCGCGCGACATGTTGCCGCCGGGCTTTGTTTATCTGCGCGACGTCGATTCCAGCATCGTGCAGGACATGCGCTATGCGACCGCCGACAACTTCACCGGCCGCCCCCTGCCCGGCTATGGCGCGGCCGAATGCGTGCTGCGGCGAGAGGCCGCGGAGGCGCTCAGGCGTGTGCAGGCCGATCTCGCGCGGGAAAACCTTGGTTTGAAGGTTTACGACTGCTACCGCCCGACCCGTGCAGTGCGCGCCATGGAGGCATGGGCGCATGATGGCAACGACACCGAGGCGACGCGTCGATTCTATCCGGCGTTGCACAAGCGCAATTTGTTCGCGCTCGGCTACATCGCCGCGCAGTCGAAACATTCAACCGGCACCACGGTCGATCTCACGCTGATCCGATTGCCTGCTGCGCCCGTGCCGCGTTTTGATCCCGCGGCACGTTACGGCCCCTGCACCGGCCCGGCCAACAAGCGCGCCCCCGACAACAGCATCGACATGGGCACCGGCTTCGACTGCTTTGACGTCAAAAGCTACAGCGCCAACCGGGCGATTGAGCCCGAGCCGCGGCGCTGGCGCGGTGCGCTGAACGCGGCGATGCACCGGCAAGGCTTTGCGAATTACTTCCGCGAATGGTGGCACTATTCCTTCACCGATGCCACCGAGCCCCGCAGCTATGATTTTGCGATCGTGCCGAAGGGGCGGTGAATCCGTGCCGCGGACGTAATTCTAAAAGGGCTTTGGTTTGAACGACGGGCCGTACGCCGCCCGCCAGTGATCAGTCTTCTTAATCAATTCATGCCTGGCTGCTGCTCACACGGCTGCATAATCTGAGCAGTCGGCTGGCTGGCCTGAGCGCTTGGTTGCGAAATTGGGTTAGCAGGTGGACGAACAGCCGATTGAGCACTCGGCTTTGTCGACTTCTTCTGATTGTTATTTCCAGTCGTCGCAAAACTATCAAATCCCAGCGCTGTCTGAAACGACCTGACGGTTTTGCCACGACCTCTGGATGGATAAGTTATGCCTTCGATCGCACAATCCTCCAAGAAGGCGTGACCCACTATGTTTAGAATGTCGGGGTTCTTCTTGCGACACAACATCAACAGGAACATTTCCGTCCAGAGTAGCGACCGTTTGGATGAACGGTAAAATCCTGTGTTGTCATCTTTTGGCTTCGCGACGAGGTGCAAATTCAGCTTGCCTCTCTGAGGAGCAAAGTACTTTAGAATTTTCACCACGTTGCTGGGGTTGAACACCTCTTTGCAAAATTCTCGTTTGGTCATGCCCACATAGTTCGGAACGTAGCTGTCGACGTTAGAAAGCTAAAACAGATATAGGCCATTTGCTCCTGATATTTGTGTAAACTCGTCGTCGCATTCCTTCCAAAATGCTTTGAGGTATTCTTTATCGGCTACTTTGTCCCCGTCAAATTGGAAGGGTCCGAAAATTTGGAAAGGATCTATTCCCATGGCAATGCCTCCCATCAGCGGGTGAAAATTCTGTCAGTCCTGGTGCACGATTGAGCATTTTCGACCGCTGGCAGTCTTGCCAAGCGCGGCCAGAAATTTGATTTTTGAAGCCAAGGTAAAACGGTTGCGCATCGCCGACCGGATTCAGGTCGCGACGAGCTATAAGTTCTTGCCGCTCATCATCTGACAAACATGGTGTAACTTCGCTGCACCTTCACAATATTGTCCCCGCAGTGGGAGTCGGTCACGAGCGGGTCAAGCGGACGCCAGGTTTGCTGCCATTGGTGAACTCGACGCCGGCTTTTTCCAGAGCGGCCTGAATGGCCTCGACAGTGCGGGGCTGCAACGTGTCGCCAGTTTCAAAACGCGAAATCGTGCTCGGGGCAACTTTTGCCAACTTGGCAAGCTCCAGAACTCCGATCCGAAGTGCCGCTCTCGCCATCCGACATTGGGCTGCATTGATCGTCATATTATATCGATTTCGAGTTGACATAATCAAAAGAGATTTTTAAGTTCATTGCATAGTACTTTGCCGGATTCGCTGGAGGTTCGCCATGCCCGCGCGAAAGCGCGTCAGCAAACCCATGTCTGCACGCGGTGCCGCATCAAAGCGAACGGCCCGTCTCGCGCTGGACATGGAGGAGCCGCTCAACGATGCGCTCGACGCCGCGCATGCGCTGCGCCTCATGGGTTACGGCTTGGCGCAGCATATTGGTGACGAAGAAGGACGCGCAGTCGTGGCGCTTGCCTGGATGACGTGCCATCGCCTTGACGCACTACAGCAACTTTGGCGCCAGCTTTTCAAATGCGCGGCGCAGCCGAAGAGATAACCGTAGGCCGAGCGTGCTGAGAATGACTGCACACGCGGCCCGCCGCTATTGAAGGCGGCAAGAGATTCGTAGGCAATTTGCGCAGGGTCACAGCGCTTGGCTACATCGCCGCGCAGTCGAAACACTTAACCGGCACCACGGTCGATCTCACGCTGATCCGGTTGCCGGCGGCGCCAGTCCCGCGCTTTGACCCCGCGGCGCGTTACGGCCCCCGCACCGGCCCGGCCAGCAAGCGCGCCCGCGTTATTCAGTCAGTAACCAATTCTTGCAACGGCAGCACAAGCTTTGCGTGATACGGCCTCAGAGACAATTCGGCATCGCATGGGTCGCCATCATGAACGTTTTGGGAGGGCTGCTTTATCTTTCGGGCGCTTGCGCGCTCCTCTTCGGCATCGGCACGACCATTTGGCCGGTCGCGATGTTTGGGTTTACCCGCAGGCAGGAAGGCGTCTTTGTGATTGTCGCTGCCCTTCTCGCGATGGGGCTTGGACAGATGATGATCCCGGTCCTGAAATTGGACGGAGCCGCTGCGGCCGCGAAAGCGTTGGCTGCCGCGCAAGCAGCCGCCCGATCCGAAGCGCTTCACAACATCAGAACGCAGATATTCAGCTTGCAGAAGGTCGGTGGCGATTTCCTGAAGGCGGCAATCGTCATCCACAATGACAATGATTTTCCTGTGAAGGATGTCGTCGTCACTTGTAAGGACAGCACAAATTCCAGCACCAAGATCAGTGGCAACGGGCGCACAGTGTACCAGCGCGTCGAGCCGCGCAGTTATGTTTCCGTTGCTAACATGACTATAGGGCCGCTCCAATCGGACGGAGCATCACCAAATTGCGAAGTGACCGGGTTCGCGAAGGGCTGAAATGTCCGCTAAGGAGCCATCGTGGCCTCCTTTGGGTGCCGAGCAGACACGGTCAAACTTTCTGCACTAAAAATTTTCTCGAGACGGGTTGCGACCGTTTCCGTCACGTTCGCCGGTCGATGTTGGCGAACATCTGATCGACCTCGTTTCAGTTCGCCGCGTACGCCGCGCACGGACTCCGTGAGGTACCGCTCCACCACCTTGGTAAGGGGGACGTCGAGTGTCCAATCCACTCCGGCAGCACCATCAAATCAGTGCCACCATGCGGCGGAAGGGGAAATATGCGACGACATTGTCTATGTTCGTAGCCAACTTATCGGCTTGGTTTTGGGCCCGGAGAATGGACGTTTGCCTTTCGACACAATGTGTTGACCTCACATAATGTGTTGACCGCACACAAGGTGTGCGTGTTGACTCCACGTAGTGTGTGGAGTCACACTCCGGGTTGCTCCTCTTCCAGGCCACCAGGAGGACGTGTCATGTACAAAGCAAAGCGCAAATCGAAAACGGCTGGAAAACCGCGAACCTATAACGGCAAGACTGTCGTCGATGCCACCAGCGATATCCCCTTTCACGTTACCGACCAGGACGTGTCCAAAGGCAAGGCAAACGATGCCTGCGAATGTGCCGGCGCGCTCGCCATCAAGCGCGACCATCCTGGCCAAGTTCGCGAGGTTTATTTGCACCGCAATATCATCATGGTGGAATTGGCTACCAAGGTAATCCGCTATCGCACCCCGGGCGCGCTGCGCGATCAGCTTCTCCGCTACGACAGTGGGAATAAGTTCTCGACTGGCACCTACAGACTCGCCAAGGTTCCGGCGAGCGTGATCAGAAATCGCGGCAGGCAGCACTCGCCGCCTGATCGCACGCACGGCGCCAAGGACAGCCCGCACGCGCGCAAAAAGGGCATCAAGGCACACGATGTTGGCCGGCCGTCGTTTCATTTCAACTTGACGAACAGTGAATTCGGGCGATCGGCTTAGCTGAGCGCCGATCATGGAGCCAAAACGCAGCCCTACTGATTTGACTGGGCTAAGGCGCGGTCATTGGGAAGTGTTGCGACGCCATGAGTCAGATCGCGGCGCCGTATGGCGATGCGTCTGCCGTCGTTGCGGCGTGACTGAAGTTGACTTCCCCGCGTCCGTGCTACTGAGGATGCGGCCCGAAACTTGCTGCCGCAAATGCAGCGTGGATCACCTCTGGAAGCATGGTCACGCGCGCAAGAGTGGGCATTCACCAACATACGGCGCGTATCGTAACATGATCAGTTCTTGTGAGTACGAGGGGCATTCCCAGTTCGAACTCAGAGAGTTTTACAAGGTCCGCGTCTGTAGCAAGTGGCGCCAAAGTTTTCCGGCCTTTTTAAAAGACATGGGCGAGCGTCCGAGCGAAAAACATGTCCTGTGTTTGCTGGACCAAACACGCAACTATGAAAAACGGAATTGCGCTTGGCTCACCAGGTCCGAGCTCAATCGTTTTTTTCATTCCAATGTGTGTGCCTTTACGCTGACAGAATTGAGCGAGGCACTTGGTATCAAGCTGGGCAAACTAATGTACCAGTTGCATCGGGAGCGGATCAGAGAGCGCTACCGCGAACGTCGCTTAAAGCGATTGGCGCGGTACGCGCTTGGCAATTTTCAGGGCGGCGACGCCACGGTGGACGGATTTCGTGACGTTCCTCTCCAAGGTCCACCACTCCGTTGGACCCAATACAAGAGAAACAATCCGCGCTACCGGAGCAGCGCAAAAGAAAACCCTGGCTCAAGGCCGGGATGATCTGATTGGGATGTTTCGCTTGGCGCGCGGCACAACCTTGAGCCGGTGCCGCGGCACGATGCTGACGCAGCCTGTATCCAGCCAGGTCAACCCTGATCCAATTTTTGATTGACGGTACTCTGACAGCACCGCGACTCGCAATCCGATTCACAATTATTTCGAGCAGATGACCATGGTCAGACCGACTTCAGATGCGGTTTTTCAAAATTTTCCGGAGGCCCCGTCTCGCCGGTAAGGCCAAAAATCAGGTTTTCCAGTTCATCCTCCGGAATTGCCAAATCGTCAGCAATGTGATTTCGCGCCATTCTGTCTTTCCAAAGTTCGCGCAGCACCATTTGCCAGACTCCGGATCGCTCAGGCGACAAACTATCAGGCTCGCTGCGACCGAACTGTTTGTTGATTTGGATACATAAGGTCCTGTGATGCCAATCCGAAATTAGACCGAGTCGATGTAGATGGTAAGCGAGCGCAGATACCGAAACGCCCCATCGCTTTTTGGCTTTTAGCAACTGAGCAACACCAGTAACAAATGGAATCATCGCTAGCATGTCATCGCGCGGCATAAGGAAATGTCCCGCAAACGCGTGTGCTTCTGATTCCGTTGAACGGCCCTGACGCGGACCTCCATGTTTGTGGAGGATTAAGTGACCCAATTCATGTGCAGCGTCGAACCGACTACGTTCGGGAGTTGTGAATGTATTTAGGAAAATGTAAGGCTCATCGTCTCGCCAGCAAGAAAATGCATCGACGTTTCTAGTATTTTCCGCGAGACTGAAAACACGAACGCCTTTCGTCTCCAACAACTTCACCACGTTGCCGATTGGCTTTTCTCCAATAGCCCAATGTTGACGCAGAAGACGCGCGGCACTTTCCGGATTGCGCTCGTAGCTCAAGTCGAGCAAGTCGGCCGCAGGAAGATTAAAACGCGCCTTGACCCAGTCCGTAAGTTCGTAGGCAAATGAGCCAGCGGAAAGCGCCGCGTCGCGTTCCCGCGCTGTCATGGCCTTTAGACTGCGAAAACTCGCTGACGAAACGTCGATACGATCAATATCGTCTTTAAAAAAGAATGCGCGGGGAAATCCCAATGCGCTTACAAGTTTATCAATGGTTTCTTCATCCGGGATTTGTTGTCCGTTCACTATTCGCGACAACGTAACTGGAGCGATCTTTGCCCGCTCCGCTAGAATCTTCGCCGTGTACCGGCGCCTTGCACGCGCCAGTTCAAGTCGATGAATGTTGAACATGCCTTACTTTTTTCGAGTTACGACCGGCTCGAAGCTAACAGCGCTGCTGCTATCATCTGCATCGTATTTGCCCACCAAGGCCGGCCACTCGCCCTCGCGGATGACAAATATTCGCTCGATGAAGTCCTCAAAGTTTCCCTCGCTGATTCCGGAAGGGAGCGACAGCTCGGCGCGCACATCGTCCCCACTTACGGAGACGCAATAATACCAAACACCTGAGTCGATTTTGCCGAGTTTGATCTTGGCGTCACCGGCCAATTCTTCTTCGGTGAAGAGGCTTCCCTGGGCGTCACTAATGACGCGATCAGATCCAGAGCCCTTTCCAGAGATCGGGCGTGGCCTGTAGGTCTTTGACGCTGCCAAATCGACGCTTTGATAGATTACCCTCAGCGCCTTTTTCGGATGGCTGACGGCTTCGATGTTTTCTTGACGGTGAAGGAGCCACTTCTTGGTGCGCCATAGAGCACGAGTAGCTCGAGTTCCATAAATGTATGCAAGCTGACCTTCGGCAGTGGCAGGATCGTTATCGGTTGTGTCGGCGCGGGCGGCGACCACGGCGCGGGCGACGGCGACCAACTCGTTCCGAGTAACGTCAAAGGCCAGAAGCCTGAGATTAATTTCCGAATTCTCTGAGTAGGTTTTGGTTACAAGCATTAGGAAACCTCGATAATTTTTCGTCCCTCATATGTGGTACAGAAAATTATCGCTGTCAATGAATGGTCTAAATGATTGCTTTCATAAAGATTTTTATCAGCGCCGTGGGGGATTTGGGCACTTATTTACCTTCGGGGTAACTTTTGATTCGGGAACTCTGGAACCGAAAGTTTGAGCTTGACTTGTACGGTAGATGCCGTACATACGGCGCATCCCATTTAAGGCAGAAATCTCATGCTCGCATACCTACCCGATCGAAGCCTCAGCGGGACTAAGTCCGTCCGGATGGAACAACGGACTACGGCGCAAGCGAAGGAGTTGATCGAGCAGGCCGCGTGTCTGCTTGGCATCAATGCTTCAGAATTTACGGTCGTGGCCGCCGCCAAGATGGCGAGAGATACACTCCGTGATTACGAGACCACAGCGTTGCAACCATCTGCGCATGCTGCTTTTATGGCCGCCATGGAAGCGACAGAGCCAACGAAAGGCTTGGTCGACCTTATGACGCTCCATGCGGAGGTCTCGAAGACCAAATGATAGATCGCGCCTTTTTGGCGCGCGTCCGTATAGAGCCGCTCGATCGCGAACTACACGATCGAGCGGCTTTTTCATGCGGTGAAGAGCGCGTCGATAATTTCCTTAAAAAAACAGCCGCACGCCAACAAGACGACGACCACACACGCGTAAACGTCTCCTGCCTAGACAAAGAAAAAACCGTCATCGGTTTTTACGCCCTCAACACCCATTCAATAGAAGTCAGCACCCTGCCGGAATCCTATCGCAAGAAACTACCGAGCTATCCGTCCATCTCGGCTATCTATCTCTCTGTAGTGGGAGTTGATTCTGCTTCGCAGGGAAAAGGTCTAGGAAAGCATCTCATGGGCCACGTGTTCGCAAGATGCGTGGATGTAGCAGACAAAATTGGAGCCCATTTCATCGTACTCGACGCGCTGAACGACCGAGCCGCTAAATTGTACCGAGAACTTGGTTTTGTGGATTTGCCAGGACATGAGCATCGAATGCTTATTCGCATGGCCATGGTACGGAAGGCTTTAGAACAGGCTTTGCAGAGCGTAAGCAAAACCCGATAAGCGCGGGCTTGGTCAGTTGAGTTGATCGTGCTCGGTGCTGTCAGGGTGCTATCAATATTGTCGGGGCGTTACGCAAGTCGACAATACAACGCACGTTTTGAACGCGGACCTCGCCCTTGCGGAGGGACTGGCCTTTTGAAGGAGTATTCGATGTCCGCTTTCAGAGGTAAAGCGGAATTAAATTCTCTGATGGAGTCGCCAGCTATGGTCCAAATTGTGCCGTCTAACGATTTGCCAGATGCGGACCTCGTTATCGACGCGGTTTACGAAGGAGGTAATTCTGGAAATGCGAGCGATGACCCAATCTCGAGGCTTCTGAAGGGTATCGGCAATCAAGGCGGATTTCGTGCCGCCGGCCAGGGAGAGCAGAAAAAATTCGTCGTTCTATACACGTCTGGTGAAGACAAAGATTGGCCCGACTCTCTCGACCCCAATAGCGGGCAATTTGACTACTACGGTGACAACAAAACGCCCGGCCATGAGCTGCACGACACGACTCGTGGAGGAAATCGCATCCTTAGACGCGTATTCAGTCTTTTGCATGCCACCCCACCGGACCGCTCGCATATCCCTCCCTTCTTTGTGTTCCAGAAATCGCCAACTCCAAACAGCGCGCGATCAGTCCAGTTTAAGGGGTTGGCGGTGCCGGGAGCCTTGGGCTTACCCGCCACAGCAGATTTGGTGGCGATTTGGAAGACAACAGGACGCGAGCGTTTCCAAAACTACAGAGCGACGTTTACTATTTTAGATGTCCCAGTACTCAAGCGCGCATGGCTGACTGATTTAGTTGCGATGGAGTCACCCAACTCCCATGCTCCTAAAACTTGGACGGATTGGGTCACTCATGGGCGGTATAAGCCCCTCATTTCTCAAAGTACTACCGTCATCCGGAGTCACGAAGACCAAACACCAAGTTCGCCAACTGCCATATCCATCCTCGAAACGGTGTGGATGTATTTCAAGGAAAAACCCCATGCCTTTGAGGCTTTCGCAGCGCGGATATTCCAAATGCATGATCCGCGAGTCATTGTCGACCAAATTACAAGAGCCTCCGTTGATGGAGGCCGCGACGCTGTGGGGCGTTATCTCCTCGGACTAACAGACGACCCTGTCTACGCGGAGTTTTCGTTAGAGGCAAAATGCTATTCGCCACTGATAAACGGGATGACCGGAAACACTGTCGGGGTGAAAGAAGTGTCTCGTCTAATCTCGAGAATTCGCCATCGAGAGTTTGGGGTTCTCGTGACGACATCAGTCGTTGGGCGACAGGCTTATGAGGAAGTCCGCGAGGACCGCCATCCCATTATCTTTCTTTCCGGAAAAGATATTGCCGACATACTGATGAAAAGCGGATTCAACACGCCTGATCTCGTGAAAAATCTCTTAGATACTGAGTTTCCGAAGAACGATTGAAATTTACGTGGACCTTAATATCTTCGCGTGACAGCCAAGCAATTCGTTCGCGTGTCCAATTAATCACTGTTCGCGCCCCCCAGCACGACCGACTACACACGTCCCCTGCGCTTCGTCCCCTTCGGCCACTTCCCCGGCCAGCTCACAATATATTCTTCTAACTTTTCGTCGGGCACATCCTTCTCGCTCGCCGCAACGCGCCCGCGCACCGAGATGCCGGCCGTGTGCACCGTCTCCGGGTCACCCGACACAAGCGGGTGCCACCAGGCGAGACCCTTGCCCTCCGCCACCAGACGATAGGCGCAGGTCGGCGGCAGCCATTTGAGCCGCCGCACATTGCGCGGGGTGAGCCGCACGCAATCCTTCACCTTGGCCTGGCGGTGGGCGTAGTCGCTGCAGCGGCAGCTTGTGCAATCGAGCAGCTTGCAGCTGACGTCGGTGTACACCGTCGCGTTGGTGTCCTCGTCGATCAGCTTGTTCAGGCAGCAGCGGCCGCAGCCGTCGCACAGGCTCTCCCATTCGGCGCGCGTCATTTCCGACATCGCCTTGCGGCGCCAGAACGGGGCTTGCGGGTCGGGCATGGGGAGGAACCTCTGGCGCCTTTGTAGCGCTTGCGCCCTCCGGTGTCGTCCCGGCCGGGCGCAACGCGCGAGGGCTCTATAACCCCTGTGCGCATGAGGCGGAAAGGCCGGGGTTACTGGTTCCCTCTTTCGCGGGGACGACGGTTGAGGTGTGCGCTCGGCCGGGATGACGCCGGGAAGGTAAACCGCGGCGCTTGGCAAGAATGACGGAGCGGGAACCCGCCACATAGGTGTGCAAAGCACGCCGTCCTTTCGGACGGCTATGTCCGGGCATGACGAAGGCAGCCCACTTTCGCGTGGATAACGGGCGGAAACCTTGGGAACCGGCCCTTTTTCACCCGCAATTTTCGTTCACCTTGGTTCCAGCCCACCGGAACCGCGGCATTGGCCGAGGGTTGCCCGATGGGCTAAAACGTGTCGCCGGCACCCCGCCGGCCTCCAGAATCATGAGCGGCTGAGCTTGCGCAATCTTTTCCCCGAGGACTGGAAGGCCAGCATCAAGCGGTCCCTGCTCGGGCTGGACGCGTGGGTCGATTTCAGCATTTTCCGCAGCTTCTCCGGCCTGCGCGAGACCTATGAGCGCTTTTCCACCTTCATGGACCGCTTCCATGTTTCCGGCTGGCGGCGCTGGTTCAACGAACTGGCGTCGGAAGGCGCCACGCTCGGCACCGTCGGCCTGGTGGTCATGCTCGCGCTGGCCGTGCCGGCCTTCCGCGAGACGTCCGACGACGACTGGCTGAAAAAATCCGAGCTGGCGGTCACTTTCCTTGATCGCTACGGCAACGAGGTGGGCTCACGCGGCATCCGCCACAATGACGCGATCCCGCTCGACCAGTTTCCGGATCATCTGATCAAGGCGGTGCTGTCCACCGAAGACCGGCGCTTCTACGAGCATTTCGGCATCGATCTCGCCGGCACCGCGCGCGCCCTCGTTGCCAACACCAAAGCCGGCGGCGTCGTGCAGGGCGGCTCCTCCATCACGCAGCAGCTCGCCAAGAACCTGTTCCTGAGCAATGAGCGCACGCTCGAGCGCAAGGTCAAGGAAGCGTTCCTCGCCATGTGGCTGGAAGCGCGGCTGACCAAGAACGAGATCCTCAAGCTTTATCTCGACCGCGCCTATATGGGCGGCGGCGCCTTCGGCGTGGATGCGGCCGCGCAGTACTACTTCAACAAGTCCGCACGCGATGTGAACCTCTCGGAATCGGCCATGCTCGCCGGCCTGTTCAAGGCGCCGACCAAGTTCGCTCCGCACATCAACCTGCCCGCGGCGCGCGCCCGCGCAAACGTCGTGCTCGACAATCTGGTCGAAGCCAACATGATGAGCGAGGGCCAGGTGTTCGGCGCCCGCCGTCATCCGGCAACGCCGGTCGATCGCCGCGACGACCGGCAGCCCAATTATTATCTCGACTGGGCCTTCGACGAGATGAAGAAGCTCGTCGACACCTTCCCGAAATCAATGACCGAGCGCGTGTTCGTGGTGCGCACCGCCCTCGATACCGCTCTGCAGAACAACGCCGACGCGGCGGTCGAGAGTTCGCTGCGCCAGTACGGCCAGGAATATCATGCGAAACAGTCAGCCGCCGTGCTGATGGATGTCGACGGCGCCGTCCGCGCCATGGTCGGCGGACGCGACTATGGCGCCAGCCAGTTCAATCGCGCGACCGATGCGATGCGCCAGCCCGGTTCCTCGTTCAAGCCCTATGTTTATGCCACGGCGCTCATGAACGGCATGAAGCCATCCTCGACTGTGGTCGATGGACCCGTCTGCATCGGCAACTGGTGCCCGCACAATTATGGCAACGGCTACAGCGGCGCGATGTCGCTGATCCAGGCGCTCACACATTCGGTCAATACCATCGCGGTGAAGCTGTCGATTTCGGTCGGCGGCGGCAATGCAAAGGTCGGACGCGCCAAGATCGTCAAGCTTGCGCACGACATGGGCATCCGCTCGCCGCTGCCGGATACGCCCTCGCTGCCGATCGGCGCCGATGAAGTGACCGTGCTCGATCACACCGGCGCCTATGCCACCTTTCCCAATATGGGCAAGGCGGTGACGCCGCACGCGGTCCTCGAAGTGCGCACCGGCACCGGTGATCTGGTCTGGCGGTTCGACCGCGACGGGCCGAAGCCGCGCCAGGTGATGCCGCCGGGCGTCGCCGCCGACATGATCAAGATGATGAACAGCGTGGTCGAAAACGGCACCGGCAAGCGCTCGCGGCTCGATGGCGTCACCTCCGCCGGAAAGACCGGCACGACCAATGCGTACCGCGATGCCTGGTTCATGGGCTACACGGCTAATTTTGTCTGCGGTGTCTGGTTCGGCAACGACGATTACCAGGTGACCAACCGCATGACGGGCGGCTCGCTGCCGGCGATGACCTGGCACAACATCATGGCCTATGCGCATCAGGGCATCGAGGTGAAGCAGCTTCCCGGCGTTGCGGTGCCGCAAGTGCGGCAGCAGCCGGCGACTGTTGCCGAGGTCAAGGCGAAAGCAAACGAGCCGGTAGCGCCGCCACGGCCGGCCTTGCTGACCAAACGCGGGGCAGATGCCCTCGTGCGTGTCGAACGCCTGATGGATGACGCCAATCGCGCGCTGCCCGTTCGTCCAACGGTCTCATCCGCCAAGGACAAGCAGGTTCAGGCGCCCTTGCTCCCCTTGGCCCCCTCCGGTGACGCGTTTGCTTCGTCGCTGGAAGGACGGGCCTTCGGCAATCACAACTGATTGGCCCTTCGCCTGCGGCCAGCGTATTCTCCAAACCCGGTTATCCAGCCTCGGAATCATTCGTGCGACTCCTGTTCGGAACATTGTTTGGTCTTGCCCTCGCCGCCATTGTCGGCCTCGGGCTGACGCATTATGCGCTCACGCACGACGCCGCCTTCGGCGGCCTGACTATCGAGGGATGGACGGCCTGGCCGAAAAGCGGGACGAAGGACGCCGATCCCTATGTGCGCGCATCCATCGCCCGCAGCGGCCGGTTGCCGACCGCGCTGGGTGACGGCGTGTCATTCACCGTCGATTCCGACGACGACGGCAAAACTCTCGACGGACGGTGCGAAGTCGTCGTATCGGGCATCACGCCGACGGCGCGCTTCTGGACCGTGACGCTTTATAATTCCGACGGAGGGCTGGTCGCCAATTCGACCAGCCGCTACGGCTTCACCAGCCAGGAAATTCTGCGCCACTCGGACGGCACCTTCGAGATCGTCGTGGCGCCCCGGGCCAATCCGGGCAATTGGCTGCCGACCGGAGGCGTCGAGCGCTATGAGCTGGTGCTGCGCCTCTACGATACCGCGGTGGGCGTTTCGACCAAGGCCGGCCGCGAGGTCCCGATGCCGGATGTGACGACGAGGAGCTGCCCGTGATCCGCTGGATGCTTCTGATTCTCGGCGGCGTGCTGCTCGGCGGCATCGTGCACCTTGCAACCGTCATCATCCTGCCGCGGACCGCCACGCAGGATGCCTATGCACGGCTCACCCCCATCGTTCCGGTGAACACCGTCGTCGCCCTGCCCGCCCCCACGCCGGAGAAAGCGGTCATGCCGTTCATGGATCCGGCCTTCGCCAGCGCCGTTTGCCGCTACGATCTTTCGCAGGGACCCCTCAAGCTCACGGTGCCGGTGAGCCCCGCTTATACGTCGGTGTCCTTTTACACGCGCAATGACGTCGCCTATTACGCGATCAATGATCGAGCCGCCGGCCGCCGCGTGATCGAACTCGATCTGATGACCACCGCGCAGCACGACCAGGTGCCCGAGGACGAAGAGATCACCGCTGCCGACCGGCTGATCGTGGAATCGCCGACCTCCACCGGGCTCATCGCGATCCGGGCGATGGCGCCGGAGCCGGGCCTGATGCGCGCGGCGCAGGCCGCCATTGCCGCAGCAAAGTGCGGCACGGCGCAACCCGAGCCGCCGCCGCCGGCACCCGCGCCGCCCGTCCGGCCACGCCGGTAGTCGTTCAAAGACGTGGATGGCCGGGACATAGGCGTGCGAAAGCACGCCGTCCTTTCGGACGGCTATGCCCGGCCATGACGAATGAAACGCACTGCCTTTCTCCCGTCATGCCTGCGACGAACCTCTCCGCCGTCATGCCCGGCTTTATGCCGGGCATCCACGTCTTAAAGGCCGTGCAAATTCAAAGACGTGGAACCGACTCTGCTCTAATTGGTCGAGGCGAGACTTGGCTCGCGCCGCCAGGTCGGAGGCAGCGTGTCGTAGCGCGCAATCTGGCTTTGCAACTGGGTGAGCAAGCACTCGGCTTCGACCGCCTGCTGGGACGGGACCACAATCACCAGGCGCTCGAGCGCGAATTGGTATGACGCCACCCGGTCCTGCAGGCTCTGGCGCACGATGATCACGACGTGCGCATTCTCCTTGATGCGGCGCATGGCATTGTACTGCTCGGCCTTGTTCAGCGCCGAGACAAACGCGAGGCTCTTCTGCCGCTTCTGATCGATATCGATCACACGTCCGGCCGTTTCGAAAAATTGCGACAGGCGCGTCGTGTCGTTGCGGATATCGTCGATCAGATGATTGTAGAGTGCCGCCGAGGAATCGTGCCAGTCGGCCTGCAGGCGATCGAAATATTTGCGGCGATCTGCCAGATTGAACTTGATCATGCCGTACTCGCCCGCGACGGAATACCATTGCTGCCGGTCGAACGGCGGCTCGATCAGCGGATAGGCATTGTCGCGCAGCGCGCGTTCGTCATCGGTATATTCGAACTTCGATGGCTCGGCTTTCGCCGGCGGTGCACCACGGCCGAGCCAGTCGTGGATGCCATTGGTCACCAGCGTTTGATTGACCTCGCCGAAATCGCTGTTGGCGCATCCGCCGAGCATGCCGCTCGCGGCGAGCAGACATGCATATCGCAAAATGTATTTTTGCTTCTGCGACGGCGGCGGATAGTTCATCGAAGCCGTTGGTTTTGTCAGCGAACGGCGCGGCGACGGCGGCGGCGGCCCGCATTGTTGCCGGTATCCGGCTCAAGACCATTCGTTCCGTCCGGACCGCGATCGATACGGATGACCGGAAGGATGATGACGGTCGCTGGCTCGGTATTGGCGTCGACATACCTCCCGCGCGGGTTCACCTCGTCGGGAAATCGGATGATCTCGCCCATTTCAGTTCCCCCTGCCGCCCGGTTGCGTGCCTCCTCGAGGCCGTGGGGCCGGCGCCTTACCTCAATTAAAAGACGTGCAAGGTTAACGCTCTGCTAACGCCGCCAGATTAATCTGCGCGCCGTCCCGCACTGGTGCGTAGCGTTAGGCCGTATGAAGTTTTCCGCGTCCAATCCACTGGACAGCCTGGTCGATCTGGCATGCCGGGATGGCGTCGATATCCGCCCGACTTTGCTGCGGGTCGTCACTGATCTCTACGTCCAGAAGCCCATCCATGGCCTTGAGGAAGAAACCCAGTTCGTCGAACTGGCGCTGGGCCTGATCGATGCGGTCGACGCGTCAACGCGCGCCGCGGTGGCGGCCCGCCTGGCGGCCTATCCAGGCGCGCCGGCTGCCGTCCTGCACAGGCTCGCGGGCGGTTCTCCGGCCGGGACCGGCAACCGCAGCGAGCCCAAAGAACCCATGCGGGACAGCCTGATCGAGCTGTTCTTTTCGGCCGCATCCGAAGAACGCAGGCTCATTCTCGTCAATCTCGATGCCGCTTCGGACCCGCCGATCCGCCGCGGCGCGCCGGTCGCCGGCGAACTGACACGGCGGCTCGAAATCGCCGCGCTCAAGCGCAACCAGGGCGAGTTCATCCGGGTTCTGGAGCGCGCGCTGGGCGTGAGCCACGGCCTCGCCGAACGGATCGCCTGCGATAATTCCGGTGAGCCGCTTGTCGTCGCGGCAAAGTCGCTCGGGATCAAGGCCGAAGTGCTGCAGCGCATTCTGCTTTTTCTCAACCCGGTCATCGGACAATCGGCTCAGAAGCTGTACGAGCTCTCGCGCCTGTACGACGATCTCAACCCGGCTGCCGCCGAACGCATGGTGAGCATCTGGCGAACAGCTGCGCCGCGCCCTCCGGTCCACGCGCCCGTTTACTGGAACGACGAGCGGCCTGCTCTGCGCCCCACCGCAAAGCCGGCGCCAAACCGCGCGCTTTCGCGCGACGAACGCCTTGCGCGGTCCAGACGCAACGAACGCTAGAGGCAGTGCGTTTCAATTCGTCATGGCCGGGCATAGCCGTCCGTAGGACGGGCCGGCGCGCTTGGAAAAACGGTCCACACACTCCGCTCATTCCCGCGCAAGCGGGAATCCAGAGCTAGACCTCCACGCTTTGCCTGATTGCGTGGCTCCCCGCTTTCGCGGGGACGAGCGGATGGACTGCAAGCGCGTGCTCTCGCACGCCTATGTCCCGGCCATCCACGTCTTTGAATTTGCAGCGCCTCAAGCGCTCTTTGGTTTCTTCCGGGTGTTCAGCGCCACGGCCGCGCGAATGAGCGCCTTCAATGCCTTTTCATCAATCCTGTCGCCCTCATGGACATCGATGGCGCGCCTGGTGTTGCCTTCAAGGCTCGCGTTGAAGAGGCGTGACGGATCCTCCAGCGAGGCGCCTTTGGCGAAGGTCATCTTCACGACCGCCTTGTACGTCTCGCCGGTGCAGATAATTCCGGCGTGCGACCACACCGGAACCCCTCGCCACTTCCATTCCTCGACCACTTCGGGGTCGGCCTGCTTGATGAGACTTCGGACCCGGGCAAGCGTCTCGCCCCGCCAGTCACCCAGCTCCTTGATTCTCGCATCGATCAGCCGCGAGGGAGAATCTCCTTCTTTTCCTTCCTTCAAGCCGCTTTTGTTCTTCTTCAAGTTCTTCTTCATGGTCTTCTTCATGTTCTTCTTCAGGTTTTTCTTCAGGGTCTTCTTCATGTTCTTCTTCATGCTCTTCTTCATGGCGGGTGTGGCTTTCTTCATGGGTCTTCGGGGAAGCACGGCCTAGGTCAGATCGTGCATCACGTTGTCGAGGAAATTTCGGCCCGCGCGATCCTCGACCTCAACAATCCATAGATCCGGATCAAAGCGGATTTCCTTCACAAGACGTGCTTCCAGCTCAGCGTCTGCGGCAGGCGCCCCGCGGCCGACCAGGGCCATGAACATGCGGTCAATGGGCCGCGCTTCATCGAATACCGCCTGCGGCGCCGGCCCGTAGAGTGTGCCGGTCCCATCGAGACGATTGGCCTTGATGAAGATGGCCCCGGCTTCTTCGGCTCCGCGCCGGCGCACGGCAGCAAAGACGCCTTCGACGTTGCAGCGGCGCAGATAGGCCGAAACCCAGATGCCGGATTTCAATCGCATGCGCTTTGGTAGCACGAGCGCTCAATGCACCGCCATCTTCGGTCGGTATTTTCGCGGAGACGAACAGGATCGATGTTATTCCAGCGGACGGCCGGTCATGCCGGCGAGCTCGCGCACAAGACGGTCGGAGATCTGGCCGTCGACCGGCAGCCGGCGATCGCGTTCGAACTTCTCGATTGCGGCTCGCGTATCCGGATCAAGAACGCCGGTCGGCTTGATCTGGCCGAAGCCAAAATCGGCGAGCGCCCGTTGCACGGCCGTGATGCGCTTTGACGGCGCAACCAATGGCGCAGTCGATGGCGCAATCAACCTGGCGATCGGATCGGCCGCCGCATTCGGTACGGAGGCGGTGCTCGGTGGTTTGGCATTGGACGTGCTGATGGTGCGCAACAAAGCGTCGCTTGGCTCGGCGTTGATTTTCAGGCCGGCCGCCTGGATGAAATCCCGCACCGCCGTATCCGTTTTGGAACCCCAGATGCCGTCGGCCGGACCATCGTAGAACCCCTTGCGGGTGAGTTCGCGCTGGATGTTGGCGTTGAGCTGGAGCCGCGCCTGATTGCCGGTGTCAGCGGCCGGCGCAGACTGCGTGTGCAGACGTGGCGCGAGCGTCATCTCCTGCGGCAGCAGCGGCCGCGTCGCGAAGATCGGCGCGGGATGCGGCCCCTTCTGAAGAAACAGCGCATTGGTGACGATGCCGAAGACGGCGATCGCCGACATGATCAGCGCGACGAACTCGCGCGGATGCTCGCCGATCGCGGCCGTGAGCCTGCCGGCGGTTTCAAGCGCGATGGAGTCCTTGCGGGAACGCCTAGGCAATTTTTTTGACCCTGTTATCTGTGGCCGTAGAGAGGCCCCGGTTGCGCTCGGTCACGAGCGTGACGGGATGATTGGCGATCTCAAAGGGCAGCCGCACGGTGACGCGCGTTCCCTCTCCGAGCCGGCTCTTGATGTCGACCTCGCCGCCATGCAGATGCACCAGGCCTTTGACGATCGACAGCCCCAGACCGGTGCCGTCGTGGCGGCGATCATAGGAGGCGCGTCCCTGGAAAAATGCCTCGCCCAGACGCGGCAAATCGGATTCACCGATGCCCACGCCGGTATCCTCAACCGTCACGGCGAGTTTCGCGCCGTCGCACCGTGCACTCACGGTCACGCGGCCGCCGCGCGGCGTGAATTTGACGGCATTGGATATGAGGTTGATCAGGATCTGGTTGAAGGCGCGCCGGTCGGCCGCAACGTCGGGAAGATCAGGTGCGATGCGCATCGTAAGCTCGACACCCCCATCCTGCGCCTTGAGCGCCAGCAGATCCGCGCAACTTTCAATGGCCGGCGCCGGCGTGAACGGCTCAGGCGTGATTTCGAAATTGCCGTTCTCTATTTTGGAAACATCGAGAATCCCGTTGACCACGGACAGCAGATGCCGGCCGGAGTCGTTGATCAGCTTCGCATACTCGAGCCTGCGCTCCGGATCGAGATCGAGCGACTCGTTCGTGAGCATGTCGGAGAAACCGATGATCGCATTCAGCGGCGTGCGCAGTTCGTGACTCATGGTGGCGATGAAGCGGATCTTTGCCGCATCGGCGCGTTCGGATTCCGCCCGCGCCGTCTCGATCGCGCGGTCCTGCAATTTCCGTTCGCTGATATCGCGGAGGACGGCAATCACCTCACGCTCGCCGGCCACGGACTCGCGGGCAAGACAGCGCATATCCACCCATCGAAACTGACCGGCGCCGCAGCGGATGCGAAGCTCCAGTGAGCGCTCTTCGTTGAGGCTCGCTGTGTCGGCCAGCGCTGCGAGATAGGCCGGCCGGTCGGCGACATGCACGCGATCGAACAGCCCGTTGCCCAGGAGTTCGCTCGCCTGCACCCCGACGATGGACTCGGCCGCCCGCGGCGCAGACAGCACCGAGCCGTTGCGGGCATGACGAATGACGACATCGGTCATGGAATGCGCGAGCAGCCGGTGCCGGTCCTCCTCGGCGTGAAGAAGCGAGGCGCCGGTGCGCACGAGCAATTCGGCCCCGAGCGCAAGGCCGGCGGCATAGAGCGTGGCGGAGATAATTCCGAGCGCGGCCAGCGTGCTTTGCTGGTCCAAGCTGGTCATCGCATGCGGCAGATAACCGCCGGCGCCGAGCAACAGCAACAGTCCGGCAGCGGTGAGCGCAAGGCCCGTCGCCAGCGCGACGATCCGGCGCGACGCGGAGAGCGCCGCTTCCACAGGGACCACCACCAGCCAGACCGCAGCAAACGATGCAATGCCGCCGGTACACAGGGCGACCAGCGCCGCAAGCGCGGTCAGCGCCAGCGCGGACAGCAGGTGCGCACGGTCATAGCGGCCGGTGCGCGACAGGTAATAGACGATCAGAATGGGCGCTGCGAGCCACGCGAAGACGCCAACCTCGAGCGCAGTCGGCACGCCGCGAATGACAACATAGACCGGAAAACTTGCCAGCGCCGCCAGACTGCCGAGCAGACGCGGGGCGATGAAGGCGCGATGGCGCGCCGCTGTCAACGCATCCTGCTGCGCCGCCGGGTGCACCAGCGCGTCGACATAACTCCATACTGGCGTGAGAAAGCTCACGGTCCCTGCAACACGTCCCGACGAAACAGACGCGCCCCTAAAACTTGCTTGCGAAACCTTAGGGGATAGCCAATTAAGCGAACGCTAAGGCTGACCGTCCGCGGCGCCCAATCGGCGGCGCGAGCGTCGCCGCGAGCATGTTCTCGCCGCCATTCGCAGCGCATGGTGAAATTTCGGTTGCCGGAAATGCACACCCCGATACTTGCGGCCAATTATTACCGATGCAGTAACCATGTTGGCGTGAAGAAAATCACGGCCAGAACGGGCTTGCCGCGCTTGTTTAAAATTTTCATCAAATTCGATTGTGTCGAATTCGATGAAAGCTTTCGTTGATTTTGTCGAAAAACTTCTGCGCATTGCAAATAACAGTTTCAGGCCTGCCTGCTAGGTTTGCTGCAAAGGCGGCGAATAGTCCGCCGGGGATGTTGCGGGTAGGGTCATGTTCTTTCTTCTGCGGATGGCGTTTTGGCTGTGCGTCGTGTGCGTGCTGCTCCCGAGCGGCAGCAAGACGACATCGCCGGAGGCGAAAATCGAGGCGTCCGAAGCGGTGACGCTTGCGGGCGCCGCCGTATCGGATGTGCGCGGATTTTGCGAGCGGCAGCCTGATGCGTGCGTGACCGGCGGCAAAGTCGCGGTTGCGATCGGCCACAAGGCGGAGGCCGGCGCCCGCACGCTCTATGAGTTCATCAGCAAGCTCCGCGAGAAATCAGCATCCGGTGAAAAAACCGGTGCTAGGCCGGGATCGGAAGGCACCTTGACGCCGGCCGACATGGCCCCGGGCTGGCACGCGCCGGTTCCGTTGCCGCCGCGCCGGGAAGCGCGCGAGGGCCGCCCGGCGGCCTAAACGCCGGATTACAGGCATTTTTTCGCGGGCCCGTGAGGCCGGCGATCTTTTTTGCCAACGCCGTGCGCAAGCTTATATATGTTGCATCATGACGGCGATTGACCAGATCGTTGAGAATTTCGAGCTGCTCGATGAGTGGGATGACCGCTATCGCTATGTCATCGAGCTTGGCCGCACCTTGCGGCCATTGCCGGACAGCGCCCACATCGATGCCAACAAAGTCCAGGGCTGTGCCAGCCAGGTCTGGCTGCTCACTCATGTCAAGCCAAACGGATCGTCCGGACCGGTCCTCTCGTTCGAAGGCGACAGTGACGCGCATATCGTACGCGGGCTGATCGCAATCCTGTTCGCGCTCTATTCCGGAAAGAGCGCGCGCGAAATTCTGAGCACCGATGCGCTCGCACTCTTCGACAGTATCGGCCTGCGCGAGAATCTTACGCCGCAGCGCTCGAATGGTTTGCGTTCGATGGTGGAGCGAATCCGCACCGAGGCGCAAACCGCTTTGGCTGCCGTAGCCTGATCAGACGCTTTCCACGCCAAAGGCTGCATCATCGGCGAGCCAGGTTCTCACCGGCGCGCGCGCGGGACCGCGTGCGCGAGCCGAATAGCCATAGTGGCGTGCGAGGCGGGCGAGCGCGAGTTGCAGCACGACTTTGCCGGAGCGCGCGGGCCATGCTCGCTCGCGCTCGATATCCTCGAGACCTTTGAGGAAGCAGCATATATCGAGCAGCAGGCCTGAGAATTCCGGACCAACGGCGTCAAGCGCCAGATGGACGCTTTGGCGCGCCGCGATCACTGTATCGGTCAATGCGCCGGCGCGTTCGCCGCCGGCATGGCGACCTGACGACAACGGGCTCGACCAGTTGGCTGTGGTGCGCGGCATCAGATGCGCACGGGTAAAATCCGCACGCAATCTTTCTCCCGCCTGCAATTCATGCACCTCGATCAAGGCGCGGCCATCACGCCCGCGCCGGCGCGCCAGCCAGACAAGAGGGCTTTCCGTTTCGTCGACGAGAACGCTGGTGCGGCCGAGCTCGGTGACGATCTGGCGTTGCGCCAAAGCAAGATGCTGCGCGCGAAAGCCGTCAACGATCGGCTGAGGAGCTTGCGGCTGCCGGTGCGCAGCCTTGCGCCGCTTGGAACGTTTGGCGCGTTTGGATTGCGGGCGTTGTGATCGCGCCGCCTGGAAGTTGGTGATGGCCGTTGTCATGGTCAGTGGGCAATGTCCTGTATAGGATTATTTACCTACAGCCAGGGTCGGGCAGAATGAAGGCCCCGCTTTGCCAGCAGGCGAAGATATCCACAGCTTTTAGGAATTTATCCGGCACCACCGGCGGCATCCGCCGGTGCGCCACGCACTTTATTTCGCGCGCCGCCGGCGTTGCTGCCCCAGACCCATTTGTTTGGCGAGTTGCGATCGGGCGGCCGCGTAGTTTGGCGCCACCATCGGGTAGTCGGCGCCCAGACCCCATTTTTCGCGATACTGCTCGGGCGTCATGTTGTACTGCGTACGCAAATGGCGCTTGAGGGACTTGAACTTCTTCCCGTCCTCCAAACAAACGATAAATTCGGGTGTAATCGATTTCTTCACTGAGACCGCCGGCTTGAGTGGCTCGGTCGGTCCCTCGGCGGCCTTGCCCGACACCCTGCTGAGAGCTGCATGCACCTGATTAATCAGGCTTGAGATCTCGCCGGCCGGCACCGTGTTGTTGCTCACGTAGGCGGAAACGATCTCCGCCGTCAGTTCAATGAAGTTTCCATTGGCTGTGTTGTCACTCATGGACCGCCCACTCTCACGCTGCTGCCACCATGGCGAAAGAGATCAGCTCAATTGAACCGCAACAGGCTCAATCACCCTATATTTAAAAATACTATCTGATCTCAAGAATCGCGCAAGACAAACATCGTTGTCTGCAACGACAAATATTGGTCAATCGCGACCAGGGCAAGAAAAGCCAAAATAACAACTTGTGTACAAATGATCTCGTCAGTAATCGGATTCTTATGAGTTCTTTGCGATGTGACTTCGCAACTCGTTGATCGAGGCAAAGCGCAGCGTGCCTTGCGGCAATTCTGCTTCGATAGAACCGTCGACATAAAGCGTGTAGCCCATGCCGTCGACGATACCGGATTTAAGGATCGCGACCGCGCGCGGTCTTTCCGGCTCGGCCCGTTTGGGCGGAGGGGGCGAGGGCTCGCGCAACGGCGCAACCGGCTTTGCGTCCGCCACCGGCTCGCCGGCGGCAGGACCCTTCTGCAATTTCGCCTCTGCCGGCCACATAGCGTCGAAGTTGGCATTGGGGAACGAGCGCGCGGGTGGAGAAGCGGGAGCGGGTGTCGAAGGCGCCGCAGACCGCCAGCCAGCGTCGCGGCTTTTGGCCGTGATGCTCGATCCGCCGCCTCCAGGCGCCGGCGCCGCGGGCTGTCGCCCTAGTCCCCCAAGATCGGGGCCCGGTTGCACAGCCGGAGCCAAACTTTGATGCAGCGACAGCGCTATCTCATCCTCGATGGCCGCCGTTTCCTGATCCGGGTTACGCAATACGGGCGCCAGGGATTCGGGGGCCCTGGCATCAAACGGCATACCAACAGATGCGGGAGCGACGGCGTCCAGTTCAGCCGGGTAAGGCTCGGGCTTGGTTCGCGACGGAAACGCCATGCGGCCCTGAGATGGGGCCGCGGGCGAGTTGACGGTATTTTCAAACGCATCGTTTGGCTGCACCAAACCGGCAGGGTGCCCGGCGGCCAGCGCCTCGGCGACCCGCCGCAACTGACCGGCGACGATCCCGAGACCGAACAAAATCAGACCCCCGACCACGGCGGTCGTACCGGCGCTGATGAGCGTATTTCCGAAGCTGAATTCGTTGATCGGAATACCAAATCCGATCATCACCAGGCCTGCAAACAGGGCAAACGCCCCGATGCCATACAATATAGCCGGCATGTTCCTTCGATCCTTTCAGCAACGCCGTAATGATCGGCTAAATTGTTCTAACAGCGGCAAACTCTGGCTTTTTCAACCGCCGTCGGCAACACATAAAGTAAGAACAATTGCGGGACCAGCATGTTCGATGGCGGTAACATGACGCTCACTTGCTTGGACAATATTCTGACGCTTGCACAACACTCCCGCGGTCGCTGCTATTCCGGGGCGTCCTCTACGGCCTTATGGCGATCAGGGGCTATTTTCAGCCGTTGCTCCCGACCGCCCCACCGCCTAATTACCTTAAGGAGGGAACTCGTCCGGCACAGGTTGGGTTTCGTCTCCAGACCGGATTATTCCGCATTTATCGTTTGTGAATCGAGGAGGACATAATGTCGTTCACACTGCCCGACCTGCCCTATGCCCATGATGCGCTCGCGCCGTATATGTCGCGCGAAACGCTCGAATATCATCACGACAAGCACCACAAGGCCTATGTCGACAACGGGAACAAACTTCTGGAAGGCAGCGGGCTGGAAAACAAATCACTCGAAGACATCGTGAAGGGGGCATTCGGCAAGAACGCCGGGCTCTTCAACAATGCCGGTCAGCATTACAACCACTTGCATTTCTGGCAGTGGATGAAGCCGAATGGCGGTGGCGACAAAATTCCGGGCAAACTGAAAGCCAAAATCGACAGCGATCTCGGCGGCGTCGCCAAGATGAAGGAAGACTTCACGCAGGCCGGCGTAACCCAGTTCGGGTCCGGCTGGGCGTGGCTTGCGGTGAAAGACGGCAAGTTGATCGTCAGCAAGACGCCGAACGGCGAAAGCCCGCTCGTGCATGGTGCATCACCCATTCTTGGATGCGATGTCTGGGAGCATTCCTATTATATCGACTACCGCAACCGGCGGCCCGACTACCTCAAGGCATTTCTTGACCACATGGTGAATTGGGACCACGTGGAAGAAATGTTCGTCGCCGCGAGCAAATAGACATCGCCTCCGCCTCGACCTCGTCAATTCGCCTTTCTGGCAAGCGGTCGGCAGCCATCACTGCCGACCGTCTTGCTGTTGCCGTGCTCGCGGGTGTCGCAGCCGTTGCGGCACTCACGTTCCGCGACTACGGCCTTGGATGGGACGACTACACCCATTCGCAATATGGCGACCTGCTGCTCGCGCTCTACGGTTCGGGTTTTGGCGATCAACGCGCGCTGTCCTTCGTCAATCTCTACAAATATGGCGGCGGCTTTGACATGGCGGCTGCGCTCGTCGCCAAAGTGCTTCCGTTCGGTCTTTTCGAGACCCGGAGGCTGGTCGGGGCTGCGGTTGGCATCATCGGACTGATTGCGACCTGGCGAATTGGCCGCCGCCTTGGCGGACCCACGGCCGGTCTGGTCGCGCTCGTATTGCTCGCGGCCTGCCCGCTCTACTATGGCCACATGTTCATCAATGCCAAGGACGCGCCGTTCGCCACCGCGATGGCGGTGCTGTTGCTCGGCATGGTCCGTGCGTTTGAGGAATATCCGCGCCCCGACCCGCGCACCGTCGCGCTCGCAGGCATCGGCGTCGGGCTTGCGTTTGGTTCACGTATTCTCGCCGGCGTCGCCGCACCCTGTGCACTTGCCGCCTTGCTGCTCATCGCTACTGGCGAAGCTTGGGCGATTGGCCTTCGCAGGAGCGCCGCGCGGGCCGGAGACTTTGTCTGGCGTCTGCTGCCGGTCCTGGTGCTCGGCTACCTGATCATGGGGCTGCTGTGGCCGTGGTCGATCCTTGCGCCGCTCAACCCGGTGCGGGCCGCAGAATATTTCGACAAGTTCTTCGAAAAGCCATGGCGGGAAATGTTTGCCGGCAAGCTGTACTCGGTGACCGACATGCCGGCGAGCTACCTGCCGCACCTTTTTGCACTCAAGCTGCCGGAAATCATGCTGGCGCTCGGGTTGGCTGGCACGGCCGGCGCATTCGTTGCGATTGCGCGACGTGATCTGCCGCTCAACTGCCGCGCCAGCTATGTCCTAGTCACGTTTGCTGCCGTTCTGCCGGTGCTGCTGGCGATGGTGGCACACCCGGCCTTCTACAACGGCTTGCGCCATTTTGTGTTCGTAGTGCCGCCGTTTGCCGTGCTCGGTGGCCTCGCCGGTGCATGGCTTTTCGAGAAATCCCGTCTGTTCGGAAAAGCGGCGACCGCCGCGCTCATCGTCGCCTTTGTCGGCGGGCTCGCGCTGCCGCTGAGCGACATGGTGCGGCTACACCCGTACCAATACACGGCGTTCAACTGGGCGTCCGGCGGCGTGCGCATGGCGCACGACAACTACATGCTCGACTACTGGGGATTGGCGTTCAAGCAGGCCGGCGAGGCCTTGCAGGTCAAGCTCGATGCGATGCATCTCAAGCCACCGGCGGGGCGACGCTGGACCATCGAGATCTGCGGCCCGCAACGGCCGGCGGAAGTGGCGCTCGGACCGGACTTCGAAACCACCTGGGACCGCAAACGCGCCGACTTCGCCATGATGCTTGGCACATTTTATTGCCGGGACCTGACCGCGCCGATCCTGGTGGAGATCAACCGGGAAGGCATCGACTATGCGCGCGTCTACGACATGCGCGGCCGCACGGTGCCGAATTTGCTCACCGAGCCTCCACCCTGACGCCCAATCAGCGCTGCTCCTCCCGCAGCACGTCGGCGGCGATACGATGCGCCTCGTTGGAAGCCGGAATGCCGCAATAAAGGGTGAGAAGCAGCAACACTTCCTGAATCTGCTCGACCGTGCAGCCGTTTTTGAGTGCGCCCTTGAGATGCACACGCAATTCATTGGGATGACCGGCTGCCGCCATCATCGCCACCATGGCGAGCGACTTCACTCCCGGCGGCAGCGCCGAGCGCTGCCACACATCACCATAGGCATAGGCGTTGATGATGTGCTGCAGTGGCTTGCCGAAATCGCCAAACGCGTTCATGCGTTTGTCAACGGCCTCGCGCCCGAACATGTCGATGCGGAGCTTCAACCCGCGTTCATAGAGGTCCTTGTCGTCCATGGTTCACTTCCTCCTGTAACCTTCACCCGATTGCCGTTGGCGCGCCTGTTTGTCTAGTATGCGCCGCCCATGAATTTTCGTCCCGCCAGCCCATTCGGACATCCATGATCGATGCCGCCGTGATCGGCCTTGGCCGATGGGGAAAAAATATCGTCGAGGCGGTCAACGGCAAAAGCCGGCGCCTGCGTATCATCCGTGGGGTCAGCAAGGAGCCCGAGCTGGTTCGCGATTTTGCGGCGGCCAAAGGCTTTGAATTGTCGACGGAGTTCGAGGCGGCCGTGGCCGATCCCCGTGTGCGGGCCGTTTTTCTCGCCACCCCGCATTCCCTGCATGTCGGACAGATTTCGGCGGTCGCCGCAGCCGGCAAGCCGGTCTGGTGCGAAAAACCGCTCGCTCTGACGCGCACGGAGGCCGAACGCGCCATCGCCGCCACGAAAAAGGCGGGGGTGCCATTCGCCCTTGGCAACAACAAACGCTGCTTTCCCTGCATGCGTGAACTCAAGCGCGTGGTCATCGACGGCACACTGGGAGAAATCCTGCACGTCGAGGGTAATTTCAGCAATGAACATTCGACGCGCGTCCAAGGCGGCTGGCGCGATGATCCACGTGAGTCTCCGGGTGGTGGCATGACCGGAGCCGGCCTGCACGTACTCGATGCGTTCGTGAACATTGCCGGACCGATCGCCAGGGTGGATGCTCGAGTCTATTCGCAAAAGCCGCCGCCGGATCCGCGTGATGCGGCTGTGTCGATGGTGCAATTCGCAAGCGGCGCGACCGGCGTGCTTGCAACAGTGCGCGCTGCCCCGATGTTCTGGCGCATACACGTATTCGGGACGAAAGGTTCAGCCGAGGCGCGCGAAGAAACGTCGCTCACCGTCGCGCTCATAGGCGGGCACCCGGAAACGAAAATCCATCCTCCGGCGGATTCGCTTGGCGTGTTGCTGGAAGCTTTCGCTGAGACCATCGAAACCGGCAAGCCCTTTCCGGTTTCCACCGCCGATATGCTGGATGTGGTTGGCGCATTCGAGGCGATCATCCAGTCAATCGGCCAGGGCAAGCCGGTTATGGTCGCCCACGCATAAAGGCGAGATGCCTATTGCTGGGGAATCCCGGCGGCTTCGCGCACGGCATTCCAGCGCTTGTATTCCGCGGCCATAAAATCTCCGAACGCCTGTGGCGTGGACGTCTGCACCACCACGCCCGCTGCAACCATGCGCTGGCGCACGGTGTCGTCCGCGAGACTCTCATTGAGCGTCTTGCTTAATTTCGCAATCACCGGCGCCGGGGTGCCATGCGGCGCGAAGAGGCCGTACCAGGTGGTTACGTCGTAGTCCGGAAGCACACCCGACTCCACGGCAGCCGGAACGTCCGGCACAGCCGGGAAACGACTTTTGCCGGTCACGGCAAGCGCCTTGAGCTGTCCGGACTGTACGTGGCCGATCAGGGCCGACACCGTATCGAACAATACGTCGGCATGCTTGCCGAGCGTCGCGTTGATGGCTTCCGGCGACGTCTTGAATGGAACGTGGAGCAGATCCACCTTTGCGGTCTGCTTGAACATTTCACCAGCAAAATGCTGGGTCGCTGCAAAGCCCGGGCTTGCGAAGACAATCTTTCCGGGGTCGGCCTTTGCCGCTGCGACCAGCTCCTTCACGGTGTTGGCGGGAAAATCCGGGCGCGTGACGATCAAAAGGCTGGCGGTGGCGATCTGTCCGACCGGATCAAATGCGGTCAGCGTGTCGTAGCGCATATTTTTTCTGGTGACGGCGGCGATGATCTGGCCGGCGGTCATAATGCCGAGCGTGTAGCCATCGGGCTCCGCGTTGGCGACCGCTTCGTTGCCAATAATGCCACCGGCGCCGGGCTTGTTTTCAATAAAAACCGGCTTGCCGAGCTTGGCCTGCATTGAATCCGCAAGGATGCGGCCAATGATGTCTGCACCGCCGCCGGGACCGAACGATACGATGATGCGGATCGGCTTCTGAGGCCAATCCTGTGCCTGGCCCGGTGACGCGAAACTCGCGAGCATCAGGCCCGACACGAGCAAGAACACCAACCTTTTCATTGCCTCTCTCTCCCGCTCCCACGACGGCGAACTTCCCTGATGACGGCACTGTTGTCGAGGTCGGATTCGCCGGCACGCACGCATGCTTCGAGCACTTCAGCGTGCACTTCGAGCATGGAAAGCTTTTGCCCGGCGCTGGCGGCCTGATCGAGCATCAGGTGCACATCTTTCAGCGTCTGCTTGACACGACCTTCCGGCGAAAAATCGCCGCGCACCATTTTTGGGCCCTTGGTTTCCATCACCTGTGAATATGAAGCAGAGCCGCGCGCAACATCGAGAAAGGCGCCCGGATCGAGCCCAAGCCGTTCGGCAAAAACCAGGCCTTCGGCCATCGCCAGACGATTGAGGCCAAGGATCAGATTGACCGCCAGTTTGGCACGGCCGCCGTCGCCAATCTTCCCGACGTGGAACCGGCGCAAAAACAATGTGTCGAGGACATCCTTTACATCCTCGGCGATCGCGGCATCGCCACCAATAAGCGCTACGCCATCGCCACGGCGCACCTGATCGCTGGTGCCCGAAACCGGCGCATCCAGATAGCGGATACCGCGTGGGATCACGCGATCTGCGAGGGCCGCCACCCGATCGGGATCGCAGGTGCTCATGCACAGCACGATCTTCCCGGAGCCATCGCCCAGCGCCGCCAACAATTGGCGCTCGACGACATCCTCGACCTGTTCGGTATTGAACACGGCGACGATGATGCAGCGGGCGGTTTTGGCGAGTTCGGCGATCGACAATGCCGGATTGCCGCCAATCTCGGCCAGCCGCGCGCCGCGGGCAAGATCGACGTCGAAACCGCTGACGGGAATCTTCGCATCGATCAGGCGTTGGGCGTAAACCTCACCCATCAGCCCGAGACCGATGATGGCAACAGGAGCGCTCATCGACCGCCGCCACAACGGCTATGCATGAGCAAACTCCCAGTAAAGCTCACGCGCCTTGCGATAGAGCGGCCCGGGCTGCAACGAACGCTCCTCGATGCGATTGACCGGTATGACTTTGGAATAGTTGCCCGAGGAAAAAATCTCGTCGGCATTCTGTACGTCACGATAGGTCAATACCGTCTCGATAACGCTCACACCGGCATCGCGCAACAGCTTGATGACGCGCTGACGGGTGATGCCGTTCAGGAACGTGCCATTCGGCGCCGGCGTGAATACGACACCGTCCTTGCCGATAAAGATATTCGCAGTCGCGAGCTCCGCCACGTTGCCCAGCAGGTCCAGCACGACGCAATTGCCGAAGCCGCGCGCATTTGCCTCGATCAACGCACGTGCGTTGTTGGGATAGAGACAGCCGGCTTTGGCGTTGACCGGCATGCATTCAAGGCTCGGCTTACGATAGGGCGAGAGCGTAACCGAGAAGCCTTCGGGCTTGCGCATGGGCGCCTCGTAGACGCTCAGGCACCATCTAGTCGATCCCGGGTCAGGCGCGATCAGCAACACGCCGCTGTGCTCGGCCCAATACATCGGCCGAATATAGAGGGCCGCCTCTTTATCGAAGCGCTTTATGCCGTCGCGCGCGAGCCCCATCCAGGTCTCTTCCGAGACAACGGGCTTGAGGTGCATGGTTTCGGCTGAGGCATTCACCCGCGCGCAATGCAGGTCGAGATCAGGCGATACGCCTTCGAAGGTCCGTGCGCCGTCGAATACCGATGAGCACAACCACGCGGCGTGATCGCGCACACCCATGATCGGGACGTTGCCTTCGTGCCAGTCCCCTTCATAAAAAGTCCAGGTCTTCGACCATCCTTGTCCCGACACCATTCGTCACTCCCGACCTGACCGCAGACCTCTTTACCGCAACGGCCTGTCTTTGCGACCATAGCGGCCCAACGCCGAGGATACCATGACATCAATTTTCGTCTTTGATGCCTACGGCACACTTTTCAATGTGCATGCGGCCATCGCGCGTCACCGCAACCGGGCGGGGCCTGATGCCGATCGCGTCTCGGCGATCTGGCGGGCCAAGCAGCTCGAATACAGCTGGACGTTGACTCTCGCCGGCCATTACACGGATTTCTGGATACTCACGGAGCGCGCGCTTGACTATGCGCTGGCGTCGGTGCCGGAAGTGGACCGGTCGCTCAAGCAAGCGTTGCTCGAGTCCTATTTCAAGCTCGATGCATTTCCTGATGCGCGAACAGCGCTAAACGCGCTGAAAGCGAAGGGCCACAAGACCGGCATTCTGTCGAACGGCTCGCCTGCCATGCTCAAGGCCGCCGTCGACGCCGCTGCCATTGGTAGCGATCTCGACGCGGTTCTTTCGGTGGACACATTGAAAATGTTCAAACCTCGGCCGGAGGTCTACCGGCTCGTCACCGATCACTTCACCTGCAGGCCTGCGGACGTCACCTTCGTCTCGTCGAACCGCTGGGATGTCATGGCTGGTGTCTCTGTTGGCTTCCGCGGCGTGTGGATCAATCGCGCCAGCATGCCGGATGAATATGGCGACTTCCCGCCCGCACGCACGCTCAGTGATCTCGTTGCGCTGACGCAGGAAGCCTAGAAACTTCGTCACATTTCAGGCTGGCGCGATCGCGGTTCCAGGCCTATATGGCGGCTGCGCCCCTCCTCAGCCGCCGACCTCATGCAATCCATTATTTCCGTCAAAGACCTTTCGAAAAGTTACGCGTCCGGGTTTCGGGCTCTTGACGGAATCAATCTCGATATCCGCCGCGGCGAAATCTTTGCGCTGCTCGGGCCCAATGGCGCCGGCAAGACCACGCTCATCGGCATCATCTGCGGCATTTTGGTGCCGACGAAGGGCAAGGTCACCGTCGACGGCCACAACATTGTTTCCGATTATCGCGCAGCCCGCTCCCTCATCGGGCTGGTGCCGCAGGAATTGCACACCGACGCCTTCGAGAGCGTGTGGGCGACCGTTTCGTTCAGCCGCGGCCTGTTCAACAAGCCGAAGAACCCTGCCTACGTCGAAAAGGTGCTACGCGCGCTGTCTTTGTGGGACAAGAAGGACAACAAAATCATGACGCTGTCGGGCGGCATGAAGCGCCGTGTCCTGATTGCCAAGGCACTGTCGCACGAACCGCAAATTCTCTTTCTGGACGAGCCGACCGCCGGCGTCGACGTCGAACTCCGGAAGGACATGTGGCAGGTCGTACGCGACCTGCGCGATTCCGGCGTCACCATTATCCTCACGACGCATTACATCGAGGAAGCGGAGGATATGGCCGACCGCATCGGCGTCATCAACAAAGGCGAGATCATCCTCGTTGAGAATAAGGCCGAGCTGATGCGCAAGCTCGGAAAGAAGCAGCTGACGTTGCAGCTCCACCAGAAACTCGCCGTGATCCCGCCCGAACTCTCTGCCTTCAAGCTCTCGATTGGAGAAGACGGCAGCACCCTCATTTATAACTACGACACCAAGGCCGAACGCACCGGTGTGGCAACGCTCCTTGGCGAGCTGTCGCGCGCAGGCCTGCGGATCCGCGACCTGCAAACGACGCAAAGCTCACTGGAAGATATTTTTGTCGGATTGGTGAGCGACAGACGATGAACCTGAGAGCCGTCAACGCGATCTATACCTTCGAGATGGCGCGCACCGGGCGCACCATCTGGCAGAGCATTGTCTCGCCGGTCCTCTCGACCTCGCTGTATTTTGTGGTGTTCGGTGCGGCGATCGGCTCGCGTATCACCGAAATAGAGGGCGTTTCCTATGGCGCCTTTATTGTGCCCGGGCTGATCATGTTGACGCTGCTGACCCAGAGCACGATGAACGCCTCCTTCGGGATCTACTTTCCCCGCTTCACCGGCACGATCTATGAAATCCTGTCCGCGCCGGTCTCGCCGTTCGAGATCGTGCTCGGTTACGTCGGCGCCGCCGCCACCAAGTCGATCATCCTCGGGCTGATAATCCTGGCGACGTCGTGGATATTCGTGCCCCTGCACATCGCGCACCCGTTCTGGATGGTGGCATTTCTGCTTCTGACGTCGGCAACCTTCAGCCTGCTCGGCTTCATCATCGGCATTTGGGCGGAGGGCTTTGAAAAGCTGCAGATTATCCCCCTGCTGATCATCACGCCGCTGACGTTTCTCGGCGGAACTTTCTATTCGATCAGCGTATTGCCGCCGCTCTGGCAGAAGATCGCGCTGTTCAATCCGGTGCTCTACTTGATCAGTGGATTCCGCTGGAGCTTCTTCGAGATTGCCGATGTGGGTCACAGCGTCAGCGTCGGCATGACAGTGCTTTTTCTTTTTGTCTGCCTCGCCACGGTCTGGTGGATGTTCCGGACCGGATACAAGCTCAAGAAATAGATCGACGCGGCCGGGGTTCTCACTTTGGGCACATCGTGCCGGCAAACCAGGGAGAATTGCTGATGTCACGCTTCGCCAGGATTATGGCCAAGACTATGGCCAGGACTTTCGCCGGGACTATCGCCGGACTTGCAATCGCCGCAGCGATTTCATCACCGGTCGCCGCTCAAGGCGTCGTCACCCAGAAAAGCATCTCCTTGCCGATGGCACAGGCGATCGCCAATGCCGTGATCGCCAAATGTCAGAGCATGGGATTCAAGATTTCTGTTTCGGTGCTCGACCGCGGCGGTCTGGCGCTGGTGATGCTGCGCGATGAGGGCGCCAGTCTCCACACCGTCGAAAGCAGCGATCGCAAGGCCTACACGGCACGTACGTTTCGTCAGCCGTCGGCTGCGCTCGTCAAACGCATCCAGGACGAGCCTGCCGTCGCCGGGTTCAAGGAATATACACGCGTGATTGCGCTCGCAGGCGGCCTTCCGATCAAGGTCGGCGACGATGTCATCGGTGCGGTCGGCGTATCGGGTTCACCCGGCAAGGATGACGATTGCGCACAGGCCGGCATCGACAAGGTCGCCGACCAGCTCAAGTAGGCGAACCTAGCCGGACGACAACGCGTCGAGAATGCGGGCCCAGCTCCTGATGCCCTTGTGGTAACACTTCAGGTCGAACTTTTCGTTCGGCGAATGGACGCGGTCGTCGTCAAGCGCGAAGCCGACGAGCAACGAATCCATGCCGAGCACATTCTTGAAGTCGGCCACGATCGGAATGGAGCCCCCTGCCCCGACAGCGACGGCCTTGTGCCCCCATTCGTCGGCGAGCACGGCGCGCGCCTTGGTGAGTGCCGAATTGTCGAACGACAGCTGGATCGGCGGCGCCAGCCCGAAGTTGCCAAACTCGACCTTGCAATCGGCTGGCAGCCGTGCCCGCACGAAGGCGCGGAAGGCATCCCGGATTTTCTCGGGATCTTGTTCGCCCACGAGGCGGAAAGAGACCTTCGCGCTGGCTTCGCCGGGAATGACAGTTTTGGCGCCCTCCCCGGTATAGCCGCCAATAATGCCGTTGATCTCCGCGGTGGGCCGCGTGGTGACCATCTCGATCACCATGCGGTCTTGCTCGCCAGCCGGCTTTTTCAGACCGATGGGCCCAAGAAATTTCTCGGCCGTCAGACCAAGGCCTTTCAGATCGGCCTTGATGTCCGCGGGCAGATCCTTCACGCCATCGTAGAAGCCGGGGATCGTGACACGTCCCTTATCGTCCCACATCTCTCCTAAAATCTGCGACAGCAACCGCAGCGGGTTCTGCGCCGCACCACCGAACACGCCGGAATGCAGATCTCTGTCGGCGCAAGTAATCTTCACGTCCTCATAAACCAGTCCCCGCAACGAGGTGGTCACGGCCGGCGTTTTCTGGTCCCACATGGCCGTGTCGCAGACGAGCGCCAGGTCCAGCTTGAACTCAGCGGCATTGTCGCGGACAAAGCCGAACAGGTTTTTGGAGCCGCACTCCTCCTCACCTTCGATCATCATGGTGATCGGCAGCGGCAGCTTGCCGGTGACGGCCTTGAAGGCGCGGCAGGCCTCGATGAAAGTCATTGCCTGCCCTTTGTCGTCGCAGGCTCCGCGCGCGACGATGATCTTGCGCCCGTCCGGCAAAGTTTCGATACGCGGCTCGAATGGCGGCGTCTTCCATAGGCTCAAGGGATCGACCGGCTGCACATCGTAGTGCCCGTAAAAGAGCACGCGTGGGCCTGCGGCGCCGTTCGACTTGCCAACCACCACCGGATGACCGGCTGTCGGGCGCACAGTGGCCTCGAAACCGATCGACTTGAGATCGGTGGCGACGTGCTCGGCAGCAGCGCGGCATTGATCCTTGAACGCTGGGTCGGTTGAAACGGATGCGATCCGCAACAGGGCGAATAACCGCTCCACGCTGTGGTCGATTTCCTGGTCGATGCGGTTGAGAACCGCGTCGAGCGTTTTCATGAGGGGCTCCTTACTGGTAGGGGCCCCAAACTAGCAACGCTGACCCAAGCTGAAAAGAAGCCTCAATGCAGGGTTGGCTTGTCGAAAGCCGCCGGATTTTCCAGCCGGACCAGAGTCGCCCCCAGCGGCGAGGGCCGTGAACCGCGACGCGCAGTGCGACGACGCTGAAGGGCAGCGCCAATGCGGCGATAGAGCATGCGCGGAGGCATCGTCGCCGGGAGAGCGGCCAGGTAGCCGCAACGGCGCGAGGTCCGCCGCAAGTGCGGCGTGACCACGGGAACGACCATCAGCGATGGAACGCCGCAGGATCGCCCCGGTGCGTCACTTTCCGGCGTAGGGACACAATCGGGGACTGCATCGCCGACAGCCACCAGGCAGGCATCGGCGCAGCCCGACTGACACAATCGTCGCGCTTCCTCGATACCAGCCACCGCTGTGACTTCTGCGACTTCCATTCGTCGCAAGCGCGCAGCCAGGATGTGACCATGCTCGCTGTCGGCAACGACAACGATACGCGAACCCCTGATCGACTTCATCGACGTCACCCTCTGTAACTCACGCAACCCGTGTCCGACTGAACATCCCCACGATGCCGCGCTATACGCGGGCCAAATCGGACCGGGGCGGTATATTTCTTCTTCTTTGGCGATTTTTTAAGCATACACGGTCGGTTGCCGCCACCAAATTGGCAAACTACGGATGGTAGAACTACGGATAAGTTTTGAGCGTTGCTTGTTGAACACACGGTCGTCGCCGACCATCACCTGGTCGCTACCGTCACCGGACAATATCTTCGGAATAGGCGTACTTACCGCATCGCGGAAACCGGGGTGCGGCGCATTGCATTGTGATTATTTTTCGTCGCGCGATTCATTTCTCGCTTGACTGTGGCCGCCGTGCCATTCGCAACACGACGTGATCAAACGCAATTGCGACGGCATCATGCTTGTCATCGCGCAAAACGGCGTTCAATATGACCGCAATTCCGCCACAAGTGCGGGGGGCGTGAGGTAATCATGGATGAGCTGATCGGGCGTCTCGTCGCCAACATCGGCGTCGAACGAAGTGCCGCAGAAAAAGCGGTTGGCATTATCCTCGACTTCCTGCGCAAGGAAGGGCCGACCGACAAGGTGCAGGCTCTCATTGACCGGCTTCCCGGTGCGGAAGCGTTGTTAGCACAGCAATCCGAGGCTGGCGGCTTCATGGGGGGCATCATGGGCGCTGGTACCAAGATGATGGCGGCCGGGCTGAGTATGGGGCAAGTGCAGGGCGTTACCCGCGAGACCATCGCCTATGCCCGCGAAAAGATCGGCGACGATGCAGTTGGAGAAATCGTCGGTTCGATTCCGGGACTTAGTCAATTTGTTTGAACCGTTCGACGATACGGCCAAGCAGAAGAAAAGGCGGAGGTAACGCGAATGTCCTATCCCATCACCGATATAGAGGGGATCGACGGCGAGGTCGCCGTGGTTCTCAAGTCGGTGGGAATTAGGTCGAGCGACCGCCTGCTCGAGGCTGCCCGGACGGTTCGAGGACGGAAGTCCCTCGCCGAGAAGACCGGTTTCGACGAGAAGCAGCTGTTGTGTTGGGCCAACATCGCCGACCGTATGCGCATCAAGGGCGTCCGCAAGGAATATGCCGAACTCCTGCAGGCCGCCGGCGTCGATACGGTAAAAGAGCTCAAGTATCGGAATCCCGGCAACCTCGCCAAGGCGATGGCCGACGCCAATAAAAGGAAAAAACTGGTTCGCCTGTTGCCGTCGGAAAAAGTCGTTAAGCGTTGGATCGAGAACGCCAGGACTTTACCGCTCAAGATCACCTACTGACGGGCTGACGCCTGCTTGACAGGCTCGCGCTGACCGCGCAAAGCGACTCACATGGGAAGCGTCCGAAGCCTCGAGAAAGCCACGGGAACCACGCTAAAATCTGCGTCAAACACACTTGCGGCCCTGTTTTCGCTCGGCCGGCCGCTGGTCATGGGCGTCCTCAATGTGACGCCGGATTCCTTCTCGGACGGCGGTCAGTTCATGGACCCCACTGTGGCGGTCGCCCACGCGGCCGCAATGGCTCAGAAAGGCGCCGACATTCTGGATATCGGTGCGGAATCGACGCGGCCCTACGGTGATCCAGTGCCGGTATCGACTGACGATGAGAAGGCGCGGCTGGCGCCGGTCTTGCCGGAGGTCGTCAAGCTCGGCCTGCCGGTGTCGATCGACACCATCAAGGCTTCGATTGCAACCTGGGCACTCGACCAGGGCGCGGCCATTGTCAACGACGTCTGGGGCCTGCAACGCGATCCCGATATTGCACCACTCGTCGCCAAGCGCGGCGTTCCAGTGATCGTGATGCACAATCGCGAGGCGGCCGATGCTGCGATCGATATCGTTGCCGATGTGCTGGCCTTTTTTTCCCGCTCGCTGGAGATCGCGGCCCGCGCCGGCATCGCACACACGAACATCGTGCTCGATCCGGGCATCGGTTTTGGCAAGACTCCGGAGCAAAGCATGACCTGTCTTGCAAGACTTGCCGAGTTCAAGCGTTTCGGTCTGCCCCTCATGGTCGGAGCCTCGCGCAAACGATTCATCAATACGGTGACGCCATCGACGCCGGCCGAACGTATCGGCGGCTCGATCGCCGCCCATCTCCTGGCAGTCCAAAAAGGCGCGGCCATCGTGCGCGTCCATGACGTTGCGGAAACCGTGCAGGCGCTACGCGTGCGCACCGCGATCGAGGGCGCGCCATGAGTGATCGCATTTTCATAAAAGGACTCGCGCTGCACGCCAATCACGGCGTGATGGCCCATGAGGCCAAGGTTGGGCAAACCTTCACACTCGACCTGGACCTTGAGATCGATCTTTCGGCTGCCGCCCGTTCGGACAAGGTCATGGACACGGTCTCGTATGACAAGGTGGTCGATTGTGCGAGCGAGGCGTTTTGCACGCAGCGTTACCGCTTGATCGAGGCGGCCGCCGGCCGGGTCGCGGATTCTATCCTTGCGGCTTTTCCGCGTGTGCGCTCGGTCCGGATCACAATCCACAAGCCGCACGCTCCGATTTCCGCGACCTTCAACGATGTCGGCGTGACGCTCGTGCGGAGCCGTCATGGCTGAGGCGCTGCTCGCGCTTGGTGGCAACGTCGGAAACAGCCGGGCCATTCTCGACCGCGCTATCGCTTTGCTCTGCGACGGCAAACAGATCCGTTTGATCGCCCGGTCAGCCGACTATCAGACGCCGCCGTGGGGCTTCAAATACCAGCCGCACTTCATCAACGTTGCCATCGCAGTCGAAACCACACTGACCCCGCATGAGTTGCTGGCGCGGGCTCAGGAGATCGAACTGCGGCTTGGCCGTGACCGCGCCCATGAAAAGCGCAACGGCCCGCGTACCGCCGACATCGACATTCTTGCCTATGATGACCTGATTTTGGACGGGCCCAACCTGACGCTGCCGCATCCGCGCTTGTTCGAACGTGCTTTCGTGCTGGTTCCGCTGGCTGAAATCGCCGGAGATCGCGTGATCGCCGGGCGGCGGGTGGACGAGGCCGCCAAGGCAGTAGACGCGGAGGGCATTCATCGCCTGCTCTAGCCGCATCGGGTCGCTGATATGTGGTCGGATCGAGCCGACTGTGCCATTTTGCCGGCATGACTGACGATTTACCGCTCGCCGCCGAATTCCCGCGCACGACCCAGGCGGAGTGGCGCAAACTGGTCGAGGCCGCGCTCAAGGGTGCCGCCTTCGACAAGCGGCTGGTGGCCCATACTTACGATGGCCTGCGGGTCGAACCGCTCTATGGGCGCGCGGCGGGGGCAAAACCGGTTGCCGGGCGCGCGCCGGGCACGTCCTGGGCCTTGATGCAGCGCATCGACCACCCCGACCCGGCCGCTGCAAACGTGCAAGCACTGCAGGATCTGGAAAATGGTGCGGCCGGCTTGTGTCTGGTCTTCGCCGGAGCGCCGGCAGCCCGCGGCTACGGTGTGGTCGCGAACGATACCGCCTCGCTCGACCGCACTCTGTCAGGCGTCATGCTTGATCTGATCCCGCTTCGCATCGAAACAAGCCCGTTTGCCGGCCGGCCAGTCGCGAACCTGATGATGGAGCTTGTCGATGCGCGCAAGCTTGATCCGGGAAAGCTGACGGTTGATTTCGGGCTGGACCCCATCGGCGACATGGCTCGGACGGGAAGCGCGCTTCTGCCATGGCCTGAGTTATTGGCACGCGCCGGCGCGACGGCGAAGGACGTGCGCGCGAAGGGTTTCGATAAAGCTCATCTACTGCGCGCCGATGGACGCGCGGTGCATGAGGCCGGCGGCTCGGAGGCGCAGGAACTCGCCTTCACACTCGCGACCGGCGTTGCCTATCTGCGTTTACTCGAAGCGAGCGGTTTTACGCTCGCGCAGGCGCGGCAGCAGATCTCGTTTCTGATGGCAGCCGACGCCGATGAATTCCTGACGATCGCCAAATTTCGCGCGCTTCGGAAATTGTGGGCGCGCATCGAGCAGGCGTGCGGGTTGAAGCCGCAGCCCGCGTTTGTCTCCGCGGAGACCGCCTGGCGTATGTTGACCCGGCGCGACCCTTACGTGAACATGTTGCGCGCGACCATCGCGGTCACCGCGGCCGGCGTCGGGGGCGCGAACGCGATCAGCGTGTTGCCGTTCACCGCCGCGCTTGGCCTGCCCGACGCTTTCGCGCGGCGCGTCGCGCGTAATACGCAGCTCATTCTACTCGAGGAATCGAATCTGTTCCGCGTCAGCGATCCGGCAGCCGGCTCCGGAGGCATCGAGGCTCTGACGACCCAAATGTCGCAGGCGGCGTGGACGCTGTTTCAGGAGATCGAAGCGGCGGGTGGGGCCGCGGCCGCACTGGAACAGGGACTGATCCAGAATAGAATCGCGGCGACGCGGACTGCACGCGAAGCAGCAACAGCGCGGCGCAAGGACGCCATCACCGGGACCAGCGACTATCCCAACCTTGGCGAATTGCCGGTCGCCGTCCTCGATGTCCCGCACCCCGCGGTACCTGCGCCGAAGGCTGCCATCACGTTTGAGGCACTCCCGCAAATCCGGCTGGCGGAGCCATTCGAGGCTTTGCGCGATGCAAGTGACCGGACGCTTGCGAAAACCGGCGCGCGGCCAAAAGTGTTCCTCGCCAATCTTGGCAAGTTGCCGGACTTCACCGCGCCCGCGACCTTCGCCAGGAATTTCTACGAAGCCGGCGGCATCGAAGCACTCAGCAACGATGGCTTCAAGGATCAGCCGGCGATGATCGCCGCCTTCCGAACCTCCGGCGCAAAACTCGCCTGTCTATGCTCGTCCGACAAAGTTTATGAGCGCGAGGCAGCCACCGCGGCCAGGGAGCTGGCAGCCGCCGGCGCCATTGTCCATCTCGCCGGACGACCCGGGGAACACGAAGCCGATTGGCGGCAGGCCGGCATCAAGAGCTTCATTTACGTTGGCTGTGACGTGGTTTCGACCTTGCAGGCCGCACGTGGTATCCTGGACGTCAAATGAGTCAGGTGCCCAACTTCGCCAAGGTCGACTTCGCTGACACGGACACGCCGGTCGGCGCGGGTTCGTCTGTCCCCTGGCTGACGCCTGAAGGCATTGCGGTGAAGCCTGTCTATGGCGAACAGGATCTCGCCGGGCTCGACTTCCTCGACACGTACCCCGGCAAGCCGCCTTTTCTGCGCGGCCCCTACCCCGCGATGTACGCGGCGCAGCCCTGGACGATCCGCCAATATGCCGGCTTCTCCACGGCGGAGGATTCCAATGCATTCTACCGGCGCAACCTTGCCGCCGGGCAGAAGGGACTTTCCATCGCCTTCGACCTCGCCACCCACCGCGGCTATGACAGCGATCACCCGCGCGTGTCGGGCGACGTCGGCATGGCAGGTGTCGCGATCGACTCGATCTACGATATGCGCACGCTGTTCTCGGGCATTCCGCTCGATCAGATGAGCGTATCGATGACGATGAATGGCGCGGTGCTGCCGGTGCTCGCGCTCTACATCGTCGCTGCTGAAGAACAGGGCGTGCCGCACGAGAAGTTGTCGGGGACAATCCAGAACGACATCCTCAAAGAATTCATGGTGCGCAACACCTACATTTATCCGCCCGATCCGAGCCTGCGTATCATTTCCGACATCTTCGCATTCACTTCGGCCGAGATGCCAAAATTCAATTCGATTTCGGTCAGCGGCTATCATATGCAGGAGGCCGGAGCGACGCAGGACCTCGAGCTTGCCTACACACTCGCTGACGGCGTCGAGTATGTGCGCGCCGGGCTGAAAGCCGGTCTCACGATCGATCAGTTCGCGCCTCGTATTTCCTTTTTCTGGGCGATCGGCATGAATTATTTCATGGAGATCGCCAAGCTGCGCGCCGCCCGTATGCTGTGGGCGAAGCTGATGAAGCCTTTCAACCCCGAAGACGCGCGCTCATTGTCGTTGCGTACCCACTGTCAGACGTCGGGCTGGTCGCTGGCAGCGCAGGACGTGTTCAACAACGTTGCCCGCACCATGATCGAAGCGATGGCGGCAACTCAGGGGCAGACCCAGTCGCTGCACACCAATGCGCTCGACGAGGCACTCGCTTTGCCGACGGATTTTTCCGCCCGCATCGCGCGCAATACACAGATTGTTCTGCAACAGGAAGCCGGCGCCACCCGCATCGTCGATCCGTGGGGCGGCTCTCACTACGTTGAACGTCTGACCTATGAACTTGCGCACAAAGCCTGGGCTCATATCGAAGAGGTCGAGGCATTGGGCGGTATGGCCAAGGCAATCGAAGCGGGTATTCCCAAATTGCGCATCGAGGAGGCCGCCGCCAAGACGCAGGCGCGCATCGACGCCGGCGCGCAGGCGGTCATCGGCGTCAATAAATATCCGCCAACCGATGAAGCGCCGATCGAAGTGCTCAAAATCGACAATTCGGCTGTCCGCGCCCGCCAGATCGACAAGCTTCAACGCCTGAAAGCGGAGCGCGATCCGGCAGCCCTGCAGGGAGCACTCGACGCCCTCACCCGTGCCGCTGACGGGGGCAACGGCAATCTTCTGGCACTTGCCATCGATGCCGCGCGCGCGAAAGCGACGGTTGGTGAAATTTCATCGGCGCTGGAAAAGGTCTTCGGCCGCCACCGCGCCGAGATCAAGGCGATCACCGGAGTTTACAAGCGGGAGGTCGGCATGACCGGCGCCGTCGAACGTGTCCGCACTGCCGTTGAGGCCTTCGAGGCTGCCGAAGGCCGCCGCCCGCGCCTGTTGGTGGCCAAGATCGGACAGGACGGCCACGACCGCGGCCAGAAGGTGATTGCTTCCGCTTTCGCCGACCTGGGATTCGATGTCGACATTGGTCCCCTTTTTGCGACGCCGGCCGAAGCGGCCCGACAGGCCGTCGAGAACGACGTGCATATTCTTGGTGTGTCTTCGCTTGCCGCGGCTCACCTTACGCTGGTGCCTGAATTAAAGGCGGAACTCGCCAAACAGGGACGCGACGACATCATGATTGTGGTTGGTGGCGTGGTGCCTCCGCAGGATTACGACGCGCTGGCGCAGGCCGGTGCGGAAGCGATTTTCCCACCAGGCACCGTGATCGCAGAAGCCGCCGAAAAACTTCTCAAGACTCTCAACAAGCGTCTCGGACACGGCAAAGAGGCTGCCGAGTGAGCCGACTGTTTGTCCGCGCGGCCGCGGCCGCACTTTGCGCGCTGTCGTTGACGGGCTGCGTGGATTCGGATGGTCCGATCCTGACGGACGCACAGCCTTTGTTCGGCAAGGACGTGCGACTTCAGTTTTACTCGCTGCGAAAGGGCTTCGTGGACGAGCCCGAACAGGCGTCGTTCAAGTGGGACGGTGAACGATATGTCCATGCTGGCGGTGGAATGACTGACGTCACCGTCTTTACTGTGCATCGGTTCGAGGGCCGCGCCTATATCGTGCAGAGCGCGGCGGCCAAGCGTCCCAACATCATCGAATATGCGGTCGCGCATAAACTGGCTGAAGGCGTTTTCCAGGTCACCGCAATTGACGAAGACGACGCCGACGGGGTCACGCGTGCACGCGAATGCAAGAAGACCAATGATTCGCAATGCCGTATCACAACACGCGCGCAATTGATTGCCTTTGCGCGTGCCACCGACGCACGACAGAAGAGCGAAGGTGGCCTGGTGCTTCGCCTTGCCGACGATGCTTCAGGGCCACCGCGCTAGGCAAACCGATGGCTTCGCGCAATCTCCCACCTTCCGATCTCGTCCGCGGTATCCGCGCCGGTGACCGCGCGACATTGGCCCGCGCGATCACCCTGATCGAAAGCAAACGCGGCGATCACCGCAAAACCGCACATCATCTAGTGCAGGAGTTGCTGCCTCTTACAGGCAAGGCTGTGCGCCTCGGCATTACCGGCGCGCCAGGCGCCGGCAAATCAACGACGATCGACGTCCTTGGCACTTATCTCACGGGCAAAGGCCACAAGGTCGCGGTGCTGGCGGTCGATCCATCGTCGACGCGAACCGGTGGGTCGATCCTCGGCGACAAAACGCGCATGGCGCAGCTCGCCGTTGACCCCAATGCGTTTGTGCGGCCATCGCCCTCCTCCGGAACGCTCGGTGGTGTTGCTGCCAAGACGCGTGAGACCATGCTGGTTTGCGAAGCTGCCGGCTACGACGTCGTGATGGTAGAGACCGTCGGCATCGGCCAATCGGAAACCGCCGTCGCCGATATGACCGATTTCTTCCTGGTATTGATGCTCCCGGGCGCAGGCGACGAATTGCAGGGCCTGAAGAAGGGCATCGTCGAGCTCGCCGATATGATCGCCGTCAACAAAGCCGATGGCGACAATATCGAGCGCGCCCGGCGGGCGGCGGCGGACTATCGCGCCGCACTCAATATCCTGACACCGCAATCGTCGACCTGGTCGCCTCCGGTGACCACCTATTCGGCGCTGACGCAACGCGGGATCGACGAATTGTGGGCGCAGGTCCTCGCCCACAAGAAGAAAATGACCGGCTCAGGGGAATTGGAGACGCGTCGACGAGAGCAACAGGTGAAATGGATGTGGACCATGCTGGAGGAGCGGCTTACGGCTCGTCTGCGCAGTGACGCATCGGTCCGCACAAAATTGCGCCAGGCTGAGGCCCAGGTCGCGGCGGGCAAGCTCGCGCCGACACTTGCCGTGGAAGAGATCGCGGCGCTGCTGGGCGTATGACCACCGTTCTCATTACCGGGTTCGGGCCGTTTCCGGGCGCGCCATTCAATCCGACGGGGCCGTTGGTTGAACGGCTTGCGCGCATGCGCCGGCCGGCTCTCAGCGACGTGACGATTGTCACGCATATCTTTCAAACGAGCTACGAAACCGTGGATCGTGAACTGCCAAAACTGATCGCCAGGCACAAACCCGATGCCCTGCTGATGTTTGGACTTGCGCCGCGTGCGAAGACGTTGCGCATCGAAACGCGCGCGCGCAATGCGCTGGCGCTTCTTCCCGATGTATCCGGACAATCGCTGCACCGACATACGATCGTCAAAGGCGGACCGGCGGCTATGGCCTTGCCCGCGCGGGCGCGACATCTGTTCGCCGCCAGCCGAACCGCGCGTGTCCCGCTCGTTGTCTCTCGTGATGCGGGACGCTATCTATGCAACTATCTCTGCTGGCGCGCGGCCGAGGCAGCGGCGCGAGACGGTCCGCGGATTGCAAGTTTCGTCCACGTGCCGCCCGTTGCACGATTTGCCCGGCGCCCGGGTCAACGGCGGCGGCTAACTTTTGATGATCTTTCGCGTGCCGGCAGCCGTTTTCTGGTTGCCGTTGCGACAGCAGCACGGCGTTAATATCTACGCTCACAGCTGCGTTAGTCGCCACGTTTAGGCCGGAAAGCGCCTATAATTGCCGGGCCATGCCACTCCCCCAACCACGCGGACGCCGTAAGACTCTCATGCTTGTTTTCTTTCTCCTGTTCCTCGCACCCATCCTCGCCCGAGCTGCCGCTTACTTGGTCGGCAATGACCCGCGCTCGTGGCGCGATGCCGACTGGTCGAGCACCGGCATGCTGCCGGCAGCGGCCAATTTTGCTCCCGCGCGCGTGGTTATTTTCACCGGCACCGCCGGCGCCTGGAAGGGCGTTTTCTCCGTGCACAGCTGGATCGTGCTCAAGCGCGCGGATGAAAAGCGCTGGACGCGCTATGACGTGGTCGGCTGGGGCGAGCCCGTGCGTCTCAATAACTGGCCGGTTGACGGTCTCTGGTACGGCAACAAGCCCGTCATGCTCGCGGATATCACCGGCGCGGAGGCCGAGACCCTGATCCCGCGCATCGAAAAGACCGTGAAGGCCTACGACTACGCACAGACCGGCGACTACCGGATTTGGCCGGGCCCGAACAGCAACAGCTTCACCGCTGCGATCCTGCGTACGGTTCCGGAGCTTGGCGTGGCATTGCCCCCGAATGCCATCGGGCGCGATTTCCGCCACGGTTTTTATGCCGGTTGGACCGATAGCGGCACCGGTTTGGAGATCAATCTCAATGGTTATGCCGGCATCAAGGTCGGCTGGATCGAAGGCATAGAAGTGAATGTCCTGGGCCTGGTGGCCGGTCTCGACCTGCGCTACCCCGGCCTGAAGCTGCCGGGCTACGGTCGTATCGGCATTGCATCTCCGGTAACAACCGCGCTGGCACGATGAACCCTGCAGGATTTCTCACATTTGTTTGATTGCCGGGATGACGCCGGCGCAGGCTTCATGGCAAGTTGCGCGATCGAGGCCATCAATGCGCGATATGCTTCCGTTGCTCGAGCAGATTTCCTTTCCGGCGATCCGCCGCGGCAGGCTGGAAACATTGCAGGTCAATGTCGGCTATCGCTGCAACCAGTCGTGTTTCCATTGCCACGTCAATGCCGGCCCCACGCGAACCGAAGAAATGCCGGGCGATATCGCTGACCTGGTATTGGAATTTCTTGCGCATCAAAGGATCTCGACTCTCGACATTACCGGCGGCGCGCCGGAACTAAATCCGAATTTTCGCCGGCTGGTGCACGAAGCACGCAAACTCGGCGTCAAAGTCATGGACCGCTGCAATCTCACCATTCTGGAACAGCCGGGCCAGGAAGACACCGCAGAATTTCTGGCAAGCGAGTGCGTCGAGATCGTCGCGTCGATGCCATGCTATCTGCAAGACAATGTCGAGCGGCAGCGCGGCAAGGGTGTCTTCGACGGTTCGATCCGTGGCCTCAAGCGCCTGAACGCACTCGACTACGGACGTCATCCATCGCTCATACTCAATCTTGTTTACAATCCGCAGGGTCCGTCGCTTCCGCCGGCTCAGGCTGCGCTCGAGGCCGACTATAAGCGCGTGCTCGGCGAACAATACGGTATCGTGTTCAACAAGCTTTATGTCCTCGCCAACATGCCCATTCAACGTTTCGGCTCGACACTCGTGACCAATGGCGAATTCGAAAGCTATCTTGGGCTTCTGCAGGATGCTCACCTCGACGCCAATCTCGGCGGCGTCATGTGCCGCAATCTGATTTCGGTGGATTGGCGCGGCTATGTCTATGACTGCGACTTCAACCAGATGCTGGACCTGCCGATGGCGCGCGGCCCGCACCGCCGCGTGCACCTGGCCGATCTGCTCGACGGTACGATCGAGGACAATCCCATCCGTGTCGCAGGCCACTGCTATGGGTGCACAGCCGGGCAAGGCTCGAGTTGTGGCGGCGCATTGAAAGAAGCAGCCGAATGAGCGGCACCGCATTGTCCATCATCATGCCCGTGCTGGATGAAGCCGCCGGTATCGAAACTGCGCTGACTGCGCTTGCGCCCTATCGCGACCGAGGCGCCGAGGTGATCGTCGTGGATGGCGGGAGCCGGGACGGCACACGGACGCTGGCGCGGCGCCTCGCCGACTGCGTGCTTGCCGCAGAGCGGGGGCGCGCGGCGCAGATGAACGCGGGTCGCGCAGTCGCACGCGGCGACGTTCTGTTATTTCTGCACGCCGACACGCGGCTGCCCGACAATGCCGATACGCTCATATATGAGGGTCTCGCAAAATCGGGGCGCGCCTGGGGACGCTTTGACGTGCGGTTTGACCGTCGCGCATTGCTAAGCTTCATCGCGTTCATGATGAACCTGCGCTCGCGTTTGACCGGAATTGCGACGGGCGATCAGGCCTTGTTCGTCACCCGCGCAGCCTTCGATTCCGTCGGGGGCTTTCCATCGATCGCGTTGATGGAAGACATTGCGCTTTCCATGCGTCTCAAGCGCATCAGCCGTCCCTTCTGCATTCGCGCCCGCGTCACCACCTCCGCGCGTCGCTGGCGAGAACACGGGATGCTCCGCACCATTTTTTTGATGTGGCGATTGCGACTCGCATACTTCTTTGGCGCGGACCCTGCCCGCCTTGCACGACGTTACGGCTATGCCTCCGCCGAACAATAGTGCCGTGTCCATCGCGATCCTTGCGAAAGCCCCTGTCCCGGGGCTGGCCAAGACTCGTCTCATTCCCACGATCGGAGCACACGCAGCGGCAGTGCTGCAGGAACGCCTGACCGAACGGGCCGTGGCCACCGCCCTCGCCGCCGATGTGGGTCCAGTGACAATATGGTGTGCGCCCGACGGCACGCATGACTCGTTCCTCAAACTTGTCGCGCGCTCACGCATCACGCTCAGGCGGCAGCCCGAAGGCGACATTGGCGCGCGAATGCTGGCGGCGACGGCCGCCGGCAGTGGCCCGACTCTGGTCATCGGTACCGATTGCCCCGCGCTGACCGAAGTGCATCTCCGCGGGGCAGCCAACGCGCTGCGCAACGGCACCGACGTTATCCTCATTCCTGCCGAGGACGGTGGCTATGTCCTGATCGGCACGCGCTCGGCGCAGCCACCATTGTTTGCAGGAATCGCCTGGGGCACAAAGACCGTGCTCTCCGAGACACGCGCACGTATCATCGGGCAGCGTCTCATCCTGACCGAGCAGTCACCACTCTGGGACGTCGATACCGAGAGCGACCTCGCGCGGCTTGAACGGGAATACCCTGAGCTTAAACTGTAATCGTTACTGCAGGCGGATCAGAATCAACCCGCAAACGATGAGACATGCGGCAACGATGCGCGCGGCGCGCAGCGGCTCTTTAAGCACCACCACGGCAATGACGGCGCCAAACAGCACGCTGGTTTCGCGCAAGGTTGCAACGATGGCGATCGGCGCCAACGTCATCGCCCAGATCGCGATCCCGTAGGAAAGAAGCTGCAGTGCGCCTCCGGCAAGCCCGCGCCTCCAGAAACGTTGCATCGCCGGAATGACCTCGGGGCCGTCGCGGTAGATCGCATATGGCAACATCACCACGGCAATGCCGATAAAGAGCCAGAGCGAATACGCGTTCGGATTGGCGGACAGCCGAGCGCCGATGCCATCCACCACTGAATAGGCGCAGATGGTGAGCGCGGTGAAGAGCGCGAAACCGACGGCACGGCGGTCGACTTCGGCAAGTCCACGCCCGCCACGCGCCGACAGCAGCAGCACCCCCGCCACAAGCGATAGAACCCCGGTCCATCCGATCAGGCTCAATTTCTCTCCAATGAAGACGGTGGTGGCAGCCGCCGTCATCAGCGGCGCTGATCCGCGGGCGATCGGATAGACCTGCCCGAGATCGCCCGTACGGTAACTTTCGATCAACGATGCAAAATAGCAGAGGTGGACAACGACTGATGCGATCAGCCAAGGCCAGGCCGCCCAGGCCGGCACGCCCACCAGCGGCACAAGCGCCAGGGCCACCAAGCCGGCCCCGAGCGAGATCAGGGTCGTGGTCGACAGCGGATCGAGCCCGACCTTGATCAGCGCATTCCAGCCGGCATGGCAGGCAGCAGCGAACAAAACCGCGAGGAAAACGAAGTTTTCCATCAGGAATTGCTATTGCCGCCCGCAGATCCGGCAATCGCTCGAAATTTGCGGGGTGTCTTTTGCAGGGGGGGGGAGTCATGTGCGGGCTTCGGCCGGCGCACAATACGGGCGTATCCGCCGCATTGCATCGAATTTCGGCCATCCGCCCATCGGGCACCTTCCTGGTTCGCCCGGGGTGTTGCGCTGCGAAAGTAATGCGATTTTTCCGCCGTCCGATACTTTAGTGGCTAGGCGTCTGCGCGAGGCGAGAGTATCGTTTCATAAAGAGAAAAAAGAAGAAATCACCATCCGGGAGGATAACATGGGAAGTTCACGCCTATCACGCCGTGCCGTTCTCAAAACCGCCGCCCTCGGTTCCGCGGCGGTCATTACCGCGCCGTACGTCAGCGGCGTCCATGCCGCCGGCACGCTCTCGCTTGGCTGCTGGGACCACTGGGTGCCCGGCGCCAACAAGACGCTTGATAAGATCTGCAAGGAGTGGGGCGAAAAGAACAAGGTCGATGTCCACATCGACTACATCACATCGCAAGGCGAAAAGGACAAGTTGACGGCCGCAGCCGAAGCGCAAGCCGGCACGGGCCACGACATCATGTCCCACCGTGACTGGAACATCCGGATCCACGAACGGCTTCTTGAGCCGCTCAACGACGTGGCCGATCAGCTGATCAAGCAGTATGGCCCGATCAGCCCGGTTGCTGAATATCTTGCCAAGATCAAAGGCACCTGGCGCGGTATCCCGACTGCAATCGGCAGCCAGGTCAAGCCGTGTCAGTCGCGCTTCGACCTCTACAAGGAACACTGCGGCATCGATCTGGTCGACATGTTCCCGGCGGATGAGTCGAAATACGACAAGGCCAAAACAGATCTATGGACGTGGGACCTTTATCTCGAGACCGCGCAGAAACTGCACAAGGCGGGCTACCCCGTCGGACTGCCGATGGGACAGACCAGTGACGCGGTCGATTGGGTCGGCGCGCTGTTCAAGTCCTTCGGCGTGGTCATGATCGATGAGAAGGACAACATCAAGATTAACTCGGACGAAACCCGCACAGTGATGGAGTATCTGAAAAAGCTGATGGCGGTGAATCCGCCTGAGGTTTACGCGTGGGATGACGCCGGCAACAACCGCTGGATCATTTCCGGCAAGGGCTCTGGCATCATGAACCCGCCAAGCTCCTGGGCCGTCGCCAAGCGCGACAATCCGAAGGTTGCGGAAAACATCTGGCTACATTCCATGCCGAAGGGCCCGAAAGGGCGTTTCGTCGGACAGCTTCCGCAATTCTACGGTCTGTGGAGCTTCTCGAAGAACAAATCGGCGGGCAAGGATCTCCTGCTCCATATGTCGCAAAAGGAATCGATGGCCCAATTGGTCGCCGCCTCGATCGGCTACGACCTGCCCTCCTTCAAGAGCATGTACGACCTCGACACATGGAAGACCGTCGAGCCGCCGAAGGGCGTGGTGTACAGCTATCCGCCGCGTGGCGACGAGCAAACCTCGATGTTCGGCGCACCTGCGCGTTCGGAAGTCGGCGCCCAGATGTACAATCAGGCGATCAACACCGTGATGGTGGCAAAGTTCACGCAAGGCAATGAGAAGCTCGACGACGTCATCAAGTGGGCGGAAAAAGAGCTCGAGGGAACGCTGCGCGCCTGAGTTTCGATAGGCATCGAGACGATTTGCATGCCGGCCGTTCTGGCCGGCATGCAGAATGCTGAACCACGGCGAGAGGCGACCGTTATCCGGTCGAGAACAGCCGCATGGCAGACACAGTCCAGACCTGGGTTCCCGGCCTGCAACGCGTGGGCGCTGCGCGCACCGCGCGGAGTGGGTTTGGCAAATTTCTCCGCCAACGTTCGACGATTGCCTTCCTGTTTTGTCTGCCCCTGATCACGATCATCACCTGCCTCGTCGTATATCCCACTTTCTACTCGATCTACCTGTCGATGCTGAACAAGGCGCAGACACGTTTCATTGGCCTCGGCAATTTCAGCTATCTGCTATCGCGCGACGCCTTCTGGATGGTGATGCAGCAATCGGCGATCTTCGCGCTGTCCGCCGTCTTCTTCAAGGCCCTCATTGGCTTGATCACCGCCCATCTCATCAACAATCTTCCGAGCAAGGGTCAGCGCAAGTGGCGTGGCATGCTGCTCGTTCCGTGGGTCATCCCGCTGGCACTGTCGTCGCTTGGCTGGTGGTGGCTGTTCGATCCGACACATTCGGCATTCAACTGGGTTCTGAAGGGCCTCGGTTTGGGCGAAATCCCGTGGCTGAGCGACCCGTACTGGGCACGCTTTTCCGTGATCCTGGTGAATGTGTGGTACGGCGCGCCATTCTTCCTGATCATGTACCTCGCCGCACTCAAATCGGTGCCGGAGCAGCTTTATGAAGCGGCGGCAATCGACGGCGCCAATGCCTGGCAGAAATTCATCCACATCACTCTGCCGATGATGCACAACATCATCGCCATTACGGTGCTGTTTTCGCTGATCGTCACCTTCGCCAATTTTGACATCGTGCAGATCATGACCGCGGGCGGGCCGCGTAACATGACGCACGTGTTCGCAACCTACGCCTTTCTGCTCGGCATTCGGTCCGGCGATCTGCCGCTCGGTGCGGCCACGTCGCTGTTCATGTTTCCGATCCTGGCAATTGCGGCGGTGTTCATACTGCGGGGCGTGCGCAAGCGCGGGAGGGAAATCGGATGACCTCGACGACGATGGCCATTCCGGCGTCTCCCGCGGCCCGCAAGAGCGCGAGCCTCAAACGCGATCGCCGCTGGGCGCTGATAACCTCTTACGTGTTCCTGGTGATATTTGCGATCTTCTTCCTCATTCCGCCCTATTACATGGTGGTCACGGCGCTCAAGAGCGATGCCGAGGTCGCCCACATGGCGACCAATCCCTGGATTGTTGCCAACGGATTCACGCTTGATCAGTTCAAGATCCTGTTCACGCAGACCGACTTCCTGATCTTCTTCAAGAACACTGCGATCGTGACCACCTGCGTCGTCGTGATCACGATGGTGGTGAGCGTGCTCGCCGCCTTCTCTCTCGGCCGCATGCGGTTCTGGGGGTCGAGCATTCTGGCGACGGGAATATTTCTTACCTATCTCGTTCCCGACACGCTGCTGTTCATCCCCTTGTTCCAGATCGTGAAAGCGTTCGGCCTGCTCAATTCCTATTGGGGCATGGTGCTGGTCTATCCGACGCTGACCGTCCCATTCTGCACCTGGATCATGATCGGTTATTTCCAGTCGATCCCGAAGGAACTCGATGAGGCTGCGTTGATCGATGGCGCCGGACACATACAGATGCTGCTGAAGATCTTCATTCCAGTTGCCCTGCCCGGCATCATCGCTGCGACGATCTTCGCCTTCACTGTGTCGTGGGCGGCCTTCGTTTATCCGATGGCCTTTCTTTATTCGGCGGATCAGCAGGTGCTCACCGTTGGCACTGTGACGAGCCTCATTCGCGCCGATGTCTACAAGTGGGGCATGCTGATGGCCGGCGCGCTGGTCGCCGCCGCACCCCCGCTCGTCATCTACGCCTTCCTCATGGACTACTACATCGCCGGGCTGACTGCCGGCGCCACCAAAGGCTGAGCATCATGGCCGAAGTTGCCCTGCATCAGGTCGTCAAGAAGTTCGGAGATGTCGAAGCCGTACGCGCGATCGATCTCGACATCCCCGACAACGAGTTCGTGGTGCTCGTCGGCCCTTCCGGTTGCGGGAAGAGCACGACATTGCGGATGATTGCCGGCCTGGAAGAAGTCACCTCGGGCAACATCTCGATCGGCGGCGAAGTGGTCAACGATCTCCCGCCGAAGGACCGCGACATCGCGATGGTGTTCCAGAATTATGCGCTCTATCCGCATATGACGGCCTACGAAAACATGTCGTTCGGTCTCAAGCTCCGCAAGTTCTCGAAGGCGGAAATCCGCCAACGGGTTGAGCACGCCGCCCGCATCCTCGATATCACCGAACTGCTCGACCGTCGGCCGAAGGCACTCTCGGGTGGGCAACGCCAGCGTGTCGCCATGGGCCGCGCTATTGTGCGCAACCCGAAAGTCTTCCTGTTCGACGAACCGCTATCAAACCTCGACGCCAAGTTACGCGTGCAGATGCGCACCGAGATCAAGCGTGTTCATCAAAAGGTGAAAACAACGACCGTTTATGTGACGCACGATCAGGTCGAAGCGATGACACTCGCTGACCGGGTTGTGGTCATGAACAAGGGCCTCATCGAGCAGATCGGTACTCCGCACGAACTTTATCACCACCCGCGTACGCGCTTTGTGGCGGGCTTTATCGGGTCACCGGCGATGAATTTCATTCCGTGCCGGCTCGAACAGAACGGCGCCGGTCTGCGCGTGCGCATTTCGGACGCCATCGCCTTTCCTGTACCGGCTGCAAACGAAGGACGCTATCGGCCGGTCGCCGCAAAGGAGCTCGTTCTTGGATTGCGCCCCGAGCACATGACCGAGCCGCGCAACAACGGGCGCGACGACGGCTGTGATTTCACGGCGACGCTCGATGTCGTGGAACCCATGGGCATGGAGACGATGGTGTACTTCACGGTCAACGGCACCGAAATTTGTGGCCGGGTCGAGCCCAAGAGCGCCGGCGATGCCGGATCCGCCATGCGGCTGCATGCCAACATCGATCACATGCACCTGATCGATCCGGCAAGCGGCGCTGTGATCTAGGACATTCGTTTCACGCTTTCGCCGCGGCCGGTGCCCACAGCTTCGGCCCGGCGCGCTGATATTGCGGCGGCCGCGCCACTTCTGCACCCAGCGTTTTAGCCGCATGCCAGCCCCAATGCGGATCGTCGAGGAAGCAACGCGCCATCGAGACCATGTCGGTCTGGCCCCTGGCCACGATTTCCTCGGCATGCTCGGGCTTCACGATCAACCCGACAGTCCGCGTGGCAATCCCGGCTTCTTTTTTTACGCGCGCGGCGATTGGCACGTTGTAGCCCGGCTCGGTGGGATTGCGGATGTCGGCGGCGACGCCACCGGACGAGATGCAGATGAAGTCGATCCCTTCGCCCTTCAATGCCCGGGCGATCGCCACAGCGTCGTCCGGCGTCAGCCCGCCATCGCGCCAGTCACTTCCCGTGATGCGCGCGCCGAGGGGAATCGTTTTCTGGACCACCGCGCGCACCGCGCGCGCGATCGAAAGCGGAAACCGCAAGCGGTTCTCGAACGAACCGCCGTATTGGTCCATGCGCTTGTTTGAAATCGGCGACATGAAGCCGTGTGCCAGGTAGCCGTGCGCCATATGCAGCTCGATTTCGTCAAACCCGATACGCAACGCGCGCTGCACGGACGAGACGAAGGCTGCGCGGACCCGCTCCATGTCAGCTTCGGTGACTTCTCGCGGCGTGTGCCAGCCTTCGCCGAAGGGGATTGGCGAGGCTGCAATCGTCGGCCACGGGTCGGCCTCGGCTTTCAGCGCGGCCGCGCCTTCCCAGGGGCGCTGGGCCGAGCCTTTGCGGCCGGAATGAGCGATCTGGATACCGAACTTCGCGCTGCCCATGCGCCTTGCTTGCGCCACCACACGCGCCAGCGCGGATTCGTTGTCGTCTGAATACAGCCCCAGGCAACCATGAGTGATGCGGCCGTGCCTTTCAACGTGTGTGGCCTCCACGACAACAAGGGCAGCGCCGGAATGCGCCAGCATGCCGAGGTGCATGAGATGCCAGTCATTGGCGCAGCCATCGTCGGCCGAGTATTGGCACATCGGCGAGACTACGATGCGGTTGGCAAGTTCGAGGCCCGCCACACGAAACGGCGTGAACAAGGTACTGGGCATGTGATTGATTCGACTCTGGCTGGAAGCGCAGCGCTCAGCGCTGCTGGATGGACTTCAGATAGACAATGATGGCATCGACATCCCTGGCGTCAAACTTGAATTCCGGCATGTCCGGATGACCCGACATGATGCCCTCCCCCAGCGACTCCTCCAGGGATTCGATCGGATAGCGCTGCCCGAGGGTACGAAATGGCGGCGCAAGCTTGTTCGAACTTTCGCCATTGCGGCCGACCGCATGACACGATGCGCAATTTTTCACAAGCAATTCTTCGCCATGCTTGAGGCCCTGCGCGATCGCGGGCTGCCCAAGCGCGACGACCGCAATTGCTGTCGCCACCGTCATGCAATCAAGTCGCTGCAATGGTGATTTCATCGGCCTCGCTTAAAGGCGAATACGAAGTAGGTGGGCGAGTTCGCCAACGATGCCGCGGCGGAACAGCAGCACGCAGGCCACGAAAATTGCGCCCTGTATGACCAGCACCCATTCGCCGATAGGCGCGAGCTTGAACTGCATCACCAGGATGACAAAGGCGCCGGCAACCGGCCCGAAGATGGTACCGAGACCCCCGACCAGCGTCATCAGCACGACCTCGCCCGACATCGGCCAATTCACGTCGGTGAGAGACGCGAGCTGCAAGACGATCGCCTTTGTGGCGCCGGCGGCCCCCGCAATCGTAGCCGAAAGCACGAAGGCAGCCAGCTTGTAGCGCTCGGTCTTGTAACCGAGCGAGATCGCGCGTGCTTCGTTCTCCCGGATGGCCTTGAGCACTTCGCCAAAAGGTGAGTGGATAATTCGGTAGATGAACATGAAGCCGGCGAGGAAAATGATCAGCACAACGGCGTACATTGTCATCTCATTCCTGAGATCGATAAGGCCGAACAAGTTGCCTCGCGGTACGCCCTGTATGCCATCCTCGCCGCCGGTGAATTTGGCTTGCACTGCGAAGAAATACATCATCTGCGCCAGCGCCAGCGTAATCATGGCGAAATAGATACCCTGGCGCCGGATCGCCAGCGAACCGGCTATGAGCCCCAAAATTGCGGCAGTCGCGGTGCCGGTCAAAATCGCAAGTTCGGGCGTGAGGCCCCAGACCTTGGCGGCGTGGGCTGAAAGATAACTTGCCCAGCCGAAATAAAGCGCGTGGCCGAACGACAGCAGGCCAACATAGCCGACCAACAGATTGAACGCGCTGGCAAACAACGCAAAGCACATCGCCTGCATCAGGAACAACGGATAGGTAACAAATGGCGCGATCACGAGTGCCGCGACCATGACACCAAAGGCGATGGTCTCGCTTTGCGTACGCAAGGCAGAGGGCTTCTGGGCGAGCGGATCGACGACGCGTTCCATCACCCTCTCCGCCCAAACAGGCCCGCCGGCCGAACCAGCAGCACGATTGCCATGATTACAAAAATGACCGTGTTCGAAGCTTCCGGGAAAAACACCTTGGTCAGGCCTTCGACCACACCCAATCCGAAACCGGTGACGATCGCCCCGAGGATCGAGCCCATGCCGCCGATGACCACCACCGCAAAGACCACGATGATCAGCTCCGAGCCCATCTGCGGGGATACGTTGTAGATCGGCGCCGCCATAACGCCGGCGAATGCGGCAAGGGCCACGCCGAAGCCGTAAGTAAGCGTGATCATGCGCGGCACATTGATGCCAAAGGCGCGGACCAGCGTCGGATTCTCGGTGGCGGCGCGCAAATAGGCGCCGAGCCGTGTCCGCTCAATGACGAACCAGGTGCCAATGCACACAGTCAGTGAGGCGACGATCACCCAGGCCCGATAGTTAGGAAGGAACATGAAGCCGAGGTTGCGGCCGCCCTGCAAGGATTCGGGGACGGTATAGGGCAGACCTGCGGAGCCGAAATAATTGCGTGCAACGCCTTCGAGGATGAGCGCCAGGCCGAACGTGAGCAGCAGCCCGTAAAGATGATCGAGCTTATAAAGCCATTGCAGGAACAGCCGCTCGACGATCACACCGGTAATGCCGACCAATATTGGCGCGACGATCAGCGCCGGCCAGTAGCCGAGGCCGGAATATTGCAGGAGCAGATAGGCGACAAAGGCACCCATCATGTATTGGGCGCCGTGGCTGAAATTGATGATGTTGAGCATGCCGAAAATGACAGCCAGTCCCAGGCTGAGCAGCGCATAAAACGAGCCGTTGATCAGGCCGATCAACAGTTGCCCGAACAGCGCCTGCGAAGGAATGCCGAAGATTTCGAACATGCAAACGTTCCGTGAGCCGAAAGGGCGGGCCGAAGCCCGCCCCTCCTTGTTACTCCATCAGCTGCCGACCAGCGGGCAGTTGCTGTCCTTTGGGTCGCGGAAAGCATCCTTGGCCGGAATGGTGGCTTTCAGCGTATAGAAATCACCGGGATGCTTTGATTGGGCCGGCGGCTTAACCTCGAAGAGGTAAGCGTCATGCCGTTTGCGACCGGTCGCATCGATCGTGCCTTTGCCGAACAACGGATCATCGGTCGGCGTTGCCTTCATCTTCGCAACCACGCTCTTGCCGTCATGCTCGCCTGGTCCCATGTCCAGGCGCGCCTTTAGGTAGTGCAGGATGCCGGCATACACACCAGCATGGATCATCGTTGGGTATTTGGTGGCTCCCGCTCCCGCCTCATGCCAGCGCTTGGTCCACGCACGATTAGTATCGTTCGCGTCCCAATACCACGTCTCGGTCAGAGTCAGACCTTGCGCAGTGGGGAGACCGAGTGCATTCACGTCGCTCGCGAACACGAGCAAGCCGGCCAACTTCTGCCCGCCCTTGACGATGCCGAACTCGGCCGCCTGCTTGATGGAATTGATGGTGTCGCCGCCGGCATTGGCGAGGCCCACCACTTTGGCCTTCGACGATTGCGCCTGTAACAGAAACGACGAGAAGTCGTTGGTGTTGAGCGGATGGCGAACCTTGCCGAGGATCTTGCCGCCTGCCTTTTCGACCGCGGCCGAGGTATCGCGCTCGAGGGCGTGACCAAAAGCGTAGTCGGCGGTGAGGAAGAACCAGCTATCGCCGCCCGTCTTCACCATCGCCGTGCCGGTGCCGTTCGCCAGCATCCAGGTGTCATAGGTCCAATGCACTGTATTGGCATTGCACTTCGGTCCGGTAAGGTCAGAGGCGGCAGCACCGGAAACGATGAACACTTTGTTCTTGTTCATTGCGACCTGGCTGACCGCTAGGGCGACCCCGGAGTTCGGTACGTCGATGACCATGTCGACCTTGTCGACGTCGAACCACTGATTGGCGATCTGGGTACCGATGTCCGGTTTGTTCTGGTGATCGCCGCTAATCATCTCAACTTTCACGTTGGGATGATCTTTCGTGAAGTCGGCAATCGCCATCTTGGCGGCGGCGACCGAGCCCGGGCCTCCGATATCGGCGTAAAGGCTCGACATATCGCTGAGCACGCCGATCTTGACGTTCAACTGTTGGGCGTTCGCAGCCCCGCAGGCGAGAACGGCGGCCAGCGCCGCCAATCCCAGTGTTTTTCTCATGAGTGCATCCTCCTTGTTGTTTTGAGAGATCAGTGAAATTTCAGCCGCTCACCAGCGGACAGTTGCCTTCGTTCAGTGGCCGGAAGGCCTCGTCCGCCGGAATGGTGGCACGCAGCTTGTAGAAATCGCCCGGATATTTTGATTCCTCCGGCTTCTTGACTTCGAAGAGATAGGCCGGGTGCAGCTTGCGGCCATCAGCCCGAATGGTGCCTTTGCCGAAAAGCGGATCGTCCGTCGGCATCTCCTTCATCTTGGCGACCACGGCCTTGCCATCGGCAGCGCTCTTCAGTGCCGTAACGGCCTTGAGGTAATGAAGTGTGCCACCATACACGCCGGCCTGATTCATTGCCGGGTACTTGCCGGACGCATTACGTTCGGCGTGCCAGCGCTTGGTCCAGGCGCGGGTCGCGTCATTGAGATCCCAGTAGAAGGTTTCGGTCAGGACGAGGCCCTGCGCGGTCGGCAGGCCAAGCGCGGCGACGTCAGTGGCGAATACAAGAAGGCCAGCGAATTTCTGCCCGCCTTTGACAATACCGAACTCAGCACCTTGTTTGATCGAGTTGATGGTGTCGCCGCCGGCGTTGGCGAGGCCAATGATTTTGGCTTTGGAAGATTGCGCCTGCAGCAGGAACGACGAGAAGTCGTTGGTGTTGATTGGATGGCGAACCTTGCCGAGAACCTTGCCGCCGTTCTTCTCGACCACCGCGACGGTGTCGCGTTCAAGCGCGTGACCGAAGGCGTAATCAGAAGTGAGGAAGAACCAGGTGTCGCCACCGGTCTTGACGACCGCCTTGCCGGTGCCGTTTGCAAGCATCCAGGTGTCGTAGGTCCAGTGCACCGTATTAGGGCTGCACTTCGGTCCAGTCAGGTCCGATGTGGCCGGGCCGGACCCAACGAAGACCTTGTTCTTGTCGCGCGTGACCTGGCTGATGGCGAGCGCCACGCCCGAATTCGGCACGTCGACGATCATGTCCACCTTGTCGACGTCGTACCACTGGTTGGCGATCTGCGAGCCGATATCCGGCTTGTTCTGATGGTCTCCGCTAACGACTTCAACCTTCACATTAGGATGATCTTTCATGAAGTCCGCCGCAGCCAGTCTGGCCGCAATAACGGAGCCAATACCCGTGGCATCGGCGTAAAGGCTCGACATATCTGTGAGCACGCCGATCTTCACGTTTAACTGCTGCGCGTTGGCGGTACCGCAGGCCAAAACGACGCCAAGGGCCGCCAAACTCATCCATCGTTTCATTGACGTATTCCTCCCTGCTTTCCTGCCCTAACGGCTTTGTCAGACACCGAGATAGTCGTGCAGTTTCTCGACATTGGCATCCAGTTCAGCGTTGGCGAACTGGTCAATGATACGCCCATGTTCCATGACGTAGTAGCGATCCGCCACGGTCGAAGCGAACCGGAAATTCTGCTCGACCAGCAGAATGGTAAACCCCTGCTCCTTGAGCGCCCGGATAGTCTTGCCGATTTGCTGAATAATGACGGGGGCAAGCCCTTCCGTCGGCTCATCGAGGAGCAAAAGACGGGCGCCTGTTCGCAGGATACGGCCGATCGCAAGCATTTGCTGCTCTCCGCCGGAGAGCTTGGTGCCTTGGCTGGAGCCGAGCCGCTCCTTGAGATTTGGAAACAGATCGAAAATGCGATCAAGCGCCAGACCGCCAGGTTTGACGACAGGCGGGAGCAACAGGTTTTCCTCCACGTTCAGGCTGGAAAACACACCGCGCTCTTCGGGGCAGAAGGCTATTCCCGCGCGCGCGATTTTATCCGAGTTGCGCGTGATCAGTTCTTCCCCTTGAAAGCACACCGAGCCTGTACGGTGCCCGACGATGCCCATGATCGACTTGAGCGTCGTGGTCTTGCCTGCGCCATTGCGCCCGAGCAGCGTGACCACTTCACCCTCGTGCACATCGAATGTCACGCCGTGCAGAATGTGCGATTCACCGTACCAGGCCTGCAGATCGTTGACTGCAAGGAGCGAAGCGCGCGCGTCAGGCATGCCCTACTCCCATGTAAGCCTCGCGCACTTCGGAATTGGTGGACACGGTGTCGTAATCGCCTTCCGCCAGCACGCGTCCCCGTGTCAGCACAGTGATGTGATCGGACAGGTCGGCGACGACCGAAAGATTGTGTTCAACCATCAAGACGGTGCGATCAGCCGACACGCGCTTGATCAGCTGCGCGACACGGTCGATATCCTCATGGCCCATGCCCGCTGTCGGCTCGTCGAGCAACAGCATTTCCGGATCGAGCGCCAATGTCGTAGCAATTTCCAGCGCACGCTTGCGGCCATAGGGAAGTTCTACTGCGGTCCAGTCGGTGACGGAGGAAAGGCCCACGTCGGCAATCAACTCCATGGCTCGCTCATTCAAATCATTGAGCACCGAAGTCGAACGCCAGAAATCGAATGAGCCACCTCGCCGCCGCTGCAAAGCGATACGCACGTTTTCCAGCACGGTCATGTGCGGAAATACTGCGGAAATCTGGAACGAGCGCACCAGTCCAAGCCTCGCAACATCCGCCGGCTGCATCGCGGTGATGTCCTGGCCTTTGAACAGAATACGACCGCGCGTGGGGCTCAGGAATTTGGTGAGCAAGTTGAAGCACGTCGTTTTGCCGGCGCCGTTCGGTCCGATCAAGGCGTGGATAGTCCCGCGCTTGACGCGCAGGCTTACGCCGTTGACGGCGGTAAAGCCGGCAAACTCCTTGGTGAGATCCTCGGTCGCGAGGATCAACTCTTCACTCATTCGCGGCGGCCCCTCGTCGCGCATTTCTGACAGGTTTTAGCGACTTGCGGCAAGGGCTACTAAAGGTTCGCGCGCCCCGCTAAGTACTTGATTATATTGGGCCTGCCCGAACTGTCCCGTATCAGCCGCTCTTGAATTTCTTGGCAAGTGCGTCCGCATTGCGGGCGAGCAGGCCGATGTCGGCACCGACCGCGACAAACTGATAGCCCCAGTCGATATAGCGGCGCGCCTCTTCTTCGTTGCCGGTCAGAATGCCGGCAGGCTTGCCGATGGCTTTGAGGCGTCTGGCCGCGTCTTGCATGGCCTTTTGTACATCGGCGTGCTGTGGATTGCCGAGATGTCCGAGCGAGGCTGCGAGGTCGGATGGTCCAATGAAGACGCCGTCGACCCCTTCGACCCTGGCGATCGCTTCGAGCTGATCGAGCGCGCTGCGCGTTTCGACCTGCACCAGAACGCAGATCTCATCGTTCGCCTTGGTCAAATACCCCGGAACGCGCCCGTAACGACTGGCACGAGCGGCAACGGAGACACCGCGAATACCTTGCGGCGGATATCGCGTCGAGGCGACTGCGCGCTTTGCCTCTTCCACGGTCTGCACATAGGGAAAGAGGAGCGTTTGCGCGCCGATGTCGAGTGCGCGCTTTGCAAGCACCGCATCGTTCCAGGCCGGACGGATAATTGGCGTTGCAGTACCACGCTGTATGGCCTGCAACTGGATCACCAGATCGGGAATCTCGTTTGGCGAGTGCTCCGTGTCGAGCAGGATCCAGTCGAAGCCACTGTCGGAAATAACTTCGGCGGCGATGCTGCTGCAAAGGCTCGACCACAAGCCAATCTGCAATTTGCCCTGGCTGAGCGCGCGCTTGAAGGCGTTGGTTTGGAATTCGACCATGCTGTTGCTCATATGAATTGAATGGCAATACCGCCGAGAGATCCGAAATCGGCGTGCAGCGTGTCGCCCTTCTGAGCGAACACGACGCGGGTGAAAGAACCGGCGAGCACGATATGTCCTGGCTCCAGCGCGTGTCCATGCGGACCGATCTTGTTCGCAAGCCAGGCGACGCCAAGCGCAGGATGACCAAGCACGCCGGCAGCCAGTCCTGTCTCCTCAATTTCGGAGTTGCGGTACATGATCCCGCCTACCCAGCGCAGGTCAACGTCCATCGGACCGACCGGCCGGCCGCCCATCGCAATGCCCGCCGCAGCGCCGTTGTCCGCGACGGTATCGACGATCTTGCGCTGATCCTGGATGCGTGCGTCCACAATCTCGATCGCCGGAATGACGTATTCGGTCGCGCGGAGCACTTCGGTCAATCCCACGCCCGGCCCCTGCAGTCTCTTGCCCATGATAAAGGCGAGTTCGACTTCGACCCGTGGCTTGCAGTAGTCGGCGTGCCTGACCTTGGCGCCATCGGCGATCAGTTGATCGTCGAGGATATAGCCGTAGTCCGGCTCATCGATCATTGACGACCGTTGCATCGCCTTCGAGGTGAGCCCGACTTTATGGCCGATCAACCTGGCGCCGGCCTTGATCTTGCGGTTCGCGACCTCGGTGGAGATCGCGTAGGAATCCTCGATCGTGATATCCGGAAAGGTAATGTGCAGCTGGGTCGCCTGTTTGCGCTCTTTTTGCGCGGCCACCAGAATATCGGCGGCCTTCTTGCGGTCGGCGTCGGAGAGCATGTTTCCCCCTTTTCTCGTTGGGGGCGATCCTGTACCGGCTCTTTAAGGAAAATCAAATGGTCTGCGCAGACGCTCAGCCCGCCTGCGACGCGAGCTTACGGTTGATGTAGGCCAGAAGCCGCCCCAGCGGCCCGCGAAGGAACGGCACGTCGACCGCCAGCAAGGCCACGCCCAGCGGCACCATCCAGAAGCCGAGGACCGGCAAAACGATGCCGGCAATTCCTCCGATGATCAGCAGCAGCGCAACCAGCGTGCGCAAAAAAACCGCATCCGGGGTCCGCGCACGCCGAACCACACTGCGTGCCCAGTTCGGCAAGCGGTTCTCAAGCTCGTCCAACTCACGATTAAATCGGTCGCTCCGATCCATGGAACCACAAAAGCTGAAAGATCGCTTTGGTTCCAGTCTGTGGTCTGCGGCCTAATGCTTCTCCCTCCCTCGGTCTTAGTGGTGATGCAGAACAATGCACGCCCAAAATCAAACTTCGCGGCCATGCGCATTCAAGGTACGCGACGGTATTTCAGTCAGCGACCCGATTGTCGCCTCTCAATCACAACTTCGTCAGAACGGTCGTGACCCCGTTGTTATTGCTCGACCCGGCCAGTATACGCCGCAGCCGCTTTACGTTGGCAAAACCGACGCCGAAACGACCTTTTTAAAAGGACTATAGGAAAGATGATTGCATGGCTGGCACGGAGCACCGCGAAAGTCTCAATCGCGTTTGTGATGATGGCTGGACTCAACGCCACGGCCCGACCGGCCAACGTTCCGGTAACCCACGCGACCACGACCTATAAGTATCTCGACATTGGTGGATTGAAGATTTTTTATCGCGAGGCCGGACCGGCGTCGGCACCTACGATCTTATTGCTCCACGGTCTGCCGTCTTCTTCACGCATGTTCGATACGCTCATTCCGCTACTCGCAGACCGATACCATTTGATCGCTCCGGACTATCCCGGTTTCGGCCACTCGGATGCGCCATCCCCCGACAAGTTCAGCTACACATTCGAGAATATTGCAAACGTCATCGATAAATTCACCCAGGCCCTGAACCTGAGTAAATATGCGCTCTATTTGAACGACTACGGTGGACCAATTGGATTTCGGCTGGCGGTTGCCCATCCCGAGCGCGTAACGGCGATCGTCGTTCAAAATGCCGTAGCGCATAACGATGGCCTCGAGGAAAAACGCTGGGCTGGGCCGCGCGCCTTTTGGGCCGATCGTGCCAAATACGAAGATCAGTTCCGGCAGCGTTTGACTGCTCTTCAAGGGGCCAAGGCAAGGCACATCGGAAACTCACCGCGCGCGGAGCGGTACAACCCCGACCTCTGGGACGACGAATTCGCGTACCTGAGCAAGCCTGGAATCGCCGAGATCCAAGTTGCGCTGTTTTATGACTACCAAAGCAACCTCGCTGTGTATCCGGTCTGGCAAGACTACTTGCGCACCCACAAGCCTCCCATGCTCGTGATTTGGGGCAAATATGACCCGGCTTTCGCTCTGCCTGAGGTTGACGCTTACAAGCGCGACGTTCTCGGCACCGAGGTACATGTCCTCGAAGCTGGCCACTTTGCCATGGACGAAGCGGTCGATAACATCGCCGCTTTGATGCGGGCTTTTATGGCAAAGACCGTGCCGACAAGACCAGCGCTGCCGATCAGCACGCAGCCTGTCAGCAAGCAGTCTATGAGCAAGCAGCCGGGATAGTTGCTGGCATCCGTCATGGCCAGGCTAACCCCCGGCGTGACGAAATACTTTAATGCTTCAGCTTCGGATTGACCTTGAAGCTTGCTTCGGTTTTCTTCGTGATCTCATCGACCGTCACGCCAGGCGCAAGCTCGGCGAGCGTCATTCCGCCGCCCTTCCTGTCGATGGTAAAGACGCCAAGGTCCGTGATGACCATGTCCACTACTCTGGCACCGGTCAGCGGCAATTTGCATTTGTGAAGGAGCTTCGGCTCATCCTTGGCGGTGTGTTCCATGATCACAACCACCTTTTTGACTCCGGCGACAAGATCCATGGCGCCACCCATGCCCTTCACCATCTTGCCGGGAATCATCCAGTTGGCGAGGTCGCCATTTTCCGCCACCTGCATCGCGCCCAGCAGCGCGATGTCGATATGTCCGCCGCGAATCATCGCAAATGAATCCGCCGAAGAAAAAAAGCTCGTGGTCGGGAGTTCAGTCACCGTCTGCTTACCGGCATTGATCAGATCGGGATCTTCCTCTCCCTCGAGGGGAAATGGCCCAAAGCCGAGCATTCCATTTTCGCTCTGCAACTGAACCGTCATTCCGGCGGGAATGTAATTCGACACGAGCGTCGGAATGCCAATGCCGAGATTGACGTAGAAACCATCGCGCAATTCCTTGGCTGCGCGTTCGGCCATCTGATCGCGGGTCCAGGGCATTAGATTTCCACTCCTGCTGCCGCCGCACGTTTGCGCACCGTGCGCTGCTCGATGTGTTTGACTGCATTCGGCACGTGCACGATGCGTTGAACATACACGCCTGGCGTGATGATGTGGTCGGGATTGATCTGGCCGGGCTCGACAAGATTTTCGACTTCGGCCACCGTCACCTTGCTCGCCGTCGCCATCATCGGATTGAAGTTGCGTGCCGTCTTCCGGTAGACGAGGTTGCCTTCGGTGTCAGCCTTCCACGCATGCACGATCGACAGATCGGCAATGATGCCGCGCTCCATGATGAAGCGCTCGCCATCGAACTCGCGCTCTTCCTTGCCTTTGGCGATATCGGTGCCGGCGCCGGTGCGCGTAAAAAAGGCCGGAATGCCGGCGCCCCCGGCGCGGATGCGCTCCGCAAGCGTGCCTTGCGGATTGAATTCGATCTCGAGTTCGCCGGCGAGATATTGCTGCGCGAATAATTTATTCTCGCCGACATAGGACGAAATCATTTTCTTGACCTGCCGTGTCTCCAGCAGCAGGCCGAGACCGGCGCCATCGACACCCGCATTGTTCGACACGATGGTGAGGTTCTTCACGCCGGCGTCGCGGATCGCCTTGATCAGTTCCTCAGGGATACCGCAGAGGCCGAAGCCGCCGGCACAGATCAGCATGCCGTCCTTGAGCAGGCCCGCCAGCGCGGTTTTTGGGTCGGGATAAACTTTCTTCATGCAGCTCTTCTGCCTTCTTCTCCGGCTATGCTCTTAACGTCCCGAGAGAACATCATTCGGACGGTTGCTTGCAAGCCTAACGCGCCGGGGCTGTCGGCGAAGGTGCCGGCGCAGCGGGCGGAGCAGCAGGAGCCTCGGGCGGAGCAGCCGGTGCCGCCGGCGGCGTGACGTCGGTGACAGGATTACGCGGGGTGATATCGGTGACCGGGTTGCGGGGCTTTTGCGGCGCTGCCGGAGCAGCGGGCGCAACCGGCACGGGCGCAGCCGTGGTGGTCGTACCCGGCAAACTGATCGCCCGCGGCCCAGGCACGCGGTGCGGGTAGTAGGTCCAGAACACGAACAGCCCCACGAACAGCACGGTTGACGCCAGAGCGGCCGTCCAGCGGCGTCCGAACGCGAGAAATCCGCCGACATAGGTCGTGACAAAAACAAAAATTGCCAGCAAGGCAACATAAAGCCAGTCCACCTGGCCCAGATCGATCGGCATGGTACATCCCCACAATTGCGGTAGAGCTTAGCGCAGACCCGCGATGCGGGTCACCCCCGCGCAGACATTGCTGCGCCGAATTTCGTTCGAAAAACGGGGTTCCAACTTTTCCGGCTCACGCGCTATACCTTCCGTCCCCATATAGAACGCCCCATGTCGAACATACTGATCCTTACCGAAGTCCAGGAAGCCATGCGCGCCCGTTACAAGGCGATGCTGCTCGAACGGTTTCCGCAACTGACGATCAACGTGGTCGGTCATCATAATGATGTCGGCCCCTACATCGCCGATACGGACATCCTGTTGTGCTTTTCGCCACCGATGGCCGATCACGTGGTGCGGGATGCACCCAAGCTCAAGTGGATTCAGGCACTCGGTACAGGCGTCGACAATATCATCGACCTCCCATCCCTTGGACAAGAGGTTCTGGTTACCAACGTTCGCGGCATCCACGGCGCACCGGTTTCGGAAGCGACCATTGCCTATATGCTGTCGCTTGCACGCGACATGCCGCGTTCAGTCCGCGCGCAGGAGAACAGCAAGTGGGAACGCTGGCCGTCAGCGCTGCTCGCCGGCAAGACCGTCGGCATCCTTGGCGTCGGGCTGATCGCCGAATATCTGGCGCCGATCTGCAAGGCGCTCCATATGACTGTGGTCGGCATCAGCGGCAGCCCGCGCGAGACGAAGGGCTTCGACCGCATGGCGCACCGCGACGACCTCGTGAAAATTGCACCTGATCTCGACTTTCTCGTCGCGTTGACACCACTAATACCCGAAACGCGCGGAATCGTCGGCGAAAAGGTATTCGCGGCCATGAAACCGAGCGCTTTCCTCGTCAATGTCGCGCGCGGCGGCGTTGTCGACGAGCCGGCATTGATCGCCGCGCTCGAGGCCGGGAAAATTGCCGGCGCCGGACTCGATGTGTTTTCGCAGGAGCCTTTGCCGTCCGATAATCCGTTGTGGAACACAAAGAACGTGACAATCTTTTCTCATCTCGGCGGTTATTCGCAGGGCTACGAGGATCGCGCCATGCCAACCATCGCCGGCAATATGGCGAAGTTTCTTTCCGGCGACCTCAAGTCCATGATCAATATCGTGCGCAAGCCCGCGTCCTGGAGCAACTGAACCATGGCTTTGTCCGAACGCCTGAATACCCCGATTTCCAATGCCGAGCTCGAGCGCCGCTGGCGCGCCGTGCGCGCCGCTATGGCAAAAGAAAAGATCGACGTTCTTCTGATGCAGAACAACAACGATCACATGGGCGGCTACGTCCGCTATTTCACCGACATGCCGGCGACCAACGGATATCCCAACACCGTCGTATTCCCGCGCGACGACGAGATGACGGTCGTGTGTCAGGGTCCGTTCGGCGGCAATGAAGCGACTGCGCAGGGCGATCAGAGCTGGCGCGGCGTCAAACGCCTTCTCACCACGCCGAGCTATGCCTCCGCGCACTACACAAAGGAATACGACGCCGAACTGGCCGCGACGGCGCTCAAGCCTTTCGCTCAGGCGACCATTGGCTATGTCGGCACGTATCAGATGTCGTATGCGACGCTCGACTATATCAAGCGCGCATTTCCGCAGGCGCGCTTCGTCGATGCCACCGACATGATCGACAGAATCAAGGTCATCAAGAGTCCGGAAGAGATGGAACTGGTGAAGCGCGCCGCGCTGATGCAGGACGGCGCCATGCGCGCCGCCTTTGCCGCCGCCAAACCGGGGATGCGCGACACCGAGGTTGCCGCTGTTGCGCAGCACTATAGCCAGTGTCACGGCAGCGAAAATGGCATCTATCTTTGTGCATCGATGCCGCTTGGCACGCCATCGAAATTCGCCAACCGGCATTTGCAGAACCGTGTCATCCAAAAGGGTGACCAGATCGCGCTTTTGGTCGAGGATAACGGGCCCGGCGGCATGTACACCGAGCTTGGCCGTTCCTGTGTGGTCGGCGCCAAGGTGCCGCAGGCGATGAAGGACGAGCTCGCGTTTTGCAAGGCGTCACGCAAGCTGACGCTCGATCTGCTCAAGCCCGGCACGCCCTGCAAGGACATCTGGGACGCCTTCAACGATTTCATGCGCAAGAACGGACGGCCGGCCGAGGCGCGGCTCTATTGTCACGGCCAGGGCTATGACCTGGTCGAGCGCCCTCTGGTGCGACACGATGAGCCGATGACCATTGAGAAGGACATGAATATCGTCGTGCATCCGACGTATATCCATGGCGGCTATCTCAATTGGCTCTGCGACAACTACCTGATCGGCGGAAACGGGCCGGGCGACCGGCTCCATCAATTCCCCGAGGACGTCGTCGAAGCCGGCTAGCCATTCTGTTCGGGCTGCTTGACCGGAAGGCGCGCGCCGCGCAAGGCTTTGCCTGTCAGGTGGAGAGGACAACGAAGCCAACGAGGACAACAATGAAAAAAGCACTGTTTGCCGCGGCTCTTGCCGCACTGGCGTTCGCCGGATCGGCCGGCGCCCAGGATTTCCCGACGCGCCCGGTAACAATGGTTATTCCGTTCGCCGCCGGCGGACCGCAGGACACGATCGGCCGCATCGTGGCGCAGCGCATGGGTGAACTGCTCGGACAAACGGTCGTGGTCGAAAACGTCGGCGGTGCAGGCGGCATGACCGGATCGAAGCGTGTCGCCGAGGCCAAGCCGGACGGCTACACGATGGTGCTCGGTAGCGTCGGCACGCACGCGCAGAACCAGACGCTCTACAAGCATCCTCTCTACAATGTCGTGAACGATTTCACGCCGGTTGCCTATCTCGCGGTTACGCCGATTGCGATCATCACTCGACCCGATCTCCCGGTCAGCAACTTCAAGGAATTCATCACCTACGCCAAAGCCAACCAGGCCAAGATGCAATATGGCTCGGCAGGCGCAGGCTCCGCGACGCACCTTGCCTGCGTCGTGCTCAACAGCGCCATGGGCACTACGATCACGCACATTCCCTACAAAGGTACCGGACCTGCCATGCAGGATCTGGTCGGCGGCCGCATCGACTTCCTGTGCGATATCATCGCCACCGCCAAGCCGCAGATCGATGGCGGCAAGGTGAAGGGCATTGCCATGATGACCAAGGACCGGTCTCCGGTGCTTCCTAACCTCGCCACCACCGGTGAACAGGGCCTCGACGTGCAGGCCTACACCTGGAGCGCGCTGTTCCTGCCCAAAGGCGCGCCAGCGGACGTTGTGAAGAGACTCAATGAAGCCGCGGTCGGCGCCATTTCAACGCCCGCGGTGCAGGAGCGACTGGCGACGCTCGGCGCAACAGTTGCAGCGCCCAACGAGCGCAGCCCGCAGTGGCTCGGCGATTTTGTCAAAAGCGAAGTCAAGAAATGGGAAGAGCCGATCAAGGCGAGCGGCGTGCAAGTCGAATAACGCCAACTGCTGTGGCTTTGCCGCGGCGCGTAAGGAATGGAGTCACCGATGGCTGACATCAAGATTCTCAACCCGGACGCACTCGGCAAGCCCCTGGGGCAATATTCGCATCTCACCCGCGTGAAGGCTTCGGAATTCGTCTTCATCGCAGGTCAGGTGGGCGTCGATCGGGACGGCAAGGTCGTGGGCGTCGATGATTTCGACGCCCAGTGCGTGCAGACCTTTGCCAATATCGAAGCCGCCTTGAAATCGGTTGGCGCCCGATGGGGCAACATCGTACAGTTCACGACTTACCTGGTTCACTCGCAGGATATTCCGAAATTCATGAAGTACCGCTTGCGTGAATTTCCAAAAATGTTTTCAAACGGCGCCTATCCGCCCAACACGCTGCTGATGATCGACCGGCTTGTACAGGAAGCGCTGCTGGTCGAAGTGCAGGCCGTGGCGGCGCTCTAACCTGACACCGGCTTGTCGATCAGGCTGACGTGACCGACCACCACGCGCCAGCCCTCCGGAAATTTAACCCAGCTCTGCGTTTGCCGTCCGATTTTGCCGGGCGCGGTCGGCCGTTCGTAAAGCGTTGACGCAACCGCGAAGTCGCGGCCGAACGTGGTAATCACCGTGCGTGAAATCTTGCGTCCGAGGGCGATCGGCGAGCGGGCGGCGCGAAATGATTTTATTTCGTCGTAGCCGTAGAGAATTTCGGTCGCGCCGTAGCGGACGGTGCGCGGATCGTCGCGGAAAAGCTCGTCGAGCATCGGGACATCGTTTGTGACCAGCGCTTTTTCGTACCGGTCAAATGCCGCCCTCACCTCCGCCACGACGTCCGGTAAGTCGATGTCCATTGGATGCTCCTTGCTCGCGACTTGAGAACTTACTTCGCAAACACCCCCGCCCCCCACGGATAAAACACGGAGTCTGCTATTCTGCCGAACGAGGACATGTGCAGTGCACCGGCCCATGTCTGCTTTATGCCAAAAGCGGACATCTCCCAACTCGGGCAAAAAGCAGAGGCGCAGCCTCAAGGGACCGGTCGCAGTTTGAGCGCGGAGACACCGAGGGCGACGTCGACGGCAACCGAGCCCTCCAGTGAGATAGGCTGCAGCGCGAACGTGCGCGCCGAACCCCCGACCAGGACGTTTGCGCCGGCGCCCAGGCCGAGGCCGATGTCCCCGCTCGCGCCTACGTATTCTCCAGCGAGCGCGCCGGCTGGTATGCCGACCGTCGGCGCCAACACGGCCCAGGCAAATACACCGCCCGCGGAAATGCCGATGTTGAGCCCTATCATGTTGAGCGCGCCTTCATAGGCCTGCGGTGGAATCGGCGGGTTCTGGGTGAAGCGGCACTCCATCGATTGGTGACCGGCAATAATGAACCCGATGCTCGGGTTGACCACACATCTCAGCATGCCTGCCTGTGTCCATGAGCGTGGCGATTGAGCGTCGGCCGGCGCAGCAAGCACGGTGATCAGCGCGAGGGCCGCCAGCGTCGAACAAATCTTCAACATCGAATGACTTCCTCGCGATTGGTTGTTGGCCGCACTATGCCGCGCGCGTCAGTAACAGGGCGGATAGGGGTAATAACCGCAGGCGGGGCGAGCATAATAAGGCGCTGCGTATGCTCCATAGGCTGCTGCCGCACCGTAGGCTGCTGCTGCACCCAGGCCAGCAGCTCCCGCGTAGTACGCTCCGCGAAAGGCGCTACGACGGGCAACGCCGGCGAACGAGAGCGGCGTCAACGGTCTGCCAATGATGTCGATGAATATGGCTGCAGCGCCATCAGCGCCGGTCAGATTTCCTTCAAGAACATCGACGTCGAAAGTGAGCCGGTCGCCCTCAAGTTTCGGGGTCTTCAGCACGACCACAGCGTCGCGAATTGCAGAACCATCCTTGCTGAACGCTGATACCGTTGCGTTCGGAGGGTCTTTTGCAAAGTTGTCGGCCCCCGTCGCCCAATCTTCAATGATGTGGCTCGTGAGGTCGTGTCCTGCCGCACGAACCGGCCGGTCAGCGAAAACGATAGAGTTTGGTGCCACCCCGGTAAGCACAAGTTTATTGCCTTGCAAGCTGACGCCTTGCGAGTTGAGGACGATCAGAGAGGGAACGACTTCCGGCTTGGTCACGCCTCCGATGGTTTTTTGCAGAGGCACATGTGGCGGAGCGGGCGGGGCAGTTTGTGCGAGTGCTATCCCCGACGTACAAAGCGCACCAACAACGGTCACGACAATAAAGGAAACGCGTGTCACGATTTGTCCTCCTGCTATTTCTTTGGTCGTCTTCGACTCAAGCCCGCCTGGCGGCGAAATTTTCGTCGCAAGTCTCCAACCAACGTTTCTCATTCGGGCCACTTTTTCTGGCCTCTCGTAGGTCTAGGCTGAAAGCAGGGGCTTGGTCATTGGACCGAGGTCCAATAAACGCACGGCGCCAATGTCTGCTTTGAGTCGCTAACAGACACATCGGATCGGCGTCTTGCGGTATTCAAGACAAGCATGTGGAACGTCGATATTGCCCCAAGGGGCATAAGCCTAAAGAGTCGGCACTAATTACCGGCACGTAAACTCCATTGCCCCTAAGGCCAATTGATGCGGCCCAGGTGAAATTTCAAAATCGCAGCTGATTTTTGATCGCCAAACGGGCGAAAACCTTCCGTCGTTGACAGCCGCGTTAGCAGAGGAGGAATTCGTGACAGGCAAATTACTCTTGAGCGTGATGGCCGCAGCAACTGCTGTCGTTACATTCTGCGGGGGCTTGCGCCCGGCCGACGCACAACAGCCACAGAAGCCCAACATCTTGTTCATCATGGGTGACGATATCGGATGGATGCAGCCGAGCATCTATCACCGCGGTCTCATGGTCGGAGAAACCCCGAACATCGATCGCATCGGAAATGAAGGCGCGCTCTTCACCGACTACTACGCAGAACAGAGTTGCACCGCCGGGCGAAATGCCTTCTTCACCGGCATGCATCCGTTGCGCACCGGCATGATCCCGCCGCAACTCCCCGGCAGCCCGTCTTACCTGCGGCCTGGCACGCCGGCGCTCGCCAAGTTTCTGATCGATCTCGGCTACACCACCGGCGAGTTCGGCAAGAACCATTTGGGCGACCACACCGACGCCTTGCCAACCGCCCACGGCTTCCAGGAATTCTGGGGCTATTTATATCACCTGGATGCGATGCAAGGCGTGAGCTTCCCCGACATCAACAAAACTCCGACACAGCAGACGGTAGCACCGCCGTGCAGAAACACCCCGATCCCTGGCGTGGCCGAGGTCCCGGGCGCCGTCGATCCCAAGACAACGATCTGCCTGACGCCACCGCGTCCCGTGCTCGCGTGCAAATCCTCCGACGGCACCGCCAAGAACATGACGTGCAAGGACGAGGGCCCGCTGACATTGGAGCGGTCGAAGACTGTGGACGAGGAAATCTCGGCCAAGGTCGTCGACTTCCTCGATCGCAACGATCCGAAGAAGACCAACAAGCCGTTCTTCGTCTGGTACAACCCGGCCCGCATGCACATCACCACCGTGTTGTCGGACAAGTACAACGCCATGGTGGGTGAGCCCGGTGGCAAGGACTGGGGCGTCAACGAAGCCGGCATGAAGCAGATGGACGACAACATCGGCGTGGTTCTGCAGAAGATCGAGCAGATGGGTCAGACCAACAACACCATCGTCGTCTTCACTACCGACAACGGCGCCGAGACCATCACCTTCCCGGACGGCGGCACCACCCCCTTCCAGGGCGGCAAGCTGACCACCTGGGAAGGCGGCATGCGCGCGCCGATGGTGATCCGCTGGCCAGGCGTGATCAAGCCCGGCACGGTGAAGAACGACATGTTCGCCTCTCTCGATTGGGTGCCCACGTTCGTCAACATTGCCGGCGGCCCCAAGGGCGATGGACTGAAGAAGCAGATCGAGGCCGGCCAATATCCCGGCATCGTGAAGACAACGCTCGACGGCGTCGATCAGCGCGAGTTCCTGGAAGGCAAATCGCAAAAGTCGGCACGCGATACGTTCTTCTACTATTCCGGCAAGGAACCTTCGGCGGTCCGCTACAAGAACTGGAAGATGTACTTCGCGATGGTGTCTCAGTCGCCGACGGGCTTTACCGCCGGCGTCCTCCCCTATCACTGGACCCAGGTCGTCAACATCAAACGCGATCCGTTCGAGACTTCAATCGGGTCAATGACCAAGACCATGTTCGGCATGGGTGGGGCGCTTGCTTCTCCATCCACCGCCTATGTCTATGATTGGAACATGTTGCCCATCGGCCAGGCACTGTGGCTGAGGGAGCTCGAGAGCTACATTCCTTACCCGCCGCTGCAAAATCCGGCCAGCTACAATCTGGAGCAGGTCATGCAACAGGTCAAAGACATGAAGACGTCCAGTCACGCGGGCGAATAATGTCCAAGGCGTCGCGGGCGCTCAGCGATGGGCGCCCGCTTTGCATCCGGCTCCTTTCGGCCCGGGACTTCCTCACTGCGCTTTGGAGAATTCCATCAGCTGATGGACCGGCACCGCGACGACATTGGGGGATCCCCATGGCGTCGGAATTCGCATTTCTCCAAATGGTGTTGCGAGATTTTGCGTGATCACGGTGCTGATAACGGCCGCGACCCGGCCCTCGCAGTCAAACACAGGCGCTCCGGAAGCACCGTAGTCGATCACGAGGCGGTTATCTCCCTCATAGATCTCAAAAAGCGCGGTGCCTGCGAGCCTGCCGTTGTCCATGTATTGCACGAACCGGCCCGCCACGCTGCGCAGGCGTTGGTTCGGATAAGCTAACGTCACGACACGATCTTCTGGCGCAAGAGGCGAAATCCGGATTGCGACGCTTCGGGCGGTGGAAACGGCAGTCTGCAGTTCAAGCACTGCCAATTTTTCAGCGTTACTACCAGCCAGGCGCCCGATGCGGACAGAAATCGACTGACTGTCGGCACCGTCCTCGAGCTTGAGCGATTTCCACTCCTGTGTGGAAAGCTTCATCCCGGAAGCAACGTGTGCGGCGGTAACAATCATAGTCGGAGACTGGAACCACGCGGTGCCATGTATCCCGACCAGGTCGGACTGGGCGTTCCGCTCCGCCTCATCGAAATATCGCGTGATACCAACCGTCGAATGCGCCAGTTGTGCGAGATCGGCACAAGCCATTTCGGCGCGGGATTGCGTCGAAAGGAACAGGAGGAAAATCAGTACAGGGCAAGTTCGTCCGCGCATGATTGCTCTTTCCAAGATGAGAAAGGCAGAATCACTAACGCGACAGGAACTCTCCAATACCTATCCGGTTTTACCGACGCTCGGAATTGCCATGGACCACAGTCCACGTCTTTTTTGAATGTCCGCATTGGGTCACTGCATCCGCAATGTCCGCGGCATGTGCGCTTTACCCCCGAAAGCGGACACGAACAATCGCCGGCTGAATGTCCGCTAAGTGCCAACAGCGGACAATTTGAAATATGTCCTCAGCTGAAAAAATTGCGGAAGCCTGTCAACGCGAACTGCACGCCCATGGCGATGACGATCAATCCCATAAACCGCGTCACCATGTCGTGCAGCAGGTTGCCCCCGCCACTTGCACGAGGCCCGCCGCGGGCCACAAGCACCATTACGACCCACATTACGGCCACGGCAACCGTGACCGCGACGAGTGCCGTGACCGGCAGCGCCAGCTTCGCATGCGCCACGGCAAGCGTGATGACTCCGGTAATCGTGCCCGGACTCGCCGCGAACAAGATCAAGGGCGTGAGCGACCGTTTTTCGGCAGCGCCATTCTTCGAGGGGTCCTTGGCCTGCGGAGAATTACCGCGCAACATGGAGAAGCCGATCCAGGTCAGCACACCCCCGCCGGCAACCGAAAAGGCGTCGAGCGAGACGCCGAAAATTTGCAGTACTCTTGCTCCTGCCAGTGCGGCTACGAGCAGAATGACCAGCACGGCCAGCGCCGACTTGGTGGCGTCAGTTATTCGTATGGCGGGCGTCCGACCGGTCTCGATCTGCGCGAACATGACCCCGCAAATCAGGGGATTCACCAGCGAAAGAACCGTCACTATCGCTTGAAGGTGCTGTTCCATGTCTGAGCATTCAATAGCACAAGTGTGGGATTGGCGAGATTTTGGAGCGTTGTGCGCGCCACCCCCGAGAGCGGGCATGCCCGGCGGCACTTAAGGGTCAGCTTTTGGCGCAGTTCGCCGACCGTTTCCGCGCTTGGCAACAAGGTAAGTTCGCAATAAAGCAGGTGTCTGCGCTTTCTAACGATGCATAAAAATGGATGGGAGGATTGCCGTGAAAGCCTTGAGACCGCTGCTGCTCGGATTGGCCCTGCTGTGCCCAACGCTGGCCGCCGCACAGGATTTTCCCACCAAGAACATCCGGCTGATCGTGCCGTTCCCGCCAGGCGGACCGAACGACATCATCGCCCGTGTCGTCGGCCAACGCATGTCGGAGATCCTCAAGCAGACCATCATCATCGACAACCGCTCGGGACAAGGCGGCGTGGTCGGCACCGATGTCGTCGCGAAGGCGGCACCCGATGGCTACACGATCGGGATTGCCAGTGCAGGCGCACTCGCCATCAGCCCGAGTATGGAGAAAGTCGCGTATGACACCCTGAAGGACCTGCAGCCGATCACCTTGATCGCCAAGGTGCCGGAAATGCTCGTGGTGGCGACAAGCGTCCCTGCCAACAACATGCAGGAATTGGTCGCACTGGCGAAGTCGCAACCCGGCAAACTCAACTTTGCATCCTCGGGTCCCGGCAGCATGCCGCACCTTGCCGGCGAATTATTCAGGCTCACCGCCGGCATCAATATCATCCACGTGCCCTATCGCGGTGCGGCCCCCGCCGTGAATGATTTGCTCGCCCAGCAGGTGCAAATGGTGTTCCTCGACCTGCCGGTGCTCCTGCCCCAGATCAAGGCCGGCAAGCTCAAGCCGATTGCGGTAGGCACAACACAGCGGGTCCCAAGCGCGCCCGACGTGCCGACCACTGTTGAAGCCGGCATGGCGCATCTGCAGACCGAAAACTGGTACGGAATGGTCGCGCCGGCGAAAACGCCGCCGCAGATCGTCGCCGTGCTCAACAAGGCCGCCGTCGAAGCGATGAAAGATCCGACCGTCGTTGAGAAGCTGGCGAGCCAGGGCGCGATCCTGGTCGGCGATACCCCGGAGCATTTCCACGATTACATCGACAGCGAAACCAAGAAATGGGCCAAGGTGATCGTCGACGCCGGCGTCCATACTGAAAAGTAAGCGGGCCGGGTTCACAATGTCCGCAGCTGAAAGCTTCGTGCTGCGTTCCACGCCAACATCGCCATTCGGGCGCAAAGTTCGCATGGCGATCGAGGCGCTGGGACTAAGCGGGCGCGTGACGATTACTCCGGCCGACCCGCTTGATGACAACGATTCGCTGCGCCGGCAGAACCCGCTGGGCAAGATGCCATGCCTTGTCCTGGCCGACGGCAGCACGATCTACGACAGCGGAATCATCATCGAATACCTGCAGGACGTCGCCCGCACTGACCGGCTCCTCCCGTTGCGCGGGCGCGATCGCTATCGGATGCTCACGCTGTCGCGCCTCGCCGACGGCATCATGGATGCTTCAATCCTGGTGGTTTACGAGACCCGCTTCCGCACCGATCTACCGCATTCGCCCCGCTGGCTTGCGCATCAGCGCGGCAAGATCACACGGGGATTGGCGGCGTTCGAGGCATCACCACCCGACGCGAATAAAACCGACGTGGTCTCGATCGGCCTGTCGTGCGCGCTCGGCTATCTCGACTGGCGCAAGCAGGTCGACTGGCGCCCCACCTACCCCAGTCTGGTCGACTGGTTGAACCGGTTTACCGCCCGCGAGCCGGCTTTCGAACACACCCGGGCCAAGGACGCGTGATGGAGCATAACGCGGGCACACCGTCCGATTCCCCTTACTGGATGGCCACGCCCGGCAAACCCGGGCTGAAATTGCCACCGGGCGCGTGCGACGCGCATGTGCATGTGTTCGGGCCACGCAAGCGTTTTCCTTTTGCGGAGGGGCGGAGCTACACGCCCTCGGATGCGCCAAAGGAGCTGCTGTTCAGGCTGCACGAGCGGCTCGGCATTCAGCATTGCGTCATCGTGCAGCCAGCCTGCCACGGCACCGACAATTCGGTCACCGTCGATGCGATCGCCGCGACAGGCGGCTCTTATAAAGGCGTGGCCCTGGTCCCGGTGACAGTTTCCGACACAGAACTGAGACGGCTCAACGCTGCCGGTCTGTGTGGCGCGCGCTTCCACTACATGACGCATCTCGCCAAGGGGCCGGGCATCGATGAGGTCATCGGCTTCGGCAAGCGCCTTGCCGATATTGGCTGGCATTTACAAATCCACATGGAGGCGGCGCTGATCACAGACCTCGCGCCCGCACTCAAGCGTTCACCTGTGCCGGTCGTGATCGACCATATGGGACGCATCGATGCCTCGCTCGGCCTCGATCAGCCGGCATTCCGCGCACTGCTCGCGCTGGTCAGCGACAGGAACGTGTGGGTGAAAGTCAGCGGCGCAGATCGCGTAACGCGGCAGGGTCCACCCTACTCTGATGCGGTGGCGTTCGCGCGCAGGCTGGTCGCGGAGGCCGGCGACCGCTGCGTCTGGGGCACGGATTGGCCGCATCCGAACCATCAGGGGCCGGTTCCCGATGACGGCGTGCTGGTTGATATCCTCGCCGAGATCGCGCCGAACGAAGCTGCGCGGCAGGCGGTGCTCGTCGACAACCCGCGACGTCTTTACCGCTTCGCGCCGCCGCGCCATCTGACGGGAGCACAAGCATGAGCGGACGTCTGCAAGGCCGCATCGCCATTGTCACTGGTGCTGGCTGCATCGGTCCCGGCTGGGGCAACGGGCGCGCAACGGCAGTGCGCTTCGCCGAAGAAGGAGCGAAAATTTTCGCGATCGATCGCAATCTCGACAGCGTTACGGAAACGGTCGAACGCGTGACGGCGGCAGGCGGCGAGATTGTCACCCACCAATGCGACGTCACCGGCTCCGCCTCGGTCGAAACCATGGTGAAGGCCTGCCTTGACCGCTTCGGTCGTATCGATGTGCTGGTCAACAATGTCGGCGGATCCGCGGCAGGCGGACCAGCCGAAATGAGCGAGGATGTCTGGGATGCCCAGGTCGATTCCAATCTCAAAAGCGTGTTCCTGACTCTGAAACACGTGCTGCCGGTGATGGAACAGCAAAAAAGCGGCGCCATCGTCAATATTGCTTCGACATCCGGACTGCGCTGGACCGGTTCGGCGCAGGTCGGCTATGCCGCGACCAAGGCCGGAGTGATCCAGCTCTCGCGCGTTGTGGCTGTGCAATATGCCGACAAGGGCATTCGCGTGAACACCGTCGTTCCAGGGCAGCTGCATACGCCGATGGTCGAAGCGCGGCTGGCCGGGCAACGCGCCGGCGGCGATGTCGAAGCGCTCCTGAAATCGCGGCTCGAGCGCATCCCGATCGGCTTCATGGGAGACGGACGCGACACCGCCAACGCGGCGTTGTTCCTCGCCTCCGACGAGGCTCGTTTTGTCACGGGCACCGAGATCGTCGTGGACGGCGGAATGACGGTGCGGTGCGATTAGGCACGCCTTGTTCCTTCGCTCCGGTCATTCCCGCGCAAGCGGGAATCCAGAAAGAAGCGAGGTCCTTGATTCTTGTCTGGGTCCCCGCTTTCGCGGGGACGAGCGGCCTATAAGTCTACTTGGTGCTAGCGCTTATCGCTCACCGTGCCGCGCTCGATGAAATAGGCCCGCGCCAACAGGTCGATCACATGACTCTCGTTTGATTCCGCGATCAACACCGAAACGCCTTCGGTCTTCAGGTTGGCCAGGACTTCGCCGAGCCGACGCGCGAGCGCCGGCGCGAGCCCCTCGAACGGCTCGTCCAACAGCAGAATGTGCGTTCCCGCCATGAGCGCGCGCGCCAGGGCCACCATTTTCTGCTGACCGCCGGACAGCTCCAGCGCGCGGCGACGGCTGAAACGCGCCACCTCGGGCATGATCGAAAAAATCCATTCCAACCTCTGATCGGCGCCGTCCACCCCGGTCGACCATGTCGGAAGGCGGATGTTCTCCTCCACGGTAAATTCCGGCACCAGCCGCCGGTCCTCGGGCATGTATCCGATACCGTGGCTTGCCCGGCGGTATGCCGGCAATGCCAACAGATCGACGGAGCCGAGCTCGGCCTTGCCGCGAGCCGGCAGCGCGCCCATCAGCGCGCGGAGCAAGGTGGTTTTGCCGGCCCCGTTACGGCCGATCAAGCCGCACATTTCCCCTTCATTCATGGCGAGAGAAGCATCCCGGACAATCGGAATCGCGCCGATCGATACATTGAGGTTCTCGATCCTAAGCATGACCGGCTCCGGGCTTGAGCCTCACGCCGCTGATGAGTTCCTGGACCCGCGGATCGTCGAGCGTCTGATGCGGGGTGCCATCGGCGATGACCGTACCGTCGTAGAACGCGAGAACACGATCGGCGAACCGCATGACAATTTCCATGTCGTGTTCGACGAATAGAATCGTGATCTTGCGCGTCTTGAGCGCCGACATGACGACCTGCATCAGATCGAATTTTTCTTCGATCGAAATGCCGCTGGTCGGCTCATCGAGCAACAGCAGCCGGGGCCAGCCAACCACCGCCATGCCGATATCGAGCAGCTTCCGCACACCCTGCGGCAAAGTGCTGGCAAGCGTGTCGCGATAGCGGCCGATCTGAAACAGATCAATTGTCGCCTGCGCCTCGGCAATCGCGGCTTCGGAATGCACAGGGGTAGCAACGCCGCCAAGCATTCCGCCCTTGCGGCGCGCGATGGCCGCCGCGATGCACATGTTGTCGAAGACACTGAGGGTGGGGAAAATCTGCGCCACCTGAAACGAACGTGAAATACCGAGTTGCGTGATCTCGCGCGACGGTTTGCCGGTAATGTCCTTGTCCTCGAACAGGATAGTGCCTTTGGTCGGCGTCAGATGGCCGGTGACCATGTTGATGAAGGTCGTCTTGCCTGCGCCATTCGCGCCGATCACGCCGACGGTCTGCTCGGCCGGCACGCTGACGGTAATGTCGCGCGCGGCAACCAGCAAACCGAACGTCTTTTCAAGATCGCGCACGGCCAGAATGGGAGAGCTGACTGCGCTCATGGCTTCGCACCCGCACGTCCGCGCAGGCGCCCCAGGAGCGAACCCAGTCCTTCGGGAAGAAACAAAATCGTGAGCAAGAGGGCGGACCCGAGAGTCATCTGCCACAATGACGGCATGACATCGACCGCAATGGAACGCACCGCCTCGAACGCCAGCGAACCGATGAAAGCGGCCGCAACCGAGGCGGATCCAGCAAGGATGGTGACGAAGACAAAGCTGCCGGACGTCGTCCAATATGACATATTCGGATCGACATGGCCGATCGAAAGCGCAGCGAGCGCACCACCGAGACCGCCGAGCACGCCCGCGATAACCAGCTTGGCATGGATGACACGGGTGACCGATACGCCGAGAAATTCGACACGGATTTCATTGTCGCGGATCGGAGCGGCCAGCGCGCCTGTGACCGAACGGAAATAGCTGCCGACCAGTACCGCTGCGATGGCATCGACTGCCAGCGTAAGCCAATAAAGCGAGAGGCCGAGGGCCCGGCCGTGCGGCGCGTAGCCGAGGAAGGTCGGCGTAGCCACGCTGAATCCATCGGTCGAGCCGAGCGATTCAGTTTTCACGAGCACACCGTAGAGAATCATCGACAGGGCCAGGCTCAGCATCGCGAAGAAAATTTCGCGATAACGCGCGAGCAGAAAACCGACCAGCGCCGCGACCAGCCCCGCTCCGATACCGCCGAGTAAAACGAGCGCGATTGCATCGGTGAAGCCGGTCCAGCGCGCGATCAACGCAACCGCATAGGCGCCGATGCAGTAGTAGAGAGCCTGCCCGAAGGAGACGAGTCCCGCGCGCCAGAGCACGACAAGTCCAAGCACGACCAGCGCATTGGCAAATGCGATCGTGACAAGCGAGGCAACCCACTCCGGCAGCGCCGGAGCGACCGCCGCGGCAATCAGAAACAGAAGGCCACCTACCAATTGCGGCCGGCTCGCCATGTCAGATCTTCCTCGGCTGGGCTCGCACAAATAAACCGTAGGGCCGCACGACGAGCACGAGCGCCATTACACCGTAGATGACGAACAACTCGAGCTGTGGAACCAGATGTACCGCGGCGGCGCGGCAAATGCCGACGACAAGCGCGCCGATCAGCGCGCCCTCAATCGAGCCCATTCCACCGATCGCAACCACCGCGAAGGCGAGGACAATCACCTCGACCCCGATGCCAAGCGTTATAGAAATCTTGGGAGCCATCACCGCCCCACCAAGCGCGCCAAGCATCGCTCCGATGACAAAAGTCACCGTGTAGACCAGAGTGACGTTGATCCCGAAGGCCGCTGCCGTCTCGCGGTCGAAAATCACCGTCGTAAGAAGCCGGCCGTACCGGGTGAATTTCAGCGCCCAGTAAGCAATGCCGGCAAGCGCTGCTGCGATCGCCACGAGCACAATGTCGTAGTTCGACAACACGAGTTCGCCCAGCTCGATGTTGCCGGCCGCCACCATCGGCTGATACGCAGCGTAGGAGCGCGGCCCCCAGATCAAGACGATCACGTCCTCGAGGATGAGAAACACCGCATAGGTGACCAGTACGACGACCACCTCGTCGCGACCGTAGACCAGCCGCAATATCCCGCGTTCAAGCACAAGTCCCATCACAACGCCGATCGCCATCGCGAGCGCGATCATGAACAGGAACCCAAGTGCCGCCGGCAGATCGGAATTGGCGTAGATCCCGACTGCGGTAGCGGCTCCATAGGCACCGAAGGCGTAGAACGAGCCATGCGTGACGTTCAGGATTTTCATCACGCCGAAGATCAGCGTCAGTCCGATTGCGACAATGAACAGGTAGGCCGCGTAGACGAGGCCGTCCGTCAAGATGGCTGATAAGGTCAGCAGCACGGCGCAACCGTTAGATTGAAGAGCACGAAGCGGCGGAGAATGGCTGGATACCGTCCCCCGCCGCGCATCGTCGTCTTAGCGCCGGTGCGTCAGTTGCACTTGGCGCCTTTCATGCCGTCGGCGATCCACTTGTCGGCATCCACGCCCGGCGGCGGATTCACGCATTCTGCAGGGTAGCGGATAATGTCGACGATTTCTGGTGCCTGTTTTTGTTTGTTGAAGCGATACGTGCCGTAGGCCGTCTCGGTGATGCCTTGATGTCCATCGCCGAGCACCATCTTTACGTGACCAGCCGGCCCCTCGAACTCGATTCCCTTGAACGCAGCGGCGATGGCGTCCGCGTTTGGCTTGCCGTCTTTCGCCGCCTTTTCATAGGCGATCTTCAGGCCAAGCAGCGATTGCGCCATTTGATATGCCGGATAGGTCGGAGGGACGTTGTAGCGGTCGGTGTAAATTTTCTCGAACCACTTCTTGATTTCGGTGTCGCGAGCGAGCGGACCATTGGCGCCCCGACCTCCGATGATCGTACCCTCCGGCATCTTGTCGCGCAGCCGCCAGATCGCCGCTTCACCCGTGGTCATGACGATAGTCATGCGCTTGTCGAGGCCGCGCGCCTGCTCCTGATAAACGAAGGCTTCGAGGTCGCCGTCATAGAAGCTGGTGTGAAGGGCCTGTGCCTTGGACGTGAGCAGCGTAGAGACCTCAGCGCCATATTCGCCGACGAACAACTTCGGGAAGAGCACCTTGTCCGGCTCGACCTTCGGAGCCAGCACCTTCATGGCGCCGACGAAGTCGCGCCAGGAGTCTTGTCCCCAGGCGTAATTCTGGTTGATGCCAGAGAAGCCTGTTAGATTCTTTTTCTTGGCGAGCAGATAGCGTGCAGCGCCGACGCTATCCATGGTCGCATGCGGACTGACACGGAAAACGTAAGAGCGCGCCTTTTCTTCAAAGATACGCGGCGTTCCGCAATCGTAGAACACGGTGAGCGCCTTGAGCTCTTCGGCGACCGGCGTCACGGCCAGACAACTTCCCGACGAAACGTATCCGACCACGGCGTCCACCTGGTCGCGTTGCACCAGATTGCGAAACTCAGTAACGACGTTTGCCACGGTACCAGCTTCGTCGACATATTTGGCTTCGATTTTTGTGCCTCCGAAGCCAACCTGATTGAATGGCGCGGGCGCTTTGCCGGCATTGAATGCCTCGATGACAATTTCCGCGCCGTTGCGACCCGGAATTCCGAACGGCGATGCCGCCGGCCCGGTGAGAAACGAAACGATGCCCAGCTTGACCGGCGCCGCAGATGCTGCGGGCTGCTGCGCGTGAGCCGGCACCACCGACACGACGGCGATTGCGGCAAGCGCAAGCGAAGTTCTCGAATGGTTTGACATTGGCTTACTTCCTCCCCTGACAAGCCTTTTTTGGCGGACTTTTCTTCCCACAATTGTGCCATTAGCAAACGCGATCCGGTCGCTAGTTTCAACCGCTATATTCGTATTGAAGCAGCGTCCTGCGCATGCTCGAATGACCCGCGGCGCTTTGCGCATGTGCGAAACAAGCGGCGGCGGCCACCGGCCATTCCGACGCACTAAATCGAAGCAGCGAGGCGAACAAGCCAATGGCAGTTACCCCCCTGCGTCGAGACGACGGGCCTGCATCCCGCAGCGGCTTGGCCGCGCGGCTGGCAGTTCGGGCCGGCTCGCATCGAGCGCCGACCGCAGGGCTCGCGCCCGGTTATGTGCAGGGCAACCTCGCCATCTTGCCTCACGCGCTGGCGGCGGACTTCTTGCAATTCTGCCGGCTCAATCCAAAGCCGTGTCCGTTGATCGGGACGTCCGCACCCGGCGACTGGCGCGTGCCGGAATTAGGTGAGGATCTCGACATCCGCACCGATCTGCCACGCTATCGCGTCTGGAAGAACGGCGAGTTGGTCGCGGAGCCGGAGGACGTGCGCGAATACTGGCGCGACGATCTCGTAAGCTTTGTGATCGGCTGCTCGTTTTCGTTCGAGGAAGCGCTGACAGCGGAAGGCATCGAGCTTCGCCACATCACGCGCGGCTGCAACGTGCCGATGTTCCGCACGTCGATCCCGACCCACGGAGCGGGGCCGTTCCATGGGCCCATGGTGGTGTCGATGCGGCCACTGACGCCGCGTGATGCCATCCGTGCCGTGCAGATCACGACGCGCTTTCCGTCGGTACACGGTGCGCCGATCCATATCGGAAAGCCGGAAATGATTGGCATCAAAAATATCGGCAAGCCCGACTACGGCGATGCCGTGGACGTGCGCGACGACGAGCTGCCGGTATTCTGGGCCTGCGGAGTGACGCCGCAGTCAGTGATCGCGACCGTCAAACCGGAATTCTGCATCACTCACTATCCGGGCAGCATGCTGGTCACCGACCGGAAGAATACCGAATTTGCGATTATGTGAGACACCGTCATCCTGAGGTGCCCCGCCGAAGGCGGGCCTCGAAGGGTGGCGGCCGAAGAGCTTGTGCCCGTCATCCTTCGAGGCTCGCTCCGCTCGCACCTCAGGATGACGGGGCTTTCCGTGTGCAGTGGGACGATGTCTACGCCGCGTCTCTCGCGTTTTTGTCGAGCAATCCCGCATCGACCAGTGCCTGACGGATGCGTGTGATCTCGCCGCGCTCGATCTTGACCAGTGGCGGTCGAACAACGGCGCGCGGCAGCTTGCCCAACAGCACCAATGCTTCCTTCATGCGGTTGTGCATGTCGACGAAGGGATCGGCATAGAACACGCGCGCGGTCGGTTCGATGCGGTCATTGAGGCGTTTCGCTTCCGCCGTGTCATTCTTCTGCACCGCGCGAAACAGTTTTGCCTGCAGATCAGCGATCACGCTGCCTGAACCAGACAGCAGACCATTGCAGCCAAGCACCAGCGAGGATAACAGCCATGAACTGTGCGTGGTGAGCACGTTGACCGGCCGCGGCAGATTTTGCAGCGTGCGGATGTGCCACTCATGATGGGGAACGTTGCCGATCCAATCCTTGATGGCGCGGATCGACGGCACGTCTTCGCACATCTTCAGCAGTGTATCCTTCGGATAGCCCTGCCCCGTTTCCAGCGGGTACTGAAACACGATCAACGGCAGGTCGGTTGCATCCGCAATGCGTTTTATATGCGCGAGCGCCATAGCCGGCGACTGACCAAGGGTGAAGGGTGCCGGCGGAAACACAAGCAGCGCTGAAGCGCCGCCGTGCGCCGCCATGCGTGCGAGACGGGCGGCCTCGATGCTGCCGTCGGCCCAGATGCCGTTGATCAGGGGCAGACGGGTGCCGATCTCGTCGTGCGCGATGTCGAGCACCCGCTTCTGTTCGTCGAAGGTGCAGGAAGCGACCTCGGTCGAATGGGCGTTGATGGTGACGGCAGAAAGGCCTTCGGTCGCAGCCACGTCGCGCAGGTGCTTGCGAAAGCCTGCCTCGTCGATCGCGAGATCGTTGTCGAACGGCAATAGGACCGCCGGAATTACGCCATGAGGAACATAGGTCGTGTGCCGTGGCATGACCCCTCTCCCTTAGATTGCCGTTTTCGCGCGGAGTTCAGGTTGGCCAGTATAGCCGCGCTCGGCGCCAGAAGCAGTCACTTAGTTTATTGCAATGTCAGACGATGAGCGCGCCACCATCGATATAGACGATTGATCCCGTCGCAAAGCCGACGGTCATAAACGTCAGGATTTGCTGCGCGATATCTTCACCCAGTCCGACACGACCGACGGGCAACGCCGCCGCGGTCTTGGCGAGCATGTCGCGACGCGCAGCCTCCGGCATGCTGGCGCGTATCGGGGTGTCTATGGTGCCGGGCGACACAGCATTGACCCTGATCGGCGCCAGCTCGAGCGCCAGGCCACGCGTGAGGGACTCGAGTGCGCCATTCACCGCACTGACAATGGCAGCGCCGGGTCGAGGACGAGTGCTCAGGTAGCCCGTCACGAGGGTGAGCGATCCGCCGGAACGAATGTCGGCTGCGCGCGCGACCCGCCATGCGCCCCAGAACTTGCTTTCCATGGTCGCGCGCACGTCATCCATGGAGACGGTCTTGAACGGGCCGGTACGCAATTGAGCCGCGGTCACAACAACATGATCCACCGGCCCGCATTTGTGGAAAAGTTCGGCAACGCTTTCATCGCTGGTAACGTCGGCCGCATTCGCAGTCACACCAATTTTTTGCGCAGCCGCCTTCAGGCGCTCGGCATTACGGGAGGCGATCGTAACATCGGCGCCTTCGCGCTTCGCGAGCTCGGCGGTCGCAAGGCCGATTCCCGATGATCCTCCCACGACAACAATCTTCTTCCCCGCAAGCAGCATCTTGTCCTTCCCTCCGCGTTTGAAATTTCAGGTGTTTGCGCCCACGGTCGCGCTGAAGACGCCTTTGCGACGCGCTAGTCAAAAACGGAATAGGCGTGGCGCTCTCGTCGCTCGAGAAGTGGTACGGCACGCTCCAGCACCAGAGTTTTGAAATGCTGTGTTTGCTGATGGTCGATAAACGCCTGCTCATTGGCGTACTGCTCGTAAAGCAGAAATTCATCTGGATTGTCCCGGGACCGATTTACGGTGAACTGCAGATTTCCGGGTTCCCGGCGAATTTCTCTGGCCAGCTCGCGCAGGATTTCTTCGATCTTCCCGGTTTGACCATCACGGGGACGCCAGTAAGCTACGATCACATGTGTCATTTTTTACCTGGTTGAAGTCCTGGAAGCTCCAAAAGCTTCCGACAGTTGCTTCGCTGCCTCGCTTAAATCTCGCGCCTTGTTCTGCAAGGCCTGGATCGACAACCGCCAGACCGGCCCGGAAATTCCGATTGCTCCGACGACCTGACCGCTGAAATCGTACACTGGCATCGCCGCGCATCGTACTTCGTTGTTGAATTCACCGTCGTCGAAAGCAATTCCCGCGCGGCGGACATCTTGCAGCTCCCGCCGCAGACGTTGCGGACTGGTAATCGTCTTTGATGTCAACGCTTTCAGCTCGATCCGTTCAAGATATCGGTCGAGTTGATCCGGCCGTAAGGCCGCAAGTATCACCTTGCCCAATGCCGTGCAGTAGGCCGGTCGAACGACGCCGACGCGATCGGTGAGTTGAAAAGCACCCGGACCCGGCGTTCGCGCCATAACAACGACAGCGTCGCTCATACGCGAGGCGAAATGGCTACTTTCGCCCGTTTCACGGGACAGATCGTCAAGCACAGGCGTCGCCATGCTCACCATTTCCATCTCGTCGAGAGCGCTGGCGGCCAACGCAAAGAGCGGCCGGCCAATGCGATATCGTTTGCTCTCTTTGATCTGCCGGATATAGCCGAGCGAGACCATCGTCTTGACGAGATGGAAGGTCGTGCTGTTGTGCAAGCCAACTCGCTTGCTGAGATCGGCCAGCGCGATTCCGTCCCGATTGCGAGCCACCTCTTCCAGAATGGCGAAAGCGCGTCCTATCGACTGGACGCCCCCGCGCGCCCGATCCTCAACGTCATCATCGATGTCTGGCAGAGGATCTTTGACAACACGCGCAATTGCCAAGCCGCGGCGCGCCGAAAGCGCTCGCGCCGTGTTCGTTTTCGATTTCGCCGGGCTTCTCAAAATGATGCTCCAAAAGCGTGGCGTTCATCCTTCGACATTGATTGACCTCACTTCACCGGAGCGACATCGGGAAGCCAGCGTTGTCCAAACACAGGCTCCTTGTAAGGCGTCGGCGGCAATTCCCAGGCGCCGGTCGACGGCGGCCGCACCTCCGCGTCAACATGCACGTCGAGCACGAACGGCTTGTTGGCTTTCACGGCATGTTCGAGCGCGCCCTTGAAATCCTGCGACTTTGTCACGGTCATCGCGTCGACGCCGGCAGCCTTGGCCCACGCTGCGAAATCCGGGTTGTAGGACTTCTTGTTGTCGCCCTGGTGGAACATCGTGCCGTGTTCGCGTCCGCCGAACATGCCGAGCTGAATGTCGCGAATCGAGACCCAGCCGAAATTGTTCCAGATCACCCACACAACCGGGATGTTGTATTCAACTGCGGTGCAGAGAACGTGCGGCACCATGGTGAAGCAGCCGTCACCCGCGATCGCCACTACCGGACGGTCGGGCGCTGCGAGCTTGGCGCCGAGCGCTCCGGCCGTCCCGAAGCCCATGCCGGAAAAGCCCCAGGAATTGAGCATGGTCTGCGGCTTCCGCGCGTTCCAGAACTGCATGTACCAGTTGTGATTGACGCCCACGTCGCAGGCGAGAATGGCGTCATCCGGCAGCACCGCCTGGCAATCCGCCACGATGCGCTCGGGGCGGATCGGCGAAGCGTGCAGGTCGAAATTCGGGCGGGTGAACTTGTCCCATTCGACGCGCCATTTTGCGATGTCGGCGAGCCACGCGCTGGTGTTGCCGCGCCTTTTGCCGCGCCGTTCGAGTTCGCCAAGCACCTGACGCAGGAATGTGCGCGCGTCGGCAAGAATTCCGAGATCCGGCGGATAGTTGCGGCCGATTTCAGCTGGATCGACATCGACATGGACAAGCCTGGTCGTCGGGAAATTCCACGAGTAACCCGGCATCCAGGATGACGCCGAACGGTCATCGAAGCGCGCGCCGATCGCCAGGACAAGGTCAGCGCGACGTCCGGCTTCGTTGGCAGGAAATGCGCCGTTGCGACCGATGAACCCGAGCGACAGCGGATCCGTCATGTCGAAACAGCCCATGCCATTGGGCGAAGAAATCACCGGGATATCGAGCTTCTTGGCAAATTCGGTCAGTTCGCGGCTCGCCTCGGACAATGTGACGCCGTGACCGATGAAGATGACCGGACGCTCCGCCCGGAGAATCATGTCGAGCGCGCTGGAAATTTCGTCAGGTGACGCGCCGCTACGCTGGGTGTTCAGTGGCGGCGCGGGCGGCGGCACTTCGACGTCGTCCTCTTCCTGAAACACATTGAATGGAACGTCGATATTCACGGGGCCCGGTCTGCCCGACAACATGGTCGTCGTCGCCTGCCGTAGCGCCAAAGGCAGCATATCGACCCGCGTCGGCTGAAAGCTGCGCTTCACCACGGGCCGCACAATGTTCACGAAATCGGCCTGGTAGTGCTTGTTGATTTCCTGGAACGGACTGCGGTTGAACTGCGATGTCGGCACATTGGCAGTGATCGCGAGCATTGCCGAAGAATCCGAGAGCGCACAGGCGAGCGGCATGATGATGTTGCAGGACCCCGGCCCACACGACGTCAGCGTTGCGACCGGTTTGTGCTTTACGCGGAAATAAGCGTCCGCCATATGCGCGGCGACCTGCTCGTGACGCGGCGATATCAGTGTGATGCGGTCGCGCGCCTGATAAAGCGGATCGAGCATCCCCACATTGCCGTGTCCGCAGATGCCGAAGACATACGGGATATCGCTGGCAACGAGATATTCGGTAATCAGCTCCGCGCCCTTCATTCTCGGCATTGTCGCTCCCTGCCCGCCATTGCGGGATTGGCGCCCCGTCATTTGACAGGCGCGGCTCGTCAGCGCGAGAGACTATGCCCCCTCCGCAGGTATCTCAAGACTTGAAAGCCGTTCCGACATTGTGAGATGCTGGCTCCCATCCGGGAACGACAAAAGCCGGACCAGAAAAGCAAGAACGAGCTCGGCAGTGCTCGCCAAACAACCAGAGTATGGGAGGGGACTAGGGATGACCAACAAGACACGACGGAGTCTGTTACAAGGCGGCGCCGCATTGACCGGCACGCTCGCTCTCGGCTTTCCGGCGATCGTCCGTGCGCAGACGGACAAGATCAAAATCGGCCACCTCACGCCACTGACCGGATTCCTTGGTGCGCTCGGCGCCTACGCCCAGTTGGGCATGCGCATGGCCGAGGAGGAAATCAACAAAGCCGGCGGAGTCATGGGACGGCCGATCGAGGTGATTTCGGAAGACTCGGTCAATCCCGCCACCGCAGCTACCAAGGCGCAACGCATGCTCGACCAGGACGGGGCAACGGTGCTGATGGGCGAAATCAGTTCAGCCTCGGCGGTCACCATCATGCAGGTCGCGGCGCGTAACAAGCGCCTGTACATGCAGATCGGCGCGCGCTCGGACGCTCTGCGCGGCAAGAACTGCAACAAGTACACGTTCCATGTCGACATTCCCAATACGGTGATGGTCAACGCGGTCGGCAAGGCGCTGCAGCGCGACAACATGGTCAACGGTAAAAAGTTCTACACCCTGACGGCCGACTACATCTTCGGCCATGACCTGCTCAAGGCAGCCAAGATATTCTTCGACGCCAATCAGGCGACGCTGTTAGGTGACGAGTTGATCGCGACCGACGTGACGGACTTCAGCCCCTATCTTCTGAAAGTGCGGCAAGCCAAACCCGACGTGGTCTGTTGCAATCTGGCCGGCAATCAGGTCACCAATCTCATCAAGCAATATGCCGAATTCGGACTGCCCTATCCGATCGTCGGCTTCAACCTCAACACTGCGGATGCCTGGGCGGCGGGCGAAGGCAACCTCAGCGGGACCTGGCCGACGGTCTGGCATCATGACCTCGACGTTCCGGCCTCGAAGGAATTCGTGGCAGCGTTCGTCAAAAAGCATGGCAAACCGCCAGAGAACCATGCCTGGATTGAATACATTTCATTCAAGATCATGGCACACGCCATGAACGAGACTAAATCGACCGACAGCGAGAAACTGATCGCTTACCTGGAAAAGCAATCTGAGTTCGACATCCTGAAGGGCCGTAAGGGCTATTTCCGGGCGTGGGATCATCAACTGATCCAGGAGGCCTACCCGTTTTCGGTCAAGCCGAAAGGCCAGGCAAAAGACAAATGGGATTTCCTGGCACTGGGTCCGGCGATTCCGAACGCAAATGAACCGCTCGAGGTCATCAACCCGACGAAAGAACAGAATCCCTGCACCTTGTAATCGGAATGTTGGACGCGGGCGCCTCCTGGCGCTCGCGTCCAGTTAAAGCGCGTCGTTGACTGATCCGACGCTGCTGCTGCCGCCACCAGTGCCGATGGTCAGAGAATCCCGTTCATGTTCTTGCTGGAGCAGGTGGTCAACGGTCTCGTCCTCGGAGGCTACTACCTGTTGATCGCACTTGGCCTGTCGCTGATCTTCAGCGTCGGCGGTGTGGTGAATTTGGCGCACGGCGCATTTTACGCTTTCGGCGCCTATGTGGCCGTCGCACTGACGAATTATGTCGGCTTCGGTCCGGCTATCGTGATCTCGCCTGTCGCCGTCGGCGTGATCGGGATTTTGTTCGAGCGTTTCATATTGCGCCGATTCTACGCGGCAGATCCGATCCTGAGCCTGCTGGTAACGTTTGGCCTCGCCATGATGGCCGAACAATTGCTGCGCATCATCTGGGGTGCCGCGCCGTTGTCGCAGACCATGCCGCAAAGCCTGAAGGGTGCGGTTTTCATCGCCGACTTTCTGTTTTCGCGCTACCGGCTGATGCTGCTTGGCGTCGTCGTGGCCGTTCTTCTCGGCATCTGGCTGCTATTGCACAAGACTTCCTTCGGACGCGTTGTGCGCGCCGGAATTCAGCAGCCCGACATGGTCGCTGCACTCGGAATCCGGCTGCAGCCTTACATGACAGTCATCGTCGTACTCGGCGTCGGAATGGCGGCGTTGGGCGGCGCACTCTTTGCCCCGATCACCATTGTGCATCCGGCGATGGGCGCGGAAATCATCACGGTTGCCTTTGTCGTCGTGGTGATCGGCGGTTTGGGAAGCTTTTGGGGAGTGGTGCTCGCCGCGCTGTTGGTCGGTGTGGTGCGCGGCATCACGATCCATTTCGCGCCGGCCGCCGGCGAGGCCTCGATCTATGTCTTGATGTTCCTGGTGCTTCTATTCCGGCCGCGCGGACTGCTCGGCGAACGCATCGAGAAATTCGAATGAGACAACCTTGGTCTCATTCGAAATTCGGACCGCTGTGGATTGCAGCGGTCTCCATCATCGCGTTGCCGTTCGCCATGCACGTATTCGGCCTGTCAGTGAACACGGCGTCCATGGTGGTGATCCTGGCGATCGCGACGATGGCCCTCAATTTGTGCGTCGGTTACACCGGGCTCGTGTCGTTCGGCCACAGCACGTGGTTTGGTATCGGCGCCTATGCGGCCGGCCTGATCCAGCTGCATTGGTTTCGTGACCAGATCTGGCTTCCAATTCTTTTGTCGATGGCGGTGGTAGCAGTGCTATCGACGGCGGCCGGCATCCTCATCCTGCGCCGCCGTGGCGTTTATTTCTCCCTGCTGACACTGGCACTTGCCGCGCTCACTTATACCGTTGCGTTCCGATGGACCGAAGTTACAGGGGGTGAGGATGGCCTCAGCGGCCTCAAGCGCGGCGCTATTGGACCGGTCTTGCTGGACGACGGACTCGCCTTCTACATCGTCGTCGCGCTGATCGGATTGTGCGCACTTTATGTCCTGCTGCGCGTGGTGCGTTCGCCGTTCGGGCATGTGCTCGTGGCGATCCGGGAAAACCAGCTGCGCGCAACATTTCAAGGCTATCCGATCGTTCAATACAAGCTGGCGGTTTTCGTGCTCTCGGCAGTGATAACCGGCGTCGCCGGTGCGCTGCTGGGCTTCCAGACGTATCTGGTTTCCGCCGAGGCGGTTTCGGTACCTTTTTCGGGCGAGCTCCTCGCCATGGTTGTGATCGGCGGGATGCACCATATTCTCGGCCCGGCGCTGGGCGCGGTGTTCTTTATCCTGTTCCGCGAATTGTTTTCGATCTGGACGCAGAACTGGCTGCTCTGGTTCGGCCTCGTGTTCGTCGGGTTCGTGCTGTTCTCACCAAGCGGTCTCGTCGGGATCTGGAACACGATCAAAAAACGCTGGCGTCCTCCGCCCGAAGAAGTAGCGGCGATGAGCAAACGGAAGATCTACGAAGGATTACGGCTCCCCGAATTCCTGCGTCCGGTGATAGAACCCGGCACGGTGCTCGAAGTCACCGATGTCTCCAAGCATTTCGGCGGAATTCGTGCGGTGTCAGGCGCGAGCCTGCAACTCGGGGCCGGTGAAATCCACGCGTTGATCGGTCCCAACGGTGCCGGGAAAACAACATTGTTTAACCTGGTGTCGAGTTTGTATCGTCCTGACCAGGGAACGATACGACTCAACGGCCGCGACATTCACGGCCTGACCGTCCAGGACATCTGCCAACAAGGTCTCGCCCGCTCCTTTCAGATTACCAGCCTCTTTCGCAAGTCATCGATCACCGAAAACATTCGCCTTTCGCTCCAGGCCCGCCATTCGGCCCGCTTCGATATCTGGCGTGACATCGACAGTTTCGGCGATATCAACGGAGAAACCGCCGAATTGATCCGTTTTCTCGGGCTCGAGGGCATCGAGGATATCCAGGCCGGCGATTTGTCCTACGGCGGACAACGGCTGGTCGATCTGGGAATTGCCCTCGGATCCAAACCGCATGTTTTACTGCTTGATGAGCCGCTCGCAGGCCTTGCCGCAGCAGAGCGCGAGCGGGTGTCAAATCTTATCAAGAATATCGCCGTGAGGATTCCGGTGCTGATCGTCGAGCATGACATCGACCGCGTGCTTGGCTTCTCGCGCCGGGTCACCGTTATGAATCAGGGCGAAGTCCTGATGACCGGCACTCCCGAGGAGGTTCGCAACGACCCGCGCGTGCAGGAAGTCTATACCGGCACCGGGCAGCCGCCGGCGACCGAGAGAGCCTTAACCGGGGCCGGAGAGAACCGCGTCCTGCGCTTTGAAAATGTGAACGCGTTCTATGGCAAAAGCCACATTCTCAACGACGCCACCCTTGACGTGCGCGATGGAGAAATCGTCGCCTTGCTGGGGCGCAATGGTGCCGGAAAGTCGACACTGCTGAAAACACTGTGTGGCCTGGTGCCTGCGGCCTCGGGCACGATCGACTTCAACGGACGGAATATTACCGGACTTCCGACGCCAGAAATCGCCCGCATGGGCGTCGGCTATGTGCCGCAAGGACGCGGTCTGTTCGCCGGCATGACAGTCGCCGACAATCTCGCGCTCGGCCGGCTGGCGCGAAAGACCGATGGCAGCACCGGCGTGGTCTGGAGTGAAGAGAAAATTCTCAATTTCTTCCCCCGCTTGAAAGAGCGCATGGATGTCGCAGCGGACTATCTGTCCGGCGGCGAGCAACAAATGGTCGCCGTTGCGCGCGCGCTATCCGGCAACACCAAACTTCTCCTCTTGGATGAACCATTCGAAGGATTGGCGCCGGCTGTCGTGCTGGAACTGTTCCACGTATTTGACGCTTTGCGTCAGCACATTTCGATTGTCATCGTCGAGCACAATCTCGATCTGGTGTTGGCGCTTGCCGATCGCGTGTTCGCGCTGGAGCGCGGCGCGGTGGTTCATCAGGGACCGGCAAAACCACTGCTGGACGATCTCGCCTATCGAAAAAAAATCTTGTGGTTGTAGGCAGCAGTTAGTCCAAGGTAACGGGCGCCTGATGGCGCTTTGATCGCTATTTTACAAGCAAAATCAATGGCATCAGCCTGAGTTCCGACGCCGGAAAAAAGCTCTTCTCCATGACGGGAACTTTTTCTGACTTAGCGGATTTAATTGCTGGCGGGCGCTCCACGATGACTAATCGCTGGAGCGGGCGGGAGGGTCAGGTTCTGCCCCAAAAAGCGTGTCGGATGCTCATGGAGTTACGCTGCGTATCTGCGGTGGTCGACCATGAGGTCTGGACCCTATCGCCTTAGCCAGAATCCGGCGCATTCGGCTGCGCCGGGTTGATGTGGGTTATTCGGGAGGCGTCGATGGATCAAACAATAACAACCAAGAAGACGGCCAATGGCGTGACAAAAAAGCGCTCCGGCCGCGCGACGGACGATACGTCCGACGCAAACTCCCCGATTGAATTGCAAAATCTGCTGCAGTCACTCCGCGCGATGCGCTCCGGCGACTTTACCGTACGAATGGGTGTCGAGCAGGACGGCATCCTCGGGAAGATTGCGGATACCTTCAACGACATCGTCGCCGCCAACGAACGGATGGCGCAGCAACTCGAGCGCGTTGGCCAGGTCGTGGGCCGCGAAGGCAAGACGCGACATCGCGTAAAATTCGGCATCTCGAACGGCGCATGGGACGAGATGGAATCCTCGGTCAATACATTGATCGACGACCTGCTCTGGCCCACGAAAGAAGTCACGACCGCCATCGCTGCCGTCGCACAAGGCGATCTGTTGCAGACAGTCCGGCTGGAGGTCGATGGCCGCCCGCTCAAGGGCGAATTCCTTGAAGCCGCCAGCATCGTGAACACGATGATCAAGCAGTTGAGCGTGTTCACTTCGGAAGTGACGCGCGTCGCGCGCGAAGTCGGTACCGAAGGCAAACTCGGCGGCCAGGCGCAGGTGCGCGAAGTCACGGGCGTGTGGAAGGACCTGACCGAAAGCGTGAACTCGATGGCGAGCAACCTGACCGCACAGGTGCGCAATATCGCCGAAGTCACCATCGCCGTCGCCGACGGCGATCTATCCAAGAAAATCACGGTGGACGTGCGCGGCGAGATCCTTCAGCTCAAGGAAGCCATCAACACGATGGTGGATCAGCTGCGATCCTTCGCTTCAGAAGTGACGCGCGTGGCGCGCGAGGTCGGCACCGACGGTAAGCTTGGCGGTCAGGCCATCGTGCCCGGCGTCGCCGGAACCTGGAAGGACTTGACCGACTCCGTCAACGCCATGTGCGGCAACCTGACCGACCAGGTGCGTAACATCGCGCAAGTGACGACCGCCGTGGCGCGCGGAGATTTGTCACGCAAGATCACCGTCGACGTGCGCGGCGAAATTCTCGAGCTCAAGGACACCATCAACACGATGGTGGACCAACTTAACGGCTTCGCCTCGGAAGTGACGCGCGTCGCGCGCGAAGTCGGCACCGAAGGCAAGCTTGGCGGGCAGGCAGCCGTGCCAGGTGTTGCCGGCACCTGGAAAGACTTGACGGACAGCGTCAACTTCATGGCCGGCAACCTGACCGCTCAAGTCCGCAACATCGCGGACGTTGCGACTGCCATCGCCGGCGGCGACTTGTCGAAAAAGATCACCGTCAACGTGTCAGGCGAAATCCTTCAGCTGAAGGAAACCGTCAATACGATGGTGAACCAGCTCAACGCCTTCGCTGGCGAAGTGACGCGCGTCGCGCGCGAGGTCGGCACCGAAGGGCGGTTGGGAGGCCAAGCTAACGTGCTCGGCGTTGCCGGGACCTGGAAGGACTTGACGGATTCCGTGAACTCAATGGCCGGCAACCTCACCGGCCAGGTGCGTAACATCGCCGAGGTGACAACCGCAGTCGCCAACGGCGACCTGTCGAAGAAGATCACCGTCGACGTGCGCGGCGAAATTCTCGAGCTCAAGGACACCATCAACACCATGGTGGATCAGCTCAACGGATTTGCCGGCGAAGTGACGCGCGTCGCACGCGAAGTCGGCACCGAAGGCAAGCTGGGCGGTCAGGCGGTGGTGCGCGGCGTGGCCGGCACCTGGAAAGACCTGACGGACTCGGTGAACTCGATGGCATCGAACCTGACGGGCCAGGTCCGCAACATCGCCGAAGTGGCGACGGCAGTCGCACAGGGCGACCTGTCGAAGAAGATCACCGTGAATGTGTCCGGCGAAATCCTTCAGCTGAAGGAAACGCTCAACACGATGGTGGACCAGCTCAACGCCTTCGCTTCCGAAGTGACGCGTGTGGCGCGCGAAGTCGGCACCGAAGGCAAGCTGGGCGGCCAGGCCGCGGTGCCGGGCGTTGCCGGCACCTGGAAAGACTTGACCGACTCGGTGAACTCAATGGCCGGCAACCTCACCGGCCAGGTTCGCAACATCGCTGAAGTGGCGACGGCAATCGCCGGCGGCGATCTCTCGCGCAAAATCACCGTCGACGTGCGCGGTGAAATTCTTCAGCTGAAGGAAACGCTCAACACGATGGTGGATCAGCTCAACCGGTTCGCCGGCGAAGTGACGCGCGTCGCGCGCGAAGTCGGGACCGAAGGCCGGCTCGGCGGCCAGGCTAACGTGCCGGGCGTCGCCGGCACCTGGAAGGACTTGACCGACTCGGTGAATTCCATGGCGGGCAACCTCACCGCCCAGGTCCGCAACATCGCCGAAGTCACCACCGCCGTGGCGCGCGGCGACCTTTCGCGCAAGATCACGGTGGACGTGAAAGGGGAAATTCTCGAGCTCAAGAACACCATCAATACCATGGTGGACCAGCTCAACGGCTTCGCCGGCGAAGTGACGCGCGTTGCGCGCGAGGTCGGCACCGAAGGCAAGCTCGGTGGTCAGGCGGAAGTGCCGGAAGTGGCCGGCACCTGGAAAGACCTGACCGATAACGTCAACTTCATGGCCTCGAACCTGACCGCTCAGGTCCGCAACATCGCCGAAGTGGCAACCGCCATCGCGAACGGCGATCTGTCCAAGAAAATCACCGTCGACGTCCGCGGCGAGTTGCTGCAACTCAAGGAAACGCTCAACACAACCACCGACCAGCTGCGATCATTCGCCGGCGAAGTGACGCGCGTCGCGCGCGAAGTCGGGACCGAAGGCCGGCTCGGCGGCCAGGCCAACGTGCCGGGCGTCGCCGGCACCTGGAAGGATCTGACCGACAACGTCAACCTGCTGGCGGCAAACCTCACTACCCAGGTCCGCAACATCGCCGAGGTGACCACCGCCGTGGCGCGCGGCGACCTGTCGCGCAAGATCACCGTGGACGTGAAGGGCGAAATTCTCGAACTGAAAAACACCATCAATACAATGGTCGACCAGCTCAACGCCTTTGCTTCGGAAGTGACGCGCGTCGCGCGCGAAGTCGGCACCGAAGGCAGGCTCGGTGGTCAGGCGCAAGTGTCCGGCGTGGCCGGCACCTGGAAGGACCTGACCGACACCGTGAACGTCATGGCGGCAAACCTCACCGAGCAGGTGCGCGGTATCGTGAAGGTGGTGACCGCGGTCGCCAACGGCGACCTCAAGCAGAACCTCACGGTGAAGTCGAAGGGCGAGGTCGCGGCGCTCGCCGAAACCATCAACAACATGACCGATACGCTTGCGACCTTCGCCGACCAGGTGACAAGCGTCGCGCGCGAAGTGGGCGTCGACGGACGTCTTGGCGGACAGGCGAACGTGCCCGGCGCAGCCGGCACCTGGAAGGCACTCACCGGCAACGTCAACCTGCTGGCGGCGAATCTGACCACGCAGGTGCGCGCCATCGCCGAGGTCGCCACCGCGGTGACCAAGGGCGACCTGACGCGGTCGATTGCGGTCGATGCGCGCGGCGAAGTGGCCGAGCTGAAAGACAACCTGAACACGATGATCGACAACCTGCGCCTGACCACCGATCGCAACACCGAGCAGGACTGGCTGAAGACCAACCTCGCTCGGTTCACCAACATGTTGCAGGGCCAGCGCGATCTGACGACCGTCGGCCGCCTGCTGCTGAACGAGCTGACGCCGCTGGTCAATGCGCAACTCGGCGTAATCTATCAGGTGGAAAGCGAAGAACTGCAGACGATGCGGCTGCTCTCGGCTTACGCCGATGACGGCACCAATGGGCACGCGCAGCGGCTCCGGATCGGCGAAGGTCTGATCGGGCAATGCGCCGCCGACAGGCGACGCATGCTGATCACAAATATGCCGGCACATGCCGTGCCGATCGGCTCAGGGCTGTTCAAGGTCCAGCCATCCAACATTATCGTGTTGCCGATCCTCTTTGAAAATCAGGTCAAGGCCGTGATTGAACTTGCTTCGGTCACCCAGTTCACCGCGCTGCAGACGATGTTCCTCGAGCAATTGACCGCCAGCATCGGCATCGTGCTCAACTCCATCGAAGCGACGATGCAGACCGAAGGTCTGCTCAAACAGTCACAGCAGCTCGCCGGCGAATTGCAGACGCAGCAACGTGAATTGCAGCAGACCAACGAGCAGCTCGAACAGAAGGCCCAGCAGCTCGCCGAACGCAACGTCGAAGTCGAAAGAAAGAATCAGGAAATCGAACAGGCACGCCATGCGCTCGAAGAGAAGGCAGCGGAGCTTGCGCTGACTTCGAAATACAAGTCCGAATTCCTGGCCAATATGTCGCACGAATTGCGTACGCCGCTGAACAGTATTCTTATCCTTGGCCAGCAACTTGCCGAAAACCCAGACGGAAACCTCTCCGCCAAGCAGACCGAGTTCGCCCGCACCATTCACGGCGCCGGTACCGACCTGCTCAACCTCATCAGCGACATTCTCGACCTGTCGAAGATCGAGTCGGGAACGGTCACGGTCGAGGCGGAGGAACTCTTCTTCTCCGATCTATTGAACGCGGTCGGCCGTCCCTTCCGTCACGAGGCGGACACCAGACAGCTATCGTTCAAAGTCGATCTCGATCCCTCGCTTGGCCGCAGCCTCGTCACCGACTCCAAACGCCTGCAGCAGGTGCTCAAGAACCTGCTGTCGAACGCATTCAAGTTCACTGCACGCGGCGGCGTTCAGCTCAAGGTCTCCGCGGCGCCCGACGGCTGGACCTCGACGCACCCGGTCCTCAGTCAGGCGCAGAGCGTGATCGCCTTCGAAGTCGCCGATACAGGCATTGGCATTCCAGCCGAAAAACAGAAAATCATCTTCGAGGCGTTTCAGCAGGCCGATGCCAGCACCAGCCGCAAATACGGCGGCACCGGTTTGGGCCTCGCGATCAGCCGCGAACTGTCAAACTTGTTGGGCGGTGAAATTCAGTTGCGCAGCACGCCTGGCGTCGGCAGCGCATTTACCCTCTATCTGCCAATTGCTTACGCCGGGCCTTCTGTTGTCACCCGCCCGGGCGGGCCCGGCCGAGCGCCAGTCCAGGCGCCAGCAATCGTGCTGCCGCCGGAGCGCGCGATCGAGCAGATACCGGACGACCGCGACAAAATTCAACCCGGCGATTCGATCCTGCTGATCGTGGAGGACGACCCGCACTATGCCCGCGTTCTGATCGATCTCGCGCGGGAAAAAAGCTTCAAAGTTCTGGTGGCCACGCGCGGCGCGGACGCGCTTGAGCTTGCCAAGCAGTATCAACCGAGCGCCGTTTCGCTCGACGTCTTCCTTCCCGACATGTTGGGCTGGAGCGTGCTGAGCCAGCTCAAGCAGAATCCGCTGACGCGTCACATTCCGGTACAGATTATCACACTCGATGAAGACAGGCATCACGGACTGGCGCGCGGCGCATTCTCGTTCGTTACCAAGCCGACGACCATGGAGGGTGTCGAAGCTGCGCTCCGCCGCATCAAGGAGTATTCGACGCCACGGCGTAAGCGCCTGCTCGTTGTCGAAGACAATTTAGCCGAGCAGATGAGCATCGCCGAGTTGCTGGGCCACGACGATGTCGAAATTGAAACCGCCAGCACCGGTCGCGGCGCCCTCGACTCGCTGCGTCGCCGGCCTGCCGACTGTGTCGTGCTCGATCTGCGGCTGCCCGACATGACCGGTTTCGAAGTGCTGGAAGAGCTGGGCGCGGACCAAGAACTGTCGGAAGTCCCGGTTGTCGTGTTCACTGGGCGCGAGCTGAGTGCCGAAGAAGACGCCCGGCTCCACACCATGGCCCGCAGCATAGTGGTCAAGGGGGTCGAATCACCTGAGCGCTTGCTTGATGAGACCGCGCTCTTCCTGCATCGGGTGGTGACGGAATTGCCGCTGGAGAAGCAGCGCATGCTCGAACGGCTCACGACATCCGACGAGGACCTGGTTGGCCGAACCGTTCTGCTGGTCGACGACGATGCCCGGAATATCTTTGCGCTGAGCAGCATCCTTGAACGGCGCGGTATGCGGGTTCGCACCGCAACGACCGGTAAGGAGGCAATTCAGCTGATCGAAGCCAACGATGACATTGCCATCGTGCTGATGGACATCATGATGCCGGAGATGGACGGCTATCAAACTATGGAACAAATCCGGAAGAACGCCGATTTCCGGCGATTGCCGATCATTGCCCTCACCGCAAAAGCGATGAAGGGCGACCGTGAGAAATGTCTGGATGCGGGCGCGTCGGACTACCTGGCGAAACCCGTGAATACGGAACAGCTGCTGTCCGCACTCCGCGGCTGGCTGCATCGTTGAGTCTTGTGAACCCCATGCTTGACGACAAAGTCAATATTCTCCTCGTCGACGATCAGCCCGCGAAGCTTCTGACCTATCGGACCATTCTGGGCGATGTCGGTGAGAATCTGTTGAGCGCCAGCAATGCCACGGAAGCGCTTGAGCTGCTGCTGAAACACGACGTCGCGGTTGTCCTCATCGACGTCTACATGCCCGACATCGATGGCTTCCAACTTGCAGCGATGATCCGCAATCATCCGCGCTTCGAGAAGACGGCACTGATTTTCATTTCGGCCATCCTGTTGACCGACGTGGACCGTCTGCGCGGTTACGAGATGGGCGCGGTCGACTATGTGCCTGTCCCGGTGATTCCGGAGGTCCTGCGCGCGAAGGTCAAAGTATTTGTCGAACTGTTCCGCAAGACGCGCCAGCTCGAGCAATTGAACAGGGGCCTCGAGGCCCGCGTGGCGGAGCGTACCGCCGAACTCGGATCATCCACACTCCAGCTCCGCCAAAGCGAGCGCCTGCGCAGCCTTGCTCTGGCCGCCGGCCAGATGGGCAGCTGGGAATGGAACCTCGCGCGTGGTTCGATTGCCTGGGACCATGGCCAATGCGAGATTTTCGGCGTCGACCCCCATACCTTTGTGCCAACGCTGGAGACCGTGCAGCCCCTCATCAACCGCGATGATTTCGAGCTTCTGGTGGGCGCGTTCCGCAAGGTCACAAAGGACGCGAACACCTTCCAGACCGAATTTCGTGTGCTGCGGCCAATTGGCGAGGTGCGCTGGTGCACTGGAACCGCAGCAGCGAGCTTTGACGAGCGCGGCCACCTCATTTGGCTCAGCGGCGTCACCGCCGACATCACCGAGCGAAAACGCGCCGAAGAGCGCCAAATTCTGCTCGCCGAGGAAGTCGATCATCGCGCACGCAATGTCGTGGCGGTCGTGCAATCGATCATGCGTCTCACCCGCGCCGACAGCATCGACGAATATATCGGTGCGCTCGATGGCCGCATTGGCGCGCTTTCCAGCGCGCACAGGCTATTGGCCAGCTCGCGGTGGGAAGGCGCGGATCTCAATCGACTTGTCGAGGAAGAATTCGCTCCTTATCGCGCCGAGCAGCACGAACGGGTTTCAGCCAGCGGACCGGTGGTGTTGCTGCCGCCGGCCACCGCCCAGACCATTGCCTTGGCCTTGCACGAGCTGGCCACCAACGCCGCAAAGTATGGCGCGTTGTCAACCGCTTCCGGGCGCATTGCGCTGACGTGGCGGACCGAGCCGGGAAAGCTGGAGCTTGTGTGGGTCGAGTCAGGCGGGCCGAAGATTTCTCCCCCCACGCGCCGGGGCTACGGCAGCCGCGCCATCATCGCAGGCATCGAGCGTCAGCTCGGTGGCCTTGTAAATTTTGACTGGCAGGCGAATGGCCTGCACTGCACTTTGTCCGTTCCGCACGACGGCAATGTGGACTCTCCGCGTCCATTCGAACGGCGTCAGATTGACGGCGTTGCGTCGCAGGCTGTTGCAACGGATCCCGATGACAAGCGCGTTCTCCTCGTCGAAGACGAGCCATTGGTATCGATGATGCTGGCCGACATGCTGTCCGCCTTCGGACATAAAGTCGACGGCCCCTACAGTCGATTCAGCGACGCGATCCTGGCGGCCAAGAGCAATAACCTGCAGGCAGGCATCCTCGACGTGAATTTGGGTGGCGAGAAAACCTACGCGGTGGCTGACATACTCACGAACCGGAAAATTCCCTTCGCGTTCGTCACCGGCTACGGTCCCGACACCATCGTTTCCGCTTTTGCCCACGCGCCGGTACTGCAAAAGCCGATCGAGGCCGCAAAATTGCATGCATTGTTGCAGCAAATTGTGCGGTAGGCGGCCGATCCCCCTCGGCGGACCGACATTCCCGCGCGATGACTGAGGCAGGAACCAAGCCTTCAGAGTTGCGTTATACGCGGCGTCACAGGGAATAAAACAAGCGCAATGACGGCCAGACAATTTCTCCTGAGCGAAAGCACCTATTGCCGCCAGCGTGCGGCAAACTGCCCGGATCCCTTTGTCGCAGAGGAACTACGGCGCCTGGCCGAATCTTTTGAGCGAACGGCCGCTGCCGCTCAGGCCGCCGAAATGGGCAAAAACGAAACTTGCCACTCCCCGGGTTCCCATGAGCCCAAGGAACTCGCTACAATCAGCGGGCGTAACGCGGAACTTTTGTCTCATTGACGTGAGACGGTTTCCGCATGCCTGGTGGTTAAAGTCACAGCGAGATGAGTACAACGTCGTCTGAGCGTCATAGATCTGTAGCGGTGGATGTCGGCGGCGTGATGGTCGGCGGCGGTGCGCCGATCGTGGTGCAGTCGATGACCAATACCGACACGGCGGATGTGGAGGCCACCACCCGGCAGGTGGCGGCGCTGGCGGC
>DATAPP010000033.1:0-2818 GCA_036265125.1 Pseudolabrys sp. | reverse complement strand
CATGTCCGTCCCCGCCGAGGTCGATGCGGAGTGGAACGCCTGGTACAGTGGGGAATATGTGCCAGGCTACCGCAAGGTGCCGGGAGTGATCTACGCCCGCCGCTATCGGGTTCTCGAGGGGACCAGCGGCTACAGCACGGTGTACGAATTTGCCAGTACGGCCGTGCCCGAAAGCCCGGAGTGGAAGGAGCAACAGCAACATTCCTCGCCCAATTCGCCGCGCATGCGGCAGGCCATGACGCATGCACCGGGTTCTGCCGGGGTGTACGTACGGGTCAATCCCTAAAGTCCAGGGCGCGCTAGATGTCCATTTTGTAAGTCCTGTGCCAGCTGTCTTGGAGCCGCATGCGCATTTCACCAGAAAGGTACGGTTTCACGCGGCGCGCAAACGGTGAGGCAAAGCGCACCCAGGGCCGTTAAGTCTCATATAGCGTGTTCAGCGTTCGTCACACGTTGCATTGAAGCCATGTTGCAGGCCTCGTGGAAGAAAACGGTCGGATATTCAAAAGTGCCGACTGTGAATTCGGATTAAGACCGTGCCCGGGGTGGTGGCGGGATGGCGCCGATATTGACCCCCGGCGATGTCGTCAGGCGGATTGCCGCCGAGTGCACCTTCGTCAACGAGCGCGGCGGCGTCGGCATTCGCCTGAAACCGGCCGCCGCGATCGTGCGGCAATACGGGCAGCAATTCCGCGCACCGCGGCGTCAGCGGCGGCAGGCGGCGGTGAATCGCCGCCTCTGCTCTGAATGGCCAGTGGTGTTTTCGAGTTTCTTTTTGCACCTAACTTTTGCAACGCCTAACCGGTTGAATCGGCTCGCTCAGGAAAACCCCCAGAAATCTTGAGACCCCAATGTCGGTTATCTGATCCTAGGCAGACGGTCGGGCTTTTCGTCGGCCCTTGCCTCTTAGCGGACCGCCGGCCGAGTCGATCCGCAGTAGGCACAAAAAGAAGACTGGACCCGCAGTACGCCGAGTTCCATTTACCGATCGATGCAGCAGCGCTTGTATTTCTTGCCGCTGCCGCATGGACAAGGATCATTGCGGCCGACCTTTCCGACCACAGAATTCATCGGGCGCATCGCCGGCGATTTTCCCCATGCTGTCTCGCTAGCGACATCAAATTGCCAAGGGCCGACCAACTCAGCGACAAGTCGAACGGACCCGTCTGGCCCTAAAGCGAGGCCGAACCAGCTATTCGCTTTCTGCAGATACTTCCGCCTCTCGCAATGGGCCCGCAACCGGGCCTCGACTTCTTGGTTCGGGAGCGCGCTGCAATGAACCGTGAGGCCCGTGGACGCTGTTGAGATTCCAATCGACGCGTCATGCAACCGGCCATCCGCCGCAGTCAACGCCAAAACCTGATCGACGTATTTATTCAGAGCGTCAACAGTATCCTCACCCAATTCAAGCAACATGAGCCCGAGATCGACCGCTGCCGGGCTCGGCTTATCCTCGACGCTCTCGATAATTCGCCCAAAGGGCGTTGCTTCGAAACGAGTCAGGATGCCGTCCGGCGTCGCAGCACCGGAAACACCATCACGTCGAACCGCCATCGCGATATCGAGGTGCACCAAAATGTCGTCGTGGAGCAGCATCATGTCCACGTCGCTGTCGAGCCACAAGTTGCGCTTCAAATGGTGCGATAGAAGCGTGTGCTCGTGGTTTGTCAGGAATTTGTCGCTGAAACGCGCACGCAGGTTCAAATAGCTGAGCAACCTGAGGGGCGACGCTAACATCTCGGTGATTGCATCCAGCGCGAAGACATCGGTGACAAGCGGCGCCTCGATCCGCTCGCTAGTTTCTGCTCTGAGAAAATGGCGGGCTTGGAAAGCAAGTGCTGGGTAGTGGTCGGCGACGACGGATATCGGGAACACTGTCCGTGGGCGCTGCGCGAGTGGCACTGCCCGGCCGTCCCTACAGCGCAAGGTGACCGAAGGGTCGCCCAGTAACTCGGCGCAGGCCATCGCCTGGTCCACCGCGTCCTGAACCGCCGCCTTGAAATCGGCCTGAAGCTGTAGATCGTTTCCCTTTCGTGCCGGGATCGTCAGCTTTTTGGATTTCGCTTGCAGAACGATTGCGCGGTTGCCGAAAAGCATGAGGACATCGATCTCGGCAACAGCCTGACCTTTCAGCCTGAAGACCTCGACGTTCTGGAACACCCGGTGGGCACCGAAGACGCGCCTGAGCCGCGCCGCCGCGAATGTCTCGGTGAACTCTCCTCGATTCCTCAGAGCCGTCTGCCGGTAGCCCTTGTCGGAGCACATCCAATAGAAGGGCGTGTCATAGAGTGCCTCGGCGATCCCATATGGCTGAAGCAGCAGGAACTCGTCTGGCCCCTTGCGTATGAGCGGATAGGCATAGGCGCTGTTGAAATCGTGCAACGAAGTGAAAGTCGAGTTGCGCTCGCTTTCTGGCGCTGCAAACGCCTCCACTACCGCTCTTAGGCTTTCGACCGGCTGTCCCGCCCTGGCCGCGAGTTCGCCGCAAGAAAAGGCAAAGGCGGGGAGCATGGTCCACTCAGTCATCGGTCGACTTTTGAGGCCAAGCAAGGTCTCCATAAGCCGATCATTCAGAAGCGCGGCAACATGCCGGCACATCTCGCGGCCGACCTCTAAATCGATGCCCTTATTCCGTCGCAGCCAATTCGTGTCGGCGCTGTACTTGAGCGGGGCCAGATCGCGATACTGGAAGGTGTATGCAGATTCACCGCCGTAGAAGATCGGCTCACGAAGAAACTCGCCAAAGGAGTTCGCGAAAGTGGGCGCGAGCGTATGATGGAGTTCCTCAAGCAGTGCTTCGCTGCGCTGGATATAATCT
>DATAPP010000032.1:0-12469 GCA_036265125.1 Pseudolabrys sp. | reverse complement strand
CCCCGCGCGGTTGTTAGGGCCGGTCGTGGCTTCTGCCACCTGGCCCTTTCTGGTGTGTCAGGAGTGCATTATGCCCAAAACCGAACTTGATGGTCTGCCCGTTATCGATGCCCCTGAGAGCGAGGAGATCACCGTCGCGGTCAGCGGTGATGACATGGAGGCGGGCGACATGAAAAAGCCCGCCAAAGCTCCTGCAGAGCTAGAATTGTTACCCAAGCCACTGCGCCTTGAAGGCCGTCATCGCTTGTTCGCGCGCCCAATAGAAAGAGCCGCAGCGGTGGGAACCTACTGCGGCTCTTAAGTGACGGTCATCCCGGGGATATGGGGATCGGGGATAACCGCGAACTAATTTTACTTTGAAAAAGATTTCTGTCAGCGCGGAAGCGAACAATGGAACCGCGTTTTGGAAAGAAACGTGTCGCGTTGCATCCGGATCACAAATGTCAAATGACATGTCGCACAAAGGAAGGACTGGCGCAGGACAGTCGAAAAGTTGAACCCAAAGGCGCCTGCTGCAACTCGCGCAATTGATGGAACATTCTGATTTAAATTATCAGTCGCGCGGAACAAGCTGTCTCGCTGAAGCTTTTTATTGCTGATGCCAGGCCCACCCGTCCCCATGCCCCGAAGGGCGCTGGCATGCATTCAGGGCTGCCGTTCCCCCGGCAGCCCTTCATTTTGGCTTTCAAAGACAGTGCCTAGATCAACTCACTGGAACGCAGAGAAAGTTCCTGTGTTGGCCTCATAAGCAACCGTTTAGAGGGAGGTCGTCATGAGGCGTGACAAAGAATATACGCAGTTAGCTGACGAGGTTCGCAGGCGCGGATGGACGGAACCAAATGCACTACTCAAGGCTCAATGGGAGATTTTGGCCAAGAGTTACGTGCAGCTTGCCGATCAATCAAAGAAGATCGATGATTTGGATCAGCCACAGAGAACAGAGAATGACGATGCCGGCAGGTATTACGACCGTCATTGAAGCGCGGCGCTCGCGGAGTAAAACATTCCCTACTTAGTGCTCTCTATCCGCTTCCACCAGTTCGATCGCCGCTGCTTTCATTGACAGGTGATCATAGTCCGCGGCGATCTCCAGCAGATGGTTTCGCGCTGCTTGGGCATGAAATAACTCAGCGAGCGATCGGCACTCCTGTGCACGCTTGCGGAGCCTCGCACTATCGGGAACTGGAAGATCGAGTGACATGAGCGGCTTACATCTTTCTACACACGCTACTGATGCTCAAACAGCGCGCAGCACGATTCGTTCCGAGAATTCACGGCTAACGCCTCGCGCGGGTCGTGGAAAAAGGGGCAGCGTTGGCCGGATGTACGCCGGCGCTGCCCCGATTAATTCGGGCTAGAGAGCCTTTTGCTTCCGGCGAGGTTTGCTTTCGCGCGCCAAGCGCTCAGCGCGTAGCTTGGCGGTAAGCAGACGAGTGCCTGCTCTTTTGTTTGGTACTCGGCAAAGGCTATCGCGCCGTCCAGCTTCTGTTGAACTCGACGTTCGGCGAGCTGCTCTTTTGCTGATTGGGGCATGATTGAGTATTCCGACATTGGTCTGATTGAGGAAAAGAAAAAGGCTGCCGCATAATACGAACGGCAGCCTGAAAGTGTTGGCCAGCGGCTGGGTACGGGGGAAGGGGGTGCCAGTGGCCGCCTTATTAACTCGCTGCTCGGCTGGTTGTTCCTACGAAATGGTGGGGCCGCAGTTCACCCCCCCTGCAGGCCCCTAATCGCGTCCGCATTAGGGGGGTGATTGACGGTGGCGCGATCAAACTCATTAAGCGGGTTCGTGGCATTTGGTTTCATCGCGACTAGCATTTTTGCGGAGTTCGCTCCTGGCTCAAGATCAGAAATCCCAAGGTTGCGACTCGCGCTCAGGATGGGACATTCTGATCGGTTGTGCAGGCGGGGCACTCGAAAGTGTGTCGATCAGGTTCACCCTGTTCGTCTCCTGCAATCCAAACAAGCCGCATCACTGCGCCGCACGTCGGGCAGATCGGTCGTTCTACTACCCGTTCTGGAAAAGAAATCGTGCGGAAAGGCGCCACGGGAGACCTCGTGTGCCGGTCGCATGCCGACCAGGGGGTGCCGCCAACAGCGACGGAGGCAGCGTCCGGTGGCCGGTCGCTGCGACCGGCTCAAGGTAAGACGTGAATGGCTCTGATTGTTCCTGGGGCAAAGTAAGGCCGCTATGCGGCAGCTTATCCGGCCAGTGGTGGGGCTTCTCACTTTCACGACGCCCGATAGGTTGTACCGGCGCTTCCAACGTCCGACCGCTGCAGACGGCAATCAGAATTCTATGCCTTACGAAGCGGAGTTACATTCTCTCCGTTAGCTTGAGCGACTGTGACGGCCCAGTGGTTCGCAAGGGCCTTAAGGGCCGCAGTCTTTTCGGGCTCATAGGTCGAGTGGTTATACACGCCCGCAATGCCGCCTTTGTAGCCCGACTTGTGATTGAGAACTTCTTCGATGATGTGCGGCTGCACACCAAGGTCCGCCATCCGTGTGGCGGCTGTCCGTCGCAGATCGTGTAGCGTCCAATTCTTCACTTTGGCCGCAGCGTCGAGGCTTCTTTTCGCCCGTGACCAACCTTGATAGCCGCCTTCGCCTTCGCCAAACACAAGGTCGCGGTCATCGATGCGAATTTTGTTTTTTGCCCTCAGAATGGAAAGCGAGGTATCGGAAAGCGGAACAACATGAGGGCGACCGTTTTTGGTGCGGCCACTTGGCAGCGCGATGCTCTTTTCAACAAGATCGATTTCAGACCAGCGCAGCGAGCCGATTTCATCGCGTCGTTGCCCGGTAAGCATCAACAATCTGACGATGTGGCCGTAGTCATTGTCCGGCGCAGCCTTCCATATTGCGACAGACTCAGCATTGGACAACACGCGTTCCCGAGGCTTGGTGTCGAATGTGTTGGTGCCGATAACGGGGTTGGTTTCGGTAAGTCCTTCCCCGATTGCCCAAGCGTAAAAGGAACTTAAAGTACCGCGGGCATTGTTTGCGGCTACGGGGCCGTTTTCCTTGGCGATGATTCGCAGATGTGATGCGATTATCGAACGGCTGATCGCGCCCAGGGCCAGCTTGTGGAGCGGCTTCCACAGCCTCTCCAGGTCGCCCTTATATCCTATGAGGGTTTTTGGTTTTAACGAGCGTTGGGAGGCCTCCAGGTAGTCGCGCACAACTGTTGCGAAGATCAAGCCAGAGGCGGCCCGTTTGCTTTCCTTTTCGGCCGCAGGATCTCTGCCATCGTCAACGGCGACCAGTATTTTGCGGGCGCGTTTGCGCGCTTCATCAAGGTTTAGTGTTGCCACCGACCCAATCGTGTGACGCCGCTGGATTCCAGCTTGCCTGTAATGAACAACATACTTGCGGCTGCCGCCCTCACGCAGCCGAATGCCAAAGCCGGGCAGGGTGTCGTCGAAGAATATCTCGTCGGTCTTGCTGCTAGAGAGATTGAGCCTGGAAATGCCAGTCTGTGTGAGTTTCATGGCGAACCCGAGGTTTCTGGGAAGCAACTGGGAAGCACTGGGTGGCAATTTCTGGCAGCTTATGGCAAGACAGCCAGAAGGTCAAGGTCAAGTTATCCTCATGAAGTCGGCCTATGTCACCTTATGGCTTCCCAGGTTATGCTGGACCATTACATTTGGGACCAGAAGGTCGCAGGTTCGAATCCTGCTGCCCCGACCAACTCAAGACACTCGGGACAAACCGCCACACCCCCGCGGGTAGCGGTTCGGGGCAACACGCCCCGGGTTAGAACCCGCGCAAATCGTAGGCGGCTGGGAACCGTTTCGCGTCGGTCTCCGGAGGGTTCTCCGTTTGCTGGCCGGTACGCGTTCTCAGAGTTGCCGATTGAACAGTCACATTGAGCAGACGTTTTTCGATTACGCCGACCGCGTCGCCTCGCGCGGTAACGCAGCGGGCACGCGCGACAGGCAAATCCAAGGATCGCGCCCATCGCCCGACTGCCGGCGAGCAGCGTTCGGCAAAGCCAGCCAATCGGGGCTACAATTTTGACGTCGAATCAGGCTTCTTATGTCGCGCGTCAACCAGCGGTCTGCGACGGGAGCGAAGGCGGTGAACGCGAGGGCACGCAGAAAGTTCAAAGTCGACGCCTCCGAGGTGCAGGCTAAATACGCGGCACTGGAGACGGAAATCCGTCTTCTTCGGGAACTGCGGTCTCAGGTCAGCAGCAAGCTCAAGAAGCAAGTGCAGACGCAGGTTCGCTGGTCACGTCGCGTCAAAGCGATGTTTTAAAAGTCCTTGTCACAGTTCCAGCGAAGAAACTTCGCGGAACTCGAGAAACAGATTTCTCCGCCTTCCACCGGAACGACGCCGTGACACTCGCGTTGACGGTGGACCGCTCCGCCCGTCCCCCTTAGAACCCCGGCGCGGTCTCTTGAACCAAGGGCCGCGCAATCCCCGGCGCGGCCCTAATTCTTTTCCCGAGCAGTGCCGCGCCAGCGACGCTAGCTGACCATAACGACGACTGTCTCCAATCAGTTGGCTCACTCGGGCACATCGATGTTGTCCGCCTTTTGTGTTCGACTTGACCTGCGGCCACGGCGGTCATTTGGCGGCAGGCAAGGCAGACAAAGCCGACGCCACATCCGCTTCAATGATCCGCGCTATGGGTGCCCTGTAATGCACGCCATCCATGAAATTTTTTGGATTTCGCGCAATTTCTCCGTCGACCTCGAAGTTCAGAAATACCCCGCGCTTGCGCCGAATGGTGACATCTTCCAATGCCCCCTTGCACTGCGCAATGAGATCGGCGTTGGCGGCGCCACGCGCGGGTAACTCGGTGAAAAAAGCCGGCGGCACCACGATGGCAAGCGGCACGTCGCTATCGAGACTGGCAAGCGTCGTCTGCAGCAATGTCACCGCCGGAAACGGGACTTTTGGAATAGTTGCTTGCGTGGCCGCAGGAGTGAAATTGATTGGAGTCTCTGGCCGGAAGGCCCAGGTTCGACCGGCTTCATAATCCCAATATCCGTCGGGAGGACTTCTTTTTCGCAATCCAAGCCAAAGCAACGTTCGTCGCCAGGCGAGGTCAAGCGCTTTTGTATCGAGCACGTTGAGTGAGTACTCAAAAGGGCTTTCGCTATAGAGCCAAAACGGGAATGGACTTCCCGGAGGCGCGAGTTTCTGTGTGCACCAGACCGGATCGGCAACCAAAAGTACCGCTCCGATCTGCCGATGATGGTGGATGAACCAGCGTAGCAGCGTGAGTTGCTCTTGCGGCCCGACACCCGGAACCGTGAGTTGGACGAAGCTGAGCCCCGTGGCATCCGACAGCCTCTTCGGATCGAGCAGTTGCCCGCGGGAATTTCCGATCACCACGGAATTAAAGTTCGGATCGCGCCCACGACTCGCGTTGGCCGTTCTCGGATTTTCATCGACGACGCCGGAAACGGCATAATTTATCATTCTGCCGCTGTCGTAAGGGTCCAGGACCAGGACCAGAAAATAAATGACGGCCAGGGACGTCACTAGCGTTGTGGCAAACAGTTTTACGAAACGGCGCCAGGCGCGTGTGCTGTCCGCCGCAGATGCTTGCATCTTGAAACGCACTTCGCCTTTCCTTCAGAACTGAAAATAAATGAAGCTAAGCGGCGGTCCTCGACCGGCCTCAAGAATGCAGTAGACGGCAAGAGCTGCTGCGCCGAATGCAAACTCAGGACGTGGCACGGTGAGTCTGTCCATAATTTCATGTGCGGATGGAATGAGTGCACAAGCAAACGCGGCGCCGATGAGAAGGGGGATTTTTTGCAACGTGCCACTTATGCCGACGGTACCGCTCAGCGATATCAGGATGGAGCCGGCAGTGCTGAAATTCGCGGCGCGAAAGAGCACCCAGCCGACAAGAACGAACAGCATGGTCAGCGCCCATCCTGCGACTCCCGGAAGCGGTCGTTTCAGTTGCTGCCAGCCACGGCAGACAATGAGACCGATGCCATGCCATAAGCCCCAGAATACGAATGTCCACCCGGCGCCGTGCCACAAGCCGCAGAGGCCCATCGTCGCCATCGTGGCGCAGACGTAGACCAACGCCCCGTGCCGGTTGCCGCCCAAGGGGATGTAGAGGTAGTCGCGCAAGAAATTCGACAATGAAATGTGCCAGCGGCCCCAGAAATCCCGGATGTTGGTGGCAAGATACGGCCGGCGAAAATTCTCAGGCAGAATCAAGCCGAAAATGAGCGCCGAGCCGATTGCCATTTCGGTATAAGCAGAAAAATCAAGGAACAGCTGAAATGAAAAAGCCAGGGCGGCGGTCCATGCCTCACCGAAGTCGAGCGAGCGCGTTGTCGCTTGAGAAAACAACGGATCGGTTACGGTGGCGAGTTGATCAGCAAGAAGCACTTTCTTGGCAAATCCTATGGTGAAAATGACAAGGCCAATTCCGATACGAGACCACAATCCGTCCCGGCGCGGGTCAGCGGCGAATTGGGGCACCAATTCGTTGTGACGAACGATTGGGCCGGCGATGAGGTGCGGATAGAGCAGCACGAACAATGCGAATGAACGAAATGGATAGATGGGGGCGTTTCCCCGCATGCGATCGACCAGGTATGAAATGAGCTGAAATGAAAAGAAGCTGATGCCAATAGGCAAGATGATGTGAGCGCGCGGGAATGTCATTCCGCTGGCCGCCTCGATCGAGGCCAGCAGGAAATCCAGATACTTGAATGTCCCCAGCGAAAGCAGGTTGAGCACCACGCCAATGATGAGCGGTACGCGGCTCTGCAATCGCTCGTGAACTCGTGCCAGCAGCCAGGTCGCGGCAATTTGTGCAACCGGCAGTGCGACGAAACGGACGTCCCACCAGCCATAAAATATCAACGACAGTCCAATGAGGACCCATTGCCTGCCGATCGTCCAGTTGGCCACGCTGTAGTAGAGCGCCGCGGCGACTGGCAGAAAGACGAGCACGTAAAACTGCGACTGAAAAAGCATTGATCCGTTTGCCCACCCTGGTGGCTTGCTCCAACTGTCGAACCACTTCGCGTGAGTTCAAAGGACCTTCGGTTCGAATCCTGCTGCGCCTGACGCCAGCGCGACACATCCTATTTTGTTTGTGTGTGCGGGCAGCCCAAAATGCAGCTGAGAATAATCAAAACACCTCCGTCCAGAGGATGGTGCTTGTCCCCAGGTCGGACTAGCATCCAAAGCCAAGTTTGAAGATAACGCCAAGAAGATAAGTAATAACAGCAACAAGCAGGTAGGTAACATGCTAATCTCAAAAGATCATAAATTAAGATTTTCCTTGCCAGTAGTTGTGCTTTACGCAAACATCGAGCGGCTCTGAAGTTGTAATCCGCCACAAACGTACAACTCGCCGCTTTCGTGGGGCCGAAAGCGAGGCATTGGGCAGTCGCGTAAATGCCAATTGTTTCTTTGTCCGCCGGCTTTGTGCGACGGGCGGTCTGTGTTCCGGCCCGGAAGAAGGTCGACTTTTTCGACGTGTCGCAGCGTGGGTTTCTGCTGGAAGTCCGACAGTCCGGCGGCAAAACCTATTATCAACGTTATACGGACGAGCGTGGCCGCGAGCGGCAGTACAAGATCGGACCAGCCGAAGTCCTCACCCTGGATCAGGCACGCCGCAAGGGAAAACAGGTCGTTGCAGAATCGCTGCTCGGCGCGGATCCCCAGCTGAAGCGCCGCGAAATGCGGGCGGTGCCCCAGCTGGGCCGGTTCGTGAACGAGCGATATCTGCCTTATGTGCGCACTTACAAGAGCAGCTGGCAGACCGATGAGACGGTGTTGCGCATCCACATTCTTCCGAAACTCGGCGCGCTCGCGCTCGATGAGATCAAGACCGATGCCATTTCCGAACTGATCAATTCGATGCGCGCGGACGGCTATGCCTCCGGCACGATCAATCGCGTCATCGTGATCCTGCGGTATATCTATAACCTGGCGCGTAAATGGAAGACGCCCGGCGGTGCCGATAATCCGGCGGCCGGATTGAGTGCCGGCCCGGACGTGCAACGCAATCGTTTCCTCAGTGAAGAGGAAGCCGAGGCTCTCGTGCAGGCAATTCGTGCCGACCAGAACCAGACCGCCGCACGCGCAATCATGCTGCTTTTGCTGACCGGCGCGCGACGCAATGAAATTACGTTTGCCAAGTGGGACTATATCGACTGGAAAAACAAGACGCTGCTGGTGCCGAAATCAAAGTCAGGGCGCGCGCGCGTCATCGCGCTCAACCGGTCGGCAATCGCTCTTTTAACGGCGGCTCCTCGGATTGATGGCAATCCATATATTTTCCCGTCCGAAGTTAATGGTCAGCCGCCGGCATCGTTGTATTTTCCCTGGGATCGTATTCGCAAGCGCGCGGGTCTCCCGGATGTCCGCTTGCACGACCTGCGCCACTCTTTTGCGAGCTTCCTTGTCAATCGGGGCGTGTCGCTCTACGTCGTACAAGGTCTTCTTGGGCATCTGCATGCGCGGACGACGCAGCGGTACGCACACCTCACACAGGAAACGTTGATTGAGGCTGCGGATCTGATGCAGGACGTTGTGACGTTTCCGGGCGCCGTTTCCCCGCCGGTGCGGCCCTCGAACTGAATAACAGGAAATTTGACCGCTGCCCTTGTCTGGTCATCCTGACCGGCCTCGTTGGCATTCAACAAACGAAACCGGATGCGGTCCTGCGATATACCTATTTGGTCCGCTGCATCGGCGATCGTTGTGGCGACGCAGAAACTTCCATCAATCAAGCACTTAATTTTTTTCCTGACCCACGCGACCTCTAGGGTGGATTGTTGCAGGCTGAACGAATTGCGATTGTTCTGGCCGCGTCGCAGCCTCCATCGTTGAATGTTGCGGGGCCCCGTGTTTTTAATTCGTCCAGTACGTGAAGATTTGCAGCCTGTACGGTGTGGGGTTCTATTACATCCCGGGCACCGACATGTGCATCAAGATTGGCGGCTGGGTCCGTGCCGAATACGGCTGGGGCCAGAACGGCAACTTTGCCTGGGGTTGGGCGAACGGCAACGTCAACAACCGGACGACCAACAACAGCGACTTCCGCGCCCGCGGCTACATCACGGCCGATGCCCGCAACCAGACTGACTACGGTACGGTGCGCGGTTACATCGCGGTCGGTCTCAGCGAGAACGAGCACGGCGGCGACGTCAATGCTTCGACCTCGTTCAGCGCGAACCGCGCCTTCATTGGGCGGGCTTCACGTTCGGCAGTGCGCAGTCGTTCTTCGACTTCTACAGCAACCCGGCGACTTCATATTGGGGTTCTTTCCCCGGTTCCGACACGGGTGACGGCGGCTGGTTCGTGATGGGCTACACCGCGCAGTTCGGCAACGGTTTGTCGGGCTCAATCGCAGTTGAAGCGCCGCGCAAGACCTTGATCATTGATGGCACATTGCCCGCCACGGTCGCAGCGGTCGTCAGCCAATACGGTGGTTTCCAGGCCCCCGACGTTGTGGCCAACCTGCGCATCGACCAGGCTTGGGGTTCGGCCCAGATCATGGGCGCCCTGCACGACGTCAACGCGACGTACTACAGTGGCGTTGGCAATACTGCCGCTTCACTGGCGAGCGGCCACCCGGACGACAAAGTCGGTTGGGTGATCGGCGGCGGTATCAAGCTGAACGCTCCGTTCATCGGTCAGGGTGACTATTTCCAGGCGCAGGTGAACTACACCCAGGGCGCGCTGCGGTATGTTTTCCAGACCTCGCAGCCGAGCTGGTCCATCAACGATACCGGCAACAGTGCTGGCTTCGGCATCATGAGCGACGCTGTCTACAGCGGCACGATCACGGGTGTCGGCATAAATGCCGCAACCTCGCTTGAGCTGACAACGGCCTGGAACATCAACGCGGCCTACGAGCACTTCTGGAATCCGCGTTGGCGCACGTCCCTCTATGGTGGTTACGCGCAGGTCAGCTACAGCTCCAACGCCAACAGCATCCTCTGCGGCTTTGGCAACAATGGTGTTGTCAATAACGGCTGCGACAGCGACTGGCAGACCTGGTGGGTCGGTTCGCGCACCCAGTGGAACGTCACCAAGGACTTCTACATGGGCGTGGATGTGATGTACTCGAGGCTCGACAGCGCGACTGCTTCAGTCAGCCCGACATTGGGTGCCTTGGCGATATCGCCCAATCTGGGTGTCCAGGTGCCCAAAGTGGATCCCGACAACTGGTCGTTCCGCTTCCGTGTGCAGCGCGATTTCTATCCCTGATCGTGTGATCATGGATGTTTGAACAAAGGCCCCCCGCGGGAAACCGCCGGGGGTTTTTTGTTTTGCCATACACCTCTGACTTCCGCTCGCTTTACGCGTGCCTTCTGGATTCCCGCTTACGCGGATGAGCGGAGCAAAGTGGGGTGGGGCGCGTTGCCGAAAAGCAACTCGACGACGGCAACTGCATCAGCGCCTCCACTTTGTCGTTTTTGACATTGCCGTCTGCGCATCGGCCCAAGCACTTGTGATCACGATCTCCCATTTTTGCGCCGGATTGAGATTCCGGACGCGCTTCGAATGCGCACGCAAAAAAATTGGAGAGTCAAAAAATGACGATGGGGAAGAGTCTGCTGCTTGGAACCGCCGCGGGTTTTGTAACGATCGCCGGCGCGCAGGCAGCCGATTTGCCGGTGAAGGCCAAGCCGGTCGAATACGTCAAAGTCTGCAGCCTGTACGGTGTGGGATTCTATTACATCCCGGGCACCGACATGTGCATCAAGATTGGCGGCTGGGTCCGTGCCGAATACGGCTGGGGCAACAACGGCAACTTCACCTGGGGCTGGGCGAACGGCAACGTCAACAACCGGACGACCAACAACAGCGACTTCCGCGCCCGCGGTTACATCACGGCCGATGCCCGCAACCAGACCGAATACGGTACGGTGCGCGGTTACATCGCGGTCGGTCTCAGCGAGAACGAGCACGGCGGCGACGTTGCGGCATCGAACAACTTCAGTGCGAACCGCGCCTTCATCCAGTGGGCGGGCTTGACGTTCGGCCGTGCGCAGTCGTTCTTCGACTTCTACAGCAACCCGGCGACTTCATACTGGGGTTCCTTCCCGGGTTCCGACACGGGTGACGGCGGCTGGTTCGTGATGGGCTACACCGCACAGTTCGGCAATGGCTTCTCGGCCTCGATCGCGGCTGAAGCACCGCGCAAGACGCAGATCGACGACGTCAATGCGGTAGGTGGTGGTACCATCGTATCAGGTACTGCGGCATTCCCTGGAGCCTATGGCGGATTCCAGGCTCCGGACATCGTCGGCAATCTGCGCGTCGATCAGGGGTGGGGTTCAGCCCAGATCATGGGTGCGTTGCATCAGGTCATCGCCAACTACTACCTCACAACACCTGACAGTGGACACCCTGATGACAAGTTGGGGTTTGTCGTCGGCGCCGGCATCAAGCTGAACGCGCCGATGATCGGTCAGGGCGACTACCTCCAGGCGCAGGTCAACTACACGCAGGGTGCTCTGCGCTACGTTTTCCAAACCCCCAACTCAAATTGGGGCAAAGTTGACGGCAACAGCGCCGGGTTTGGAGTACTCACCGACGCCTTGTATGGCGGCACGATTGCTGCCGGCACCGCGACAGACCTTCAGCTAACGACGGCCTGGAATATCAACGCAGCCTACGAGCATTTTTGGAATCCGCGTTGGCGAACGTCCCTGTACGGCGGTTATGCCGCTGTCACCTACAATGATGTCGGCAACGCCTTGGTTTGTCGTGTTGTTGCTTTGGGTGAGGGCTGCGATATGGACTGGAGTACCTGGTGGTTCGGTTCGCGCACTCAATGGAACGTCACCAAGGACTTCTATCTCGGCGTTGACGTCATGTACGCGAAACTACATAGCGCAGACCTCGGTTTGAGTACGTCACTTACGCCTGCGGCTTTTGGCGTCCCCAAAATCGACCCGGACAACTGGCAGTTCCGCTTCCGCGTCCATCGCGATTTCTATCCCTGACATAATTGTGGCTTGAGGGATAACGGCCCCCGGCGGGAAACCGCCGGGGGTTTTTGTTTTGCCATACACCTCTGACTTCCGCTCGCTTTACGCGTGCCTTCTGGATTCCCGCTTTCGCGGAATGAGCCGACCAAGGTGGGGCGCGTCGCCCAAAAGCAACGCGGCAATATCCACAGGATCGTTCTTGACTTTAATCCTATGTGAATATAGTCCTGTGGCGTCTTGCTTATCGAGGGGCGTCATCTAGAGGCGTCTGATGGTGGAGCAGGATGCGGCGCCCGCGGGCGTGCCTCGCAAAGCACGCACCCGGGCGGCGCCGGGGCTCCGCCTGGTGGCCAATAGGGGCCGCCCGCCAGGAGCTTGGCTGACGGAGGCTGCCCATGTTGGGGCGGCCACGAAAAGCGCGGCCCGGCGCAGGAAGGAAGACGCCGCAAATAAGCCCGGACGGCGCAAGCTTGTCTGGGTGGCGCGCCGAGCGGCGCCCCGTATTTCCGAGAGGGAATGCGGGCACACAA
>DATAPP010000031.1:0-2410 GCA_036265125.1 Pseudolabrys sp. | reverse complement strand
AATGTCATCACGCAGCAAAATTACAATGGACTAAATCTAAGTACTGCCGTCTATGCCATCATCACTAATGTGATTTCGCAGTTGAACCAGAACCACGGAGTTGCCATGATGAGCACCGCCTCATCAGGCGGTCTGCAATGGCAACTGAACAACGTTATTTCCCAGAGCAATGGCGCAGCGGGTTTTGCTGTGAACAGTGTTGCCGGTCCCGGAGCTACAACACTCGGACAGTGGACGAACATCGCGACAGGTTACAACAGTAGCTTCGGGATGGTGTTTCAAGGGCTGGCAGGAGACCCCATCGCCAACATCAGGATCACCAACGCCTTTTTGGGTCAGGATGGAAACAGCGAAATTTATCTGAACACTTACGACATCGCCAATTCTCATATATTCACGAATATCGATATGGAGCTTGCGGGCACAGCAAGCACCGGCCCATCTGGGTCAACCCCCGTCAGCGGCATCGGTCACGGCTTCGAGATAACCGCCAACAACGCGATGGTGATGATCACCGGGGGCTGGATACATGCCATGTCTGGCAGCGGCATCCAATCCGGGGCGACCGGCCTGAATGTTCAGAATTGCGCGATCATGAACAATGGCGTTAACGGCATCTCGATTGCTTCAGGCGGCGGCGTATTTGCTCAGAACAATCGGATTTTCAATACGGCCGGCGCTGCTCAGAAAATAGGAATTGCGCTCGCAGCAGGCTCGACCCTTAACAGCCTACGCAATAACGATCTCGCGGGGCCTGCGGGAGCCGGCAATTCCACTGCCGCGATTTCGAATGCATCAACGGCATTGAACAACGTCATCAGGGACAACGTTGGTTTTAACCCGCAGGGGACGACCAGCATCGCGGTGGGTGCATCCCCGTTCACGTATCGGGCTGGCCCGACCCAAGAGAATGTTTTTATCATCGGCGGTACAATCACCGGGCTCTCTGTCGGAAGTAATGGCGTTGCCGGAACAACGAACTCCATCGTCCTTGGCCCAAACCAGACGATGGCTGTCGCCTATTCTGCGGCCCCAACGATGGTGACTAATCGCCAGTAACGACAACTTGGCCCAAGCGAATATGATCAAGCTCGCGCGCAACATCGCGGAATCGCTGCGAGGCCAGCCGCTCGTGCTCGCGCTGGTGACGATCAACATCGCTTTCCTGATCGGCATCAGCGTCGCGGTCGCACGCAAGGACGCGCTGCTCGCTGAGTTGATCAAACTCTGTGTCAAACAATAGGAGGCAAGGAATGAGCAGTGCAATCGGCGCCTTGGTCGGCATCATCTTCGTGCTGATCATCCTCGGCGTGGCGTGGTGGGCGATCACCCAACTGCTGCCGCTGATCCCGCTGCCCGAACCGTTCGCGCGCATCATCCACGTCCTGCTGGTGGTGATCCTCGTGCTGATCGTGCTCTGGGTGATTGTGGTGCTGCTCGGCGCGGCGGGCGTCCACGTCGCGACGCCCTTTCGCGCAGGATACGTCGCAAGTCGCGCCGTTGCCGCCTTATCCGGCGCCGCCACCGTCGATCTGTAAGGGCTGTTGACCGGGCTTCGGCCCGTACAGTTTTGTAGCACAAAAACGCCCCCCGTGCCGTGATGGCGCGGGGGGCTTTTCTGCGTCTAAAAAAGGGGGCGAGACATTGGCGTCCTCGCCCCCATCACCGGGGGATACGGCCCTCGGCTTTCAGGCGTGGCCCGCAGGCTCGGCGGCCTTGACGGTGTTGGTGATGCCGGTGATCGCCATGGCCATGCGGCAGCAGACGCTGGCGGTGTCGGGATCGTTCGAGGTCGCATAGACGGAAGCCGGTCTGTCGGCGTCCCAAACCACCAGCGCGAAGCGCAGCTTGGGGCTGACCAGATCGACCTCGTCGGCGACGACGGCAGCGAGAGCATTCAGCTCGTAGGTTTCGGCAAGCGACATGGTGCGACCTTTCGTGGACGGCGCCAAACTATCACGACTGGCGCCGGATAGTCAGACTCGCGGTGGTTGTCCCCGCAACACACCGCCCGCCGGTTCATAACCGTACCGCTCACTTGGCGCGCCGCTCCTCGCGCTCGCGCTTCTTGCGAAGATCCTCCCGGTGCGCCTTGAACTGTTCGCGCGCGACCGGGATCTGGTTTTTGTAGTCGGGGTCATGGTCGTCCACGAGGCCATACTTCTTGCCCATGGCGCCCGCCATCTTCGCGAAAGTGGCGTGCTGGGGCCTGCGTGTCTTGCCGCCGAAAAGATTTTTGACGGTGGAGACGCTCAAGCCCGCCAGCACAGCGAGGTCGGTCTCCTTGATCCGCTGCTTCTGGTAGAGCGTGCGGAAGACGTCGCACTCGGGATCTTTATCGACAAAATTGTACGACCGTTTGAGCCAGAGGCTCCCGTTCACTTTAGCCATTGGTTGCCTCCGTTTCGGT
>DATAPP010000030.1:0-3387 GCA_036265125.1 Pseudolabrys sp. | reverse complement strand
CCAGGCTAAGGACTTGCTGCACAGCTATATGAGTACGCGGCGGCTTGATGTTAGAAACGTCATCCGCCCGGCTCCAATGATTCCCGATTCTGTAGACGCTCGCGATGTGGTTTCAATTCTTAAGGCATCGCCTGTCCATATCGGTCTCGTCGTTGATGAATACGGCCACTATATAGGCGTAGTGACGTCAGCCGACATTTTGGAATCAATCGTAGGTGAATTCCGCACAGAAGAGGGCCCGAAGGAAGCGCCGGTCGTGCGTCGCGGAGACGGATCTTTGCTGATTTCGGGAGACATGCCGGCAGATGAGTTCAGAGAATACACGGGGATCCCACTTCCCGAAGATCGCCCCTATCACACCGTCGCTGGTTTTATACTCGAAGGGTTTGGAAAGTTACCAGGGGTGGGCGACAGCTTCGACCGTTATGGCTGGCGCTTTGAGGCTGTCGATCTCGATGGCCGTCGTATCGACAAGGTGCTCGCGACGAAATTTCCGGCGACCCGGCGCGGGCCGCAGCAGGTTGGTCATTAAAATGTCCGCTATTGGCCCTTAGCGGACATTCCAAAGGCGCTTACGTATGTCCGCTTTCGGGGGTAAAGCGGGCATGTTCTGAGACAAAGCGGACGTGCCGCAATGTCCGCTAACGACCCGAGCGGACATTTCAAACTGGCGAAAGGTAAGCCTGACGTCAACCTAAGGCTCCAGATTCGGCAAAGCTGACGAGGAGTATTGCATTCGCAACTAATGCGCCTGCGATCCCGAAGCAGAGAACGTAGAGCATCCTGCTCCCGGTCTCACCCTGTCGTGCATCGTCTGCATGAATCACAATAGGTTTCGCGGGCGCAATGTCTGAGGAGGTCGAGACGGCTATCTCGGTAAAGTGGGGGCCGGGCATGGTCGTTCTCAGTGAAGTCGCGTTGCTCTCACCTCACAGACCTGACGGTGCCTCACTTTATTCCAATGTTACTCATTTCCCGGCGCCCTGCGGCAACACGAGGCCTGAGTTAGTTACGTCAGGCCGGTCCGTTGCCGAGGAGAATTCCGGAAAAAAAATATTTTCGCAGGCATTGCGATCATCCGATCTAACGATTCAATCACCTTGGCGTGAACTCCCCGAATAAAATCGAATGAGCGCGAGTCTATTGGTCGGAAGAAGCACCAATGAAAAGGATCAATGCAATGAATAATCACATGACCATCGGACTCGACCAGATGGAAGAAAACCTCCTCATCCACGCGGTCCCCGATGAGGCGTTGGAGACTGCAGGAGGTGACGAAATAGCAGGAAATTATACCCTCGCGGCCTGCACCGGGCTGTCTGTTTGCCCAGGTTGATCAGTGTTGAACTGATCAACTCCAAGGATTGGAGGCACCATGTCAAACACCTTTATGAACTGGACAAGCCGGGTCGCTATCGCAGGACGTATCGCGGAACGGCGTCGTCTACAAAACTGGAACGAGTGGACGTTACTCGGCGATTACCACGTCCCTTTCGGTAAGACCGAACTCCGCGCAGAAGCCGAGAAGTGGCTTTGGCAGGTCTAAAGGGCCATGCCCATTGAGGTTGAAGATGCCGCGCATGATTTTCGCGTGTGTCGGTGCTCTCGCTGTCTTGGTCTTCGGCCTACAGTCGGCGAAGGCCAATGAGGCTCCGTGGTGCGCGGTGATCTCGGAAGGCTACTGGGACTGCCAGTATCGCTCGATCGAAGAATGCCGGCCAAATGTGCTGGCGGGCAATCGTGGCTGGTGCAATCCGAACCCGTACTTCGTCGCTCCGTATCGGCCAACAGGACATCGGCAGTACCGCAAGCGCTATGCGCGTCCGCAGTGAGGCCATCGGATGAAGCAAAAAAACCTCGTCGTTCTTATCGGAGCTTGCATCTGCGCGATTGGGTTGATGCTAGTTGCATTTCCCTCTCTATCAGTGAATGCAGAGCAGCCGCCCACTGAACGGTGCGTCGCCGTTTCCGAGCAGGAATATGACAGCGCCGACAGACAAAAGTTGCTGCATGCGCGGTTTAGCACGTATACCAGAACGGGCCGATTAGGGTGGCGCCACTATTGGTATTGTCACTCCTAGCAGCTCTGCGAGTTAGCGGATGGGCGACAAGGCGATTTCGTCAAAGCAATTGCTGGCTTACATGTTGTCTGGCTATTCAGAAAAAAATGCTGCTATCGGCCGAGGTTATAGTCGGCAACCGATAAACCAAGTGATTACCTTTCCGCAAATTAGCGCCATATGGGCTTCGACAAGCCGGCCATTCCGAATGTCGAGGACCTTGCGGCGGTTCAAGCTGGTATCGCGTTCTGTCATCGTCGAGTCCACCATAGCGCCTTACGGGACCCGCATTTCGTCCTGCGCGACCTCAAACAGGCCCATCGAAATGATGAGCCGCAAATAGAATAACAGCGGCATTTTTGCACCTCGCGTTTAATTCGATGAGCGTTTACGGGATCAGACTGATCATGACGGCGATCTATTCCCGCGCGAAGTAACATCACAAAGATGTCATTGGCATCCGTTCGGTGTGCAATCACACCGTCGCATTGTTCGACATGAATTTGGTGTTAAGACACTTGGCTAATTCATATTCTCGGACAACCTTCTCAATCTTGTTTCATAAAAACGTTATCGGAAACCAGGCACGCTCGATCGAGCGCCGGGAATAACCTGGCCGTCTTGCAGTCTCCTCGGTGAGTGGCCGGCAACGGCCGCCCCGTTCGCCGTCCGTCAGGTGGGGGCGTAGAGAAACTGGAGTGACTGCCGTGCACACTGCTGTGAAGCTGACTCAGACAGAATCCGTTGCAATGCAGCGGACCAGATGCGCCAATCTTGCGCTTCAGGGCGGAGGCGCCCACGGGGCATTTACTTGGGGTGTACTGGATCGGCTTCTTGAAGAGCCGAGCTTCGCAATTGACGGCATCAGCGCAACGAGTTCCGGGGCGATAAATGCTGTGGTGCTCGCCCATGGCCTGACTGTTGGTGGCCGGAAAGGTGCGAAGAAAGCACTATACGATTTTTGGCACCGGATGGCCGAGATTGCGACCACAAGCGTTCTTCAGCCGTCGTGGTACGATCGGTTGACCCACAACCACAGCTTGCAACATTCACCCGGATATTTTTTCTCTGATCTGCTCTCGCGGGTGTTGTCGCCGTATCAGATCAATCCACTAAACTTCAATCCACTCAGGTCTGTCCTCGAGGAGATTGTCGACTTCGACCGCCTGCGACGCGACTGCGCCGTTAAGCTATTCTGCTGCGCAACGAATGTCCGCAGCGGCAAAGCGCGCGTTTTTACTAACAATGAGATCTCCGTAACACGCGTGCTAGCGTCCGCGTGCCTTCCAAATCTTTGTCAAGCCGTCGAGATCGAAGGCGAATACTA
>DATAPP010000029.1:0-31308 GCA_036265125.1 Pseudolabrys sp. | reverse complement strand
CGATCCTCGCGCAGATGGGCAGTTTCGTTCCGGCCAAGCACGCGCATATCGGTGTCGTCGACCGGCTTTTCTCGCGCGTGGGCGCCGCCGACGACCTCGCGCGCGGTCGCTCGACTTTCATGGTCGAGATGGTGGAGACCGCCGCCATCCTCAATCAGGCGGGCGAGCGCGCCCTCGTCATTCTCGATGAAATCGGCCGCGGCACAGCGACGTTCGACGGACTGTCGATCGCCTGGGCAACCGTCGAGCATCTGCACGGGGTGAATAAATGTCGCGCGCTGTTTGCCACGCATTTCCATGAGCTCACGGCGCTCGCCGCTCGGCTCGAGCGGCTGCACAACGCCACGGTGCGCGTGAAGGAGTGGCAAGGCGAAGTCGTTTTCCTGCACGAAGTCGTCGCCGGCTCGGCCGACCGCTCCTATGGCATTCAGGTGGCCAAGCTCGCGGGCCTGCCGGCAAGCGTGATCGAACGCGCCAAAGTGGTGCTCGCGAAGCTGGAGCAGGAAGACCGCGCGGCGCCGAAAGGTTTCGAGGATCTGCCTTTGTTTGCGGTTCCTTCGAAGCCCGCGCAGGGAATGCAACACCCGGCAGAGGACCCTTTGGTCGCCGCGCTTGCTGCGCTCAATCCCGACGACCTGTCGCCGCGCGAGGCGATGGAAGCGCTGTACCGCCTGAAGGAACAGGCCGCGAAGAAGATCTGAGCTAGGGCTGCCTCTGCATCGCTCCGCTAGTCCAGTCGCCGCTTGCGTGGGAACAAGCTTCCGCGAACTTACGATTCTAGCGCCCTGGGTCCCCGCTTTCGCGGGGACAAGCGGACTTGTGCGTGATGCCGCCACAACCCGCTCATTCCCGCGCAAGCGGGAATCCAGTACTGTCCAAAGATGAATATCGCCGAGAGAAAACAAGCAACAGCGCCCGCAGATGCGCAGCGCTGGCTGGAAAGCTTCGAAGCGGCATTGCACGCGCAGGACACAGCGGCGGCCGCCGAACTGTTTCTGCCCGACGGCCTCTGGCGTGACGTGCTGGCCTTCACCTGGACTATCCAGACTTTGTCCGGCCGGCCGGCCATCGACGCCATGCTGCGCGAAACACTCGCGCGCACCAAGCCGAAGCATTTTCATTTTCCGGCAAAGAGAACATCGCCGCGCTGGCTGGCGCGCGCCGGAACGGACGCCATCGAGGCCCTGTTCGAATTCGAAACCGCTTTTGGTCCCGGGGCCGGCGTTGTCCGGCTTGTTCCCGATGCTTCGTCACGGCTGCGCGCATGGACGATCGTCACGACGTTGGAAGAGCTCAAGGGACACGAGGAGAACTTCCGCAGCCGCGTGGCGCGGGCGAACGAAGGCATCCGCGACTTCGGCGCGGAGAACTGGAGCGACCGTCTCGCCCGAGCGCGCACCTACGCCGACCACGATCCGACAGTCATTGTGGTCGGCGGCGGACAGGCCGGCCTCTCGATTGCCGCGCGTCTGCATCAGCTCGGCATCGACACGCTGATTGTCGACCGCCATCGACGCGTCGGCGACAACTGGCGCACGCGTTATCACTCACTGACATTGCACAACGAAGTCCATGTCAATCACCTGCCCTATCTGCCGTTCCCGCCGACATTTCCTGTCTACATTCCCAAGGACAAGCTGGCGAACTGGTTCGAATCCTACGTCGAGGCGATGGAGCTCAATTTCTGGACAGACAGCGAGCTTGTCGCCGGAAGCTACGACGAGACGCGCGGCGAATGGCGCGTCACGCTTCGCCGTTCGGACGGCAGCGAGCGCGTCATGCGCCCGCGCCACCTGATCTTCGCGACCGGCGTGAGCAGCATTCCCTATACGCCCGAGCTGCCCGGCCTTGGCAGCTTTGCCGGCACCCAAGTGCATTCCGGCGACTTCAAGGACGCCAGAAAATGGAAAGGCCGCAAGGCGCTCGTGCTTGGCACCGGCACCAGCGGTCACGATGTCGCCCAGGAGCTGCACGCGCATGGCGCCGACGTCACCATCATCCAGCGCAGCAAGACTTATGTGGTGAGTCTGAAAGAGGCGCAGAGCGTCTATGCCATCTATTCCGAAGGCATCCCGTTTGAGGATTGCGATCTGCTGGCGACCTCGTTCCCCTATCCCGTCCTGCAGCGCTCCTATCAGCTGTCAACGGACCGAGGCCGCGAGGTGGACAAGGCGCTGCTGGAGGGCCTCGAAAAGAGTGGCTTCCGCCTGCATTTCGGCGAGGACGATACCGGCTTCCAGATGATGTATCTGCGCCGCGGCGGCGGCTATTACTTCAATGTCGGCGCCTCCGAGCTGATCATTTCCGGCGCGATCAAGCTGCTCCAGTTTGCCGACATTGAGCGGTTCGTGGCCGAAGGCGCGCAGCTGCGCGGCGGGCGCCTCGTGCCGGCCGAACTGCTGGTGCTGGCGACCGGCTACAAGAACCAGCAGGAAACCGTTCGCCTTTATCTCGGCGACGACATTGCCGAGCGCATCGGGCCGGTCTGGGGTTTCGACGAGGGCGGAGAGCTGCGCAACATGTGGCGGCGCACCGCACAACCCGGGCTCTGGTTCACCGCCGGAAGCCTGGCGCAATGCCGGATTTTCTCGCGCTATCTGGCGCTGCAGATCAAGGCGCTGGAACTCGGCCTCCTGCACTGACCGCGCTTTTCTCCGTTCACTCCCGCGCAAGCGCAAATCCAGTCAAGGAGCAAGGAGAATGAATGGACCCCCGCTTTCGCGGGGGTGAGCGGAGATGATGGGAATGTACACACACTCCGCTCATTCCCGCGCAAGCGGGAATCCAGAGCTGCAACTATTGCCCGGAAATTTGCTCCGGGCCCCGCTTTCGCGGGGACGAGCGGAGATGATGGGAATGCACACGCCCTCCGCTCATTCCCGCGCAAGCGGGAATCCAGAGCTGCAACTACTGCCCGGAAATTTGCTCCGGACCCCGCTTTCGCGGGGGTGAGCGGATTGTTGGGAATGCACACACACTCCGCTCATTCCCGCGCAAGCGGGAATCCAGAGCTGCAACTACTGCCCGGAAATTTGCTCCGGGCCCCCGCTTTCCCGGGGACGAGCGGAACGGGAGGCTCGCCAATTCCGCACAAGCCACAGCAACGCATTCCATGCAATTCCGATCGACAGGCCCACGAGATAAGACCACCAGACCCCGATCGGCTCTGCCAGCAGGTGGACGGCGAGCATGCCCAGCCCCAGGCCGATAAGCGGCGTGAGCACATACGCGGCAACACTCGCCGACGCCGGTCCGCCGACGCGGGGATGCAGGATGATAAAGAATGATCCCATCGCCACCGGAAAAAAGGCGAACACGCCCGAGAAGTACGAGCCGATCGAGCTGCTCGCGGCGGTGACGACCATCACGCAGAACGTCACCACGACTGCGCGCCAGGCAAGATCAGTGCCGGAGACCTCAACGCGTTTGACCGCGCCGGCGACGCGAAAGCTGCGGGCGGCAAGAATCGCGACCGGATAGACAACGGCGTTCAATATGACCGCGCCTGTGGCATTCCAGTCGAACAGCCGCAGCAGGAATACGGTGCCAAGCCAGACCAGGAACGCGCCCCCGAGGCTGACCGACAACGATTGCCGCTGCGCCAGCGCCGCGTAGCAGAGGGCGAACAGCGCACACGCCGCATTTGCGATCAGGCTGCCGACCGCGCTCTGCGATATGAATTGCGGCGTATGCTCGAGCGCGAGAATGATCATGGCCGCGCCGCCCGCCGTCGGCAGCGCCGCGATGAGAGAACCAATGAACGGCCCGCTGCGCTCGACCACCACGGAGGCCGCCACCACGATGGTCGCGGTCATCGTGATCTTGAGCAGAAGCCCGATCAGAAACATTGTCATCGTCTACACCGCAATGCCGTGACGGCGCGCAAGCAACACAGCGAAACTCCAGCCGACCGATGTCATAAGAGCGAGCGTCAGGCCGATGGCCGAGCCAAAGGCGTCGGCGGCAAAATGCAGCACCGTACAGGTGAAGGCAAACCCGACCAGGCCGAGCACGGCGTTAGCCATGACCGCGGCCGAGGCCGGCCCGCCGACGCGGTTATGTAAAATGAACATGATGCTGAGCAGCACCACCGGAAACACCGCGAGCATGCCGCTGCCCGCGGGCCCGAGCTGGAAGCTGAAGGTGACGACGATACCGACAAGAAGAGCGACCAGCCCGGCGCGCAGCGCGAGATCGGTCCACCGCGGGTGGAATCCCTTGACCCGCACGTGACGCAGGGGCCGCACCGCCACCAGGCAAATCGCGAACACGACGATGTTCATGATCGCCGCAGGGGTGAAATTCCAGATCACGCTGTGCACGACAATAGCCAGCACCAGCCACACCAGAAGAGCCGCTCCGATGCTCACTGTGCGCGATTGCGCCTGCGCGAGCCGCGCATAGGTGACGGCGAAGATGACGTTGATTGCATTGATGACGAGGCTGCCCAGCGCGCCTTGCGCGATAAAATGCGCGTCGTGATCGAGCGCAAGGAACACATAGACCGGTCCGGCGCTGATGGGCAATGTCGCAACCAGGCCGGCCAGCAAGGGGCCAACGCGCTCTGCTGTTACCGTCGCCCCCACGACGAAGGCGGCGGTGATGGCCATTCTGACGATCAGTGTGAGGACGAAATAATGATCGGCTATCATCGCGGGGCTTGTCGATCCACGTCTTTGAGATCGGCGTGAGCCTCTCCTCTCGTCATGGCCGGGCTTGTCCCGGCCATGACGGTTGAAGGTGGATCAAGCCGGCGTGAGCACCACGCGGCCGATGATTTTTCCGGCGCGAAGCTCATCCATCACCGCGTTGACGTGATCGAGCGGTCTGGTTGCAACCGGCACCGGCGGGATTCCGGTGCGGCGCACGAGCTCGATGAGTTCCTTCATCTCCGGCAAGCTGCCGACATACGATCCCTGAATGGTCAGCGCCCGCATCGGAATCGGCGGCAGAGACACCGTAAGGTCGCCGCCGTAAAGGCCGACGATGACATATTTGCCGCCCTTGATCAGGCTGTCGTAGCCGACGCGCGCGCTTTGCGAGGAACCAACCAGGTCGATCACGCCCCAGGCGCCGCCATTGGTCATGTCGATGATTTTCTGCGACGCGTCAGCCGCGCCGCCGTCGATCACCGCTGCCGCGCCCGCCTTCTTCGCGGCGTCACGCTTGACGGGATCGATGTCGACGACGATAGCGCTGTGACCGCCCATGGCCTTGTGCAAAGCGAGACACATGAGCCCGAGTCCACCGGCGCCGATGATCACCGTCGGTTCGCTGGTCAGCGTCGGGATTTTTTTCAAGGCACCGAACGTGGTGACGCCGGAACAGGCGAGTGGGGCTGCGCGATCCGGCGGAAGGTCGCCGATATCGAACAAATAGCGCGGATGCGGCACCATCAGGTAGTCGGCATAGCCGCCGTTCGAGAACACGCCGAGACTGCGCATGGCGCGGCAGAGATTCTCGTCTCCGCGCTTGCACGGGCCGCAAGTCCCGCAACCGATCCACGGATGCGCCAGCCGGCGATCGCCGACCTTGACGCCCTTCGCGTCGGGGCCGACCGCCACCACCTCGCCGACGTTCTCGTGACCGAGGGTCACCGGCAGTTTCATGCCGCGATCCGCGAGGCTCATCTTTTTGCCGCCGCCCAGATCGAACCAGCCGTCCGCCAGATGCAAATCACTGTGGCAGACGCCGGCTGCCAGAACCTTCAGGAGGACTTCGCTGCCGGCCGGCTCAGGCGTTGGCTGTTCATTGAGCTGGAGCGGCTGGCCGCAAACGCAGACCTGGAACATGCGCATCTGGACGTTCTCCCGGATTTTTTTGTCGGAGCCAGCGAACCACAGTCCGCCGTTCCCGTCACTACCGGGCTAAGCGCGCTTCATCTGCACGTCGACCGGCGGCCCGCTTTTGATTGTCTGATAAACGACGCAATACCGCTCGGTGAGCTTAAGAAGCTGATCGAGCTTTTCCTGGGGAGCATCGGTGTCGAGGTCGATGCGCAAACGGATCTGCGCAAAACCAACCGGTGCATCCTTGGCAACGCCGAGCGTGCCGCGGAAATCGAGATCACCTTCGGCCGACACCTTGCCGGACTTGAGCGGAATATCGAGCGCGGTCGCCACGGCCTTCACCGTGACGCCAGCGCAGGCGACCAGCGCTTCGAGCAACATATCGCCGGAGCAAAGCTCAAGCCCGGATCCGCCAGTCGCCGGATGCAGGCCCGCCGTGGCCAGCGCGCGACCGGTCTCGACCTTGCAGGCAATATTGCTGTCGTCGAGGGTGCCCTTGGCCTTCAGAGTTATGAATGCCGTCTTCGGATCGCTCTTGTAGCGCTCTTTGATCGGCGCCTGCATCGCACGCAATTCGCCCGCGTCCATACTCTGTCTCCTTTGCGTATTGTCGGACCGGGAACCTACAGGCTGGATGCGCCCGTGCACAAGAGCGGCTACCACCACATGGCCGAGCCGGTACCGGGATGTTCAAGCTGCTCGGGCACGCGCTCACCAGCGCGCGAGTGGTCCAGCGCCATGAGCACACGCGCCTTGACGTGATCGAAGGCAGCCGAATGGCGATCGCGCGGCCGCTGCAAATCCGCGGGGATCTCCTCGAAAATGCGGCCGGGGCGCGAGCGCATCACCATGATGCGATCGGCAAGCACGATGGCCTCGTCGACATCGTGAGTGACGAGGACCATCATCGGCCGCAGGTCATTCCACAGATCGAGCAGATGGTCCTGCAGATCGATGCGTGTAAAGGCGTCGAGCGCAGAGAACGGTTCGTCGAGCAGCAGCACTTCCGGCTGCGGCACCAATGCGCGGGCAATCGCGACACGCTGCGCCTGGCCGCCTGACAATTCACGCGGCCACATGCGCGCCTTCTCATTCAGGCCGACGCGGAACAGTGCCGCGGATGCGCGATGCTGCCGGCGGGACAGAGGTTTATCCGTCAGCCCGAAGGCAACGTTGTCGGCGACCGTGAGCCACGGCAACAGACGCGGCTCCTGGAAGACGATGCCGATCTTTTCGTGCGGCGAGATAATCGGCTCCCCGTCGAGCAAAACGCGTCCCTGGCTCGGCTGGTCGAGGCCGCTCATAGCGCGCAGCAGAGTCGACTTGCCGCAGCCGGAGCCCCCGACCACGGCGACGATCTCGCCCGGCTCGACAGAAAAACTGATGCCCTCGAGTGCGTGCACGCCGTTCGGATAAGTCTTGCCGATATGTTCGACGCTGAGCATCGGTCAGGCCTCCGTGCCGCGGGCGAAGCGGTCTTCCCAGCGCAGGAACGGCGCGGCCACACCGACGATCAGCCAGTCGGTGGCTTTGCCAATCACCGCAAAGGCCAGGATCGCCGCAACGATTTCGGCCGGCTTGCCGAGCTGTTGGCCGTCAATCAGGAGATAACCGAGGCCCTCGGATGCGCCCATGAACTCGGCGGCGATGACGAACATCCAGCCGAGGCCAAGCCCCGAGCGCAGCGCGATCACATAGGCTGGCAGCACCGCCGGCAAAAGAATTCGGCGCACCATCTGCGGACCGGACAGCCGGAAGGCGCGGCCAACCTCGACGATCTTGCGATCAACCGACATCACAGCGCCCATGACGCCGAGATAAATCGGAAAAAACACGCCGACCGCGATCAAGGCGACTTTGGAAGTTTCGAATATTCCGAGCCACAAGATGAACAACGGTATCCAGGCAATCGAAGGCACCGCACGCAGGCCTTGCAGGCTTGGATCGACGAGCCGGCGCACCAGCGACGAATATCCCGCGATCGCCCCGAGCAAAGTGCCGATGATCGTCCCCACGCCAAATCCAACGGCAACTCGCGAAAGCGTCGCGACAACGTGGCGCGTGAGCTCGCCCGTGCGTGCAAGCTCGGCGAACTCCTCATAGATGCGCGAAGGCGGAGGCACCAGTCGGCCATTGGAGATGCCCGCGCGCACCGCCAGTTCCCAACCCAAGGCAAGGGTCAGTGGCAGAACGATGCCGAGGGCCGGCCGCGCATAACGCGCCAGCGCCGACCTGGGCCTTTTCTGTTCCGCCGGGGCTTCCTCAACCGCTACACTCATCTGCACAAGAGACATCAAACCACCAACCAAAAGCAACTCTTACGCACCATATGGCCACGCACCGGATCGTTTTGCGATCCGGCTCCTCCCTATGGACAAGGGAGTTCGCGGCATTGAAAAGCTCAGTTCGTGGCCGACAAATATCTGTCGTCGATCAGATCGTCGAGCGCCTTCTTCACGTCGACATCGGCCTTGATGACGCCGGCCTGCTGGAGCGCAACCCCCGCCGCCAGGATTGATTCGCGTTGCGGCGCACCGATCCGGTTGTGGGTGATTTCGGTGCGTTCCTTGAGCTGCTTGTCGACGACGGCATCGGGCAGCTTGGTGGCGGCGATGAAGTTGGATTTCAGCTCGTCATAGTGGCTCAACGAATATTTGCGCGCCTCCTCGTAGACGGCGAGCACGCGTTTCACCAGATCGGGGTTCTGCTTGGCGAATTCCTCGCGGACATTGAGGATGCCCCAGGTATTGGCGGCGGCATTGCGGTAGAACAGTTTGGCGCCGTCCTCGACTTCCGCCTGCGCCATCATCGGGTCAAGCCCGGCCCAGGCATCGACGTCGCCGCGGATCAGCGCGGTCTTGCCGTCGGGATGCTGCAGCAGCACCGGCTGGATATCCTTTTCGCTCAAGCCGGCGGCCAGAAGTGCCCGCACAAGAAAGATGTGCGGATCGGTGCCACGCGTCACGGCGACGCGCTTGCCCTTGAGTTCGGAGACTTTGGTAATGGCGCTATCCTTTGGCACGACAAGCGCCGTCCATTCCGGACGCGAAAAGACATAGATAGCGTTGATCGGATTGCCGTTGATCTTGGCAACCAGCGCGGCTGAGCCGGCGGTCGAGCCGAAATCGATCGAGCCGGCGTTGAGGAATTCAAGAGCCTTGTTGGACCCGAGCGTCTGCACCCAGCGGATCTTGATGTTGTCCTTCTCGAACTCTTTCTCCAGCCAGCCTTTGTTCTTGAGCAGGATGGAGACCGGATTGTAAGTCGCCCAGTCGATGTTGATCGTGTCCGGTTTGTCGGCCGCGAAAAGTGCGGTGGCCGGCAACAGGCCGACCGCCAACGCGGAGGCAAAGAGTGAACGGCGGGACAGAAGACGCATGACAAACTCCTCGCATTGACCGGCTCCCGCGCTTGCTGGCGTGGGCGCCTTCGTGAATGGAAGCGGCCCGAATGGTCCGCCGTCAGCTTGCGAGGGGATTTCGCCCCGCGCTTTAGCTGCATTTATAAAGCGCCCGCAAGCTGCCTGCTCAAATCGGCGCTATAGATATTCTATAAGCGGTCATTTTTTCGCGGTCAAAGGTAAAAGATGGGCGAGTTTTGTGCCTTTTGTAGTATTTCTTTTCGATTTTCCCCTCGCTATACAGCGGCAATTATCTTTGGCCTCATCCGATGACTCGACCGTCCACCTCCGCTATCGGATGACCCATGGCCTCACTCGCCGTTGATCACGACATACGCCCGCCGTCCGAGCGGCCCGCCCGGGGCGCGAACGATCTGATCGACGCGCGCGCCCTGACCGCCGAGCTTGCGAAACTGTCGAAGGAGCATACCGGCAACGAACGCGAGTTGCGCGCGCTGTTGGCCCAACGGCTGAAAACCGCCCTCGCCGACGGCCGCGCCAAGGCCGAACAGCTGTTGCTCAAGGATCGTCATGGCCGCCGCTGCGCCGAACGGCTGTGCCGGATGGAAGACGAGATCATCCGCATCCTGTTCGAGTTTGCGCGGCAATGGTACCCGTCGCAAAATCCGTCAGAGGGCGAGCGCATGGCGGTCGTCGCCACCGGCGGCTATGGCCGCGGCCTGCAGGCGCCCGGTTCGGATATCGATCTGCTGTTCCTGCTGCCTTACAAGCAGACCGCCTGGGGCGAGTCGATTGCGGAAGCAATCCTCTATTGTCTTTGGGACACCGGGCTGAAGGTCGGCCACGCCACCCGCTCCGTCGACGAATGCATTCGTCAGGCCAAGGCGGATATGACCATTCGCACCGCCATTCTGGAATCGCGCTTCCTGCTTGGCGACAAGATGTTGTTCGACGAACTGGTCACGCGCTTCGACAACGAGGTCGTACGCAACACTGCGACGGAATTCGTTGCCGCCAAACTGGCCGAACGGGAAGATCGCGTGCGGCGCAGCGGACAGTCGCGCTATCTGGTCGAACCTAACGTAAAGGACGGCAAAGGCGGACTGCGCGACCTACACACGCTGTTCTGGATCGCCAAATATGTGTACCGGGTGCGCGAACCGGACGAGCTGATCAAACGCGGTGTGTTCGACAAGCAGGAATATCAGCTGTTTCGCCGCTGCGAGGATTTTCTCTGGTCGGTGCGTTGCCACATGCATTTTCTGATGGGCCGCGCCGAAGAGCGCCTGTCATTCGACATCCAGCGCGAGATCGCCGTGCGTCTCGGCTACACCGAACATCCCGGCCTGCAGGACGTCGAACGCTTCATGAAGCACTACTTCCTGATCGCCAAGGATGTCGGCGACCTCACCGCAATCCTGTGTGCGGAGCTCGAAGACAGCCACGCCAAGAGCGTGCCGGTGCTGAGCCGCGTGATGGCGCGATTGCGCCCGGTGAAACGCCGCCAGCTGGCCGAGAGCGACGACTTCACGATCGACAAGAATCGCATCCGCCTTGCGCAACCCAGCGTATTCAAGCGCGACCCGGTCAATCTGATCCGCATTTTTCATCTGGCGCAGAAGCATAATCTGGCATTCCACCCGGACGCGATGCGCGCGGTTACCCGCTCGCTCAATCTGATCGACGCCAGGCTGCGCGAAAACGAGGAAGCCAACGAGCTCTTTATCGAGATCCTGACATCGAAGAACGATCCGGAAACTGTGCTGCGGCGGATGAACGAAGCCGGCGTGCTTGGCCGCTTCGTGCCGGCTTTCGGCAAGATCGTCGCCATGATGCAATTCAACATGTATCACCACTACACGGTTGACGAGCACTTGTTGCGCTGTATCGGTGTGCTCGCCGAGATTGAACGGGGTGGCAGCAACGACACGCCGCTCGCAAGCGAGCTGATTCACAAGATCCAGCCGGCGCACCGCCGCGTACTCTATGTCACGCTGTTCCTGCATGACGTTGCCAAGGGCCGGCCGGAAGATCATTCGATCGCCGGCGCGCGCGTAGCCAGGCGGCTTTGCCCGCGACTTGGATTTTCGGCCGCCGATACCGAGACGGTGGCATGGCTGATCGAAAACCACCTCGTCATGTCGAGCGTTGCGCAGTCGCGCGATCTTTCCGACCGCAAGACCATCGAGAATTTTGCCGCGACGGTGCAATCGGCCGAGCGGCTGAAGCTGCTTGCCATCCTGACCACCGCCGACATTCGCGCGGTTGGCCCCGGCGTGTGGAACGGCTGGAAGGCGCAGCTCATCCGCACGCTTTACTATGAGACCGAGCCTGTGCTCACCGGCGGTTTCTCGGAAGTCAACCGCGCACAGCGCGTGGCGATCGCGCAAAACGAGTTCCGCGAGGCGATGAACGCGTGGCCGCCCGAGAATCTCGAAACCTATATTGCGAAACTCTACCCGGCCTACTGGCTCAAGGTCGATCTGCCGCACAAGATCGAGCATGCCAATTTCGTGCGCGCCACGGAGGATGCCGGCAAACAGCTCGCAACGTCGGTCGCATTCGACGCAGAGCGAAGCGTGACAGAGCTGACTTTGCTCGCGCCCGATCATCCCTGGCTGCTGTCGATCATTGCCGGCGCTTGCGCCATGGCGGGCGCCAACATCGTCGATGCGCAGATCTATACAACGACCGACGGTAAGGCGCTCGACACCATTTCGCTGTCGCGCGAATTCGATCGCGATGAGGACGAAGAGCGCCGTGCCAGTCGCATCGCCGATTCAATTGAGAAGGCGCTGCGCGGGGAGTTGCGGCTGCCGGACGTGGTGTCCAAGCGGACGCCGCCCAAAGGCCGCATCCGCGCTTTCGCGCTGGAACCGGCCGTCACCATCAGTAACCAGTGGTCTCACCGTTACACGATGGTCGAAGTGACCGGTCTCGACCGTACGGGGCTTCTGTATGAACTGACCGCAACGCTTTCCAAGCTCAACCTCAATATTACATCGGCCCATGTCGCCACTTTCGGCGAGCGGGTGGTCGACGTCTTCTACGTGACAGACCTGATGGGCGCGCAAATCAATTCGCCGACCCGGCAGGCCGCCATCAAGCGTGCGCTGATCGCGTTGTTTGCACCCAATGATGAAGGCAAATCCGCAAAAGCCGCCGCCGGTTGACCCTTAACCGCTCATTCCCGCGCAAGCGGGAATCCAGGAGCTGCAGGCACTGACATTGTTGCCCTGGGTCCCCGCTTTCGCGGGGACGAATGTGATCTTTGGAGTAGTAGCGCTGTTTCATGTGTTACGAATTTTTCTTGGTTGGTTCGGCCGTAATCGGTGGCTGGACGGTGCCGATGTGGGTAAGCTGGATCGGCCTCGTCATCGCCGGAGGGTTGAGCTACTTAGGAATAAACCTCGCCATGCGTGATTAACGTTCGCGTTTCATGTCCGCCTTGCCCCTCGAAAGCAGGCTTGAAAACATATTTTTTTCAAAGTCCCCTTTGTGTACAATTCGGTAGTTGTGACAGCCTGCGTTTCTGGATGGACGCATGTTCTCGAATTGGTTAGGTCGCCTAATTTTGGTACTGACAGCGATTGTCGTTCCGGAGACATTTCTCAATGCCACACAACCATGTTGCGACCAGATACCTGTAGGTGAGTCACTCGCTGGTCAGCTTTTGATTGCCTCGCCCACAATTCGAGATCCCCACTTCGATCATGCTGTAATTCTGGTGGTGCGCCACAACCAAGATGGCGCGATGGGCATTGTGATCAATGTGCCAACCGAGGAACGTCCGTTAGCAAACATTCTGGAGATGCTCGGCGAGAAGGACACAAACGTTACCGGAAAGGTGCAGCTTTTTGCCGGCGGTCCCGTTCAACCTGAATTTGGCTTCGTGATTCACAGTTCCGACTATCGTGAGACAGGAACTATCGACGTCAACCAGCATCTGCTCGTCACCTCAAACAGCCGAATATTGCGGGATATCGGCAACAACAAAGGACCAAAGAAGAGCCTCATTGCCTTCGGTTATGCCGGTTGGGCGCCCCATCAGCTTGACGATGAACTTCGACGTCGCGTTTGGTTCACCACGCCAGCAGATTTAAACCTGATTTTTGATGAAAATCGAGAGAAGGTCTGGGATTCTGCCTATGCACGTCGAGCTCAAGACCTTTAAATAAAAGAACGCCGCCGCGGCCGCAGCTGAGGCATCGTAGCGCGTCAAGCCCACTTTACAGAAAATGAAAACCTGCGATGTCCGCTTTGGGTCAAAAGCGGGCATATGCAGTGCAACAGTGCACGTCCGCTTTGCCTCCAATAGCGACCGCAAAAGCGGACATCAGAGCTGTCACCACAGCATCCTGACGCCGACCTTGCCGGCGATAGCATAAGTGCTGTCGTTGAATTTCGTCTGGTAGGAGATGTTCGCGAACAGGTCGGCGCGCTTGTCGATCTGTCCACTCACGCCGGCATTGAGTTCAAACCACGGACCGCCTATGTCGGCGCGGAATGGAATGAAGCCGTCGGCCGACGAGAATTGTGTCTTCGGATCGCCGAGGAACTCGTACCAGAAATTGGGGCGCAACCAGGCGGTGATCAGCCGCGGATTTGGGCCGTTTTCCAGCGCCCAGGTGCGGCCGAAGCGGGCGCCAACGCGGCCGGCAAGGGAATCCGCATCATTAAAGCGCACGCTGGCACCGATGTCGGAGGCGTCGGACAGGTCGACATGCTGATAGACGAGTTGCGCCTGTGGCTCGATAAAGTAACCGCCCGCAAAGTGGAACGGGTAGCCACCTTCCAGTGAGCCGCCGAAGCCGGTGCCGTGCGTGGTCAATGCGGGGATGCCGCGGTTGGCGGTGCTGGTCACGTCGCCGTAGTAAGTGCCCTGCGCCACCGCGTCGACGTACCAACCCGGTGCGCCGAAATGCGTCCAGTAGCCGCCAAAGGTATAGCCTGTGAATCTGTCGTCGCCGGAGTTGCCGTCGAAATGCGTGACGCGCGCACTCGCAGTGCCATAAGCAAAATAGAGCCCGGCCTGATCGCGGCTGCCGTCGGGGCTTTCGCGGCGATAGAAATCGCGTCCGGCCTGAACGCCGAGGAAGTCGTAGCGAAAATCCGGTCCGCTGCCGAAGATGCCAAGGGAATCCCCGTCATGCTGACCATGCAATCCGATGAAGCGGCCCCAGCCTTCGCCTCTGTCGCCGAATTCGTTTAGTCCGGTGGCACTGCGCTGATCTTCCTTCTCGCCGACGCGCTCGTGCAGTGTGTCGAGCAAATTGCGCCCGTAAAGCAGTGCCAGCGATGGAAGTGCCGCATACAGCGAGGTTTCGACACGGAAATTTGGCGGCGTTGGCGTCGCACCTGGGGGCGTCGGGCCATGGCAGACCGGATTGGTCGGTTCGAGCGCGCAGTCGATTGTTGAACGCAGAAACCAACTATCAGCCACAGGATCGGGTGCACCGCGGAACAGCTTGTACTCGAATGGTCCGGCCACTACCGGCCCGGCGAGCGCGAAAGCCCCCGGCACTGTCGTCCCATTGGTCGCGTCGACGACGAGAATGCCGTTGCCGGTGGTGAGCGCGCCGGGGCCGCCCGCATTGGTGATGCGCAACAACGAATTGCCGGTCGCGCTGCCGCCGTTGATGACAAGCCTGTCCGACGGCGAACCGTCGCTCCCCAAAAAAGTATTCATGGCGATCGTTCCGCCAGTCCCGATGTAGCTGGTCGCCCGTCAAGAGGGTGCCCGGCGCGGTGCCCGTGCCCATGTTCACCAGTCCGGCATTGGTGACGCTGGGTACGGTCTGACTGAAACCATTGAGGTCGAGCGTTCCGCCGCTGCCCACCGCCACGGCTGAGTTCGGGCTGAACCTATTTACTGCGCCCGCCCGCAACGTGCCTCCGTTGACGTTTGTCGGTCCGCTATAGGTGTTGGCGCCTGTGAGTATTGTTGTGCCCGCGAGCACGTTGACGGTGCCATTGCCAGTGATTACAGGCGCAAACACATAGCTGGCGGACGTGTGATTGAAGTTGATCGTCCCGGTGCCGCCGCCAAATGCAACGCTCGGCGCCGTGAGCGTGCCGGGTGCAGCCGCCGGAGCGCCTGCGCCAGCACCGATGTTGAGTGTTCCGACCGAACTGGCGTTGCGCGCGATCGTGATGGCTCCGCCGACAACTCCACCATCGGAAACGGTGAGCGCACCCGTAGCGGAGCCGCCGACGTTGAGGCCCGAACTATTGGTCCAGATTGAACCCGGTCCTGTCACAACTACCGTGCCCTGCGACCCGACGAAGCTGCCAATGTTCGCGGTAAAGGCGGTGTTGTTGTTGACCACGCCCCCGTTCGCGATCGTGAGCATGCCCCTACCGAAGGCGCCGATGTCGAGGCCTCCGCCCGGAGTGTTGTTCCAGGTTGAGCCCGGTCCTGTCACAATCACCGTGCCGCTTGAGCCAGCGGACAATCCGACCGAGCCGCCGCCTCCGCTGTTCACCGTCCCGCCGTTCTGGATCGTCAGCGTGCCTGTGCCCAGCCCACCAATCTGGATGGTTCCGGTGTTTGTCCACGTCGCACCGGGGCCGGTTACCGTTACCGTCCCCTGAGAGCCGGGGCCATTGCCGACCGCGCCCAAAGTATTGGTCAAGGTCCCGCCGCCCAGGATCGTGAGCATGCCGGTCCCGCTTTGGCCGACGGCAAGATTGAGGGCTGCCGCGCCCGCAGTCCCAACCACCGTTGGATTCGGCGTCACGGTGTTGATGTTTGCAATTGTTCCAGCGGCGGGCACGCCGGCGTTCCAGTTACCAGCGGTGAACCAGTCCGAGGAGACCGTTCCGGTCCAATTGGTCTGGGCGTGTGTCGAAACCACGGATACTGCGAAAATCGCGATTGTCGCCAGCAATCTGGACGAGACAAATCTGTGGCCGGCGCATACCCGTGACGTCACTCGGGCCAGTCTTATGGACGACAGTCGACGCGGTTCGCGCCCCACATTGGCCCCCAATCAATCGGCAATGCCAATAATCTAAAATCGGGCAGCCACAGCCCCGGACGAGGCTCAGGCGTGCGAAATCTTCACTCGGCTGTAAATCGAAGGATCCCCGCGGTCACGCAAACTTTCTCGACGAAAGCTCGGAGCCGTATTTGGAGCAAGCCAAAAATTACTTTCGGTGCCGCGATCGAGGTATGTGCGTAAGGAGAGAGGTGTCCCGCTATGTGCCTGCATTCCTTTTTTTATCGTTGTGGCTGAATGGGCACGTCTCCCCAAATCAAGATAGCGCCCGTCACTTTGGAACGTTCACCAGACCGCGACGGAGTCCGCTTTGGGTCATTAGCGGACATATGCAGTAGCGAGCTAAAATCGTTGCTCTCGCTCACTGTACGCACCGCTCTTAAGCTCAAGCACGCGCGCCTGCGCTTGAATGTCCCGCACAAGCAACGTGACGGCGCTCGGTACGATCGGCGGTTGGCAGTTCACAAGCGCTGAACGCCCACAGCGACTTGGCACGTCTGCCAGAGCAGGTAGCGCAGCCCGAGCGCTGCGGCCCGTTGGCAGAAAGCCGTGGATAACCATTCATCGCGAATCTGCGCGGCGCCCCGTTAGTTCGTCGTTAGTTTCAGCGAACTGAAAGCCTGAAATTTCCAAGCAAAAACAAAATGTTCTGCAGGTATTCAAACTTAACGGCCCCTTAAATCGACCCGCTTAGCGTGTTTTTGGGGATCGGCGCTTGTATGCGCCGCGCGGGACGGGCTGCGTGATGGCGTCGAAAAAGCGATCAGCGAACGCGCGCCGGGAGCCGGTGTTCGACAGCGGCGACGCGGATTTGCACGTCTCCGCCGACGAACGCCCCGCGCCCGACGACGACGACAGACCCCGGTCGAAGCCTCGCAAGCGGCGCGTGCGCAAGAAACGCCCTGCCCGCAACAGGCGGGCCCTGATCGGCAGAATCGCATACTGGGGCCTGGTCGTCGGTCTGTGGCTCGCGATCGGCGGCGCCGGAATGGTGGCCTGGGTTGGCGCGCACCTGCCGCCGATCCAGTCGCTGGAAATTCCCAAACGTCCGCCCTCGATCCAGATCGTGGACATGCAGGGGCGCGCGCTGGCTCGACGCGGCGATCTCGCCGGCGAACCGCTGCCGCTGAAGGAAATGCCGGGCTATGTGCCGAAGGCATTCGTCGCCATCGAGGATCGGCGCTTCTACCAGCACTACGGCATCGATCCGTTCGGCATCGGACGTGCATTCGTCGCCAACGTTCTGCACAGGGCTGTTGCGCAAGGCGGATCGACGATCAGCCAGCAGCTCGCCAAAAATCTTTTCCTGACCCAGGAGCGCACGATTACCCGCAAGCTCCAGGAAGCCATGTTGGCGCTTTGGCTGGAGCGCAAATTTTCCAAGACGCAGATCCTCGAGATGTATCTCAACCGCGTCTATTTCGGCTCCGGCGCCTATGGCATCGAACAGGCCTCGCTGCGTTATTTCGGAAAATCCGCGCGGCAAATCACGCTCGCGGAGGCTGCCCTGCTCGCCGGCCTGGTGAAGTCACCATCGCGGCTTGCGCCGACGCGCAATTTCGACGGCGCCGAGAAGCGCGCGAAGGTCGTGCTCAAGGCCATGGCCGAACTCAAGTACATTACTCTCACCACCGAGCGCACCGCGCTGGCACATCCACCGCGCATTCTGGCGCAGGCCAGCAGCACCGGCTCGGTGAACTACGTGGCCGATTGGGTGATGGATGCGCTGAACGACGCGCTTGGCCACGTGGATGAGGACATCGTGGTGCAGACCACGATCGACGCAAACTTGCAGGCAAGCGCAGAGAAGGCGCTCAACGACGAGCTCGCACTAAAGGGCGACAAGAACGGCGTCGCACAAGGCGCACTGGTCGCGATGACGCCCGATGGGGCGGTGCGCGCTCTGGTTGGCGGCCGCAACTACGCCGACAGCCAGTTCAACCGCGCGGTCGCCGCCAAGCGCCAGCCTGGCTCTGCCTTCAAGCCCTTCGTGTACCTCACCGCTGTCGAGCACGGCCTGACGCCCGACACCGTGCGCGAGGACAAGCCAATCAGCGTCAAAGGCTGGCAGCCTGAAAACTACAACCACGAATATTTCGGCCCGGTGACACTGACCAGGGCGCTTGCGCTATCGCTGAACACGGTCTCGGTCCGGCTGACGCTGGAACTGACGCCGATGGCGGTGGTTCGTACGGCATATCGCCTTGGCATCGCCTCGAGGCTCGAACCCAACGCGTCGATCGCGCTCGGCACCTCGGAAGTTTCGATGCTCGAACTGGTCGGTGCCTATGCGCCCTTTGCCAATGGCGGTTACGCGCTGATTCCGCGGGTGATCGACAAGATTATCGCAGCCAATGGCAAGGTGCTCTATGCCCGCAACATCCAGCAGCTCGGCCGCATCATCGACGCACGCTATGTGGCAATGATGAACGCCATGATGGCGGAAACCTTGACCATCGGCACGGCGCACAAGGCGGCGCTGCCTGGCTGGCCGGCGGCAGGAAAGACCGGCACATCGCAGGATTTCCGCGACGCCTGGTTTATCGGCTACACCGCACATCTCGTCACCGGCGTCTGGCTCGGCAATGACGACGGTACGCCGACCAAACACGTGACGGGCGGCAGCCTGCCGGTGGATATCTGGAGCCGGTTCATGCGCAGTGCTCATCAGGGCGTACCGGTGGCAAGCCTGCCCGGCGCTTCGACCGGCAATTTCTTCTCGGGACTGTTCGGCGGCGGCGGGAGCTCGAGGCCCATACCGCCTGCTCCCGTGCAACCGGTCGCGGCGAACAATTCGGCGACCACCGGCAGCGGCGGGCTCGACGGCTGGCTGCTCAACAATCTTTTCGGACGCCGCTGATTCAACGTTTCGCGCCGGCTTGCCGGATTCCCCGCGTCGCAAGCCACAGCCCCAGGGTCGCGCAGCCCATCGCCGCCACACCAAGCGCAAGCGGCCAGGCATCGTGTCCCAGAAACCAGCCCACGGCGGCGCCGCACACTGCCGCAACGCTCTGCTGCACAAATCCGAACAGCGACGACGCTGCACCGGCCCGTTCCGGAAATGGCGTCATTGCTCCGGCGATACCTTGCGGCAGCACCATACCGAGCCCGGCGAGATAAATCGCAATCGGGAGAACGAGCGACACAGGCGACGTCAGCCCGAACGCGACCGCCGCCACCATGGCAAGACCGCCGGCGGCGCAGGCACAACCGCCAAGCCCGAGGACACGGTCGAGCCCCAGTTTCACCACGATGCGTGCCGCCAGAGCCGAGCCGGTCATGTAACCGACCGACCCGAGCGCAAAGGCAACGCCGAAATTGAACGGCGTGAGGCCGTAGAGATTTTGCAGGACGAATGCGGAGCCGGAAATCCAGGCGAACAGGCCGGCATAGCTCGCGGAGGTGATACCCAGATATGCGAGATAGGCCGGATTGCGCGCAACCACGCGATAGGAGCGTGCCATCGACGCCAGCGAAACCGGTTCGGCCGCGCGTGTGTTCAAGGTTTCCGGCAGAAGCGCCCAGACAATTCCCGCGCCGGCCAGGCCGGCAATCACCAGCACCAGAAACGTTGCCCGCCAGCCAAACCCGGTTTGCACCAGGCCGCCGACAATTGGCGCGAGAACCGGCGCCAGCGCCATCACCGAGGCGATCAGCGATAATTCCCGTCCGGCGCGGGCACCAGAATAAATGTCGCGCACAATCGCCCGCGTCAGCACGATGCCGCCTGACCCGCCGAGTGCCTGAAACGCGCGGGCCACGATCAACATCTCGATCGAGGTCGACAGCGCGCAAGCCAGGCTCGCGACGCAATAAAGCGCGATCGCGGCCAGCAACACCGGCTTGCGGCCGTGCCGATCGGACACCGGGCCGTAGAAAATCTGCCCAACCGCGAACCCGATCAGATAGGCGGAAATCGTGAGCTGCACCTGCGCCGTCGACGCATCGAGCTGCCGCGCGATGTCGGGCAGTGACGGCAGGTACATATCCGTGGTGAGCGGACCGACCGCACTCAAGCCCGCAAGCAGAGCCGTGAGCGCGAAAGTGCCGGGACGCAGCATGTGAAGGTCCTCGTCATGCCCGGTCATAGCCGTCCAAAGGACGGCGTGCTTTCGCACGCCTATCTGTCGCCAGCGCTACCGCGGGTCGAAGCCGTAGCGGTGCAGATCGGCGCCATGCGCGTCGAGCCAGGCCTTGGCGCGATCCATCTGCGGGCAAATGCGCTCAACCAGCCGCCAGAACCGGCGCGAATGATTCATCTCGATCAGGTGAGCAACTTCATGCGCGGCGAGATAGTCGAGCACAAAAGGCGGAGCAAGAATCAATCGCCAGGAATAGGACAGCACGCCGGTCGACGAACATGAACCCCAGCGGCTCGTCTGGTCGCGCACCGACACGCGTCTGATCCCGACACCAAGCGTTTGCGCCGCCAGACGGCTCGCCGTCTCAAGGTCGCGCTTGGCCTCACGCTTGAGATAGTCGCGAACCCGGCGCGGCACATGAGCCTCTTCGCCCGCAACACAGAGCAGATGTTCACTCGCGTGGGTCTCGACCCAGACGGTGCCGCGTGCACCGCGCCGATGCTCGATGCGGTGTTCGCGGCCGCGCAACGGCACCATGGTACCGTGCGTGAAAGGAGCCGCCGCCGGGAATCGCTTGAGCCGCGCCGTGATCCAGGCGCCGTGTTTTTGAGCGAAATCTTTCGCCTGTTTCACGCTGCCGCGCGGCGGCATGGTGAGCACGATTTCGCGGCTTGCGGCGTGTATTCGCAGCGTATAGCGGCGTGCCTGCCGATGGCGGCGCACGTTCACGAGATAAATCTCGCCGTCGAAATGGACCGTGATCGCCGACGGCTCGCTGGTACGGCGAAAAAGCAGGGCGCGCAGCGGTGCAGACATGGTCGCCCCCGAATCAGATGGGGAGGACAGTCTGCCAAAATAAGTGCGAAGGCGCGAGATCAACGCTGACCTACTACCTTCAACACGGGAGAGCGCAGGTTACGTCCGCCGTTGCGCGACAGCACGAAATCGGCGATGCGCGGAGCGATCTCGGCCTGAAAGCGCGAACCGTTGAACGCTCCATAGTGGCCGACATTGGGCTGCACGTAGTGGACCTTGTGTTCGTCCGGAATGTTGACGCACAAGGCATGTGCAGCTTCGGTTTGACCGATGCTCGAAATGTCGTCGTGCTCGCCTTCGACCGTCATGAGTGCGACGCGCTTGATCGCACTTGGGTCCACAAGGCGGCCACGATGCATCATCTCGCCCTTGGGCAGCGCATGGCGGATGAACACTGTATCCACGGTCTGCAGATAGAACTCGGCCGCGAGATCCATGACCGCGAGATATTCATCGTAGAACTCGCGGTGTTTCTGCGCTGAATCGCCGTCACCCTTCACCAGATGCAGAAACAAATTGTGATGGGCCTCGATGTGCCGATCGAGGTTCATGCTCATGAAGCCGTGAAGCTGCAGAAAGCCTGGATAGACGTCGCGCATTATGCCGGGGTGCGGGAACGGCACTTTTGAGATGACGTGAGTGCGGAACCAGTTGATCCCGCGCCGCTTCGCCAGATTGTTGACCTCATTGGGATTGACGCGCGTATCGATCGGCCCGCCGATCAGCACCATCGAGCGCGGCACGTCAGGATCGTTGTCGGCTTCCATGAGCGCAACGGCAGCGAGCACGGGCACCGAGGGCTGGCACACTGCGATGACGTGCACGTCACCTTCAAGCTGATGCAATATCGAAATGATATAATCGATGTAGTCATCGAGATCGAACCGGCCTTCGGCCAGGGGCACCATGCGCGCGTCGACCCACTCGGTGAAGTAGACGTCGTGATTTGGAAGAAACGTCTCCACCGTCCCGCGCAGCAATGTCGGGTAATGTCCCGACATCGGCGCCACAATCAGCAATTTTGGCTGAGGACGCCGCGGCGGACGCTCGAAGACGCGTTCGAAATGCAAGAGCCGGCAGAACGGACGCTGCCACACGGTCTTGATGTTCACCGGAATTTTTTCGGCGCCGACGGTGGTTGAATTGATGCCCCATTCCGGCCGCCGATAGCGCCGGGTCGAGCGCTCAAACAACTCCATCGTCGCCGCCATCGACTTGCCGTAGGCGGTGTGGGAAAGCGGATTGGCCGGGTTTTTGAAGAACAACCGCGTGGCATCGGCGAAGGCGCGCGCTGGATTGAGCGCGGCGTGGCCCATTTCGTAAAACCAGTACATCGGCGTTGCCAACAACACGCCGTTGTCGCCGGAGAGCGTTGCTGCTCCGCCGAATTCACCAATTGCCATGGAATCAGTCCCCGACCCTCGCTGCAGTGCGGGAGCCTGTCGTTTTTCCGTCATAGCGTCAACATAGAGGTAAGTCGTTCTTGTCTGGTTTACAACGCAGCTGTGGCTCTTAAGTCACACCAACTACGCAGGTTTTTGGCCTACTCGCCGGTCTGCAAAAGCGAGCCTTGGGCCCGCGCACTCTGCAGCAGCTTCATGAAAGCCAATGATGCAGCTGCGAACATAACGATGTTCAACCCGAAAGCCTGCGCCATCAGATCGGCACGGAACACATGGTCGATCACCAGTGCGCGCATGCCTTCAAAAACGTAGGTCGGGGGGAGTGCCCAGGAGAAATACTGGAGCCATTCCGGCAAGACCGCGACCGGGTAGTAGACGCAGGTCAGCGGCAGAAACAGAAACATGATGGTCCAGGCCATGCTTTCGGCCCCGAGACCATTTCGCAACAAAAGGCCCGCAATAAAAACGCCGACCGCCCAGCTCGTCAGGATGAGATTGGCGAAGAAAGCGGCGAGCGCCAGGCCGAGCGCCCACAGATTGAATCCGAAGAATGCGATGGCAAGGAACGAGACCGGGATCATGCCGATCGCCAACCGCACGATGCTCATGATCATGAGCGCGAGCAGGAACTCCGCCGGCCGCAGCGGCGACATCATGATGTTGCCGAGGTTGCGCGCATACATTTCTTCGAGAAACGAAATGGAAAAGCCGAGCTGGCCGCGAAACAGGATGTCCCACAGCAGCACCGAGCCGATGAAGACGCCGCTGGCGCGTGCGAAAAATCCTGCATTCTGCGAAATGTAGAGCTGCAGAAAACCCCACATCAGCATTTGCACAGCCGGCCAGTAGATCAGGTCGAGAACGCGCGGCCACGAGGAACGCAGCAGATACCAGTAACGCCGCACCATGGCGGCGACACGATTGAATGAAAATTCCAGGCCGGTGTCGCTGACGCTCATTGAGCGGCCTCGCTCTGCCGCCGGCCGCGCGCGACATCGAGGAAAACATCTTCCAAGGTCTCGCGGCCGTAGCGCGAGAGCAGATGTGCAGGCGTATCGTCGTCCTCGATGCGGCCTTTCTTCATGATGATGACCCGCTCGCACAGACGCTCGACTTCGCCCATATTGTGGGAGGCAAGCAGCACCGTCGCGCCCTGCGCGGCGCGATAGCGCTCGAGGCGCGAACGCACCCAATCCGCAGTGTCGGGGTCGAGCGAAGCGGTTGGCTCATCAAGCAAGAGCACTTCCGGCTTGTTGAGCAGCGCCTTGGCGAGCGAAACCCGCGTCTTTTGTCCAGCGGAGAGCTTGCCGGTCGGCCGGTCGAGAAAGTCGGTCAGGTCGAGGTCGGCGGCCAGACTGCCGATGCGCCCGTCAATGTCTTTCACCGCATAAAGCTGCGCGAACACGGAAAGGTTCTGCCGCACCGTAAGGCGCATCGGCACGTCGACATAAGGACTCTCGAAGTTCATCCGGTGCAGCACTCGATAGCGTTCCCGCGGCATGTCAGCGCCGAGCACTGTCACGGTTCCTGCCGTGGGCGTGACCAGGCCCATGATCATCGCAATCGTGGTGGTTTTGCCCGCGCCGTTGCCGCCGAGCAGCCCTGTGATCGAACCCCGGGCCAGACGGAAAGAGATTCCATCAACTGCCGCCACGCCCTTGTAGCGCTTGACCAATTGGTCGATCGCGATGGCGGAGGTGGTTTGCGCGTCCATGCCGCAAAAGATGTGACGCTCCGCCGCAGGAAGTGCAAGCCCCGCGATATGGAGGCAATTTGTGCGCGCGCGGCACGGCGTTAGACTGCACTAATGCCCGTATTCGGCCTCAGCCCGCACCACCCACGCCGCAATGTGCGCCTCGACACATTGGTGCGGCTGCGCTGGCTCGCCATCATCGGTCAGACCACCGCCGTGCTGGTGGTTTATTACGGACTCGATTTCGAACTGCCGATCTACGCCTGCCTTGCGGCAATCGTCCTGGCGGCGTGGCTCAATGTGGCGCTGCGGCTGCGTTTCCATATGACGCAGCGCCTTGAGCCTGACCGCGCCGCCTGGCTGCTGGCCTTCGACGTTGCGGAGCTGGCCGTGCTCCTGTTTCTGACCGGCGGCTTGCAGAATCCGTTCGCCTTCATGTTCCTGGGACCGGTGCTGCTGTCGGCAACGGCGCTGCCACCCCGATTCACCCTGATGCTGGGCGGCTTTGCGGTGGTGTGCGCGACGATCCTGGTATTTGTGCACTATCCGCTGCCATGGGACAGCGATGACCCGTTGCAATTGCCGCCGATCTACATGATCGGCGTCTGGCTGTGCATTCTGCTCGCGATCGGTTTTATCGGCGCGTACGCGTGGCAGATCACGGAAGAGTCGCGCCAGCTCTCCGACGCACTCGCTGCGACCGAATTGGTTCTCGCGCGCGAGCAGCATCTTTCCCAGCTTGACGGGCTTGCCGCTGCCGCCGCGCACGAGCTGGGCACGCCGCTCTCGACCATCTCGGTCATCGCCAAGGAGCTGGAGCGCGCAATTGCACCCAATGCGCCGCATGGCGACGACGTGCGGCTGTTGCGGGAACAGGCCAGGCGATGTCGCGACATCCTCGCCAAGCTCACCGAATTGTCGGCAGGCGGCGAGCCATTCGACCGCATGCGATTGACAGCGCTCATTGAAGAAGTGGTGGCCCCGCATCGCAATTTCGGAGTGGCTATCGACGTGAGCGTGCCGGGCGATCGCAGCGCGGAACCGGTCGGCGCACGCAATCCGGCCATTCTCTACGGCCTGGGCAATCTGCTTGAAAATGCGGTCGATTTCGCGCGTGATCGGGTGTCGGTTGACGCACAATGGAGCGAAGACTCGGTTGGCGTCACGATCAGCGATGATGGGCCGGGATTTGCGCCGGAAATCCTTGCGCGAATTGGCGAGCCCTATGTCACCAGCCGCCGGCATCACCAGGGCGATACCAGCGAAGAACCGGCCGGTTTGGGGCTTGGCTTCTTCATCGCCAAGACCCTGCTCGAGCGCTCGGGCGCGAAGCTGTCCTTTGAAAATCGGCCCCAGCCGGAGCGTGGCGCCATCATCAGGCTGGGCTGGAGCCGCAGCGATTTCGAGCAATCATTAAATTTTGCAGCGGCTTGAGGGGCACCCCCACAATCACTATTTGTTGCGTGCGACAGCTGGCCGCTGCAAGCTAGGATAAGGCGACGGCGTTAGTGCGGGTGAAAACGTGGACGCGACCACCGAGACCGCCAATCCGGCGGCAAAAGAAAAACTCTCCGGCGAACGATCTTTGTTGATCGTGGAGGACGACTATTCATTCCTTCAGCGCCTCGCCAAGGCCCTGGAGCAGCGGGGCTTTTCCGTATCGACGGCGGAGTCGGTATCCGAAGGTTTGCTGCAGGTAGAGAAGGCAGCGCCGGCTTATGCGGTCGTCGACATGCGGCTTGCTGACGGTAACGGGCTCGACGTGATCTCGGCACTCAAGCGTCGGCGGCCCGACGCGCGCGGTATCATCCTCACCGGCTACGGCAATATCGCGACGGCGGTGAATGCCGTGAAGCTTGGTGCCGTCGACTACCTGGCCAAACCCGTCGATGCCGACGATGTCGTCGCGGCACTGCTCGCGCTGGACAACGTCAAGATCGAACCGCCGGAAAATCCGATGTCGGCCGACCGCGTGCGCTGGGAGCACATCCAGCGCATCTACGAACTATGCGGCCGCAATGTCTCGGAAACCGCCCGCCGCCTCAATATGCACCGCCGTACCTTGCAGCGCATTCTGGCAAAGCGCGCGCCGCGATAACCGCCGTCAGTCAACGTCACCGTACGGCCCGGTCGGATCCGCGAGCGATTGCAGACGCTGCGCGGCAGCACGGGCGAACAGCAACATCATCGACTTGCGCGTTGCCGCCGGCAGCTTGTGCTCGGGCGCCTCGCATTTGAATTCGGCACCGAAGGCATCGGCCACGATCAATCCGGTGTCGGGCGGAAAAATCTCGCACGGCACCTCGATCGTGGTGGCGAAGAACAACCGGTCGCAATGGGCGCGATAGTCCTGCCATTTCTGGTCGGCGCGAAAATCGGCGATCGATGACTTGATTTCGACAATCCAGATTTCGCCGCCCGGATCGAGCGCAACCAGATCGGCGCGGCGACCGGAGGGCAGCGGCAATTCGCTGACCACGCAACGTCCATGCGCGTGCAACAGCCGCGCCGCGCCGCGCGCGATAGCAAGCGCGGTTTGCGACTGGCGGCCATCGATGGGCAATGCGAGCGGCGTCGACAGGAATGCCATCAGCTGACCTTGCGATTTGATTTTGGCCGGACTTCGGCGCGCTCCGGGAATGTCTGCGCCAGGGCGGCGCGGTTCGCGGCGATGACACCTCGTTCGGTGATCAGCCCGCTGACAAGGCGCGCCGGCGTGACATCGAATGCATAATTTGCGACAGGCGAGCCATCCGGCACGATCTGGACTGTCTCGATGCGGCCGTCTTTGGTCTTGCCCGTCATGTGCGTGACCTCGCCGGGCGCGCGCTGCTCAATTGGAATCTCGGCAAGACCATCACTGACGGTGAAATCGATGGTCGGCGACGGCAGCGCCACATAGAACGGCACCTTGTTGTCGTGGGCCGCAAGCGCCTTGAGATAAGTGCCGATCTTATTGCAGACATCGCCCTGGGCCGTGACGCGGTCGGCACCCACGATGACCAGGTCGACAAGACCATGCTGCATCAGATGGCCGCCGGTATTGTCCGCGATGACGGTATGCGGCACGCCGTGATGACCAAGCTCCCAGGCGGTGAGCGAAGCGCCCTGATTGCGCGGCCGCGTCTCGTCGGCAAAAACCTGCACCGGCAGGCCTTTGTCGTGCGCCATATAAATCGGGGCAGTCGCCGTGCCCCAGTCGACGGTCGCAAGCCAGCCGGCATTGCAATGGGTGAGCACGTTCACGGGCTCGCCGTTTTTTTGCGCGGCAATTTCCTCAATTATCTTAAGGCCGTGCCGGCCGATGGCCTGGTTGATCGTCACATCCTCGTCGGCAATTTCCCCCGCGCGGCGCAGCGCGGCGTCCGCCCGTTCCGCGCGCGGGCGGTTGCGCACGGCAGCCAGCATCTCGTCGAGGGCCCATGCAAGATTGATCGCTGTCGGCCGCGTGGCGATTAGCGCGGCACAGGCACGGTCCAGCGCTTCATCGGAGGCGTCAGCACGCAAAGCGAGCCAGACGCCATAGGCCGCAGCCGCTCCGATCAGCGGTGCGCCGCGGACCTGCATGGTCCTGATCGCGCGGGCGGCATCGTCGACCGTGACAAGCCGTGCTGTGACGAAGCGATGCGGCAGCTCGGTCTGATCGATAATGCCAACGCTGGCACCGTCGCTCTCGACCCAAATGCTGCGCATTTGCCTGCCGTCGATTTTCATGGCTAAGAGATAACGTTGTTTTGGCCCGGCGGAAAGCTTGGTCCTTTTCGCGCCCGCCCCAGAGAGCTACCAAGAGAGCTGACATGTCCCTGGATTACGAGGTTGAATACGACAATCGCGCCCGGGTGCCCGAGCATCCGGAAATATTTGCGCGTTGGCAGCGCGAAGCGGCCGCCTACCGCGCGGGCGCGCACAACGCCAAGCCCGGGATCGCTTACGGCCCGTCGACGCGCCGGACCATCGATCTTTTTCCGGCCAAGGACGATGACAAGGCGCCGCTCGCGATGTTCATTCATGGCGGCTGGTGGCGATCGCTCGAGCCTGCGATGTTTTCGCAAATGGCAGCGGGTCCCAATGCACGCGGCATCACGGTCGCGGTCGCCGGCTACGATCTCTGTCCCAACTGCTCGATCGCGGACATCATTGAGCAGATGCGCGCGGCCTGCCTGACGCTGTGGCGCAAGCGGCGCCAGCGCATTTTTGTCTACGGCCATTCCGCCGGCGGACATCTTTCGGCCTGCCTTGCGGCGACCGACTGGAAGGCTATCGCCTCCGATGCGCCGGCCGATCTGGTTCCCGCCGCCTACGCAATTTCCGGCGTGTTCGATCTGCTGCCAATGGTGCACGTGTCGCAAAATCAGGACCTGCGGCTCGATGAAGCGGAGGCGCGCCGCGTATCGCCGCTTTGTTGGCGTGTTCCCGCCGGCAGCAGCCTCGATGCGGTTGTTGGCGCCCTCGAGTCGAGCGAATTCCTGCGGCAAAGCAACGCTATTGCCGAAAGCTGGCGGCAAGGCGGGGCACTCACCCGCTATGAGGAAATCGCCGGCACAAATCATTTCACGGTCATTGATCCGCTGAACGATCCGAACAGCGCAATGACGGCGCGCGTGGCCGCGCTGGCGCACAGCGTCAGCCGCCTCGCCCCTTAAATTGGCGCCACGTTTCGCGGCCATGCGCTAAAACCAGTACCGTCTTGCGAAGGCGACCGTCAGCGCGGCACCGACCGCAACGACGAGGACGCGCACAACATTGCGCGGGATAATCCGCGCCACATAAGCCCCGATCAGACCGCCGCAGATCGTGCCGGCGGCGAGCGCCAGCGTTTGCGGCCACAGCACCGCACCGTGTGTTGCAAAAACCAGAGTCGCAGCAAAGCCATTGAGGCTGGAAACAAAATTCTTCGTGACATTGGCGGCGCGATAGTCACCGCCGGTCGCCAGCGAGAACACGCCGAGCATCAGGATGCCGACACCGGCGCCGAAATACCCGCCGTAAAATGAAACCGGCAGGATCACCTTCAGGCTGGCAAAATTGAAAGCGATGGCATGCCCGCGGCCCTCGGCGCGCGCGCGCAGCCAGCGGCTGATACGTTCGGAAAAGGCGAACAGCAAGGTGGCAAAACCCAGCAACAGCGGCACGATCTGCGCGAACATCCGCTCCGGTGTCATCACCAGGAATGCGGCGCCGATTCCGGCACCGACGATCGAGGCAATGATCAATCCGACAAAGGCCCGGTTGAACGGCGGCAACTGCGAACGGTCGGCCAGAGCCGCCAGCATGGTCGCCGGCATGATGGACGCGAGATTGGAGACGGCCGCAAGCTGCGGCGGCACGCCGGTCGCGATCAGCGCCGGATAGATCACGACTGCAGCGCCGCCGACCATAGCCGCGATGATGCCGGCAACAACCCCGGTGCCGGCCAGAAAGGCGGTCGTCATCAGGTCCATTGGATGAGTCGCCTCTTCCGCTCATTCCCGCGAAGGCGGGAAACCAGAATGAAATGCCGGGGTGTCGGCTCCTGGATCCCCGCTTTCGCGGGGATGAGCGGAACAGTGTGCATTAGGATCTGGCTAGAAAAACGCCTGGATGCCGGTTTGCGCACGGCCGAGAATCAACGCGTGAATATCGTGCGTGCCCTCGTAAGTATTCACCGTCTCCAGGTTCGAGAGAACGCGCATCACATGGTATTCCTCGGAAATGCCGTTGCCGCCGTGCATGTCGCGGGCGAGCCGCGCGATATCGAGCGCCTTGCCGCAATTGTTGCGCTTCATCAGTGAGATCGACGGCGGCGAAGCCTTGCCGGCTTCCAGCATGCGCCCAAGCCGCAACGCACCTTGCAGGCCGATGGCGATTTCCGTCTGCATGTCGGCCAGCTTCTTCTGCACCAGCTGATTGGCGGCGAGCGGACGGCCGAACTGCTTGCGATCAAGCACGTATTGACGCGCGCGATGCCAGCAGAATTCAGCGGCGCCCATTGCGCCCCAGGCGATGCCGTAGCGCGCATTGTTGAGGCAGCCGAACGGGCCGGCGAGGCCTTTCACATTCGGCAACAAATTTTCTTCCGGCACCACGCAGTCTTCCAGAACGATTTCACCAGTGATCGACGCCCGCAGCGAAAGCTTGCCTTCGATCTTCGGCGTGGAAAATCCCTTGGTGCCGCGCTCAACGAGAAAGCCGCGAATGACGTTGTCGAGTTTGGCCCACACCACCGCGACATGCGCGACCGGCGCGTTCGAGATCCATGTCTTGGCGCCGTTGAGCTTGTAGCCGCCCGACACCTTTTCCGCGCGCGTGACCATCGAGCCGGGGTCGGAACCGTGATCGGGTTCGGTCAGGCCGAAGCAGCCGATGGTTTCTCCGGTCGCGAGCTTGGGCAGATATTTGCGGCGCTGCGCCTCGGTGCCGTAGGCATAGATCGGATACATCACCAGCGACGACTGCACCGACATTGATGAGCGATAGCCGGAGTCGACGCGCTCGAGTTCACGCGTGATCAGGCCGTAGGCGACATAACCTAGTCCGGCACCGCCGTACTCTTCCGGAATCGTCGGACCGAGCAGCCCGAGTTTGCCCATCTCGCCCAGCATGCCGGGATCGTAGGTCTCGTCGCGGTAGGCCTCGGTGATGCGCGGCATCAGATAGCTTTGCGCGAAACCGCGCGTAGTGTTGCGCACCATGCGCTCGTCTTCGGTCAGCTCGCCTTCGAGATCGAGCGGGTCCTCCCAGACGAACGCCGCATCCTTGAGCATCGCGGGTATGCCACCGCGTTTCTCCGCCGCTTGCGACATGAAACCTCCTCGGAATTTCGTGGGGCCATTATAGACCCTGGCGCAGGTTCATGGCCAACGCAGCAAGGCCAACGCAGCATGGCCAACGCAGCGCGCGCCGGGCTTGCGTAGGTATTGCGCCAACGCAAGGCGCCAAGCCAAGGCAAATAGCCATGCATCATCGCCCGTATTCTTTGTCGAGGCCCCGGGCAGGCCCGTCTTCCTTCTCTTCCTTTGTTCCCTCGCCAAAGCGAGGGGATGGCGCGCCAAGGGGCGCAACCATTTGTTCTAAGTGCCCGCAGTCCCTCTCGAGGCCGCGGGGCGCCGCTCGGCGCGCCACCCAGACAAGCTTGCGCAGTCCGGGCTTATTTGCGGGCGTCTTCCTTCCGGCGCCGGGCCGCG
>DATAPP010000028.1:0-66738 GCA_036265125.1 Pseudolabrys sp. | reverse complement strand
GGGCCCCTGCGGGCCGGCGTCGACTTCCCCTCTCAGTCCGAACTCAATTCGCTGATCGATAACGCAGCGCCCAGGTGGCGTCCCTTCATCATCACCGCAATCTTCACCGGAATGCGGCTGAGCGAGTTGCGCGGGCTTCGTTGGTCCGATGTCGATCTTGATGCCGGCGTAATGCATGTCCGGCAACGCGCCGACCAATGGGGCACCATGGGGCCACCGAAAACGAAGGCGGGTAAACGCGACATCCCCCTCGCCCCGATTGTGGTCAATGCGCTCAAGCAATGGCAGCCCGATTGCCCCAAGGGCGATCTGGTCTTCGCCACACGCACCGGAAAGCCCCAACCCGGGACGAACATTCATCATCACGTCTGGGTGCCGCTGCTCATCAAATGCGGCCTGACCAACGAGGCCGGCGAGCATCGCTATCACTTCCACCTATTACGGCACGCAGCTGCCAGCCTGTTCATCGCCTACCTCAAATGGCCCCCCAAGCGCATTCAGGCGGTCATGGGGCACGGCAGGATCACAATGACATTCGATCTCTACGGTCACCTCTTTGAGAGCACCGAGGCCGATCGTGAGGACATGAAGAAGCTGGAAGCTGCCGTACGCGCTGCCTGATCCTCCATGCGACAAGGTTGCGACATGAGCGTGAAAACGCTAGCAACATCAACGCGGCGCGGGGGCGCGAACCGCCCACGATAGTCGCGGCCGGCGGCGGCAACATTACGGAATTGGGAAGAAAAGTGCATGGCTCTTCCGCGGCAAATCGCAGCTCTGCTCATGCTCGCAGGCGTTTTCGCATCCTGGGCATTCCCGGCGAACGCCGATGACTATCCCGCACGTCCGGTCAAGATCATTGTTCCATTCGGCGCGGGCGGGCCGACCGATGTTTATGCCCGCGCGATCGGGGAGGAATTGCGCAAATCCCTCCACCAGCCCTTTGTCATGGAAAACCGTCCCGGCGCCGGAACCACCATTGGCACGGAGGTCGTCGCCAAGTCGGCGCCCGACGGTTACACGCTGCTGATGGTCTCCGGCACCCAGACCGTCAACGAAACGCTTTACACTCACAAGCAATATCAACTCATGCGCGATCTGGTGCCGGTTGCGCCGCTCATCGACACCGACCTTGTGCTGGTGACACATCCCTCGGTGCCGGCAAAGAATTTGAGCGAGCTGCTGGCCCTCGCACGCGCCAAACCCGGTACCATCAATTATGGATCTTCGGGTCCGGGCTCCAACTATCACATGGCCGGCGAGCTTCTCAAGAATCTCACCGGCATCGACATCGTGCATGTGCCGTACAAAGGCTCGACTGGCGCCCGCAACGACATTCTCAGCGGTCAGGTTCAGATCCTGTTCGATTCGGTGCCCACCATGGCGCCGATGATCAAAGCCGGACTGGTGCGTGCGCTCGGCACCACGGGCAAAACGCGATCGTCCACGCTGCCCGATGTGCCGACGATTGAGGAAGCCGGCGTCCCCGGCTTTAACGCGACTTTGTGGGTCGGCTTCATGGCTCCGGCCCAAACGCCACAACCGATTGTGGAGAGGCTCAGTCAGGCGATCACCCAAATCCTGGCACGCCCCGATATCAAGGAAGCGTGGGAGAAGACCGGGGCGAGCCCGATCGTGATGACTCAGCCCGAATTCAAGGCATTCATGGATGGACAGGTCGCCAAATGGGCGAATGTCATCAAAGCCAACCACATTCCGCCGATCAATTGACCAGCAGACAGGTACGCAATGAACCAAATGAGCAAGCCGGCCGCCGCCATCAAAGGCGAAGACCATTGGACGACCAGGGACGGCGGCGTGAAGCTGTTCCTGTTTGAAAAATGCATCGGCGATCCGGCGAAGACCGCGGGCACGGTTCTGTTCGTGCACGGCTCGTCCATGGCGTCGCAGCCGACATTCGATTTGCAGGTGCCGGAACGGCCGGATTCGTCGGCGATGGATCACTTCGCGCGCCTCGGCTACGACTGCTGGTGCGTCGACATGGAGGGTTATGGGCGCTCCACCAAGGATCGCGACAACAACGCGCCGATTTCGCAGGGTGCAGACGATTGCTTTGCCGCCGCACTTTACATCCAGAAACTGCGCGGCAAGCGGCCCTTCCTGGTCTACGGGATTTCCTCCGGCGCGCTGCGCGCGGCGATGTTCGCTGAGCGGCATCCGGAAATGGTGGCGCGGCTTGCCCTCGACGCCATGGTGTGGACTGGCGAAGGCTCTCCGACTCTCGAGCAACGGCGCAAGAAGCTACCCGAATTCCAGGCCAAGAACCGCCGGCCGATCGACAAGGCCTTCATCCATTCAGTCTTCGACCGCGATCATCCCGATACGGCGGAGCGCAAGGTCATCGAAGCATTTGCGGATGCAGTCACGGCCCTCGACAATTCGGTGCCGACTGGAACTTATGTCGACATGTGCTCGAGATTGCCTGTGGTCAATCCGGAAAAGATCACTGTCCCGACACTGATCATGCGCGGCCAGCACGATGGTATCGCGTCGATGGAAGACTTGTTGAAGTTTTATGCAAAGCTTCCCAACCCGGACAAGCAGTTCACGGTGATGCCAGGCATCTCGCACGCAAGCTTCCAGCAGAAGAACTACATGGTCGTGTATCACATACTGGCAAGTTTCTTTGCACAACCCGAGCCGGTGTATGTGGGCTGATCCCTCAATTGTCATGGCCGGGACAAGGCCGGGCATAATGGACCGCTAAGCTCCGAGCTGATCCGCCAGATCGCTCAAATTCTTTCCTGCTGCATTCACCGGAACGGTCGGCCTGGTTTCGCCGGTGCCGGGGCCATACTCACCGGGCCGCGCGACGTGACCGGTGCGCAAGCCGCACGTCGCGGCGGCAGCGAGATCGCTGCTGTGCGCCGCGACCATCATGCATTCTGCCGGCGCGAGATCGAGCGCTTCGCATGCTGCGAGATAGACGCGCGGCATCGGTTTGTAATCGCCGGCAACTTCCGCGCCGAGGATCGTGTCCCATGGAAAATCGTTGCGCCGCGCGAGATCGACCATCAATGAAATGTTTCCATTCGAGACCGGTGCGAGCAGAAACTTCTTCCTGAGCCGCTTCAGCGCGGCCGGTACGTCCGGCCAGGCATTGAGCCGATGCCAGGCAAGCGTGAGCTCGCGCAACACCTCATCGGAGAGATTGCGCATGCCAAAGCGCGGCATGAAACGCTCGAGGTTGCGCCGGTGCAGCACGTCCAGTTTGCTGAACGGGATACGGCCGGAGCGGACCTCCTCCATGCCGGGCTGGTATTCGTCCCTCCAGGCCTCCGCAAAGGCCGTCCAATCCAGGTTGTACCCAAGAGGCTGCAGGGCCCGTTCGGCCTCGCGGGCAACCCCCGTCCGCCAGTCGACGAGGGTCCCGAACACGTCGAAGAACATCGCCCGAACGGAGGTCATAACGAGGCCTGCGGCTTAAATTTCCGGCCCGGAGAAGCACCGGCATGGCCACCGAAAATCATGGTTAAGTCATTGAAAAAATTGGCGGGAGCGACGGGACTCGAACCCGCGGCCTCTGCCGTGACAGGGCAGCGCTCTAACCAACTGAGCTACGCCCCCGCGGGCGTGGGACCGAGTTATAGGCGGCTCCATGGCAAGTCAAGGTAAACGCTTTCCCGCTAACCGAAATTGCGAAAAAGCCTTATTTACCTAGAAGAATCGATGGTCAGAGTGCCCCCGAATCGTCTATTCGGGCATGGTGTTTGGCGTTCCGCCAAACCGGCGGATTCAAGAGGAGGGTCCCACTGATGGCAATGGTTCCTGGAAAAGCTCCGACACCACCGACCGTCACGCTTAAACATCTTGCAGCCGCACTGGCGGAAACACACGAGATGTCGAAGAAGCAGGCGGAGACCGTGCTCGGCGATCTGGTCGGCAACATTGTAAAGCATTTGAAGAAAGGCGAGCGCATTCGCATTGGCGGCCTTGGCATTCTTCAGGTTCGCAAGCGTGCTGCGCGCATCGGCCGCAATCCTGCGACGGGCGAGCAAATTCAAATTAAGGCCAGCAAGAAAGTCGCATTCCGCGCATCCAAAGAATTGAAGGAATCGATCTGACGACTTTCCACCTGACCCTCGGGGGAGTAACGGCAGGCGCGAAGCGATTGGCTTCCCGCCTGCCGTTTTGTTTCGTGGGCTGACCTGCGCGCTTGCATTGGACCGCCCTCGCGCGATATTGGCGTGGATTAAGGGCGGTTAGCTCAGTTGGTAGAGCGCCTGCTTTACACGCAGGATGTCGGCGGTTCGAGTCCGTCACCGCCCACCAGCTTTGTGGGTCCGCCGCGCGGTCGGGAACCGCCCGCAACATGAACACCATCGCTACGCTCATCGCGCTTACGGGGAAGTCCTGAGGGGCCCCAAACCAAACAAAAACGGCGCCTCGCGGCGCCGTTTTCATTTTCATTCGTTGTTTCCACCGTCCGCCTAGTGCGCGGTCAGGCCGGAGCCGTCTTCATCCACCGCAGGCTCTGATGCGGCAGCCTGCTCCGCGAGCTTGGCGTTTGCATGGTCCCACTCGATAGGCTCGGGCTTGCGCACGAGCGCACGCTCGAGCACTTCGTCCATGCGAGTGACCGGAATGATCTCCAGTCCCTTCTTGATCGTGTCGGAGATTTCCACCAGATCCTTGGCGTTCTCCTCCGGGATCAGCACGGTCTTCATGCCGCCACGCGCGGCTGCCAGCAGCTTTTCCTTCAAGCCGCCGATCGGCAACACGCGGCCACGCAGCGTGATCTCGCCTGTCATGGCGACGTCTCGGCGCACTGGAATACCCGTCATCACCGAAACGATGGCGGTGACCATTGCGACGCCGGCTGATGGTCCATCCTTCGGCGTCGCACCTTCCGGCACGTGCACGTGGATGTCACGCTTGTCGAACAAAGGTGGCTCGATGCCGAAGGCAACCGAACGCGAGCGCACGTAGGACGCCGCCGCGGAGATCGACTCCTTCATCACGTCACGCAAGTTGCCCGTGACGGTCATCCTGCCCTTGCCCGGCATCATGGCCCCTTCGATGGTGAGCAACTCTCCGCCCACATCTGTCCAGGCCAGCCCGGTGACGACGCCAATAAGGTCCTCCGCCTCGATCTCGCCGTAGCGGTACTTCGGCACACCCAGGTAGTCGCCGAGGCTTGCGGCCGTGACTGCGATCGACTTCTTCTTCGAAGTCATCAGCTCCTTCACCGCCTTGCGGATCAGCGTAGAAAGTTCGCGCTCGAGATTGCGAACGCCCGCTTCCCGCGTGTAACGGCGGATCATCGTCAGCAGCGCCTCGTCATCGATCGACCATTCCTTCGCATCAAGGCCATGCTTGACGACCGCGTGCGGGATCAGGTGCTTGCGCGCGATCTCGACCTTTTCATCCTCGGTGTAGCCCGCGATGCGGATGATCTCCATGCGGTCCATCAGCGGCGGCGGAATATTGAGCGTGTTCGCCGTGGTGATGAACATCACATTGGACAGGTCGTAGTCGACCTCCAGGTAGTGGTCGTTGAACGTGTGGTTCTGCTCGGGGTCGAGCACCTCGAGCAAGGCCGATGACGGATCACCGCGGAAATCGGCGCCCATCTTGTCGACCTCGTCCAGCAGAAAGAGCGGGTTCGAGGTCTTCGCCTTGCGCATCGACTGGATGATCTTGCCCGGCATCGAGCCGATATAGGTGCGCCGGTGGCCGCGGATCTCGGCCTCGTCACGCACGCCGCCCAGCGACACGCGCACGAATTCGCGTCCGGTGGCCTTTGCGATCGACTTGCCGAGCGACGTCTTGCCGACGCCGGGAGGCCCGACGAGGCAAAGGATCGGTCCGGTCAACTTGTTGGCCCGCTGCTGCACAGCAAGATATTCAACGATGCGTTCCTTGACCTTTTCCAGGCCATAGTGATCGGCGTCGAGAATCTGCTCAGCCAGCGTGAGATCCTTCTTGACCTTGCTCTTCTTGTTCCACGGAATCGATAGCAGCCAGTCGAGATAGTTGCGCACGACCGTAGCCTCCGCCGACATCGGTGACATCTGGCGAAGCTTCTTGAGCTCATGCGTGGCTTTCTCTCGCGCTTCCTTCGAGAGCTTGGTCTTCTTGATCTTGTCTTCCAGCTCCTGGAGTTCGTCGCGGCCTTCCTCGTCGCCGAGCTCTTTCTGGATCGCCTTCATCTGTTCATTGAGGTAGTACTCGCGCTGGGTCTTCTCCATCTGCCGCTTGACGCGGGTCCGGATGCGCTTTTCCACCTGCAGGACAGAAATTTCGCTCTCCATGAGGCCGAGCACCTTTTCAAGGCGCTGCGTCACGGACGACGTCTCAAGGATGTCCTGTTTGTCCGGAATCTTGACAGCCAGGTGCGAGGCGACGGTGTCGGCGAGCTTGGCATAATCCTCGATCTGCTGGATCACGCCCACGACCTCGGGTGACACCTTCTTGTTCAGCTTCACATAATTTTCGAATTCGGTGACCACGGAACGCGCCATGGCTTCCGCTTCCACGCGATCACCCGAGTCATCGGCGAGCGCGCTGGCGTCAGCTTCGTAATAGTCGTTGCGGTCGGTATATTTCAGAACCCTCGCGCGCGTGGCGCCCTCGACCAGCACCTTGACGGTGCCGTCGGGCAGCTTGAGCAACTGCAAAACGCTCGCGAGCGTGCCGACCTCGAAAATCGAATCGGTCGCCGGATCGTCGTCGGAGGCGTTCTTCTGCGTCGCCAGCAGGATGAAGGTGTCTGAGCGCATCACCTCTTCCAGCGCCTTGATCGACTTTTCGCGGCCGACAAAGAGCGGAACGATCATGTGCGGAAACACCACGATGTCGCGCAGCGGCAAAACCGGATAGGCCCGGGTTTCGCCGGGTTGCAACTGGGGTCGTGGCTTATTGGTCATTGGCATTGGTCCTTTTGTTGTGCCCCTGTCGTTTGACCCGCAAGTGCGGCATCGCACGGCAGTGCCGGTAGGAGCGGCCAGGAGGCGCAGGGCAGAATGCCCGGCGCGCTTTCAAGGAAACTACTCCTCGCCCAGTCGGTAGTCAGATACGACCTTTCGTACGTCACTCGCCTTCAGACGCTATACGTATGGCGAGGCAAATCCCTGCGCAAGAAGCCCCGCTTTTTCCAGTTAAAGCGAGTCCCTTGCCGGTAACAACCCCGCAATTGGTACGAATCGATAGCCTTTTTCCGGAATATTTCGTCCCGGTTGCGGGAGCCGGTCAGGCGCTGGCGCTGCCCGTTTCCGCCGTCCGGTCGCTACGGTCGGCGTAGATATAAAGCGGCCGTGCGGTTCCCTCGACGACCTCCTTGGAGATCACCACCTCCTCGACCCCTTCCAGGCTCGGGAGGTCGAACATGGTGTCGAGCAGGATGCCCTCCATGATGGAGCGCAGGCCGCGCGCGCCGGTCTTGCGGTCGATCGCCTTGCGGGCAATGGCGCCGAGCGCCTCTTCCGCGAGCGTCAGATCGATCGATTCCATCTCGAACAGCCTCTGGTATTGCTTCACCAGCGCGTTCTTCGGCTCGACCAGGATCTTCTTGAGCGAAGCCTCATCGAGGTCTTCGAGTGTTGCGACAACCGGCAGACGACCGACGAATTCGGGGATCAGACCATACTTGAGCAAATCTTCCGGCTCGACCTCGCGGAAGATTTCACCCTGCTTGCGATCCTCGGGGGCCACCACCTTGGCGCTGAAGCCGATCGAGGTCGACCGCCCTCGCGCCGAAATGATTTTTTCGAGCCCGGCGAAGGCCCCGCCGCACACGAATAGAATGTTAGTCGTGTCGACCTGGAGGAATTCCTGTTGCGGATGCTTGCGGCCGCCCTGCGGAGGAACGGAGGCGATGGTGCCTTCCATGATCTTCAACAGCGCCTGTTGCACGCCCTCGCCCGAGACGTCGCGCGTGATCGAGGGGTTGTCTGACTTGCGCGAAATCTTGTCGATCTCGTCGATATAGACAATGCCGCGCTGCGCACGCTCGACGTTGTAGTCGGCGGCCTGCAGCAATTTCAGAATGATGTTTTCGACGTCCTCGCCGACGTAACCGGCTTCGGTCAGCGTCGTCGCATCCGCCATCGTGAACGGCACATCGAGAATGCGCGCCAGCGTTTGCGCCAGCAGCGTCTTACCCGAACCGGTTGGGCCAATAAGCAGGATGTTCGACTTCGCCAGCTCGACGTCGTTGTGCTTGGCCTGATGATTGAGCCGCTTGTAGTGGTTATGGACGGCGACCGAGAGCACCTTCTTGGCGTGATCCTGGCCGATCACGTAGTCGTCAAGAACCTTCCGGATTTCCTTCGGAGTCGGAATGCCGTCGCGCGACTTCACCAGCGAGGACTTGTTCTCCTCGCGGATGATATCCATGCACAGTTCGACGCATTCATCGCAGATGAAGACGGTCGGGCCGGCAATGAGCTTGCGCACTTCGTGCTGGCTCTTGCCGCAGAACGAGCAGTAGAGGGTGTTCTTGGAATCGCTGCCGCCGACTTTGCTCATTCCATTCTCCGTCTCACGCGTCCGTACCGAAGCAAGTTTCGCACCGAAACACCAGCACGGCAGCCCTTATTCTGGGAGGGGCCGCACTCCCGTCTCTCCCTACACCATAAGCGAAGCATGCTAACGACCAGATAATCAAGATTCTATTAACGATAATGCCGCACTCACAGCCGCGAAAGCGCCCGTTCTAACTCTGTGAAGATCGGGGTGGAACCGCCTGCGAGATCTCAGGCGGGTTTGGAGGGCATCTCCTCGGGCCGCTTATCGATCACCTTGTCGACCAGGCCGAAGTCCCTGGCGGCTTCGGCTGTGAGAAAATAGTCACGCTCGAGCGCGTCTTCGATCTTCTTCAGCGACTGGCCGGTATGCTTCACATAGATCTCGTTGAGCCGCTTCTTCAGGTTCAAAATCTCCTGAGCGTGCAGCATGATGTCGGTGGCCTGCCCCTGGAACCCGCCGGATGGCTGGTGGACCATGATGCGGGCATTGGGCAGCGCAAAACGCTGATCCTTTGCGCCCGCCGCAAGCAGGAGCGAGCCCATCGAAGCAGCCTGCCCGATGCAAAGCGTGGACACCGGCGGTCGCACGAACTGCATCGTGTCATAGATCGCCATGCCCGAGGTCACCACGCCGCCAGGCGAATTGATGTACATCGAGACTTCTTTCTTCGGATTCTCCGCCTCAAGGAACAGGAGCTGAGCCACCACGAGAGTGGCAACGCCGTCCTCGATCGGCCCCGTGATGAAGATAATTCTCTCCTTCAGAAGGCGCGAATAAATGTCATAGGCCCGCTCGCCACGGTTGGTCTGCTCGACCACCATGGGCACCAGATAGTTCATGTAAGTATCGAGAGGGTCTCTCATTTCGTCTCCTTGACGCGAATCATGCCGGCTAGACTAGCCTGCCAGCACGCCAGCTCATCTATTTTCCCACAAAGGTTTGCGCAAGCCGCCCGCAGGTCAGGCGACCGAATCATCTTCCTTGTAAAGTTCGTCGCGCGATACTTTGCTGTCGGTTACGCCCGCGAGTTCGACCAGAAAATCAACGACCTTTTCCTCGAATATCGGCGCCCGCAAGGCAGCAACCGCCTGCGGATTCTGGCGATAGTAGTCCCACACGCGCTGCTCCTGGCCCGCGAACTGACGTGCCCGCTCCATGACGGCGCGGCTTAATTCGTCCTCGGTAACGGTGATGTTGTTCTTCTCACCGATCTCGGCGAGCACCAGACCGAGCCGCACGCGGCGCTCGGCAATCGCGCGGTACTCGGCTTTGGCCTTCTCTTCGGTGGTCCCCTCATCGGCAAAAGTCTTGCGCTCTGTTTCCAGCTCGGAAAGCACCGACTTCCAGACGCGATCGAACTCTTCCTCGACGAGCGTCGGCGGCGGTTCAAATTTGTGGAGCTTGTCGAGTTCATCCAGCAGCGCGCGCTTGAGCTTCTGGCGCGACATACCCGCGTGCTCACGCGAAATACTGTCTTTCACCGCGTCGTGCAGCTTTGCGAGCGACTCCAGCCCGAGCGATTTGGCAAAATCATCGTCCGCCGTGACCTTGCCCGGCGCTTCGATCGACCTCGCAGTGACAACGAATTCGGCAGCCTTCCCTGCAAGGTCTTCCTTCATGTAGCGTGCTGGAAAGGTCACTTTTAACGTTCGCGTTTCGCCGGTGCCGACGCCGATCAGCTGATCCTCAAAGCCTGGAATGAACGTGTTCGACCCGATCAAGACAACGGCATCGTCGCCCGAGCCGCCTTCGAATGGCTTCCCATCGATGGTGCCGGCAAACGAGATCGTAACGCGGTCGTCCTTGGCGGCCTTCTCGCCCTCGGGGCGAACCATATAGGGCTTGTTCTGGTCGACGATGCGCGCGATGCCCTGCTCGACTTCGGCGTCGGTCACGTCGGCGGCAAGCCTGGTCAGCTTGATGCTTTTGAAATCCCCGAGCGTGATCGGCGGGACGATCTCCAGGGCCATGGTGTAGTTGAGGTCGCTCTTGCCCGCGATCAGTTGGTCAATCGCGCCTTCCTCGGTCGGCAGCGTGACTTTCGGATCTGCAGCGAGCTTGTATCCGTGCTCGCTTACAATCTGATTGTTGGTGTCGCGAACGGTCGCCTCGATGACCTCTGCCATCGCGGAGCGCCCGTACATGCGCTTGAGGTGCGTCGCCGGCACCTTGCCAGGACGAAATCCATTGATCCGGACGCGATCTTTCAACTCATCCAGACGCGCATTGACCTTGGCATCGAGTTCGGAGGCGGGAACGACGACCTTGTACTCGCGCTTGAGACCTTCGGACAGCGTTTCGGTAACTTGCATGGGACTCACTTTTTTCTCTGCTTGTACTTACAACCACACCGCACTGGCTCACCATTGAACCTAACGCGCCGGTCGTGTCGGAATACGGGCGAACCCGCAAAACTCTAATTGGCCTCGTGGTGCGGGCGGAGGGACTCGAACCCCCACGACTTTCGCCACTGGAACCTAAATCCAGCGCGTCTACCAATTCCGCCACGCCCGCGGAGGGCAAATTACGGACGATTTTGGCGCCGCAATCCGGCACGACTTAACGCGCCGGTACCCGCCAAGCAAGCCATAACAGTGCCTGCGGACAGGCCCTGCTTACATCATGAAACCCTTGGGGCCGGGGGCAATTCTTGATGGGAGGCGAGGTCAGCCTCGCGCAAGGTCGGCCAACAGCCTTTGGTAAACGGACGGCAACATTTCGGGCAGATCCTCGGCAATCAGGCCGGCGCCGAATTCGGCCGCCGCTTCCCCGTGCAGCCAGACGGCGGCGCTCGCGGCGTCAAAGCCTTGCATGCCCTGCGCCATCAAGCCGGCCACTATGCCGGCGAGGACGTCGCCTGACCCCGCTGTCGCAAGGCTGGGCGGCCCGTTGTCCGCAATTGCCGCTCGCCCTCCGGGTGCTGCAACAACCGTATCTGCCCCCTTATGGACGACCACAGCTCCACAATAATCGGCAGCTAGACGGGTTTTCTCAAGCTTTGAATTTAAATTCGTTTCCTTTGATATATTATTGAAAATGCGTGAGAATTCCCCTTCATGCGGAGTTAGAACGACGTCCTGACCTAGGCGCTTTCCGATCGCCGACGCCAGCTTTCCTGGCTCCTCCGCGAAACTTGTCAGGGCGTCGGCGTCCAAGACCACGGCGGCATGGCTTGCGAGTGCTGCCAACACCTGCTCCTGCATCGCCGCACCAACCCCACCGCCTGGGCCCAGCACGATGGCATTTCGCCGTTTGTCGGCGAGAAAGCTCCCGAGTTCGGTAGCCCCGTCGACCGGACGGACCATGACTGCCAGGCTCGCTGCAGCATTGATGGCCAACGCCTCCCGAGGACTGGCAATCGTCACCAGCCCCGCGCCCGCCCGCAAAGCGCCGCGCGCGGCCAAACGGGCTGCTCCGGTGCTCGACAGTCCACCTGACACAACGACCGCATGACCGCGCGTGTATTTGTGCCCTTGCAATCCCGGCTTCGGAAACGAGGCGCTCCAGAGTTGCGGGCCATTGGCGAATGTCTGCGGTTTGATCGTCGCGAGAACATTGTCGGAAATTCCGATGTCACTGACCTCGACCGGGCCGCAATGCAGGCGGCCCGGCAACAGCAGGTGGCCCGTCTTGCGCCGAAAGAACGTCACGCTGCGGGTCGCGTTGACCGCGGCCCCCATGATTGCGCCGCTCGTTCCATTTATCCCGCTTGGCAGGTCGACGGCGATGATGGGCACGCCCGCGCCGTTCATTGCGCCGATCATCACCCGAGGCAATCCTTCGACATCGCGATCGAGGCCTGCTCCAAACAACGCGTCAATGATGAGATCGCAACCGCCAAGTTTGGCGGGCGAGGCCTCCTCAACCGGCCCGGTCCACTGTTCGGCAGCGAGGGCCGCATCTCCCCTCAGCCGCATCCGCTCACCGACAAAACAAACACGTACGACGTAGCCGCGCTCGGCCAGATAGCGGGCCGCAACGAACCCGTCACCGCCGTTGTTGCCGGGACCGGCCACCACCACAACGCGGCGACACTCCACCGCCCTGCACGCCACATCGGCGACCGCACGCCCGGCGTTCTTCATCAGCGTGATGCCTGGGACGCCGCCAGCGATCGCCAGGCGATCCGCTTCCGCCATTTCGGCGGTCGTGAGCAATTCATCCATCGCCGGCGACCCTAACGAGCGATCCGAGCCCGAACAATTCGGACTAATCGTTTGCGCCGCAACAAGTCTTTGGCGGCTGGCTAAAATCTAGCCACTTTGCTTAACTTGTAGGCGTCGATCAGTAGTCAACCCACACGCCAGCACCCGCATATTGGTCAAACCATTGCAGGTAATGGTTTTTTTGAGCGTGTTGGGTTGGCACGGGACCTGCTAACCGGTAGCGCGGTTCTCCGGTTGGTGCCGGGGGGCTGGGGGAGAGGACAGGCGATGAAAAAAATCGAAGCCATCATCAAACCCTTCAAACTCGACGAGGTGAAGGAGGCGCTGCAGGAGGTCGGCTTACAGGGGATAACAGTCACCGAAGCGAAGGGCTTCGGGCGACAGAAGGGGCACACCGAATTATATCGTGGCGCCGAATACGTGGTCGATTTTCTCCCCAAGGTGAAAATCGAAATCGTGCTCGGCGACGACATGGTGGATAAAGCGATCGATGCAATCCGGCGCGCTGCTCAGACTGGCCGGATTGGTGACGGCAAGATATTCGTTTCCAACATCGAAGAAGCAATTCGGATCAGGACCGGGGAATCCGGAGTTGATGCAATCTAAGCCGCGGGCAACCGTCCTAGCGGCAATTTCATGAAAACAAGGGGGAATGCAGTCCCATGACGACAGCTAAAGAAGTCATGAAGTTGATCAAGGATAACGACGTGAAGTACGTCGATTTCCGATTTACCGACCCGCGCGGCAAGTGGCAGCACGTCACCTTCGACGTCACCATGATCGAAGAAGAAACCTTTGCCGAGGGCCAGATGTTTGACGGCTCTTCGATCGCTGGTTGGAAAGCGATCAACGAGTCGGACATGAATTTGATGCCGGATCCGGCAACCGCCTGCATCGATCCGTTCTTTGCCGAGACCACGATGTCGCTGGTCTGTGACGTGCTCGAGCCGACCACCGGCGAGCCTTACAACCGCGACCCGCGCGGCATCGCCAAAAAAGCCGAAGGCATGGTGAAGACCGCAGGCGTTGGCGACACGATCTTCTTCGGTCCCGAGGCTGAGTTCTTTGTATTCGATGACGTCAAATACGCCGCCGAGCCTTACAACACGGGCTTTCGGCTCGACTCGATCGAATTGCCGACGAATTCACCCACCGAATACGAAGGCGGAAACCTCGGCCACCGCATTGGCACCAAGAAAGGTTACTTCCCGGTGCCCCCGCAAGACTCTGCGCAGGATATGCGCAGCGAGATGCTGGCGGCGATGGCCAAAATGGGCGTGAAGGTCGAGAAGCACCATCACGAAGTCGCTTCGGCGCAGCACGAACTTGGCATGAAATTCTCGCCGCTCGTGCAGATGGCCGACCAGATGATGATCTACAAATACTGTATCCAGCAGGTGGCGCAGATCTACGGCAAGACCGCGACTTTCATGCCGAAGCCTGTCTATGGCGATAACGGCTCAGGCATGCATTGCCACCAATCGATCTGGAAATCCGGCAAGCCGGTATTCGCAGGCAACAAATATTCCGATCTGTCGGAAATCTGCCTGTCCTACATCGCCGGCATCATCAAACATGCAAAGGCGATCAACGCTTTCACTAACCCGACCACCAACTCCTACAAGCGTCTGGTGCCTGGCTTCGAAGCGCCGGTTCTGCTCGCCTACTCGGCGCGCAACCGATCGGCGTCGTGCCGCATTCCTTACACGACGAACCCGAAGGCCAAGCGTGTCGAGGTCCGTTTCCCCGATCCGCTCGCCAATCCGTATCTTGCCTTCGCGGCGATGCTGATGGCCGGCCTTGATGGCGTCAAGAACAAGCTCGACCCCGGTTCGGCGATCGACAAGGACCTTTACGATCTCCCGCCGGCGGAGTTGAAGAGGATCCCGACTGTCTGTGGCTCTCTCCGCCAGGCCCTCGGCGAGTTGGACAAGGGTCGCGAGTTCCTGAAAGCGGGCGGCGTGTTCGATGATGACTTCATCGATTCATACATCGACCTCAAGATGCAGGAAGTGATCCGGTTCGAGCACACCCCGCATCCGGTCGAATTCGACATGTACTACTCGGCGTAAGCGTTCCTCCCAACCGTCGCGAGTTACGAACTTCGCGATGCAACTTTCGGGCGCTCCGCAAGGGGCGCCCTTTTTCTTGGAGGACGGTTCGGCCCGTTCAAAGAATCGCGATCGCGATAATCACGAGCCCGGCAGCAGCGATACTGGCGGCAGTCGCCAGCATCCGTCGGCGGTGGCGCCTGGGTCCGTAAACACCGGCTGCACGGCGCGCCGCGATCAGGGCGGCGTCGAATTCGGCAGAATTCGAAAACGCGCACGCCAGTGCGGCACCTGCCCGTTCGGCATAGCTCTCAAGTGAAACCGGCTCCGGGCGGGTCTGTGAGGGCCACATGAGCGCATGGTACAGCGAATAGAGTAAAGGAGACGTTGAGGCGGGTCGGCCGGGCGGCGATACCGTCAGCCCGTGATGTTGCGCCGCGACAACCGGGTAAAAGCGCCTGATTTCACCGGCCGGGCGCGTCGTGCTGCGGCGATCAGGCGAGCACGCTCGTTTGCCATTTCCTGCTCTGCAATGTGGACTCGATTCCGGCCCTCGTGCTTGGCACGGTAGAGAGCGGCATCCGCGCTTGCTATCAGCGCGTCGATCGACGTGACCGCGTCGTAGGAAATGGCGGCGCCGACGCTGACGGTCGCGCGGACGGAGTGTGTGGCCACTGTAACGCCCGCAACCTCAAAGCCCGAGCGAACGCGTTCAGCGATTTTGGTCGCGCTCTCCAGGCCGCCCGGGACGATCGCGATAAACTCTTCGCCGCCGAACCTGCCAATGATGTCGTCAGCGCGCGTCCCCGCGCGCACCACCTGACCGAAGAGACGCAATACCTGGTCGCCGGCAGTATGGCCGAAGCGGTCGTTGATCGCCTTGAAATGATCAAGGTCAAACAAGAGCATCGCCACCGGTTCAGATCGTTTGGCCTGGTGCGCGCACAGTGTGAGCGCGTTGTCCATGAAGGCGCGGCGGCTCAGCAGGCCGGTCAGATGGTCCGTGCACGCGGCGGTGCGATAGACGTGAACGTGATGATCCTTGACCATCAGCATCACTATGAATGCGGTGCCAACGGCGTAGAGAATTGTTTCAAGAGTGAAGACCGTCAGCCAAATCGTATCATGCCCTGCAGGCAGGAGCGCGCGCATGACGAGCGGCACCAGAAAGATTCCTGCGTGCAAGCACGGCACTACGATGGCTGCGGCACGCGAATAGCGCGACCGGCGTCGTTCCCGCCAAAGTTCGATCGCGATGAAGAACGTGTAGAGTGGAACGATCAGAGCGCCGAGGACTGGGCCCCTGCCGTCCTCCAAGGCTCCTGGAATTTGACCAATTCCTAACCAGAGGGCGGCGCCGATGAAGGTTGCGAATGGCAATACTCGCCTGCCCTGGAACAGCCGTACTCCGTTCCAGATCATGCCGCAGGCGAGGAAGGTCAGCGCGCCGGGCACTATTGGCGGCAACTGGATGATTGGTGTCGGCAACGTTCCCAACGCCATTGCCGAGGCGCCGATCAAATAAGCCGAGCCCCACCATGCGAGCGCACGGACATTGCGCTGCTGCATCCAATCGATGATCAGGAACAGGCCGAGCAGGCCAGCAATGCATATGGCCACCAACGACAGCGTTGGCAAATCCAGGGTCGCGGATTGGAGGTTAACCGCCAACAGCATACGCGCTCCCACCAGCCCGTCCGGCACGCGCATCGCACCAGACCGCGGGCGTAAAATAACGCAGTGGCCGTAGGATTCCGTTGCGCAATTAGGCAGGCTTCGATGAAAGACTTGCTCGAATTGTAATCAATTTTCGGAGCCGATATTGAGGCTCGCCAACCTGCAGCGAGCCAAACGCACGTCCCTTTACGGTAAACGCGTTCGATAAAATTCGAATGATCGGGAACCGGCAAACAAAAAGGGCGCGCCAAGGCGCGCCCTTCGTAAGGTATTGACCGGTTAGCGCTTCGAAAACTGGAAGGAGCGCCGTGCCTTTGCCCGACCATATTTCTTGCGCTCGACCACGCGCGGATCGCGGGTGAGAAACCCTCCCCGCTTAAGCGCGCCACGCAAATCGGGCTCGAAGTAGGTCAGAGCCTTGGCCAATCCGTGACGCACAGCGCCGGCCTGGCCGGACAAACCTCCGCCCGAGACAGTGCAGGTGACGTCGTATTGTCCGCCGCGGTTGGTGGCGACCAGGGGCTGCTGGATCAACATCCGCAACACGGGCCGCGCAAAAAAGACTTCTACAGCCTTCGTATTAACGAGGATCTTGCCGGAGCCCGGTTTGATCCACACGCGTGCCACGGCGTTCTTGCGCTTGCCGGTCGCATAAGCGCGTCCCTGGGCATCGACTTTCTTCTCGTATTTCGGCGCTTCGGGAGCAGCCGGTTTAAGAGTCGCCAAACCTTCCAAAGATTGCACGGTTTCAGCCACGGTCAGGCACTCCTCACATTCTTGCGGTTCATCGCGGCGACATCGAGTTTTTCGGGCTTTTGCGCCTCATGAGGGTGTTCGGCCCCCGGATAGACGCGCAAATTTCCCAGTTGAACGCGCCCAAGCGGCCCGCGCGGCAACATCCGCTCCACGGCCTTTTCGACGATACGTTCGGGGAAACGCCCCTCCATAATAGCCTTCGCCGTGCGGTCTTTGATGCCGCCGATGAAACCCGTGTGATGGTGATAAACTTTGTTTTCGCGCTTGCGGCCGGTCAGCACCGCCTTGGCGGCATTGACGATGATGACGTTGTCACCGTCATCAACATGCGGCGTGTAAGATGGCTTGTGCTTGCCGCGCAGGCGCAGCGCCACGATCGAGGCAAGACGGCCAACAACCAACCCGGTGGCGTCAATCGTCACCCATTTCTTCTCGATGTCGGCAGCTTTGGCCGAATAGGTCTTCATGGTCATTCCTTAAGGAGCTTGGGCGGGCCCAGCCGCGCTGGCGGTATCTAGCTGAGACGTTCACTGCCGGTCAATGGCAGGATTGAGATATTTGTAAAGTAAAATCAATTGTTTATAAGAATGGTATTTTAGTACCAATGACTAATTAACGATCCTGAGGGATCGAATAGGTCGACGTAACATGGGCCACCGGCTCGGAAACGCCATCGGAATAGATTTCAACCTCGCCAACCACCAGCCGCTTTCCAACCTTCATCAAACGGGCATCCGCGATCAGATCGCCCTTCCCCGGCTTTCGAAGGAAATTGATGTTGAGATTTGTCGTGACCGCCAGCGGCTGAGGACCAACAGCGGAGAAAACCGCGACATACATCGCAAAATCGGCAAGCTCCATCATGGTCGGGCCCGAAATGGTGCCGCCCGGTCGAATGTACCCATCCTGGAAGTGTCGTCGTACGCGGCTTTTTGCATATTCCACCCGTTCGATCGTCAAGCCGCAGCCGGGGTAGAACCCCTGAGGAAACACCTCGTGCAGCAGCTTGGAAATCTCGTCGACAGTCATTGCCGGCACCGGCATGCTGGTTCCCCGTCGCCGGTCGATCCGGCGCCATGGTCTTAGACGGCGCCGTTACCCGGTCAATCCGTTATTTCAGCTCTTCTTATTACGGTAGGGCTTACACAGTTTGTCCTTGGCCTTTTCCAGTTTCTGCTTGCGGTTCCCTGGAAAGACCTCTGCCGCCCCGGTTGATAAAGAAGGTGAGCATCGACATTGCCCAGCGGCAGGACTTCGCTTTGCGCCGCCGGCTGTGGCCGGTCGAGCGCGACCTTGCGCGGGCCTGACTTCGGATTAAGGTTCGGCGGAGTTGAGTGTGGAACTGCCTCCGATGAATGCCCCAACCAAGCTCGCCGCCGATGCACCTGTGCTGTTGCGCGAGCGTGATGGCGACGTTGCCATCCTCGTGCTCAACCGTCCGGAAGCCCGCAACAGTCTTTCAGAAGCCCTGCTGACTACTTTGTCCGACAGCCTGTCCGAACTTGCGACCGACAAGACCGTGCGCGCAGTTGTGCTTGCCGCCAATGGTCCGGCCTTCTGCTCGGGTCATGATCTCAAGGAACTCACCAGCCGGCGCAGCGACGGCGATGGTGGTCGAGCCTATTTCCGAAAGGTCATGACCTTTTGCAGCGCAATGATGCAGCAGATCGTCAATCTGCCTCAGCCCATAATAGCTGCCGTGCAAGGCGTGGCGACCGCCGCCGGCTGTCAGCTGGTGGCTAGCTGCGATCTGGCGGTTGCCTCCACCGAAGCAAAATTCGCGACCCCCGGTGTCGACATCGGCTTGTTCTGCTCTACGCCCATGGTCGCACTCTCCCGCAATGTTGCGCGCAAGCACGCCATGGAAATGCTGTTGACCGGCGACGCTGTCGCCGCCGAAGACGCCTATCGCATGGGGCTGGTCAACCGCGTGGTCCATCCCGGCCGGGAGCGCGCGGAAGCATTGGATTTCGCGCGAAAGATCGCAGGAAAATCCAGTCATATCGTGAAAATCGGCAAGGAGGGTTTCTATCGGCAGGCAGAAATGAACCTGTCAGACGCCTACAGTTACGTCTCCGAAGTCATGGTCGAGAATTTGATGGCGCGCGACGCAGAAGAAGGTCTGAATGCCTTCATCGGCAAGCGAGAGCCGAAATGGGAAGACCGTTAATACGCTCGGCAACAGGTCCATCGGCAAAGATGCATAGGAGAGCCACCGGCGACCCGGTGGCTCTCTGAGTTTCTGTCAATCAGACGATGAGAGGGGCGCTCTGGGGAACTTCCTGCTCGCCCTGCTCGATCGCAGGCCGCCCGGCGCTCGGCAGTTGCAGCACAGTCGCGTGTTGACCCTCACAAAGATCGGTGACCAGCACGATCTTCCCATCGGGGAACTCCAGCGCATCATGATGCGCGGCCGGCCGATTGAGATTCACCTGCCGGAAACGGGCGACTTTGTGGGTCGACTTCCGGGTCGGCAAGAACCGGAACGAGGCATCGCATTCGACCTCATTTTCGAATGCAAGCTCTGTCCCGGGCAGCAGACAGACGGCTACGCGCGGCTGACTCGGATCCGAGAAGCCGCGCGTGATGGCATTTGGAAATTGTGTCGATACCAGTTTGTCGCCGACCTTGGCGGGTCGGGACGCAACGTCGTGAAGACTGTAGTCACACATCGAACGCCTCCTGTTTGTGCACAACCTAGGCGGCGCCCCTCAGCTTCCGGATCGCAGCAAAGCAGCATGACGATCTTATGTCGTTTGTCACCGCAATCCTGCCCAAATCAAACACGCGCGGCCCTACCGTGAGCAACAGCGAGACGTTATCTTTGTTCCCCGGAGCAGCGGACGGAGTGACGGTAGACATGAACAATTCGAGCCGCGTGTTCACGCTCGCCGCGCAGCATGCGCAAGCCGAGCGTGGATCGGCGAAGGCATACGAGCGCCGCATGGCAGAAGGCTTCCCGGATCGGGTGACGGCGGAGCTCGCAAAATTCATCGCCGAACAGGATACCGCCTTTCTCGCAACCGCAACGGCCGACGGCGCTCCCTACGTCCAGCATCGGGGTGGACCAAAGGGATTTATCAAAGTCATCGACGACAGGACACTGGGCTTCGCTGACTTTCGAGGCAACCGCCAATACATCACGCTCGCCAATCTCTCCGAGAACGACCGGGCCTTCCTCTTCTTGCTCGATGCTGGCCGCCGTCAGCGCATAAAACTTTGGGGTCGCGCGCGCGTGGTCGAAGACGATCCCGCCCTGATCGAACGATTGTTCGATGACGGCTACAAAGCTCGGCCTGAACGAGCCATTCTTTTCACAATTGAGGCGTGGGACGTGAACTGCTCCGCGCATATTGTCACGCGTTTTACCGAAGTTGAAATCGAGGAGGCTTTTGCCGTCGTGCAAGCCAAAATCGCCCAACTGGAGGCGGAGAATGCCCGCCTGCGCGCGGCCATCGCAAAACAACCGGCGTCGACGTCTGAATGAATCACGACGCCTACCCCGATAGCTATATCCGCGGCATCCTCAACACGGTGAAGACGATTGCCATGGTCGGCATTTCGCCGAAGGATAATCGGCCCAGTTATTTCGCATTCAAATATTTGATGGAGCGCGGATACCGGATGATCCCGGTCAACCCGGGACAGGCGGGAAAAAACATCCTCGGTCAAAAAGTCTACGCAAGACTGTCCGATATTCCCGAGCCAGTAGATATGGTCGACATTTTTCGCGCGTCTGAGCACGTGCCGCCTGTGGTGAAGGAGGCCATCGCGCTTCAACCCAAGCCTAACGTCATCTGGATGCAACTCATGGTGCGCAATGACGAAGCGGCGAAAATGGCGGAAGATGCCGGTTTGAAGGTTGTCATGAACCGCTGTCCAAAGATCGAATATGGCCGTTTCTCGTCGGAGATTTCATGGATGGGTGTCAATTCACGCACGCTTTCCTCAAGGCGCGCACAGAATTTAGGCTCAGGCGTGCAGCGCATGCGCCTCGGTCCGACGTCTGGAAATGACAAGCCTTGACGCCGCCGCTCTCCGGCCTCACTAATCGCCGCCTTATTCCATTCGAAAAAGTGTAAGCCGCCAACTACACCTTTTTTATCAGGGGGACCCATGGCTGACGCAGACCGAATTCCGGGCTTTGATACCCTCGCGGTACATGCCGGCGCCAAGCCAGATCCGACCACCGGCGCCCGCGCCACGCCGATCTATCAAACGACCTCTTTTGTGTTTGACGACGTCGATCACGCGGCCGCGCTATTCGGGCTACAGACTTTCGGAAATATCTATACCCGCATCGGCAATCCGACCTGCGCGGTGCTTGAAGAGCGTGTCGCGGCACTCGAGGGCGGTACCGCAGGCCTGGCCGTCGCCTCTGGCCACGCGGCGCAGGTGATTGTCATGCACGCGCTGATGACACCGGGCGACGAGCTCGTCGCATCCAAAAAACTCTACGGCGGCTCGATCAACCAGTTCAATCATTCGTACAAGAATTTTGGCTGGAATGTCGTATGGGCCGATCCCGATGACCTCACGTCGTTTGAAAAAGCGGTCACGCCGAAGACAAAGTGCATCTTCATCGAATCGATCGCCAACCCGGGCGGAATTATTGTCGACATCGAGGCGATCTCAAAGATCGCACGAAAGGCTGGTGTACCTCTGATCGTCGACAACACGCTTGCGACGCCCTATCTGTGCAAGCCAATCGACTACGGCGCGGACATTATCGTGCACTCGCTCACCAAGTTCTTGGGTGGCCATGGTAACTCGATTGGCGGACTGATCGTTGACGGCGGTACCTTCAATTGGTCGCGCGACAAGAAATATCCGATGCTTTCCGAACCCCGTCCCGAATATCAGGGCATTATCCTGCACGAGACGTTCGGCAATTTTGCATTCGCGATCGCCTGTCGTGTGCTCGGCCTGCGCGATCTCGGGCCCGCGCTATCGCCATTCAATGCATTCCTCATTCTGACCGGCGTCGAGACATTGCCTCTCCGGATGCGACGCCACTGCGACAATACGCTGGCGGTCGCCGAATGGTTGTCGAAGCGTCCGGAAGTAGCGTGGGTGAGCTACGCAGGTCTCCCAGGCGACAAGTATCACTCGCTCGCCAAGAAATATGTACCGAAGGGCGCCGGCGCGGTGCTTACGTTCGGCTTGAAGGGTGGTTACGACGCCGGTGTGAAGCTTGTTTCCAACGTGAAACTCTTCTCGCACCTTGCCAATATTGGCGATACGCGTTCGCTCATCATTCATCCGGCTTCGACGACGCACCGGCAACTGTCCGATGCGCAGAAAATTCAGGCCGGCGCCGGACCGGACGTCGTTCGACTGTCGGTCGGAATCGAGGACAAGGACGATATCATCGCCGACCTCGAGCAAGGCCTGAAGGCGAAGTGATCCGCTAGGACCTCTTCAGCGTCCGCGCGACGTAGTCGCGGATATACGTGAGTGTGGCCGGCGCGGTCCAGATTTCTGTGACCGCCTTGTCGGTGGCCGCACCGCTGGCTTGCAATCGCTCAATGACTGGCTGGCGGATCTGCCTTTTTGTCTGCGTAAAGGCTGCCGGCGACAGCAAAGATAATTCGCGCGCGACCGCCATTGCATCCTCCAGAAGGTCTTCTGGCTCCGCTATTTCGTCGACCCAGCCACGCCGCAACGCCTCGTCGGACACATAGGTCGCGCCTGACAGCGTGAATTCCGGCAGGTAGCGCGGCGGCACCGCAAAGCGCACGATTTCGAAGGCCAGTGCCGGAAACGGCACGCCGACAAGAATTTCGGTCACACCGATTCGTCCGACGCCTTGCGCCATGATGCGCCGGTCCGCACAGCAGGCGAGCACACAGCCGCCGGCGATGGCGTGCCCATTGACTGCCGCTACTACCGGCTTCGGATGAAAGAATACTGTCTCATAGAGGTGGTGCAGGGACGGCAAGAATTGGCGGATGTAGTCGGCACCGCCCTCACTTAGTCGTTTCAGATCGACGCCAGCAGAAAAGATCCCGCCCTGCCCGGTCAGCACCACCGCCTTCGCATCCGACTTGCGCAGATCGATAAGACGATCGGCAATCGCATGACAGAATTCGATGTCGAGTGCATTGACCTTGCCATGCATCATGGTCAGAACGGCAACCCCGCCTATGACATCCTCCTTGATCACGCACGTTGCTCCGCAGCGACGGTTTCCAGTTCGTGCAAAATGGCTCGATGTGACAATCGCTCCGCATGCACGACGGCGATGGTGAACACTATAATTGCCAGAATCTGATGTGAGAGGGCCAGAGGAAGGGGCGCTTGATGGAGCAGGGTCACGACACCAAGAACAGCCTGCGCCGTCACAGCGGCGGCGAGCAAGACGGCTCCGCCGGCGCCACGCCGGGCCTGCCGGGCGTCAATCGCGTGCAGACCGGCGAGTACCCAGATCGCATAGGCCACCATGCGATGGTCGAACTGAACGGTAAGCGTGTTTTCGAACAGGTTGCGCCAGGCGGGGCTCATAAACCATAGCCGTTGTGCAGCGGGCACAATGGCATCATCGATCGTCGGCCAGGTATTGAAGACGAGGCCCGCGTCGAGACCGGCCACCAGCGCGCCAAGATAAATCTGCAGCAGCAGCAGAATTGCGATAACGAGCGCGCCGCCACGCAACCGCGCCCGCGCTTCACTCGAAAAGCGCGGTGCAAGCTGCTGCGCAGTCCACAGGATGGCACCATAGATCGCGCTGGCCAGCGTGAGGTGAAAAGCAAGACGATATTGCGAGACACTCACGCCTTGGGTAAGGCCCGAAGAAACCATCCACCACCCGACGGCCCCAAGCGCGCCGCCGGCGATAAAAATCGCCCATAACCGGCCGCGCAAGCCGCGCGGAATTGCGCCGCGCCACAGGAAAAATAGAAACGGCAGAAGGAATACCGCGCCCGTCAGACGCGCCAGCACCCGATGCGACCATTCCCACCAGTAGATCGTCTTGAAAGCATCGAGAGTCATGCCGCGGTTGATCTCACGGTATTGGGGGATAGCCTGATATTTTGTAAATTCTGCCTGCCACTCGCTTTGCGACAACGGCGGCAACACCCCGGCAACCGGTTTCCATTCGACGATCGAGAGACCGGATTCCGTCAGCCGCGTCGCGCCACCCATCGCGAGCGTCAGAAAGATCATCGCGGCCGCCGTAAGCAGCCACAGCCGCACCGTGCGCAGATGAGTTTCGGACGCTTTGACCGTCTCGGACATGAGTGCTTGCTTGCAGGGAACGGCGCGGACCATATAGTCATGCGTCCGTATTCGCAATTGAAACGCACGAAAAGCACCTATGCCTATCCGCGCTCGCAAATTTGTCGGCACGATCGCCCTGCTTGTGCTTGTCTCTGTGTGGGGTTTACTGGCGATGGCGCTGGCGCAATCGGTGCTGACCGACATCAATGGATTTGTGGCGGCAATCTACTACGTCGTTGCCGGACTGGGCTGGATTGTGCCGGCGATGCCACTGATCAGCTGGATGGGCAGACCCGACGAAAATTCTAGGCCGCGCTGACGCGGCGGAACCGGTTCAACAGTGCAGTGCCGGTGCCGGACATCAGCACTTTCAAATACCGTTGCTGCTGGAATTCGCCATTGACCGCGATGCGCGGCAGCGCGGACAGATAGTCGCGGTGGGCCTTGAAGAGGACTCCCGGCCGCATCGTTACCGCGGTCTTGAAACCCAGCTCGGCAGCGATGCGAAATTCGCGAGGCCCGGCGGACGTTGGGTCGCCCTCCGGATAGGCAAGATGCTGTGGCCGTGTTCCGAGCGCGGCTTCCAGCACCGCGCGGCTCATTTCCATTTCTGCGCGCACCGTTACGTCACTCGGCAGCTTCCTGAGCATCAGGTGATTGACCGTGTGCGCGCCAATGGTGCAGAGCGGATCGGCTGCAAGATCCATAATCTCGGACCAGTCCATACACAGATCGTTGCAAAAAGAAACAATATCGATGCTGTAAGTCGCACACAGGTCGCGCACCGCACGCCGGAGTTCTTCTTCACTCTGCATGCCGCGCAGATGCCAGTAAATTGCATCATAAAGCTCACGTTTTTCCCGCACGCTCGCGCATTCAAAATACTGGTCCTTGCCGTTGATCACCATTCCGATGCGGCTGTTTTGCGCGATCACGGCTTCAAGCGCGGTCCACCACAGCTCACCGAGCCGGTCTGGAAAGCTGGTAGCGATATACATGGCGAATGGCAGCTTGTATTTCCGGAATAGTGGATAGGCCCATCGCAGGAAATCCTTATAGCCATCATCGAAAGTCAGACAGACGAAGCGGCGTTTGAAATCATCTTCTATGAAACGCCGGTGCATTTCATCGAGGGAGACGACGTCTATCCGCGCACGGGAGAGCCGGCGCAAAAGGCCTTCAAGAAAATCGGGTGTGACTTCCAGGAGCCGGTTCGGCTGGAACCCGTCGGGGCTCGCCGGGCGCACATGATGCAGCGTCAGGATGGCGCCCACGCCCCCTACCAGGGGACGGAGCCAATGGTGCATCCCGGTGAAGTAAGCCGTCTCAAATCCACTGCGGATGATGGTTTTCTTCAAGTCGCCAAACTCCCGAGCGCCAGAGGCAGATCAAACTACTATTCCAGCATTTTGTTGAGAGATCTTTGCAAAGCTGTGGCCTCCACAGACAAAACATTGACCCCAATAAGCCGGCGCAACCCCGCCGAGTTGCCCAGCCAAAAGTTGGCGCGGTGGTTCTTGCGGCTCCTATGCCTTGGGACTCGGCGCAGACGCCAGTGCCAGGCACATGAGCTCTATCCTGCTTTCGATATCCTCGGCGATATCATCAATCAAAGCTGTCCGACCAGACTCGCCTAGCGTCAGGAATTTGACGGCGTTTGCTTTCGCGTATTGCCGCTGGGACAGTCGCGCCCAAACCTCGGCTTGATTTTTGGTGAAATATTTCTCCACCTTTTCAATCGATCGAGCAAGAATGGGCACGATGTACTCGCCAGCATTCCGTGCGGCTTCAACCTCCTCAAATACCAGATACTCTTTTCGGCAAAAGTCGGAGTCGATCCATCGAGGAGTTAGCAATACGATTAAAATATCAGAGCTGCGCACGACCTCTTCGAGCTTGTGTGCCCATTTATCGCCAGTGCGTAAACCTTCCTGATCGCGCCAGATTATAAACCGAGCATTTGTAAGCTTGGCATTGACACGCTTCTCCAACGCCACAGTAAATGCTTCGACAAGTTGCGGATCCGTGTCGGCATCGTGGTGCGCGTATGAAAAGAAAGCTGTAAATGTTCTGCGTGTTTGCATAGGAATTTGCAGCCGCGTCCATTCGTCTTTCTAGTCCTAGCAGAAGCCTAATGTACGATATAGAGACGTCGGCGCCGCTCTCAATGCAGAAACTCATTCTTAAGAATGCAAATAAGAACCGCCTGGGCGCAGACGCCGCAAGGGCAGCCGTGGTTTTGGACAATCACGGCGCGCAACTATCCACGATCGATCCACAGTCGCGGCTGTTCACCGACACGCGAGCACGCAATGACGGATTTCAAAACGCCATAAATCCCGCCACAACCAAACCGACTACGTCGGGATCATCGCAGCCTATAGGGCGAAAATAAGCGCTCGGCGCGACGAAAGCGGCAGCGTTATTCGACGGTCTTTGACGATGCGGAACTGACCGCCAGTTCGCCAGACAATTCAATGCTTAAACTGCTGTCTCAGTGGCAGCCACGCTGGCCATTTCGTATGTAAATTTACACAGACCAAAACGGCAATTTTCCCGGCCAGTGTTGCGTTGCGGCCATAGGTCGTCTGTGCCCAAAGCATTATATTGGGCTTGAGCGGGCTGGGGTCCCTTCCTGCTTTGAGCGGCCTTGGTCTAGCAGACGCCACAACTGCGATGACTCAGGCCGCTTAGTTTTTGAGACGCCGACAGCAGTCGAAGAACGGTGGAGTTTGTGACTTTCGTCCCCACCCCCACCGTTCCCCGCCACAAAGCCGACGCCCCAAGGCATCAGCTATGGATGCCAACTACATGGTCATCCACGGCGGTAATTTGATCCTAGATAGCTAACGTTCGGTTAGCCTTCCGCTTGCAGGCCGTCATCGCCCATCAACATGACATTCGACCTGTACGGCCATCTGTTCGAGACCACCGAGGCTGATCGCGCCGACATGGCGAAGATCGAAGCCGCTGGCAGAACTGCCTAAGCGGCAAGGTTGCAACATGCGGGCTAATTCTGTAGTCAGAACAACAGACGCGGACCGTCCTATAGTCCGCGCCGTTCCGGTCGGGGCGTGGCGCAGCCCGGTTAGCGCACTTGTCTGGGGGACAAGGGGTCGTGGGTTCAAATCCCGCCGCCCCGACCAAACACGTTCGATGACCCAGATACGATCTGCTCTGCGGAGACGCCCGCTTTCGCGCATCGCTCGGAACGACAGCCCCGTTCGAAATTCTACGTAGGGTCCCGCACGAGCTTCGAATCCCGCGCGATACGCCGGCGCCACGGCAACTGCCGCCATGGCACCGTGATTAACGGCCTCTTTATGAAAGCCGATGGCTTTGGCCGGACAACTTAAGACATTCCCCAATTTTATCCCTTATTTGAGTTCAATTGTCGGAAGTTTTTACGAGGCGATGCGCCCATGAATGCACTCGCGGAACAAAGAAGGCATCTTCGCAAGCAGGTATTCATCGCGGCACAAATTGTTTTCAGCGGCACGGCACCAACATTGGAATGCACCGCGCGCGACCTTTCCGTGCAGGGTGTCCGCCTTCGCCTTTCAACGACATACGGAATTCCTGACAGGTTTGATGTCATCATCGATGGAAAGCGCAAACCTGCTCGTTCCATATGGAGAACTTGTACAGAAATTGGCGTCATGTTCTCCGACGCCCCACAACGGCCCGCCGAGTCTAGACAGAATGAAAGAGACATCGCTCCGCTGTTGGAACTGTTAAAAATGGCTGCAGAAAAGTGGCCGAGTTCCGACGCTGCCAGCATCCCTGAAAGCGAATTACTCAAGCGGGATCAGGCCCTTTTGGACATGTGGCCGGAAGCCTGCCGACGGACAGGCGTCCCTGTTCATGAATTTCCGATTGGCGTGATCAAACGCTGGCAGCAGGAAATGGGCCGGCCTAATTGACAGATTCGCCGGTGCCCGGCTGATCACGCTGGCATTGTCGACAGGATTGGCTATTTTTGCGGGCGCCTATAGCTTAGCGCGCGCGCAGTCTTCGACGACGACGCCATTATCTTCAGCGACCCATCGTCAACAGGTTGGAACTCAATGGGACGAATCCGCTTGAGCGTGGTCAGTGTCGCGATTGTGCTCTCGTTCGGGCCCGTCGCTCTGTCCGCACCTGCGCAGGAGGACCAACACGCGAGTAAACGCCGTATGACGCGCCACTGGCACGGCTACGGCTTTTTGCCAGGCTACCGTCCTCCCGAAGTAATCGAACGCGAGCGCGCCCAACACTATTACCGGGTGCACGGACCGCAATATTATGGCCCCGCGTGGCCGGGCTTTTATCGCGGGCGCTGGAATGGCGGCGGCTTTGGACCCTGCTGGACACAGACACCCATAGGGCCCGTGTGGAACTGCGGTCGATAGCGTCGGACGGGCTAACGAGGCTTCGCTTCGCAAACGTACAAAGTATCCTTACATCGATCGCGACAGGTTCGATTTGCAGGACCTCTCTCATACACAAGGTTGCAATGACTGTTGCATTTTCTCAGTTGCGCCTTGCACTTTGCAAACAGCCTGCGGTCCGCCGAACTATCGTTTGGCGCGGCCATGCCAGTCGCGGGTAAAATCGAGAATGCCAGCATTGCAACGATCGCTATTCGCCAATGCGTCATGTGGCTTTTCCTCATCTGGTAGCAGACCTTCGGTTCTCGCAGACCGAGATTCACATCAAGTTTCGACGATCCCCAATTGGACCTCGGCCCAATAGACTTCCGGGATCCAATTCCGGTGATATCGCCAGAAGCATTTTATCGGCCTTTCTTATAACGGTGAATGGCATGTCGATGTCAGTCGAGTCTGCCGCCCAGGTGATCCGGGAGGCGATGCGAGAAAAGATAAAGCGGCACTCGCACTGGTACCTTTTACAAAGCGGATTGATGATTCTGGCCGGCGTTTTCGCCTTGATTTTTCCAGTCTTATCGTCAGTCACGGTTGTGGTTTTCCTCGGCTGGCTTTTGATTATCAGCGGCATCGTGCAGGCGATCAGTCTCATGGATGCTCGTTACGTGCCGCATTTCTGGCTTCAGCTTGTATCGGTCGCCCTGTCCGTCATTGTGGGCATCCTTTTCTTGCGGAATCCCGGCGCGGGCCTGCTTACTCTCACTCTTCTCCTGATCGTGTTTTTCATGGTGGAGGGCATTTCCAAGGTGATTTTCTCGCTGACGATCCGGCCATTCCCGAACTGGGGATGGGTCTTTGGCAGTGGAATAGTCGGAATTCTCCTGGCGTTTTATCTTTGGGCAAACTCACCGGCGGCCATATGGGTTCTTGGCGTGCTCCTCGGCATCGAGCTGATCTGCGAAGGTGCAGCGCTCGGCCGTCTGGCCTGGCAGGCGCGGAAGACTTAAGCACGCGAAAGGGTTCGCAATTTGATGGTCCCGCGGCGGATCCGAGATGATCACTGCACGCCCGGCAGAATTTCTTTTGAGCATCTGACCCCGCGGGTTAGGCTCACAACAGACTACACTCGCCGCATAGATTTATGGCTGCAGAAACACATCCCCCACCAACAACAATCGCATTCCCCATTCTGGCGATTGCGTTTGTATTTTTAGCGCCCGTCATCGGTTTCGACGCCGGTGCGCAACCGCCGACACCGTTCTCGCTCTCACTTTCCGCGGCAATGGTCGTCATCATGTTCGGCGCCGTTTTTGCGGCCGTCTACCATGCCGACGTTATTGCACATCGCGTCGGAGAACCGTTCGGGACCCTCGTTCTGACAATGGCAGTCACGATTATCGAGGTCGCCCTTATCGAGTCGATCGTGCTGACGCCCGGAAGTTCACCCGCACTCGCCCGCGACACCGTGTTTGCCGTCATTATGGTCGTGTGCAATGGCCTGGTCGGCCTGTGCATTATCTGGGGCGGATTGCGCCATCACGAGCAGGAATTTCAGACCTCCGGCACCAGTGTCTATCTCAGCGTCCTCGGAGCACTTTCAGTTCTTACGCTCGTGCTTCCCAACTATACGGCCACGGCGATTGGGCCCTACTTCTCGAACGCACAGCTGGTCTTTGTCAGCATCATCACCGCTGTTCTCTATGTCGCATTTCTGTTTATCCAGACGTACCGGCACACGGATTATTTTCGCGCCGATTCTGATTCTGCACCCGGCGAAAATCACGTTTATCCATCCAACAAGGCGGTCGCGATCAGTGTCACAATGCTTCTGGTAGCGCTATGCGGCGTTATCCTGATTGCGAAAAAATTCGCGATCATTTTGGAGATTGGTCTTTCCATCGTTGGCGCCCCGCCCGCCGTTGCAGGCATCATCATCGCCATCGTGGTCCTGGCGCCGGAAAGTATTACGGCCGTGCGTGCGGCCCAGCGCAATGAGCTGCAGAAGAGCCTCAACCTCGCCCTGGGATCCTCGCTCGCAACCATTGGGCTAACGATCCCGGCAGTCGCTATCACCAACGTTTTTCTTGGCAAGCAGATTGAAATCGGCCTTTCGGGGCGGGATACGTTGCTTCTGGCGCTTACGCTCTTTCTGAGTCTGCTCACATTCGGGTCAGGCCGGACCAATATTCTGGCCGGACTTGTTCACCTCGTTGTTTTCGCGACTTTTCTTTTTCTGGTGTTCATCCCCTGAGCAGCAGCCGTTATTGGCCGGCGGGTCCGGAAATACATTAGAATCGTAAAACAGGCCGCAGCGGCTGCAAAGTGTTTGAGAGTATGACCGCTCACGATGGACCCGAATGAATAAATCGCCTCATCATAGAACTCGAATACCTTTGCAAGCGCGTATAACGCCGCAGCGACGAGCCAATAGGATGTGCCAGTGTATTTAGGTCGGAACAGAAGAAAGAGCAGCGGCACGGCGAGACAGGGAAAGAACTGTACCCAGCCATAGAGCCGCAGGTCGCCGGTCCAGCGCCACAGCAACAGACTGAATATGCCGACGGCGACCAGCGGCCACAACAGAATGGATCCCGCCTTTGCGTCCACCCGTTCCTCGATGGCAATGGCAAGGATGGCCATGAAGCTGATCGCCATCGGCAACCTGTCCCAGAACAGCGACCCGTCATCAGGATCCAGGTGATAGTAGGCCGAGCCGAATCCTGTCAGCAGGATGCCCAGGAAGAGTAGTACGATCGCCGGATCGCGACGGCTTTGCCACACACCTGCCGCTCCGATCACAACAAAGGGGAAATTCGAAACAACATTCCAAAAATTCGGTACGCCGAGAAATGTCCATTGATCGGCGAAGTCATGATAGTTCTGGTTCTGAGGTATAGGCGGCAGCAACAGCAGGCCGAAGAGTGACGCGACCATCAAGACGAGAAGAATGACGACACGCCGTTTATTTTTCACGCTGCCGACCATCATTTGGGTAGGATAACAGGAGCCGCGGAAGACCTGGAGTGGAGACTTGGAGCGAAGACTTGGAGCGCAGATTTTGAGCCACGTCGTTGAAAGATTTGTAATCGACAGTATAGTGAGATGAAATATGCGGGCTACGATTATCAGGATAACAAAGTGGGCGACATTTCTGCTCGTCGCCGTCGCTCTCACCTTTTTGTCAATTCGTATTTACCTCACGCGAGGCGGACCACCTCTCGCCCTTTGGCACACCTTTGTACCGCATGAATTGAAGGCCAAGGATCTCGATGCAACCGACTGGAAACAATACCTGATCAAGGAGGCCGAACTTTTCGAATCGGTGAAAACAGAGGTCACGCAAAAACTCGGTCCCGACGATCGCATACCGCTGAACCGGTACTTTGAAGGCAGCCCGGTATATCCGCCGCACTTCGTCCAGGACTTTAACCGCTCCTATGTGCTCGAGCCCAAAGGTACCCCCGTTGGCGCGGTCGTACTGTTGCACGGCCTGACCGACTCTCCCTATAGCCAGCGGCATATCGCGCAGTCCTATCGCGATCACGGTTTCGTAGCGGTCGTGATCAGGCTGCCCGGACACGGCACCGTTCCGGCTGGCCTGACCGAGGTCGAGTGGGAAGACTGGGTTGCGGCGACGCGACTTGCCGTAAAGGAAGCGCGCCGGCGCGTAACGCCGGAGACGCCGCTGCATCTGGTCGGGTTCTCCAATGGCGGCGCACTTGCGGTCAAATATGCACTCGACGCGATTGCTGATCCAAAAATGGCCCAACCCGACCGCATCGTCCTGATCTCACCAATGATCGGTATCACGCGATTTGCCCGTTTTGCAGGATTGGCGAGCTTGCCCGCTCTCTTGCCGGCGTTCGCCGAGGCGGCCTGGCTTGGTGTCGTACCCGAATTCAATCCCTTCAAGTACAATTCATTTCCGGTCAACGGCGCCGTCCAGTCGTATCGATTGACTCAGGTCATTCAGCGGGAGATCGCTCAATACAGCCGCGATGGAAATCTGTCGCGTCTGCCGCCGATCATTACATTCCAGTCGGTCATGGACTACACAGTCAGCACGCCCGCCATTATTTCGGCGCTCTACGCTCGTCTGCCTTCGAACGGAAGCGAGCTTGTACTTTTCGACGTGAACCGGACAGTCAAGTTCGGCACTCTCTTGCGGCCGTCAGCGGACACGGCGCTCGCCCAGCTGCTGCCCAGAGCAATACGGAGCTACCGAACTACAATCATTACAAACGCCGATGTCGCCAACGGAGAAGAAGTCGAGCGCACGATCGAGGCCGGCGGCCTGGAAGAACGGGACCGCGCACTGGGATTTACCTATCCCGCGGGTCTATTTTCGCTTTCCCACGTGGCGTTGCCATTTCCGATGACCGACTCTTTGTACGGGCTGACCCCCGATTCGACGGAAAGCTTTGGACTCAATCTCGGCGCGTTGGCGCCGCGCGGAGAGCGTAACGTCTTGATCGCGAGCCTGGATTCCCTGCTCCGCGTTTCTTCCAACCCTTTCTTTCCGTATATGAAGACGCGAATCGAGGAAGGCATCGATAGCGGCCCTCGCACGAAGGCGCGCTTGAATCCCGAAGCGTCGAATAGTGCACCTGTTGCGTCAGCCGGCGGCTGGACGATCGGTGATCTGATCTCGTTCTTTAAGAACTCTTTCTCCGACCGGTCGGATCAGACCGAGGACGCGCCGCCGTGAGGTCACATTTTATTTTTTCACAGCCGGTCACCGGATATAGCTCAAGTACTTCTCCCACCAGAGATTGCGAGAGTGAAACGCGGCTGTACCTGCCACGATCACGGCAACAAGCAATAACAGCGTAATGGCTAGCTTGACCCAAGGGCGCGACGAGCCATCGGATTGAGTTCGTCTAAGATCCGGTTCGGTCATTTAAGTCCTCCCCAGCGAGCGTTTTACAGCCTACCGGCGGTCACCGGCGGAAGGCGATTGCCCCAAAGGCCAACGACACTCTATCCGCCTGTTGATATGATGGCGTTGTAACCGTCAGGGGCACTTAGTCTACAGATGCTGCAGGTGTTTCGAAAAGCCTTGAGACCGTCTGCAAGCGACAGCCTGGCGCGGGCCTTTTTCCGCCTGGGTTGGCTCGGCTTCTGGATGCAGATTGCCATCGGCGCTATCCCGGTCGTCCTCATTCTCTACGCCTTTGTGTTCGGGTCGGCGCGGCCCGCCGGAACGCGCAGTGGCTTCCCGCTGATTCAATACCTCACAATCGCCAGCCTCCTGGTGCTGGCATTCACCACGGTGTGGTTCTATCGGTACACGCGCCTTGCCGCGCGGCTTGCCGATCCGGCGCGTCGTCCAACGGAGTTTTCCGTCCAACGAACCGTTTGGACCGGCGTCATGGCCAGCACGATCGGCATCCTATTTTCGATGCTGGTGATGTTTTTTGAAGTGGCGCAGCTTCTAATTTATTTTCTTCGGGCGCCCCAGGCGGGGATACCGGTTGTCCAAACAACAAGTGGCGCGGCGAGCTGGGTCTCTGCCGCTGATATAGTGAGTCTCATGGCCCTCCTCCTCACCATGTTCGTTGAGATTGCGGTCCTCGTTATCGGACTTTGGCTTCTGCTTCGCACAACGACAGCGTCCGCTGAGTTTCCTCACATCGCCGGCGAAGAACACTAGGATCTGAGCGTTGCCCATGAAGCGAGATCGCGACGTGCGAACATTGCTTCTGCTCTGCACGTTCGTTCTTGTTTTTGCCGGATTGTACTTTGCGCGTGACATCATTGCGCCGGCCACATTCGCGATATTTGTCGTTGCCATCGCGTGGCCATTGCAACGCACTCTTCAGAAAACAATTCCCGCGCTGCTCGCGCTCGTCGTTACTATCGTAGTCACGCTGTCGATCATTGCCGTACTCGTATTCCTCGTCGTCTGGGGGATCAGCCACGTTGTTGAATGGCTCGTGAACAATACCGACCGCTTTCAAACGCTTTATATGCAAGCTACCGAATGGCTCGATGGGCACGGCGTCTCGATCACCGGCATGATGGCCGACAGCTACAATCCAAGCTGGATGATCGGCGCCATTCGAGAGATCGGCGGAAGAGGCTACCAGTTAGTATCCTTCATCGTTATCGCTTTTGCTTTCATCGTGCTGGGACTTCTGGAAGTCGACGTTACGCGAAGAAATATCGAACGTCTGAAAAATACAGACCTCCGACGATTGCTGCTGATCTCCGCTGAAGATATTGCCGACAAATTCCAGAAATACATGGTCGTGCGCAGCATCATGAGCATTTTCACCGGAGTGGTTGTTTGGAGCTTCGCGCTGGTTGCCGGCATTGAATTGGCGACGGCATGGGGAGTGATCGCGTTTGTATTCAACTATATTCCCTTCATAGGGCCATTCGTCGCGACAATTTTCCCGACGCTCTTCGCTCTCGTTCAATCGGGGTCATGGGAGCTGAGCTTTGCCGTATTCGCCTGCCTGAATTTCATTCAATTCGTTACCGGCAGCTACATCGAGCCAAGACTTGCAGGCGCCGCCTTGTCGATTTCTCCTTTTGTCGTCTTGTTCGCCGTATTTTTCTGGAGTTTCCTCTGGGGAATTGCCGGAGCGTTCATCGGCGCGCCTATTGCGATTGCGGTCCTCGCGATCTGCGCGCAGCACGAATCGACGCAATGGATTGCATTGCTTCTGTCAGGACATGACAGACAGGCGGCTGAGACACCCCGGAAAAAATGAGGGGCGGGATTTTGTCCCACCCCTCGAGTTATTCCACGCAAACAACCGGTGAAAGGCTTCTTTTTCTTCAGGCCTTTCCAACCGGGAGGGCAACGAACCTCACCGCTTCGGCGGTTTTCACCCGCATCAGAACCGCGGTCTTGCCCGCAGTGCGCGCTTCGCTGAGTGCCTTGCGCACGTCGGCTGCGTTTGCGACGCCCTTGCCGCCGACATCCAGAATCACGTCGCCGGTCTTCATACCCCGCTCGGCTGCAGGCCCGTTGGGATCGACTCCAACCACCGCGACACCATGGTCGCCCGAACCGGCGACTTCCTTGGCAGGGGCGAGGCTGAGCCCGAGGCGTGGGGAATCCTCTGTCGAGGTTCCTGTGTCGGCCTTTGCCTGCTGCTGGCTTGGCATCTTGCCGAGGGTGAGGTCGATGGTCTTGACCTCGCCTTTGCGCGCCATCGTCAGTTTGATGTTGGTGCCAGGAGCCATCGTTCCAACCTTGCGGGCAAGATCACGCGAGTCCTTGATCGCCGCGCCGTTCATCGCGGTGATCACGTCGCCCGCCGCAATACCGGCTTTCAGCGCCGGGCTGTCGGCTTGCGGCTCGGCGACGATCGCGCCTTCGGCTTTTTTCAGGCCAAGGCTGTCGGCGATTTCCGCCGTGACAGGCTGGATCTGGACGCCCAGCCACGCGCGATCGACGTACCCGTGCTCCTTGAGTTGAGCGACGACGGTTCTTGCAGTGTCGGCCGGGATATCAAAGCCGATTCCGACTGAGCCGCCGGACGGCGAGAAGATTGCCGTGTTCACGCCGATCACATTGCCATCCATATTGAAGGCCGGTCCGCCCGAGTTGCCCTTGTTGATGGGCGCGTCGATCTGGATGTAGTCGTCGTAAGGACCGGAACCGATGTCACGCCCGCGCGCGGAAACGATGCCGGCTGTGACGGTGCCACCAAGACCAAACGGGTTGCCGACCGCCACGACCCAATCACCGACGCGGGGATCGCTGTCGGCGAATTTCACGAAGGGAAAGCTCTTGTCGGATTCAACCTTGATCAGGGCCAGGTCGGTTTTCGAATCGGTCCCGACGACTTTCGCCTTGTAGACAGCGCCATCGTCCGTCGTAACCTGTACGGTCTTGGCGTGATCGACAACGTGATTATTGGTCACCGCATAGCCATCAGCGGAGATAAAGAAGCCGGAGCCCTCGCCGGTGACGGCTCGCTTATTGTGCGGCATTCCTTGCGGCATTCCTTGCCGCATTCCCGGACGGCCGAATTGCTCGAAGAATTTGTCGAGTCCGCCCGGCATCTGCGGCATTGCATTGTTGTCGCTGCCCTCACCCATGCCGTTTGTTTCCGATTCCTCGACTTTGACCCGGACCGAGATCACGGCCGGCTTTACTTTTTCAACGACATCGGCAAATCCGGCAGATCGCTGTGCGCTGTCCGCATGCGCGGGCGTGGCCAGGGAAACCTGGCCCAATCCAGTGAAAGTCGACGGCCCAGCCGCGACCGCGGCAACAATAAGCCCGGCGGCCGATGCAAGAAGCGCCAGCCGTCGCGCAGACGAACTTGTGCGCTGCAATGAGCCACGGAATATTTGATTCATGTCTTCGTTCTCCATCGCGAGATCTCTGAGGTCTCAGAGTGATCGCGGGATAGATAGGCGAGCGCGCATTACGGCAGCCTTTCGTCTCAATTGAATTTTCTTAATGTTCGCGCCGGCGCCGCGCATTTTGCGCGATGGCCCTAGGTCCAATTGTCGCAGCAGGCCTGAGGCGCGACGCTTGGATCCCTGACTCACCAAGGTCAATGGAACAAGTAGCCACATCTTCCGGAGGTGCAGCGATGTCCAGGCTTATGAAGTCTTTCGCAACTCTCGCGCTGATCTTCAGTCTTATCGCGTTGGTGCCCGTTAGCGCCGAGGCGCGTTGGGGCGGCGGCTGGCATGGAGGTGGCTGGGGTGGAGGTGGCTGGCGGGGTGGCGGATGGCGCGGCGGAGGATGGGGTTGGGGCCCGGCATTCGCCGTGGGATTCGCTCCGGCACTTGCGTGGGGTGTCGGACCCGGCTGGGGCTGGGGCTGGGGTCCGGGTTGGGGCAATCCCTACTGGAATGCGGGCGCACGCTGCGGCTGGGTGCCTGTTCGCGTCTGGCGATTCGGGCGTCCGGTGGTGCGTTCCGTCTGGCGCTGCTGGTGATCGTAGCTTAGGCGCCCGGACGCTGCTCTTGCGACGCGGACTGCGCACGTCGTCGGTCCGCGTCAGAGAGAAGCCAATAGAGTCCTCCCGGCGCCAGGAGCAGTCCGCCAAAGCCGAGTAACACCTGGAACTCGAGAGTAACGAAATCCTGAAGCATGAGCTTGCGGGCAAGCACGCCGATCAAAACAACAATGCGCGTTTGGATGGCCCCCGCGCCTAACGCAAAGATATTTGCAGGCCATTCAGGTCGACGGTTGGTTTAACCCCTCCCCGTCCGCGCAATTCCAGAACGACGCCCTGCCAGTTCTGCAATCGCACAACTTTCGCTCCGCTGCCGCTCGCCGCGCTGGTGATGGTGGCCGAATAGGTGCCGTGGATGCTCGCCGCGGTTCGCATGTTATAGGCTCGTCCGAATAGATCCACGCGCGGAGCGCCGAAGGGGCCGACACTGACACCTCCGACGCGCAACGGATAATTTCTTCCCTGGAAATGCAAAGTGCCGCTGCCGCCGCCGACAACGAAGCTTGCTCTGCTGATAATGATACGGACGGAACCGGTTGCCGCATGAGATGGCGCTGAAGCTCCGGCCAACGTGGCAGCCACCGTTAGAACAGCCAAACCGAACTTCACGGAACGACAGGATCCAAACACACTTGCCTCCTGACCCCGCCTTGTCCTGGCGGACGCGGGACTAGACTATTTGTCATTCACGTCAGCGACGGCCCGGCCCCTTGCAAAAGGCCCGGCTGGCTGCGTGGCATCCGTATGTTCGCGTATGCAAAAGCGATTGCCAAAAGCGGACTCAGAAGATTGAAAACAGCATAAGGCGCATAACTGACGGTGGCTACGCCGAGCGTCGCGGCCATATATGCGCCGCAACTGTTCCAGGGAATCAGAGCCGAGCTCGGCGTTCCACTGACGCCGACAGAACGTGACAACACGACCGGAGCGAATTCCCGCTTGGCGAACGCGTCTTTGAACATTCGTGCCGGCAAGACAACCGACATGTATTGATCGGCGGTTACGATGTTTGTCGTGATGACGGCCACAACCATCGATGTCATCAACGCACCGGTCGACTTCGCCGCATTAATGATCGGGCCGATGATCCGGTCCAGATAGCCCGCTTTTTCCACGACTCCGCCAAATGCCAAAGCCGTAATGACCAGCCAGACCGTATTCAACATACTTTCCATGCCACCGCGCGTCGCCAACAGGTCAATCGGCGCAAAGCCCGTCGACGACTTGTACCCGTCCGCGAGTGCGAGCCACACGCCTTTAATGAGCGCCAACCATCTCGGCAAACCGTCCGCGCCGGCGTACGCAACGACACGGTCCGGGGCCACAATGACGGCGAGTGCGCCTCCGGTGAGCGCACCTATGAAGATCGCGCTGAATGGCGGCACTTTCAGAAGCGCGAGGCCGATGACAACGACAAGCGGCAGGAACATGACAGGCGTGACGCCAAATGACCCCTGGATGGCGGCCAATTTGGCGCTGGCGTCAAAGCTGCCGGGCCTGCCGAACAGCCAGAACACACCGATTGCGATCACCATCGCGAGGCCGGCGATAACGACTGTTTCCCGGAGATGCTGGTACAGGTCTGCGCCTGCGGTCCCGGCGGCGAGGTTGGCCGAATCCGATAGCGGCGAGCTGGTATCGCCGAAATAGGCCCCGGAAATTATCGCTGCCGCCGTGATCGCCGGGTTGAGCTCCATATTCTGTGAGATGCCCATGAGGCCGACGCCGATCGTTCCCACGGTCGTCCAGGAACTGCCAATACTGATTGAGACAAGGGCGCATATGATCGAGGCGGTCATGTAGAAATAATTCGGACTGAGAATCTGCAATCCGTAATAGACCATGGCAACGAGCGTTCCGCTCATTGCCCAGGTCCCGATCAGCGAGCCGACCGCCAGAAGAATGAAAATGGCACCCAAGCCGGAGCCAACGCTATCCGTGGCCGCCTGGCGAAGCTGGTCGAAAGTGTAGCCCCGTCGCCATGCCAAGAAGACCGCAATCATCGTCGCGATGACGAGCGCGACCTGATTTGGTCCGCCGGCGCCAGCATCGCCGAAAAGGTAATACGACAAGCCAACCAATAGAATGAGCGATGCTATGGGGACAATCGCTTCGGCAAATGTCGGGGGACGTTGTTGACGAATTTCCGTCATCCCGCCCGCCCCTTCCGGTCGCTCGTCAAACAATCGATTATTCGCAAGCCGAGGCAGCAAACGTCCGGAGCAAAATCCCTTCGGCAGCTGGAGTGGCTACGGATGCTCATTTTTTCTTTTTATTTCGATCGGGCTTCCCGTCGATATTTGATTCAGGCGCAGTCTGGCCCGATTGCAGGTATGTCGGCTTCTTGAGACGCTCCTGGCGAATGGTGTCCCGGAATTCTACGGAATCCCCCCTTTGGCTGCGATCGCCAGCGTCGCCTCGGCCCTGCGCAAAACCGCCTGAGCCCGTGCCAAGCAATACCAGCACTCCAATCGTCACAGCGATCATCGGTCTCATCATCCGCCTCCGTGTCGAACAGAACGCCCACTTCAAAAGGCGAAGTCGAGATGCGGGCCTATATCGACATTCTGGTAGCGCCTTATCGCAAAGTTGGACAAGCGCTCTTCGAACGCAACGCTCGTCGTCAGCGATATACTGGGAGTAATGTTATACTTTAAACCCAGAGAAACCGAATAAATCTGATCCGCCCTGCCTGAATTGACACCGCCGGTGAACCAAAATGCCTCGAAAAACGGCGACGAGACGACCGACCATCGCTCATTGATCGGTGCTTCTATTCCCATGGCCAGATCGAGCCGCCAGTATTCAGCAAAGTCACGATCCGAAAAACGATAGCGGCCCCGTATGAATGGCGAAAAAATCACATTATTGATCGTGAAGTCGCGCGAAGCCGCGGCCATGATGTCGTAAGCCGTGAACAAGTGTTCGTCATAAATGCCGCCGTACTCGTATCTGTTCTCGAAAACGGCGCTTACGCTCCAGCCGCCAATGTCCTTCGCGATCCGCGCGCCCCACAGCCCCATTGACCAGTCGGCGTCTTTCTCTTTCGCGAATGCGTCGATATCGCTCCGCACGTAAAAACGATACGAAAGGTCTGGAGCCAGCCTGCCGTCCAACCTCACCGACACGTCGCTGTTGAGGAACCAATCGCTTTTGCGATCGTCGCGGCTAAAGAATGCATTATTGGTCCACGTTGGAGACAGGGAGCCGACGACGCTTACGGTCGGAGCCCACGACGGCGGCTGGTAATTTTCATTGTTTATTGTTTGCACGGAAATGTCGGCGGCCCCCGCATCGTTCACACCGAGGACGAGCAAAAGAAGGATCGCAAAATTCCCCGACCTGCGCATGGCGCCCCCCTAACAGAGTACCAGCCGTCTAGTCGTCCAAAGACTACTGTAAAGCGGCGCCTTCGCCCAATCGCTAGTTGAGCGCGTCGCGGCTCAGTGGACAAGTCATGCAATGTCCGCCGCCCCGTCCGCGACCCAGCTCGGCGCCCGTGATCGTGATGACTTCAATGCCCTGCTTGCGTAGCAAAGTATTGGTGTAGGTATTGCGGTCATAAGCAAAGACCACACCCGGTGAAGCACAAACGAGATTGGCGCCACTGTCCCACTGCGTGCGCTCCCGCATATAGGCCGTTCCGCCTGTCTCAACGACACGCATCTTCTTGACGCCGAGAGCGTCGCCCACAGTCTCCACAAACGGCTTCTCGTCTTTCCGCAGTTCAATCCCGCTCGGATTGTTCGCGGGCCGATAGGAGTAAGCATGGATGTTGTTGACGATGTCCGGATAGATCAGAACACAGTCGCGATCGGCAAACGTGAAGATCGTGTCAAGATGCATCGCTGCGCGCAGCTTTGGCATCGCTGCGACGATGACCCGTTCTGCAGCCTTCTGCTTGAAGAGTGACGCCGCAAGCTGGCTGATGGCCTGGCGCGACGTACGTTCGCTCATTCCGATCAGCACGTTGCCCTTGCCTATCGGCATTACATCCCCACCCTCGAGGGTAGCGAGGCCGTGATCCTCGGTAGGATCCCCCCACCAGACTTTGACCTTGCCGGCGAAGTCCGGGTGGAATTTGTAAATGGATGTGGTGAGGATCGTTTCTTCGTGGCGGGCCGGCCAGTACAGCGGATTCACCGTGCAGCCGCCATAAATCCAGCATGTCGTATCGCGCGTGTAGAGCGTGTTCGGCAACGGCGGGAGCAGATATTCGGTGACGCCTGCGGCTTCACGGACGAGGTTGAGCATTGCGCCGCCATGTGATTCCGGAAATTCCTCGGTTGAGAGACCGCCGATCAGGACTTCCGCCAGTTCGCGGTCCGGCAGCCCTTCGAGATAACTGCGTATTTCATCGACCAGACCAAGCCCGACCTGGTTCGGTACGACCTGATTGTCGAGGATCCACTTTTTCGCTTCGGGAATCGCCACGGTCTGGGTCAAAAGATTGTGCATCTCCACAACTTCGATTCCGCGGTCGCGCATTTTTGTAACGAAATCGAAATGGTCGCGCTTGGCGTTGTCGACCCAAAGGACATCATCGAACAGCAGTGCGTCGCAATTGCTCGGGGTAAGACGTTGATGAGCGCGGCCTGGCGCACAGACCATCACTTTGCGCAGCTGACCAACCTCGGAATGAACGCCAAACTTAATTTGCTCCGCCATGACAACGAGCCTCCATGACTCAAACGTTGTTCAGATCGTGATGTAGCCAGTCGCGAGCCCGTGGATGCCCACGGCGCAGCCGACCATGGTGGCGATGAAGATCACCCACTCGATCGGCGTGAAAACTGACTTGTTCTGTTCTCGCCGCGCCCAGAAATAAAGGATAGTCCCGGGACCGTAGAGGATTGCCGAAAGCACCAGAAACTTCATGCCGGCGGCGTAAATCAGGAACAGTGTGTAGATCACTGCTATCCCGGCGAAGATCATGTCGCGCGTGCGCTCTTCCGGGCGTTTCTCGTATGTTTCGCCTCGTCTCATCATCAAGAATGCGTAGGCAGCGACCAAAAAGAACGGGATTAGCGCCATCACGCTTGTCAAATTGAGCATGAGCGTAAACGCGTCGCGCGACCAATAGGTGCTGATGACGAAGAGCTGAACGACGATGTTGGTCAACCAAAGGGCCGCTGCTGGCACCTTGTTCTGATTTTCGGTGGCAAAAACCTTCGGCATGTCCTTGGTTCGGCCTGCCGCAGAGAGCACCTCCGCGCAAATCAACGACCATGCCAGGTACGCCCCCAGCACCGAGACAAGAAGCCCGACACTCACGAAGATCGCACCCCAGTGCCCGACAACAGCCTCCAACGCCGAGGCCATGGATGGTTGCCGCAGGCCTGCGATCTCAGTGCGTTGCAAGACGGCATAGGGCAACATCGTGACCAGCACCATCAGCGTGGTCACGCCAAGGAAACCGAGGATGGTGGCCGAGCCCACGTCCGAGCGTTTCTGGGCATAGCGCGAATAAACGCTTGCACCTTCAATGCCGAGGAACACGAACACCGTGACCAGCATCGTCGCGCGAACCTGATCAAACAGACCCTTGTCCGGCATTCCTTCGCCGCCCCAGAAATTGGCGCGGAACAGGTCAAGCTTGAACGAAAAGAACAGGATGAGGATGAATATGAGAATCGGCACGATCTTCGCGACCGTCACGACAGTGTTAATGAAAGTCGCCTGTTGGACGCCCCGCAAAATCATAAAATGGAAAAGCCAGATACCGATTGACGCGACAACGATCGCGACGACGGTATTGCCGTCTCCGAAAACGGGGAAAAACGCCCCGAGCGTTGATTTAATCAGCACCCAGTAGGAGACGTTGCCGATGCAGCTGCCAATCCAATAGCCAAGCGCAGCCAAAAATCCCGGATAATCGCCGAAACCCGCCTTCGCATAGGCGTAGACACCGGCATCGATTTCCGGTTTGCGCTCCGCGAGAGCCTGAAATACGCGAGCCAGCGTGTACATGCCGCCGGCTGCAATCAACCACGCAATCATCGCTCCGAATGGGCCGGTGGCATTTCCGAAGGTGCGCGGCAGCGAAAAGATGCCCGAGCCGACCATCGACCCGACAACCATTCCGGTGAGCGCGAATAGCGATAACTTTTGAACGGATTTGTCTGCCAAAGGACCCCCAGGCGCTTACCCGGTACGATGATAGAGGCCACAATTGCCCCGCCCCGAGTCCGTTGACTATATCGAGGGCAACGTGCCCGCCTATTGGGCCGAGGTCCAACGCAGGGCCTTTTTATGTCAAATTTAGATTTGACCTCGTGGGTGCCACCGCCTCGTTTCGTACGAATTGGCAACGAGTTGCACGATGGGACTGAGGTCCAATATCTGCGGTCACTGGTGCTGCGTTAGTCTCCTCCTCAGCATATCGACCTGGATACCTCGAATATCCATTTATCGAGGCGGCAATTCTGTCGCCGAATTTGTCCATCAAAAAGGAAGTGTTGGACCATGCCTGTATGCATTGACCATGCGAAGGCAAAAGCTCGCGACGTGCTGACCGTCGCGGCCACATTCACGTTGTTCGCCACGCTTTCGGGTTGTTCGCCACAAACGGAGACGTCCGCGCCGGAACCTCGTCCAGTTCGTACCGCGACTGTCGAGAAACGCGAGGCCGGCGTTCCTATTACCCTGACCGGACGCATCGAAGCGGAAGATGAAGTGGCGCTCGCTTTCCGGATATCGGGCCGCGTGCTTGAGAACGACAGAAAGCTCGGCGATCGGCTCGAGGCTGGACAAGTGGTCGCGCGGCTGGAATCGCAGAACGAGCGCAATGCCTTGCGGGCCGCGCAAGCCAATCTCGTTGCTTCCCAGGGTCAGCTGACACAGGCCCGCAATCATTTCGAACGCCAGGACACCCTGCTCAAACAGGGCTGGACCACGCAAGCCAATCACGACCAGGCCCAGCAGGCGCTGCAAACCGCGACGTCGCAAGTCGACGCCGCCGAAGCACAAATGAAAACCGCTTATGACCTGGTGAGTTTCACCGAGCTCAAAGCGGATGCGCCTGGTGTCGTCACTGCCGTCGGCCCCGGCGCGGGCGAGGTTGTGCAGGCCGGGCAGATGATCATCAGGGTTGCCCGCCAAAGCGGACGCGATGCAGTCTTTGACGTCCCCGCACAGGTCATCCGCTCAGCTCCCAGCGATCCGCGGATCACGGTGAACCTGACCGACGACTCGACTGTTACGGCGATCGGTCGCGTGCGCGAGGTTGCGCAACAGGCCGATCCGGTGACGCGAACCTTTGCGGTCAAAGTCGGTTTGACCAATCCGCCACCCGCAATGCGCCTCGGCGCGACCGTGACGGGACGCATGGAGACTGATTCCGGTCCTGTCATCGACATCCCTGCAACGGCACTCACCAAATTCAACAGTCAGCCTGCCGTCTGGATTGTCGATCCGTCGAACCGCACCGTCTCAATTCGCAATATCGACGTGTTGCGTTACGACCCGGCAAGGGTTGCGGTCTCCGGCGGACTCACAACCGGTGATGTTGTGGTCACCGCGGGTGTGCAAGCCTTGCATCCAGGCCAGAAGGTCCGCCTGCTCGGATCGGAGCCGTAGTATGGGCTTCAATCTCTCGGAATGGGCGCTCAAGAACCGATCGCTGACCGTCTATCTGATGGTCATCGCGGTGCTCGCAGGCCTGTTCGCCTTTGTGAGGCTCGGGCGCAACGAAGACCCGGCGTTCGTCATCAAGACGATGGTCGTGCAGGCCGCTTGGCCGGGCGCCAGCGTCGACGACATGCTCAAGCAGGTCACCGAACGACTCGAACGCACCCTGCAGGAAACGCCAAAGCTCGATTTTTTGCGCAGTTTCACGCGCGCCGGCGTAACCACGATCTTCGTCAATCTCCAGGACAACACCCGCGCCAGGGAAATTCCGGACATCTGGTATCATGTCCGCAAGAGCATCGGCGATATGCGTCATACCTTGCCGGCGGGCGTCGTCGGCCCGGGCTTCAATGATGAGTTTGGCGACACCTTCGGGATCATCTATGGCTTCACTGCTGACGGCTTCACGCATCGCGAACTTCGCGACTACGTCGAGGACGTACGCTCGAAGCTGCTTCACGTACGCGATGTTTCGAAGATCGAAATTCTGGGTGCGCAAGACGAGAAGATCTTTGTCGAATTCTCGATTGAAGAACTGGCCCAGCTAGGCATTGACCGTTCTGCCCTGATCGCGGCACTGCAGGCGCAGAACGTCGTGCAGCCGGCCGGTACAATACAAACGGGCAACGAAACGCTGTCGCTGCGTGTTTCGGGGGCGTTCCGGTCCGAGCAGGACGTAGCGAATGTCAATTTTGCGGTCGGCGGACGCATGTTGCGCCTGAGCGATATCGCGCAGGTCCGGCGCGGGTTTGCTGATCCTCCTCAGCCACTGTTTCGCGTCAACGGACAGCCAGCCATCGGCCTTGCCATTGCCATGCGCGAGGGGGGCGACATCCTGGCCCTGGGAAAGAATATTCAGCGCGCAGTCGCCGAGGCCACCAAGGATTTGCCGATCGGCATAGAGGCGAAACTCGTGGCCGACCAGGCGGCGACAGTCGATAGCGCAATTTCCGAGTTCATGACGTCGCTGTGGCAGTCGGTCGCCATCATTCTCGTGGCGAGCTTCGTCAGCCTCGGTGTCCGTCCCGGTCTGGTGATCGCAACTGCCATCCCCCTGACGCTCGTCGTGGTCTTTTCTGTCATGCAAATGACCGGCATCGATATGCAGCGGATCTCGCTGGGCGCGCTCATCATTGCACTCGCTCTGATGGTCGACGATGCCATGACGACCACCGATGCCATGCTGACCCGGCTGGCGCAGGGCGACGACAAGGTGGAGGCCGCGACATTCGCCTTTCGAACCTACGCCTTCGCGATGCTTGCCGGCACGCTGGTAACGATTGCAGGTTTCGTCCCCGTCGGCTTCGCAGCCAGCGGCGCGGGCGAATATACTTTCTCGCTCTTTGCCGTCGTCACCATCGCGCTGATCGCATCCTGGTTCGTCGCCGTTCTGTTCGCCCCTCTGCTGGGGGTGGCCATTCTGAAACCGCCCAAGGCGGCACAGTCGTCGGAGCCCGGTTGGATCTTTCGAACCTACCGGGCGTTCCTCACCTGGGCGCTGCGGGCAAAATGGCTGACGCTTGCCTTCTCGATCGCGATGTTTGTCGCCTCCATATTCGCGCTACGGCTTATTCCCAATCAGTTCTTCCCGTCGTCGGACCGGCCTGAACTGCTCGTCGATATGACGCTGCCGCAAAATGCCTCGATCTTTGCCAGCGAAACCGTGGCGCGCCGCCTCGACGACGTCCTAAAGGACGACCCGGACGTCGCGCGCTGGAGCACCAACGTTGGCCGTGGCGCAATCCGGTTTTATCTGCCGTTGAACGTCCAACTCCCGAACAATTTCTTCAGCCAGGCCGTGGTCGTCGCCAAGGACGTTCACGCGCGCGACCGGCTCAGGATCAAGCTAGAGAAGGTGTTGGCGAATGAATTCCCCAGCCTGACCAGCCGCGTATCCACGCTGGAACTCGGCCCACCGGTCGGGTGGCCGGTACAATATCGCGTCAGCGGCCCGGAGATCGGGCAAGTGCGAGACACCGCCCTGAAGCTGGCCAAGGTCGTCGCGACGAACCCGCAGGTCGTACACGTCAATTTCGACTGGTTCGAACCGGCCCGTCAGGTGCGCATCCAGATCGACCAGAACGAGGCGCGCCTGCTTGGGCTGAGCTCGCAGGCCCTCGCGGGCGTGCTCAATACAGTCATCTCGGGTAGCGCCATCACCCAGGTGCGCGACGACATCTATCTGGTCGACGTCGTCATGCGCGCGACCGACGAGCAACGCGTCTCGCTCGACACGCTGCGTTCCATTCAAGTTCCGCTGCCAAACGGACGGACGGTTCCGCTCAGCCAATTTGCAACTTTCTCATATGACCAGGAGCAGCCTTTGGTCTGGCGTCGCGACCGGATCCCGACCTTGACGGTTCAGGCCGATGTCAGACCGGGCGTCCTCCCGGAAACGGTGATCGAAGCCTTGGCACCATCCATCGCGGAGCTGTCGAAGACCCTGCCGCGGCCCTATCAGATCGCCGTAGGCGGTGTCGTGGAGGACAGCGCGAAGGCGCAGGCCTCAGTGATCGCCGTCGTGCCGGCGATGCTGCTGATCATGTTCACTGTCCTGATGGTGCAGCTGCGGAGCTTCTCGCGTCTCTTCATCGTGCTCAGCGTTGGTCCGCTTGGATTGATCGGCGTCGTCGCGGCGCTTTTGCTGTCCGGGAAACCACTCGGGTTTGTCGCCATCCTCGGTATTCTGGCACTGCTCGGAATGATCACCAAAAACGCCGTGATCCTGATCGGGCAAATCGAAGCCGAACAAACTGCGGGCAAAAATGTATGGCAAGCGACTGTTGACGCAAGCAGCACCCGATTCCGGCCGATCATGCTGACAGCGATTTCGACGGTTCTGGGCATGATCCCGATCGCCCCGACGGTTTTTTGGGGACCGATGGCCTTCGCGATCATGGGAGGCCTTCTGGTTGGGACAATTCTGACGTTGGTGTTCTTGCCGACGTTGTACGTGACCTGGTTCGGGGGAAAGGAATCCCCTTCCGATCAAAGACCGGCGACCGTCAGTTGACTCAATCTCGCCCGCTTGATCGGCCAATGCTGAGGTTAGATTGCGAGGTACTATGGCTACCAAGGAAAAAATGAAATCCGATCGCGCCGAAGTGCTCGTAGATCTTGCGCTGCAGGGAGGCGGGTCACACGGGGCGTATACCTGGGGGGTGCTGGATCGCCTCCTGGAGGAGCCGTGGCTGCGCATCGATGGAATTTCGGGAACGTCCGCCGGAGCGATGAATGGTGTGGTGCTGGTCGCCGGGTTTGCAGCGGGTGGCCCCGAAGGGGCAAGGGCAGCGCTTGATACCTTCTGGAAGAGCGTTTCGCACTCCGCACGATTCAGTCCCCTCCGGCGAAGTCCGTTGGATATTCTGCTGGGCCGGTGGACCTTGGATACGTCACCATTTTACCTGGCCTTTGACCTGGCGAGCCGTGTGTTCTCTCCTTACGATTTTGGCCAGCAAGGCGCCAATCCCCTGCGCGACATTCTCGCCGAATGCGTCGACTTCGCTCAGGTCGCGCGCGCGCCGATCCGGTTGTTTGTAACCGCCACCAACGTTCGAACGGGCCGCGGCCGCGTGTTCCGCAACGCGGAGATTACGCCCGAGGTGCTCCTCGCTTCTGCCTGCTTGCCGACGGTGTTCCAGGCGATCGAAATCGAAGGCGAGCCCTATTGGGATGGCGGCTACACCGGTAATCCGACAATTACCCCGCTCGTCCGCGAGTGCAAATCGCAAGACACGCTCCTTGTCGCGGTCAATCCCGTTGAACGCCCAGGGACGCCCCGTTCTGCGCGCGACATCCTCGATCGATTGAACGAGGTCTCGTTTAACTCCGCACTCCTGAAGGAGCTGCGAATGATCGCGTTGTTGCGGAAAGTCGCAGATCCCGGAAGCAGCGAGGGAGCACAGTGGGCGCACATGCGCATCCATCTTGTTGCAAGTCCGGTCCTTGCCACGCTCGGAGCCTCGTCCAAATTAAATGCCGAGTGGGATTTTCTGTGCATGTTGCGCGATGAAGGCCGGCGTTCCGCGGAAGCCTTTCTAGAGGCCAATCGGCAGAATATCGGCAAGCGTTCCTCAATCGACCTGGACGTCCTACTCGAGCAGGTTTGATGCTATGGGCCTCATTGGAATCCTCGTTTCCCTCGGCCTGCTGATTTGGCTCTCTTTCCGCGGCTGGAGCGTGCTCCTCCTCGCGCCGGCGGTAGCGTTGCTCGCTGCGGCCCTGGCGGGTGAACCTCTGCTCGCCCATTGGACGCAGACCTTCATGGGCAGCGCCGCGCAGTTTATCGCCCAGTTCTTCCCGATATTTATCCTCGGCGCGTTGTTCGGAAAGCTCATGGACGATAGCGGATCCGTGCAGACGATCGCCAATTTCATGAGCACCAAACTTGGCCCCCGGCGGGCAATTCTTGCCGTCGTGCTTGCGGGAGCGCTGGTTACGTACGGCGGTGTAAGTCTTTTCGTCGCCTTTTTTGTCCTGGCGCCGATGGCGCGAGAATTATTTCGGGCAGCAGACATCCCGCAACGACTGATGCCCGCAGCAATCGCTCTTGGGACGTCGACATTCACCATGTCGGCAATGCCCGGAACGCCCGCGATTCAGAACACGATTCCGATGCCATTTTTCGGAACCACGCCGTTTGCGGCGCCTGGATTGGGACTCATTGCGTCGGCAATCATGTTGGCGTTCGGATTGTGGTGGCTTGGGCGCGCTGAATCCTCGGCACGCAAGTCCGGCGAGGGCTTTGGCGGAGAGAGCGATGTCACCGCCAAGGCGGTCGCTGATGACGAGTTCATTCGTGAACGCGCAACGGCTGCGCATGAGTTCGATCCGGCCGAGATATCGCACGGAAAGCACAGCGATGCGGCGCCACCGATTGGCATAGCAATTCTTCCACTTTTAGTAGTTGTGGGCGTCAATCTGCTGATGTCGCTCCTGATCCTGCCGCGTCTTGATTTTTCATTCCTGGCGGAAGCGCGCTGGGGCAACACTTCGCTTGCGGGCGTCGCCGGCGTCTGGTCCGTTGCCGTTGCGCTCGCCGCCGCCAGCGCCACACTCATCATTTTCAACTGGCGGCGTCTCCCCGCTCTGCGGGCCAGCATGGACGCAGGCGCAAATGCTTCGGTGCTGCCCATTTTCGCTGTAGCAAGCCTGGTCGGGTTTGGCGCCGTCGTTGCCGCGCTTCCTGCTTTCGCAATGGTGCGTGACTGGGTGCTGTCAATCTCAGGCGGGCCGCTTGTTTCGCTTGCCATTGCCACGAATGTCCTTGCCGCCCTGACCGGTTCGGCCTCGGGCGGATTGACCATCGCTCTCGATGCGCTTGGTGATACTTACCTGCAGCTTGCCGTCGACACAGGAATCGATCCGGCGCTCATGCATCGCATCGCCGTAATCGGTTCCGGCACCCTCGACAGTTTGCCCCACAATGGCGCTGTCGTGACGCTCCTTGCGGTCTGTGGATCGACGCACCGCAAGAGCTACTTCCATATGGTGATGGCGAACATCGCGGGGCCGATTGTCGCCTTAGTCGTCGTTATCATCCTGGGCACGATGTTCGGATCCTTTTAGCCGTCGATCGGCGCGACGAATTCCCGAACGCGGAGAAAGACATGGCAACGACGCTGCGGTCGATTCTGCCACATCTATTTGCTCTGCTGTCAGGTTTCGCGCTTATGCAGATGGGCAATACGCTGCAGGGCACGCTGTTGAGTGTTCGCGGCGACATTGAGGGATTTTCACCGGCCCAGATTGGCGCGGTCGGCGCAAGCTTCTGGGCTGGCATTGTCATCGGTTCGCTGCGCAGCGGCACGATCATACGGCGCGTCGGCCACATCCGGACATTCGCCGCGCTGGGCGCCATCGCCTCGACAATACCGCTTCTTCACCTTCTCCTGATCGATCCGGTGGCATGGATGATCTTGCGTGCGTTGACCGGGTTCTGCTTTGCCGGGCTGTTTATCGTCGTCGAAAGTTGGCTGAACGGCGCGGCAACCGTCGACACGAGAGGACGGATTTTGAGCATCTACGGCATGACCGGATTGATGGCCGGCATTGGCGGACAGCTTCTTCTCCCGGCGACCGATACAACGGGTTACCGGCCGTTCTGCGTCGTCGCAATCACGCTTGCACTTTCGCTCGTGCCGCTCGCCTTGAGCCGGAGTGCTGCGCCCACAGACCCCGGCGATGGCGCGCGGATTAATCCGCGCAAATTATATAGGCAATCGCCGTTCGGGGTCATCGCCGCACTTTTTGCCGGCGCAACCACCGGCGCGTTTTTCGCTCTTGGACCGGTTTTTGCGCAAAAACGCGGGCTCGACACTCGTGAGATCGCAATCTTCATGTCGTGCGGTACGCTGGGTGGATTCCTGATGGCGTGGCCACTGGGCTGGCTGTCGGATCGTATGGATCGACGCCTGGTGATCATCGCCGCTTCAATTACTGCAGCCGCGATGCTGCTTGGTATGATCGCCGTCGTGCCGCATGGAGCCTACGCATGGGTTCTATATCTCTGCGTTGCGCTCTTCGGCGCGACCGTTGTTCCCGTCTACAGCATCATCATTGCTCAGGTCAGCGATGTCGTTGCAAAAGAGGAGTTGATCGCGGCGTCAGGCGGCTTGTTGGTCCTCAACGGCATCGGCGCGACAGTTGGACCGGTCGTTGCCGGATTTGCCATGTCGGTAACGCCCCGAGGATTGTCGTACACGCTCGTTGCCGCACAAGCTTTGATCGCCGTTTGGGGTGCGTACACCCTGACGCGGCCTGTTGCCCAGGGAGCGGGACGCAAGGGCCATTTTATGGTTGAACCGCCCGTCCCGGCGGGAACGGCATTGGCGACCGCTCATTCACACGAACAACGCGGGTAGTCCGGCCTTAACGCCCGACCAACGTGCTCACGCTGAGAATGATGGCCAGCCCCAAAAGCAGCGCGCTGGCCACCGGCCATTCGCGCAGGTGTTCGTCAATCTTTTCCATCGCCGCGCCTGAGGCACTGGCCAGATGCACAAGTCCCTTGTCAGCTGCCAGCAGATCCCCCGCCGGTATGCGCGGGAGAAGACGGCTCCAACGCCAGAGCGCCAGGCTTGCGAGGGCGCCCAATAAAACCGGCCAGAGTGCTTCCCAAATCTCTGCAGGGGCGAGCGCACTACGCAAGGAGTCGTATGTAACAGAGGAAAACAGCATCCAGGGCAAGACCGCCGCCGCAAGTGCGGTCGCGAGCCAAGGCCATACCAAAGCCGGAGCTTCTGCGATTTCCGTCTGCTCGGAGCCGCTCCACATCCGTCGCAAAAAGTGCAGCATCAGAAGCGTACTGCCGATTGCCGAAAGCGTGGCGAGCAGGCCCACGATCCCGTCGCCCATGACAGGCTTCATCGCCAATTTCGCCAGCGCGCCTCCGGTCAACGGAAGCCCGCCAAGGCCGAGCGCCAGCACTGCCGCCGGTACCAGAACCAACCAGACGCTGCGCCTCGTCGAAGCAACTACACCGATAGCCAGGAACAGACCACCTTTGACCAAAACGTGAAACGACGCTGAGAATGCTGCCACCAACACGGCACTGCTGTCGCCGGCAGACAGGCCCATGCCAAGCGCAGCCGCGAGCAAACCCATCTGACTCACGCTTGAATAAGCAAGGACCGTCTTTGGATTGGCTTGCGTAATTCCGATGACGACGCCGTAGAAGGCTGAAAACAATCCGGCGATGACCAATACGCCACCCCAATCGGGCATCGCTGAATCGAAGGGCAGAAAGCGGATCAATCCAATCACGCCCACCTTGACTGCCGATCCGCTGAGAACCGCCGCTGCCGCAATCGGTGCGGCCGAATAGGTAAGCGGCATCCAGACATGAAACGGGAAAAGCCCGATCTTCAGCCCGAAGGCCAATATGAGGAAAGCCATCGCATAGTCGCGCCATGGCGACGTCGCCAAAGAAGCGACAGCGTCGCCGATCAGTAAGCTGCCACTTGGAACTCCGGCCGCCATGAGCACGAAGGCCATCAGAAGGAGGGCTTCACCGAGAACGGCCAGCCCGACGTAGATAGCAGCCGCGCGCTTTGCCTCCGCAGTGCGGTCGAATGCAATGAGACCATAGGCAGAAAGACTCGCGAGCGTAAAAAAGAGGTAGAAGCCCGGCAGATCGGCAGCCAGGAAGGTGCCGAAGTTGCCCGTCAACGTCATCAGCCACCAGACGGCGAAGGCCCCGGAATTTGGCTTGTCCCGCAGATAATTGCCGGCATAAGCACCGGCAGTGACCCACAACAGCGCAGCAACCCCGATCAGCATGGCGCCGGGTTCGTCGAGGCCCAGTGTCAGGCCGAACACCTGCGGAAAAACGACGGTCGAGCCGTCAGCTTCAAAACATGCGGCCGCAAGGGCCGGTAGCGGCGCGAGCGCGAGCGCCAGGTGCATACGATTGCGCAACCGCTCTGACAGGCACGCGCACAGCATTGCGAGCGGCAGCGCCAGCGTGATCACCAGCAATGTTCCCGCGTTCGTCACCGGTGGTCACTCCAGAACATTTATGTGCATTTCGGGCCGGCCAATCATCAGAAGGCCTGAAGGTTGCAGCGGCATGAGACCGAGCAAGACAGCGCAAAGTGCGACGGCCAGCACAATGACCTGACGATGCCGCGGTATCGGCACACGTAAAGTCAGCGACCCGTTCGTGCTGAGCGCTTTTCCGAGCACCATGAACACGTACCCGCCCGCAAGCAGGCCTCCCACCAGCATAATGACGGCCCACCACCACTGCCCTTCCATGACCGTCGCTGACAGCAGCATCCATTTCGCGACAAAGCCGCCACTCGGGGGCACTCCCATCAACGACAGGCCGGCCAGGCCGAAGGCGAAAACGGTCACCGGAAGGGCGCGGCCGATGCCGCCGAGATCCGGAATCTGATCGTGCCCGACCGCTTCGGCGACAAGGCCCGCAGCCATGAACATGGCCGCCTTCGCGAAGGCATGAGAAAATAACTGGAGCCACCCGCCGGTCCACGCGATGCTCGCCCAGGGCGTGCTCGCAGAATCGCCGGAGGCGAGCGGAAAAATAAAAAACAGATAGCCGATCTGCGCGATGGTCGAATAGGCAATCAGCAATTTCAGCCGTGTCTGACGCAGCGCAAGGACGCTCCCGAACAGAATCGCTCCGGCGCCCAGCGTCGCGAGCAATTGAGCCGTCGCAAAAGTCAGAAGGCTCGGCATTGCGTCGAACCAAAGCCGGACGATCAGGATAAAGGACCCCTTGACGACGAGCGCCGACAAGATCGCGCTGCCAGGTGCCGGCGCGCCGGCATGGGCTGGCGGCAGCCAGAGATGCAGCGGGAAAAGCGCCGTCTTTGCCAGCAGCCCCGTTGTCATGAGCGCGGCCGCGATAAAGGCAACCGGTTCTGGCTGAACCCGGGCGGCCAGAAGCGAAATGTCGAGCGTGCCATACCCGCCGTAAATCAGCGCTGTTCCGAGCAGATAAAGGATCGAGCCGACCAGCGCGAAAAGCATGTAGCGCAGGGCCGCCTTGATCGTCTCCTGATAGCCTTTGAGACAGACAAGCGGCACGGCCGCAAAGGTCAGCAGCTCGAGCGCGACATAAAGATTGAAAAGATCGGCGCCGACAGCGATCGCATTCAAGCCGCTCCAGATGCCTAACAATAAAATCCAGAACGCGTAGGAGCCGCGTGTCGAAACATTTGCATCCGGCTGGCCGAACTCGCCACGCGCATATAATCCCGTCGCGCAGATGACGACCGCAATCGTCATCATCATGGCCGCTGAAACACCATCGGCACGCAACGCAATGCCAAGAGGCGGACGCCAGTTCCCCACGACGTAGACCAGTGACTGATCGTTCCTGAGCACCGCTGCCAGGATGGCAATTGCAACGGCCAACCCCGCTAACAGAAGAACAAGCGCAATGCGCTCCACATATTGGCCGCCGAACGCCATCGTCAACAGGATGCCTATGACCGGAAGGATGACTGCGAGGACGAGCAGATACCCGTCCGGTGACGTCACGTCGGCGAAGATTGTTGCGTCCGGCGTCACCGGCGTTCCTCTGACCTGCCGGAGTCCGACGGAGCGTCAGAACTCATCGTGATCTCGCCCGTCTCTTTGTTGAAGCGAACCAGCAATGCGACGGCCATGGCGGTGGCCGAAAACGCGACAACGATTCCCGTAATCACGAGCGCTTGCGGCACGGGATCGGCGCCGAGCCCGGCTGCTGCACCCCTTCGTGCAATGACGCCGAAGAGAAGAAACACACCGCTGCCGAGAACGTTGAAGGCAAGTATTTTTCGCAAGATCTCCGGATTCGTGACGAGGCCGAAGAGCCCAAGCCCGACAAGCATGGCACCGCAATAACCAAACATCGTCGCCGAATTCATTGGCGCATCCTTTCGGGCGGACCGGCCACCAGCAAGGCCAGCGTCACGCCGATGGAAATCGTGAGCGCGGCCTCGGCAATGACGATCAGTGGCTTGGCGTGATCCGGCGGGTAAGCAAGAAAGGAATCGGCAAACACAAATCCCAAAAGCCCGATGAGGAGGAAGATCGCCGGGCCGACAACAAGAAGCTGCCGCACCCAAAGCGCATCGATCGCGGGCACCTCCCGCAGACGGGCCATCATCACCAGCAGCCACATGGCCGCCAGAACGGTGCCCCCCTGGAAAGCGCCCCCGGGACGATTGGCACCGGCCCAGAACATGTAAATCCCGACTGTAATGCCGACCGGTGGCAAGACCTGAGCCAGAAACACGAGGATGCTGTTCGGCTGCGCATAGACACGGAGGCCGGGCATCCCTCCCCACGCCCGATCCTGCGCCAAAGACCAGACGCCGACCAATGCGAGCAGCAGCACAACTTTTTCAAGCAGCGTATCGAGCGCGCGGTAGACGAACAGGACACCGGCGACCGGATTGCCAAGACCGCTTGATGCCAGATTTTCTTTGGCCATCGGCGCAAGCGTCGGCGGCACCTCCGGAAGAGCATAAACGACGATCCCCAAGGCGATCGACACAAGAATGCAAAGTGCCCCTGCGGCCAGCCGGGCCGGAAAACCGGCTTTTGCAACCGTTCCTTTCGTCGCACGCAGACGGGAAGCCGCACCCAACAGCAACATCCCGGTCACGCCGCCGCCGATCGCGGTCTCGGTCAACGCAACGTCAACGGCGGAAAGCCTGACCCAGACGATCGCCAGCAGCAGCCCGTAAATCATGAACAGCACGAGCGACACGAACGCACCGCGCGCGAATACTGCACCGGCAGCAATTGCGATCAGGACTCCGGCAAGCCCGAGGTCAAACAAAACGTCATAGGTCATGTCTGGCGTCCGGGTCGTTGCGTCGCTTGCGCAATAAGCTGAGACACGATCGCACCGGACAACTGGACCAGCACCCAGATGCTGAGCAACTTGAGTGCGCCGAGCAATCCTTGGGCTTGCGGCAACAGCCCGAAAACAATCAATCCAAGGCCGAGGTTGTCGACCTTGGTCAAGGCGTGGAGACGCGTCAGCGTATCCGGAAAGCGCAGCAATCCGACGGTGCCGGCCATAAAAAAGAAAACGCCGGCGGACACCACAACGATAGTAAAAATATCAATGGCGAATTTCATGTGCTGGTCGGCTCATCTGGATGATCCTTCAGGGAATGCCGGACGTCACGGAGGAACGCGACGCATACGAACGTGGCGAGCAAGGCCAGCATCAACGCAACGTCCATAATGGCCGGCGTTTGCGTCGCGGCCGACAGCAACAGCAGCACAGCAACACCGCCGGAGCCGATCAACTGCACCGACAGGATTCGATCAGCGTCAGCCGGACCGCGAAGAATGCGAACCAGACCGAGCGCTTCCATGACCAGAACAAAAATGGCTGCAGCGAACAGGAAGCTAGTCATTGCCACCCCCATATCCCAACGCCTTCATCAAAAGGGCTTCCTCGGCTGCCAGCTGGTCAGCGACCGGCTGGCTCTTGTCGAGACAGTGGATCATGAGGTGTCCATTGTCGTCGGTCCCTGACGGCAGCGTTCCCGGCAACAGGCTTGTGACTGTGGAGAAAGCACTTCGCGCCGCGCCCGGAGGAAGACGCGGGCGGTAAGTTACAAAGCCGGGCTGCAAGGGCAAACGAGGATGGAGCGCACGCCATGCGACATCGACGCCCGCGCTGATGGACTGATACAGAAAACGTGGCACGAGGCCGGCGAGCGCAACGATGGATGGACGCTTCGTTCCCGGCGGCAGCAACTGCAAGCTGGCCGAAGCCACAAGGAGCGAGGCAGGTATTCCAAAAAGAAGATCAACAGGCTCAGTGCCCGCAATGATGACCCACAATACAAAAAAGCCCGCTGATCGAGCAATCTTCGCTGTCATCGCCTCTCCCCAATAACCCAAAATATCACGATGGGCGTGTCGCCGATACTGCGGTCACCTTTGACGCCGCAAGCCGACGGTACAGCTTGCGACGGCGAACCAGTGGTATCCAGTCGTAGAGAAAGATCCCGATCGGTCTCCAGATCACGACCCAACCGATAATGACCAGGCTCTCCTGCATGAGCCGCGCGAAGGGCCCTGATAACCTTGCGTCACGAAACAGAGTCCGGATGGCGGTTGTTTCTGCTTTCTCTTTCTCAGTATACCAAGACCTGAATGCATCAGAAATATCCGACGTTTCTCTTTCTGTGGCGTCGCGCGACCCGAGATAGACATCAATTTCTATTGGTTGACCTTGAGGCAGCTCTTGCGCCCAATCGACAATGTATTGATCAACGGCGGGTGAAATATCCCGTATCCGAAACGGCGATGCGTCCAGCGTGTTGAACAGCTGGGCGATATCTCGCACGCGCAACTTGATGACGCTTGGATCCCCGGCCACGCCGCTGTTCTGCGTTTCCATCCCAGGTCGATTGCCCTTGCGCAGCGCAAGATCGTCGCCGACAACCGAGACTAACAAGCCGCAATCGCGATTAAATTAGCCTGAGGACCAACGCAGCTCAGCGCGCGGCTGAGGGATTGCAGCAAAACCTGCCGCGCCAATGCAGGCAAGAGCTTCGGCAGGCTCGATTGGACCGAGGTCCAATAGGTTTTTCGCCGACGCGGGATTAAATTTGACCCTGCAATTTTTTATTATGATCGGTGTGTACGTTTTGATTCGTTTTCGAGATTGCGGCGTAATGTAGCGAATGCTTTCGCACATGCGACGAGTGCGAAAATCTGCCGACCGTGGGCGACGAGTGAAGCACCAAGGAGAGACACATGTTGCGGACAGTGTTTGCGATAGCGGTTGCAGGTTTGATCTTTGCGGCGGTGTCCGGGACTGCACAGGCTGCGCCGATTGCGCCGCTGCCCCCGGGCTACACGGTCGACCTTGGACTCTTGTCGGATGTGCAGTGGCGCCGCTGCTGGCGTGACCGGTGGGGGCGCTTGCATTGCCGTCGCTGCTGGCGCGACCGTTGGGGCCGTGTCCGCTGCTGGTGATTTGACCCTTACGCCCCTTGGCTGAGGGCGGAGTTGTTATTTCCGGCTGCCGCGCAGCCCGTGACGCGATACCCTTCCAACTTTTCGGGGTATTGCGGCTGCGGGCTCGTGGGTTCAAAATCCCCTGCCCGGGTCATCAACTTATTGGATCACCAGCAATGCTGATGGTACTCGAAATGGTCCTGTTGATCGTACTGCCCTACGGCACCGCGATTATCTGCGGCGCCATCGCCGAACGGGCCGGCAGAGTTGTGTCCGGATGGAGTTCAGTGGCCGGATTGGCCCTCGGCATTTATTTCTTCAGCAAAAGCATGGAGCTTCTTGGCTGACGACCACGATCCCGCCTTCCGTTTGCCTTCACCGATTCACGACCCTGACATTCAGAAAGTCCTCTCCTGCCGTAGAGACATAGCAAGGATTGAATCCGGTCCCACCGCATGCGCCAGCTTGCGCGTAGCTTGTTCCTGATACCGGCAGCTTCCACGCGATGACCGCCAATGAGAGAGCAATCACCGTAAACACGAACTTCATCCACGCGTCCAAGTGCATCGTTCTCTCCCATGTTTGCCGCGCCTGCCGCGTATCGACCTCTGGCTTTCGTGACCCCTCAATCCGGCGTGTGTAGCGACACCCCAAGCCGCGCGCGGCGGCGTAACCAGGTTGTCGCGCGATATTTTGGATCGCGTGTGATGGCGTGCATACCATCCAGCACATTGAGTACGCGCGCGGGGCCCAACGCGTCGCCAAACGTAAGTGGCCCTTTCGGATAGTTCAGGCCAAACTCAACCGCAGTGTCAATGTCAGCAGGCGCGGCGATACGAAGTTCCGCGATACGCGTCCCGATATTCACGATCATCGCGAGCAGCCGTTGCACTACAAAACCAGGACTGTCGTTGATCACGGTCACCGGCACGTTACCGGCCGATAGCGCCGCGGCCGCTGCGCCAATTATTTCGGCCTTCGTGAGCAGAGTCTTCATCAATGTGCGCCGGCCAGCAAAGCGCCCGAACATGTCGACGGCAACCGTGCGCGCCGGATCAAGGCCAAGGCGGACAGCGGCGTGCGAGGCATCCTCGCCCAAGGGGATAACGAAACACGGTGTTTCCACGGCAGGCTTCCCGCCGAGTTGAATCCTCACGCCAGCAGCCGCCAACCAGCCGGCAAGCTCGTTCCCGCCGTCCTCGTCCGCTATCCAGGCCGACGCCGGCAAGGGTCGAGCTTCCACCGGAACTGTCGAAGGGCTCGCTGCAGGCGGGCCGTCATAACGGTAGAAACCTTCCTTGCTCTTGCGGCCGAGCAGGCCAGCGGCGACACGCACCGCCATTTGCGCCGAAGGTTGGTACATCGGCTCGTCAAAGTATTGCTCGAAGATGCTCACCATCACGGCGTGGGCAACGTCGCCGCCCACGAGGTCGAGCAATTCGAATGGACCCATCCGAAACCCGGCCGCCTCTTTCATCAGCAGATCGACTTCGCGCGGGCTTGCGATTCCCTCTGCTACGATTCGCAATGCCTCCGGCCCATATGCACGGCCGGCGTGATTGACAACAAAACCGGGCGTGTCCGCCGCGACGACCGGATGTTTGTCGAGGCGTTTGACGAAGCTGACCAGCGCCTCGATCAACCCCGAATGGGTCCGCAGGCCGCCGATCACCTCGACAAGCCGCATCAGCGGCGGCGGATTGAAGAAATGCAAACCAGCAACCCGCTCGGGCCTTGCGCAACCAGCGGCGATTTTAGTCACGGAAAGGGAGGACGTGTTGGTAGCAAGCACCGCATCCGGCGCCAGACGCTTTTCCAGTGCCCGGAAGAGCTCGTGCTTGGCGTCAAGATCTTCGACAATCGCTTCGATAGCGATACCGGCGTTCCCGGCCTCGTCGAGGGAACTGATTGGCCTGAGACGGCCAAGCACGCCCCGCTTGTCGTCGGCAGTCATCCGCCCTTTCGACACCAGACCTTCGAGGCCTTTGTCGACCGCCGCAATTGCCTCGGTTACTGCGCCGCCACGTGAATCAAACAGCAACGTCGTGAGGCCGGCTTGCGCACATACCTGTGCAATGCCGCGGCCCATGGTGCCGGCCCCGAACACAGCGGCCACGAGATCTGCTCTGGAAGGATCAAACGCCACCCGTCACTGTCCTTCGAATTTCGGTTTTCTTTTTTCCATGAAGGCGCGCATGCCTTCCTTCTGATCGCGCGTGGCAAATTGCAACTGGAATGCCTTGCGCTCCAGCATCAGCGCGGTTTCGAGCGGCGCGTTCAAACCGGCGTTTACGATCTCCTTGATCTGCATGATCGAGATTGGAGGCATTGCGGCGATTTCCCGCGCAATCTCAAGCGCGCGTGGGAGCGCCTGCCCGCTCGGCGCAACTTCGCTGACGACGCCCATGCTCAACGCCTCGACGGCGCCAAACATTCTCCCGGTCATGATCAGCAACATCGCGCGATGGCGCCCGACAAGACGTGCGAGCTTTTGCGTACCTCCTCCGCCCGGCAGGATGCCGACCTTCACCTCGGGCAGGCCGAGTTTTGCTCCCTCGCCTGCGACAATAATGTCGGCGCACAAGGCGAGCTCAAGCCCGCCACCAAGCGCAAATCCTTCAACGGCAGCAATCAATGGCTTTGGGCACTCCATGATCGTGCGCCAGTATTTCTGCACATTTCGTGACATGACCTCGACCGGACCAGCCTCCGCCATCTCGCCAATGTCGGCTCCGGCGGCAAATGCGACATCGGAGCCGGTCACGATGATGCAACGCACGGCCTGGTCGGCGCCGCAACGCGTAATCTCATCAGCAAGGCGCGTGCGCACTTCGAGATTGAGAGCGTTGCGCACCTGCGGCCGGTTGATCTTCAGAACCGCGATGTCATCTGACGGGCGTTCAACGATCAGTGAATCCGAAGGGGGCATGGCCATCGATCCGTAACAACGGTTGGAGTTATTCGGCCTGACAGGCGGTTATTTACCGGTTGGGCGCAAGCTCGGGAAGCACGTCGGGACGGCCCTTTCCCGATGTTCTCATACCTAGAACAAGCTCTGTGCACTACACCTGCGCTACGCCCCTCCTCGCGGTTATGCGCGGACACAATATTGCTACTTCATCTGTGTGAGGACGGAGGTACTTCTCTGGCATGACCGCAGTTTATAACATTTTCTGAATTTCTGTTCATGGAACGGCTCATCTTACTTTCGAGTTGTTCAGGCGTTCAACCAAGGAGGCTTCCATGAAGCTCACTGTCCCAGGAATTCTGATTACCGCTCTGATCGTGGCATCACCTGCTGCGTTGGCGCAGAACACCGGTTATTCGGGCACCACCTCGAAGGCCGGCGCGAGCGTCGCGAAGGACGACACGAACCCCACGAAAATGACCAAGCACTCAAAGAAGCATACGGCCAGCTATAAGCACCGGCACCATGCCAAGGCGATGAACGGCTCCAAAGCAATGAAGTCAAAGGCGCAAACGACGGGCTCCGGCAGCACGTCAGCGCCCGGTGCGGGCATCAACAAGGACGACACGACGCCGAAGCCGCGGCAATAGTTGCCACTGTTGCTTCAGACAACGGAAGAGCCGCAGTAACTTGCGGCTCTTTCCTTTGAGGGCAACGCTTCCACGTGTGAATGCTCGCAACGCGGGCACTGAAAGGCTCTCCTAGCGTTCGCGATTTTTTCAGGTGCAGTGCGAACAATCCACAATGGCGCTCTGCATTTCGGGCAGAGCGGGCGACCATTAGTCCTCTCTAGTGATGAATGGCCACTGAATGTCATCTTTCGCCTCCCAAGGTTAGGCGAAAGCGCACCGTCTCTCCGCCACCCGACGCATTTAACGGAGCGAGATCAGAGAGGCCTGCGTTAATTAAAGTTATTTAATTGTCCATGTGAGCAGGAACCTTTTCGTGTTCTGCTCGTCGGGGCGTCACGCAGCATCAATGAGCGACGGATCGTCGCTCGGCGCACGCGAGCTGTTCACCCGGCGCGACACCGGCCACACCTGCAGCGACCTCTGCGCCCACGGCATGAGCAACTCTACTCCGGCGCTTCCCGACAGCCACGCGTCAAACTGAAAGGGCGTCAGAAGCGCGGGCATCCGGTCATGTACCTTGCTCACGAACTCATTGGCGGTGGTGATGATCATGGTGCACGACATCAGCGGCAGACCCGTTTCGGCATCCTTCCACTCGTCCCATAACCCGGCGACGGTCAGCGGCGAGCCGTTCTCGGTTGAAAAGTAGTAGGGCTGCTTGCCCGTCGGCGTGGCCTGCCACTCGTAGTAACCCGAGACCGGGATCAAACAGCGCTTGCGGTTGAACGCGTCACGAAACATCGGCTTCTCGGCCACTGTCTCGGCGCGGGCGTTGAACGTGGCAGGCAATTCCTTGACCTTTTTCTTCCACCACCACGGCACCAGCCCCCACCGCATCGGCACGAGATCGCGCTTCCCGTCTTGCTCCACAACCGTATCAATCGTGTCAGTCGGGCAGATGTTGTAACGACCGGGCAGATTGCGTTCGGGCTCCGCCGGGACGCTGAGCCGGTAAAGCGCGACTATCTCGCGCCACGTCAGCCGGTTGGTGAAGCGACCGCACATTCGATGGTTATGTAGGATGATATCTTGCCAGCGCTACCGGTGCGGCGTGCTGCTTTTGGCACTTGGCGGATAGTACGCGTGGCGCACCGAATGTCCGCTTTCGGCGGTAAAGCGGACATGGCGTGACGTGTTGTGAACGGCAGCGTCACGACTCCCTGATTGACCCCTCACCCCGACCCCCTCCCCGCAAGCGCGGGGAGAGGGAGAAGGGAGAAGAGCCATCACTCAGTGATGGTCGTGGCCGTGGTCGTCGTCATGGTGATCGTCGTTGTCGTCCTGGTCGAAGTTGAACAGGTCGAACAGGTCGCCGATCGCCGGCATGTTGCGCGGGACGTAGTCGTCGGCGTCGCCGTCCTTGTCCTGCTTCGGGTTCGGCAGGTTGTCGCGGCTGCGCGCCGAGAGCGTGGTGTGGAGCCTCCAGTTGCGCTCGACGAACTTCACGAACGACGAATGCTCATTATAGATGTGACTGATGTGGCCGCCGCGCGAGAACGGCGAGACCGCGATCATCGGGATGCGCGGGACGGTGCCGAAGAAGTCGACCGGCTGGATGAAGCCGGAGTCGTAGTAGCCGCCACCCTCGTCGACGGTGACGAAGATCGCGGTATCCTTCCAAACCTCCGGGTTCGACTGGACCAGGTTGATGATGTTGCCCGCAAAGGCCTCGAAAATATTGAACTTCGACGAAGCCGGGTGCCCGTCGATGGCGCCATCCGGCTTGACGTAGGACACCGCCGGCAGCGTGCCGTTCTTTATGTCGACGAACAGATCGGTTACGTCGCGCATGTGATCGGCCCGCATCGCCGGATAGTTGGCCTGATACTCGAACGGATTGCAGATGTTGCAGTAGCCGTTGATCGGGTTGTTCGCGACTGCCAGATTGTAGCCGCCGCCATAATACTTCCACGGGATGTTCTTGGCTGAGAGCACGTCGCCGATGCTGCGGATGGTCTGCTGCGGGACGACGGTGCCGCCCTGCGGGGTGCCGCCCGGCGTCCACGCGGGATCGACGTTGACGGCGTTGTAGAAGGCGCCGGCCTGGCAATTCGGCGATACCTCGTAGGGGAGCTTCGCCAGATAATCGAGGATCGGCTTGACGCCGGGCGCGGTCGCGTCGGAGCAGTTGAACCACAAGCTGCGCGACGTGTAGAGATTGAAGTTGCCGCTGCTGTAGGCCGCGACCACCGGGTTCGGGTTGTAGATCTGCGAGGCCGGCGGGGTTGCGACGTGGCCGGCTGCGGAGCCGTCGGTGAAGAACACCTGATCGGCGAAGCCGAGCGGGACCGAGTCAGGCCCGGTGCCGCCCAACACGGGCTGGTGGTAGTTGTCGCTCATGCTGAACTGATCGGCGAGCGACTTGAACAGCGGCACGTCGCCCTTCTGCATGTTGAAGAACGCCATGGTCTGGCCGGTGTCGCGGGGGACCTGCGGCGGCGTTGTGAGCGGCGAGGTTGCGAAGGTGGTGGTGATCGCCGACTGCAGGTCGTGCAGGCAGCCGGTCGGGTTGCCCCTGGAGACGTGCTCCCTGTCGATGGCGCAATCCATCTGCTGATACATCTGGAAGAACTGATGGATGGTGTCGGCCGTGTAGGCGTCATACGGCATGGACGGGCCAGTCATCTGGAAGGGGCCGGGCGGCAGCGCGTTGACGTTGGTGATGCGGGTGTCGGGGCCGACATTGTTGGGCAGCCCGGTGCCGCCGGTGCCGAACAGGAACTGGTCCTGCGGCGGCAGGCCCGGATCGCCGCCCGGAATCGTCAGAATGAAGGCGACCGGCGGATTCTGCACCCCGGCGAGATCCGGCGGCGGCAGGAACTGGTAGAGCATCTTGCTCGACGCGCCGGCGCTGATGAAGAAGTTGCCGGACCCGTTTGGCGGCGCGATGATCTTGAACTGATGCCCCTTGGTGAAATTCGGCCCGGGCGAGCCGTCGGCCTTGACGATGCCCTGCGACAACAGATTGAGCACGCGCTCGTGCTTGTTCTTCGGCGCATAGGTCGCGAACAGATGGTCGAAGCTGCGGTTCTCGCCGACGATGATGATCACGTGCTTGATCGGACTCGCGGTCGGGATCATGTCGACGGTCTTGTCGGGATCGGCGGCGTGGCCGGGCGCGATGCAGGCGAGCGCCGAGGCGACAAACGCCGCGAGGCCAGTCGCGGCAAGCCGCGACCCTCGTATGGTCATAGCCATGGGAATTCTCCTAGAGTAGCACGGAGTGAAGCGTACAACCCCACGGATACGTGCGCTGAGTGACACGCAGTTTTCGGTTTTGTGTCGCCGGGGAAAATTCTGTGAGTTCCGGCAAGGAATCTTTGCGCGGGCGGCAATGGGAAACCGCTGGCCGCGCGACGCCGTTATGGTGCATCGTCCGAATGGATGATGCCGCGTTCGCTGACGTTGCGGCGGGAGTTCACTAAGTGGCCAGCCACTGCATGCGCTCCCCCGCCCCGCGCTTGCCGGGAGAGGGTGTCCGCTATTGACCCTTAAGCGATCAGCACAGCCTCTTTATTTCGGAATCTCCTGTTCGAAACGCAGGCGGTTTCCGAAGGGGTCGATCGTGTACATCACCTTTGCGCCATAGGGCGCGATGTCGAGTGCAGGACGATTGTATTTATAATCCTTGCCAAGAAGCTCGGCGTGAAACTTCTCGATGCCCGTCGTTCTGACTACGGTCGTGCCGCCGGGCGCCGCGTCGCCGTGATGTTCGCTCAGATGCAGGGTCAGGCCATCGCGCGAAAGCTGCATGTAAAGCGGGGCGCCCTCAAAGATGTGACCTTCCCAATCGATCGTGAACCCGAGGAAATCGACGTAGAATTCCTTCGCCTTGCCGACATCGAACATGCGAATGATGGGGATTGTGGCGAAAAACTCCACGCCCTCGCTGCCATTCGGACGCTTCCCGGCATCGTTCACCTTCGCTGCCAAGATGTTCCAGTTGTCGAAGCCGAATTGCTTGGAAACGATTTCCAAGCTCTCGGCCACAGAGAGGGTGACGTTTTTGTTTTTCAGATTGTCGCGCAAGGTTTGCGCCATGGCTTTGGCGTCGCGGTAGTCGCGCATCGTCCTTCCTCACATTCCGCGAACGGAAGTGTCAGCGCTTGCGTTGCCGACCCGTTCGCAATGTGCGGAGGATCGAGTGTCGCCGAACGATGCGTTCACCAAACCCCAAAGGGTGCAAGCAGCAGGCCGCATCAGCCTCGCAACAAAGCTATGTTTGACCGGTAACGGTTGTCAATATTCTCGTGGCCGTTGATGCGCCATATCCGCTTCTCTAATCGGCCGTTCGGGGTCAAGCGCTTTCAGACTATCCACCATTGCAGTGTCGATGTCGCTCGCGGGCTCGCGCTTCTCTTCGGAATCGGCACCAGGGCCCTTCCAGTATGGGATTCGAGAACGAGGC
>DATAPP010000027.1:0-65278 GCA_036265125.1 Pseudolabrys sp. | reverse complement strand
GCGAGTCGATCGCCTTGACGTTGGCGTCAGTATCGCTCTCATTCATTTTGCGGCGAATTTCGATGCGCCATTCGGTGGCGTGGTACGTGTACGTCATGTAGACCACGACCGTGAGCATGATCGCCACCACATAGCGCCAATCGAATTGCCACATCAGTACCGCAACGATCAAAGCAAGCTCGACGATCGTCGGCGACAACTGCAGAATTACCATCCGCACGATAGTTTCGATGCCGTTGCGCCCTCGTTCGAGAACGCGCGTCAGGCCGCCGGTTTTGCGCTCCAGATGAAAGCGCAATGAAAGCTCATGCATATGCACAAAGGTGCGATAGGCGAGTCTCCGCACCGCGTTCATTGCCACCTTGGCGAATAGCCCGTCGCGCAGTTGGGTGAGCGCCGCCATCAAAATGCGCATGGCACCATAGGCGATGGTCATGACGACCGGCGCCGCGATCGCCCATAGCAGCCAGTTGGAAGCCGCAACCGGCGCGGTGCCGTGCCCCGCAAGTGCATCGGTGGCCCATTTGAACGTAAACGGCACCGCCATGGTCGCAAGTTTTGCGGCCAGCAAGAGCACGACAGACCCGATCACGCGCCGTTTCAGATCGCGCCGATCCGAAGGCCAAATGTAAGGCCACAGATGGATGAGGGTCGTCAGCAGCGCTCCACGGTCTGCAGAGACGCGCGATTCGCTAGCGGATGCCCGATGATGATGATGGTCACTCATTCAGGGTCTTCATATAGGGGGATTCTGGCCAGTAATCACCCTTTCTGGCGCGTTCGCGAGGCAGATCGTGATTTTCGGCAACCGCCTTGACGATGCCGCAAGCCAGATGCACATCCATATCCATGAACAGAAGCGAAAAACCCAGCAAAATTCGGAAAATTTGCGTCTATTGCGGCTCCGGTCCGGGCGTGGATCCAGCCTTCGTCGAGAGCGCGCGCGCCTTCGGCACTCTTCTCGCCAAAAACGGCATCGGCCTCGTCTTCGGCGGCGGTTCGGTCGGAATGATGGGAGCCGTTGCCAAAGCGGTCCGTGACCACGGCGGAGAGGTGACCGGCATTATTCCCGAATTCCTGGTCGCGCGTGAGCATGCGATGCGTGCCGACAATCTCATTGTCACGCGCGACATGCACGAACGAAAGCGCAAAATGTTCGAGATGGCGGATGCCTTCGTGGCCATGCCAGGCGGTGTCGGAACGCTCGAAGAAGTTGTCGAACAGATGACATGGGTTCAGCTTGGCCGCCATCGCAAACCGATCCTGCTTGCGAATATCAAGCACTTCTGGGATCCGCTTTGCGCGCTGATCGATCACATGAAGGCCCTCGAATTCATCCGTGGCGACCTCGATTTCGACCTGCTCGTGGCCGACAAGGTCGAGGACATTCTGCCGATGTTGAAGAATGCGGCGGCTGCGGTGTCCGCGGAAGAAAAGGAAATGCCGGCGGTGATTGCAGACCGGTTATAGTCGGCCGCTGCCACGATCCGCGCTTGTTCCTGCGCAAGGGCGCATTATCGAACTATTCCATCTTGACGAATGTCACCGCTTCGATGCGGTTGCCATCAGGGTCGCGGACGAAGGTCGCGTAGTATCCCCCGCCATGCTGAGGCCGCAAGCCGGGCGCGCCGTCGCTCGCGCCACCCGCGGCAAGCGCAGCCCGGTGAAACGCATCAACCATGTCTGTCGTGCCGGCGCGAAAACATACATGAGCCCCACTTGGGGCTATTGCAGTCTCAGTACGGAGATTGATCCAGAACTCCGGATATTTCTTGCCAAACCCAACGGTTGTCGGCCGGATTTCGAGTTTGCTGATCGCGATAGTCGCGAGCAGCGCTTCATAGAACCGCGTTGCTGCCGCGATATCCCCTACCACGACAGAAACGTGATCAATCACGCAGGCGCTCCGGACTTCACCAGCTTAAAAATTATGGAATCCCTTAAGGCCTGAAACGAGGCGTCGATGATGTTGGGTGACACCCCAATCGTGGTCCAGCGGTCGCCATTTTCATCCTCACTTTCGATCAGCACTCGCGTCACCGCCTCGGTCCCGGCATTGAGGATGCGCACGCGATAGTCGGTCAGTTTCAGTCCCGCGATATATTTCTGATACTTACCAAGATCCTTACGCAAAGCGAGATCAAGCGCATTGACGGGACCGTTGCCTTCCGCTGCGGAAATCATGTTGTCATCGCCAACCTTCACCTTGACCACGGCCATTGTAACCGTAACGCGCTCACCCTTGGCGTTGTTGCGCTGTTCGACGTTAACGTCGAACTGCGTGACGTCGAAATAGTTCGGCACTTTTCCGAGCGTACGACGGGCCAGCAATTCGAACGACGCATCCGCGGCCTCGTAGGCGTAACCGAGCGTCTCCCGTTCCTTGACGATCTCCAAAAGCTGTCCGATACGCGGGTCGTCCTTATCCGCCTTAATACCCACCCGCTCGAGCTCGGCCAGCACATTTGATTTTCCGGCCTGCTCTGACACCAGTACCTTGCGTCGGTTGCCGATCGTTTCGGGCGCGACATGTTCGTAGGTTGCCGGATCCTTCAAGATTGCAGAGGCGTGAATACCCGCTTTGGTCGCAAAGGCGCTTTCGCCCACGTAAGGCGCGTGCCGATTGGAAGCCCGATTGAGCCGTTCATCGAGCGCGTGCGAAACATGCGCAAGCTTCTTCAGCGCTGCGTCGCTGACACCAATCTCGAAACGTTCGGCGAATTCCGGTTTCAGCTTGAGCGTAGGAATGATCGAAACAAGGTTGGCATTGCCGCAACGCTCGCCGAGTCCATTGAGCGTACCCTGAATCTGCCGCGCACCGGCACGAATCGCAGCAAAAGAATTCGCCACCGCCTGGTCAGTGTCGTTGTGGGCGTGGATACCGACGTGATCTCCGGGAATGGCTTTCACGACCTCCCTGACGATCTTTTCAACTTCGTCCGGCAGTGTTCCGCCATTCGTGTCACACAGGACAACCCACCGTGCGCCTTCTTCGTAAGCCGCCTTGGCGCAGGCCAGCGCGTATTTCGGATTAGCCTTGTAACCATCAAAGAAATGTTCGCAGTCGAGAAGGACCTCCCTGCCCTTCGCTTTCGCAGCACGGACACTGTCACGGATTGATGAGAGGTTCTCCTCGTTGGTCGTCTCCAGAGCGACTTTGACGTGGTAGTCCCACGACTTGGCGACAAAGCAAACGGCATCGGCCTTGGCATTGAGCAATGCGGCAAGACCGGGGTCATTGGAGGCCGAGCGACCGGGTCGACGGGTCATGCCAAAGGCGGTGAACGTCGCATTCAGCCTGCGATCCGCGCCAAACAATTCCGAGTCGGTCGGGTTGGCACCGGGATAGCCGCCCTCGACATAATCGATGCCGAGTTCGTCGAGCATAGCGGCGATCGCCAGTTTGTCGGCAAGCGTGAAATCGACGCCGTTGGTCTGCGCGCCATCGCGCAGTGTGGTGTCGAAGAGATAAATGCGTTCGAGGGCCATTGCCGTCACCACAAATAATAATTCGCCGCCAGCGCCGCCGCGACGACGAGGGCGATAACACCAAACACGATATGGTGGCGCTGGAACTCCATCAGGCGATCAGGTAGCCGACATAGAGTGCGAGTGCGATCGCCGCCGCGATCACCCCGTACTTGAGCACGATGTAGTAGAGCCAATGACGCGGAAACGGTGTGTCGGGCTTGGTCATTGCGCCTCCCGTTTAGCGGCAAGTTGTTTGTGCAGCGTTGTGTTGGCGAGCCACTCGTCGCCGACCGAAACGGTGTTGCGCTGCTGGGCAACATAGCCACGCTTCTCGAAGAAGCCGCGCGCGCTGTCGCTGGCATCCACGACGATTTTGGCCTCGCCCCGCGAACCCGCAAGCTTCTCCAGTGCATCTACAAGCATGGCGCCAACGCCCTGACCCGTCGCGGCCGGATGGACATAGAGCATGTCAATCTTATCCTTGCCTTCGAGCGAGGCAAAACCAACGGGCGAGCCCTCCATCGTCGCTACCAGCGTCAACCGCCCTGAAAGCTTTTTTCCGAAGTCAGCGACATTGTCGGCGACTGAAGCCCATACTTCCTGCTGCGCCTCGGTGTAATCATCCGAGGTCAATTCCTCGATACTGTCGCGGAATATTTCACGGAGCAATGGCGCGTCCGCCGGCAAGAATGGCCGCAGCGCGAGTTTGGGATGCGCTACCGCCATCACCGCGCGATCTCCCATGTGGTGCCATCCTTGGAATCTTTCAGCACGACTCCCATAGCAGCTAGTTCATCGCGGATACGGTCCGATTCCCTGAAGTTTTTTTCTGCACGTGCTGCTGCTCTAGCCTCAATCAGACTTACGACTTTATTTTCGTCGATGGAAAGTGACGCAGGGCGGAAGGTCGCCCATTTGGTCGCAGGCAATTGCAGCAAGCCGATCAATTGCGCACTCGCCTTCAAACACGCCGCTGCAGGTTTGACACCTTTCGCAGCTTCGCCACGCAAATCGTGCAGAGCGGCGAAAGCCTTCGGTGTATTGAGATCATCCAACAGCCCACCAAGGGCGTCTGCACAAAGATAGCTGGGCTCCGCGTCAGCGGTCAGGTCGTACCAGTGATCGAGGTTCTTTTGCGCTTCACGCAATCCAGCGATCGTCCAATTGATCGGTTGCCGGTATTGCGTTTGCAGCATCGTGAAACGCACCACCTCACCCGGCCAATCCTTCAACAACTCATGGATCGTCACGAAGTTGCCGAGACTTTTGCTCATCTTCTCGCCTTCGACCTGCAAAAAGCCGTTGTGCATCCAGTAATTCGCCATCACCGGCGTATGGAACGCACAGCGCGATTGCGCGATCTCATTCTCGTGATGCGGAAAGACAAGATCGATGCCGCCGCCATGGATATCGAATGTCTCGCCGAGATGCTTCCATGACATGGCGGAGCATTCGATGTGCCAACCTGGCCGGCCCGGTGTCTTCACACCCACGGGTGAAGGCCATGCCGGCTCGCCCGGCTTCGATGGCTTCCACAAGATGAAGTCCTGCGGGTCCTTCTTGTAGGGCGCGACTTCGACGCGCGCACCTGCGATCATTTCATCGAGCGGTCGATTTGAAAGCTTTCCGTAATCCTTCATCGACGGCACATGGAACAGCACATTGTCCTCCGCCACATAGGCGTGGCCGGACTTCACGAGCCGCTCGATCAGCGCCTTCATCTCGTCGATGTGCTCGGTTGCGCGCGGCTCGATGGTAGGAGGCAGGCAGCCGAGTGCTGCAACGTCGGCTTTGAAATTCCTATAAGTCTCTTCGGTCAGATCACGGATCGAAACGCCACGCTCGGCTGCACGCGCATTGATCTTGTCATCAACGTCGGTGACGTTGCGGACGTAAGTGACGTGATCCGGCCCGTAGATGTGACGCAGCAGCCGGAACAGCACATCAAACACAATCACCGGGCGTGCGTTGCCGATATGGGCGAAGTCATAGACGGTCGGCCCGCACACATACATGCGCACGCGCGACGGATCGAGCGGGGTGAACACCCGCTTCTCGCGTGTCAGCGTATCGTAGAGCTTGAGTTCCATAGCGAATGACATCCGTCGGCCCCGCTGGCCGGGCGTCCTGCTATCTCAATGATGAGAAAAGACGGCCGCAGCCAGCGTGATGCGCTAGCGAATAATCTCCGGGCAAATGCCGCAGATATGGTTAAGGCCGTTCATGGCCGCACAATGATTTGTCGCGTCTTTGCCGTCAAGGTCTTGGCGCAAACCGTGACAAACACGGGAAAAAATTCCATAGCCCGCCCGGTTAATCGCTGCTTAACGATTTTGCTCACATTCTGGGAATCGGCACCGGGCGTGGTTCGGCGCCTCCATTCACGGGTATTTTCGTAATGCGGACGGTCTCGGTCGGTCTCGCTGCTATGCTGTGCCTGGGCTTCGCGACTTCGGCAAAAGCCGAGCGCCGCATGTTCATCGTGGCCAACGACTCCGACGGCTACGGCATCGACCGCTGCCTCGCGTTCGGCGAAAAATGCGGTGCCGCCGCCGCGAACGCCTACTGCAAGACGCAGGCCTTTGCGGAAGCTTCGACTTACCACAAGGTCGATCGCAACGACATTACCGGCGGCCCGACTGCCAGCGACGCACAGGGTTGCCAGAATAATACCTGCAACGTCGTCGCCATCGTTTGCACGCGCTGACCGCCCCACCGCTTAGCCCTGCAAGGCTGCCCACATCTCGCGATCACGGTCGGTGGTCCAGATGACGGGCCACTCAATGCCACGCGCCTCGTCATACGCGCGTGAAACGCTAAACGGCAAACAATGTTCATAGATCGCGAAATCTTTGAACTTGGGATCCATCGTGAGACGGGCGAAGTCAAAAGCATCTTTCAGAGATCGGCCCTTGCTCACGCTTTCCTGTATCGACCTGTAGAGAGTTGAAACAAAATCGGCCGTGAGCTCGATTCCATCCTTGACCATTTCCGGTGTCGTGAGCGCTGCACCGCGTCCCGGCATAAGCACACTGGCTTGCAATTCGGCGAGATGATCGAGCGTCGCAAGCCACTCGGTGAAGTGTGCATCTCCACAATAACAAGCTGACTTGTATTCAACGAGATCACCCGAAAATACGACACCGGCGTCGGGAACGATCGCAACCACATCGCCCGCCGTGTGCCCGCGTCCCATGTGAATGATCCGCACTTCACGCCGACCTAGCCAGACCGAGATCTGATCGGGGAACGTCACAGTTGGCCACGTCAGTCCAGGAATGGTTTCGGCGGCCCGAAACAGGCGTGGAAAGCGGGCGATTTCAGAGTCCATGTCCTCCTTACCGCGCTCCGCGATCATGCGATGCGTGGCATCTGACGCCAGAATCTCTGCACCCTTGAAGGCCGAGGCACCGAGCACCCTCGCCGCATGATAGTGAGTCAACAGAACGTATTTGACCGGCTTGTCGGTGATTTTCGCGATCCTCGCGATCACGTCGCCGGCCGTTGCCGGTGTGGCCTGTGTATCGATCACCATCACTGCGTCGTCGCCTACGATGATGCCCGTATTGGGATCACCCTCTGCGGTGTAGGCATATAACCCGACACCGATCTGGTCGAACGAGACTTTCTTTTCTCCGAGATCTTCGGTGGAAGCGAATGCCGTCACCGCGTTACACCTCGCATCCGATCAGCGCATCGACAGACCATGGTCCCCCGCCCCGTATAAGGAAATGGAAAACCACGATCGCCCAAAACAAAGGATATTCGATACCGCGGTTTTCCCACGCAAAACCGAATTGCCAGTGATACGTGATGATTGCAATCAGGAGAAACCCGATTATCGGTGCGGCGACCAGCCGGGTCAGAAATCCGGCGGCAAGACAAAGGCCGCACACCAGCTCCACGGCGCCGACGACGTACGCCCAAAACAGTGCATTCTCGAATCCCACACTTTCCAGAAATTTCGCGGCGGCAGCGGTATTCCCGAACAGAATTGGGAAGCCATGAATTGCAAGTGAGCCTCCGGCCATCACTCTGATAAGGGGCTCGGTAATCGGCGCAAACGTGCGGTAAATGCTCTCAAGTGCCGGTATCACGTGACGCGGTTGGTCCATAACGGCCCTCATTTGCAGCACTTGTACCGTAGCAGTTCCGTCCGGGACAGCGCTCTAGTCGCAATCGCAACAATGTCCGTACCCCCTCAGGAACAGGCGCCAGGGTTACGCGTTGTAGGGCCGGGCATCCAATGGACCGGCTCGATGGTAATACTGATCTCCAGGATATACGCCAGATGGGTCCTCATCATTTCATCTACTGAGGACTCAAGACCGGGCGCGCTTTCGCGAAGACTTGCAGCCCTTCGGTCGTGGCCATCTCGCCGCTGAGGCACGTCCTTTTCCCAGGGCCCACTCTAGAATCGTTGCAGGCTGGCTCAAGTCGCCAGATTCTGTCACGCAAGCAGCGTATCGAACGGGAACGCCAGCGGCCCTTGATCGCGCACTTGTCAGATTCACAGAGCACTCGGCGCAGCTTGTACCCATATCGCCAACGGACACCGTCCCGGCTAAGTTGCGTTGACACAAGCCGGGGTCAATCCGTGAAACTCTATTCCTATTTTCGTTCGTCCGCCGCGTACCGGGTGCGCATAGCGCTGAATCTCAAGGGCATTCCTTACGAAATGGTGCCCATCCATCTGACAAAAGATGGTGGGCGCCAGCACACGGCCGCATTTCGTGCCGTTAATCCGCAGGCGCGCGTACCCGCACTCGAGCTATCGAGTGGCGAGGTGCTCACCCAATCGCTCGCGATTATCGAATATCTGGACGACATTCACCCCGAACCTCCCTTGTTGCCAGCCGATGCGCTCGACCGGGCCAAATCGCGGGCGATTGCGCAGATAATTGCCTGCGATATTCATCCGCTCAACAACCTCGTCGCATTGCAGTACCTCAAACGCCAGCTTAAGCACGAGCAACCCGAAATTGACGCCTGGTATCACCACTGGATCATCGAGGGATTTACTGCGCTTGAAGGATTGCTCGCGGCCGGGCCCTACGCGTGCGGGGCACACGTTACGCTTGCCGACATTTGTCTTGTGCCTCAGGTCGCAAATGCGCGGCGCCTCAAGGTACCGCTCAACAACTTTCCAAAGATTGTGGCAGTAGACGCCGCCTGCCAAAAGCTTCCGGCCTTCGAGAGGGCAAAGCCCGAAAATCAGCCGGATGCTGAATGACTCTGGCCTCGGCGCACGCCCGACAATTACACCACACCACTCTTTCCCTGCACCGCCAACGGACAGCACGTGACCGACAATAAAATCTCGCGCGTCGTCCTTTGGATGGTCGGCGCATTGCTTTCGTTTTCTGTCATGGCAGTGTCAATCCGCGAATTGGCACGTGCCGGATTGAGCATTTTCGAAATCCTCGCCATCCGTAGCGGCGTCGCTCTTTTCGTCCTTGGTACGCTTTTGGCCGTGCGCAAGGATCTGCGTGTTCACGCGCTGCCTCGGCGGATGGGCCTCAATCTTTTCCGCAATACGGTCCACTACGCTTCGCAATATTCGTGGGCTCTCAGCCTTACAATGCTGCCGCTTGCGACGGTGTTCGCGCTGGAATTCACGATGCCGGCGTGGACGGCCGTCCTCGCTGTTTGGTTCTTGCACGAACGTATGACACCGAGTCGTCTCGGCGTCGTTATACTTGGGTTGATCGGCGTGCTCGTAATCCTGCGGCCCGGTATCGCAGGCTTCAACCCAGCAGCGATTTTGGTATTGCTGGCGGCGTTCGGGTACGCCATCACCATGATCACAACCAAACAGCTGACGAAAACCGAGACCACCTTTGGCATCGTATTTTGGATGGCAGTAATCCAGCTCCCTCTCTCGCTCATCGGCAGCGACCCGACCGTTTTTTTGCGGTTCGAACCCCGTCACATTTTGCCTGCAATCGGGGTCGGCATCGCGGGACTCACATCCCACTATTGCCTGAGTAACGCATTCCGATCCGGTGATGCGACTCTGGTTGTACCCTTGGACTTCATGCGTATTCCGCTGATCGCAGTAGTTGGCTGGGCTTTCTACGGCGAGCGACTTGACGTTTTCGTCCTGCTTGGCGCCCTGATCATCGTTTCCGGCGTGCTCTGGAACCTGCGTTCTGAAGTCGCACGCGCGCACTGACAACAAGGCTCGCGCCAATGTGATTCTCAGCCTAGAGTGCGCACGCATGAGGGGTTTATCCTATAAGTCTGGGGCGACTGCCGCCTTTCTGGTGCTGACGGGCCTCGCTTTGGCGCACGCCCAGTCGTCCAATCCGGCCTGCCAGCGGCTGGAAGCCCAGCTCGCAACGCTCGATCGAGGCAACGCCGATCCGGCACGCATTGAACAGATCCGCCGCATCGAAGATACGGTCAATCGCCAGCAATTCGAAGTCGACCGTCTGGTGGCGCAGTCGCGCCGAATCGGCTGTGAAATGTCCGGCTTTTTCTCGATCTTCAGCAATATGCCGCCGCAATGCGGCGGGCTGAACCGGCAGATTGACCAACAGCGCAACGCACTTGAGCGCATGCGGAACGATCTCGAGCGGCTCAACGGCGGTACCACTGAGCGGGCTGCCCAACGGCGGGGACTATTGATCGCGCTGGGTGACAATGGATGCGGCGCGCAATATCGCTCCGCCGCTCTCGCCGGTCAGCAGGGCGGCTTCTGGGATCGTCTGTTTGGTGACAATGGCGGCGGCAGTGTGGTTTCAACGCCCCTTGGGCCAATGGGCGGGACCTTCCGCACCGTGTGCGTACGAACCTGTGACGGTTTCTATTTCCCGATTTCCTACTCGACGTCGCCCGATCGCTTCCGCGATGACGAGCAAAGCTGCCAACGCATGTGTCCGGCGTCCGAAGTTTCGCTCTACACCTATCACAATCCAGGCGAGGAAATGGCGCAGGCGGTTTCGCTCAATGGCAGGCCCTACACGGAACTTCCGAACGCCTTCCAGTATCGCAAGGCGGTGGACCCTGCCTGCAGCTGTCGCCGGCCGGGGGAAAGCTGGGCGCAAACGCTCAAGGCCCTTGGCCCGGACGATACGGTCGTTCCTGGCGACGTGGTCGTCACCGAGCAAAACGCCAAACAGCTCTCCCAACCGCGGATCGGCGCCGATGGCAAGCCAATCCGGCCCGAACAGCGTGCGCCAGCACCTGCACCGGCAATTGCAACTACGCCCGCGGATTCGGCTCCAGCTGCGGAGACGCCTGGCCAGACTGCTCCAGGAAAACGCACTGTACGCACGGTCGGACCGACCTTTCTGCCGACGCCATAGTGGGGTCGGTCAAAAGTCGAGTGCCTCAGACTTTACGGGCTTGCCGGTAATCAAGGAAACATCGGGCGGCGGCATTGGTGTGCCCGGATCGCGGAAACGATTTGTGATTGGATAGCGCCGGTCGCGGCCGAAATTCTTGAGCGTGACCTTCACGCCGGGAGCTGCCTGGCGGCGTTTATATTCCGCGATATTGATCATGCGATCGACGCGCATCACGGTATCGCGGTCGAAACCGGCGTTGACTATAGCGGACACCGGTTCCTCGCGCTCAACGAGGCGCTCGAGGATAGGATCAAGCACCGCATAAGCTGGCAGAGAGTCTTCGTCCTTCTGATTTTCTCGCAATTCTGCGGTTGGCGGCCGTGTAATGATATTTTCGGGAATAACCGGCCCATCCGGTCCTTTGGCACCTTCCGGCTTCCAGCCGTTGCGCAAGCGAGAAAGCCGGAACACCTCGGTTTTGTAGAGGTCCTTGATCGGATTGAAGCCGCCATTCATGTCGCCATAGAGAGTTGCATAGCCGACCGACATTTCCGATTTGTTTCCGGTCGTCACCACCATGAGATTGAACTTGTTGGAAATCGCCATAAGGATCGTGCCGCGCGCACGGGCCTGCAAGTTTTCTTCTGTGACATCGCGCGGTACGCCCGAAAAAGCGGGCGCCAGTGCTGCTTCGAACCCCTCCACCGCCGATGCGATCGGCAACGTCTCATAGCGCACGCCGAGCGCCCTGGCGCACGCTGCGGCATCTTTGAGCGACTCCTGCGAGGTAAATTTGTACGGAAGCATTATGCAGCGGACTCGCTCCGCACCCAAGGCATCGACTGCCATCGCGCTGCACAAGGCAGAGTCGATGCCGCCGGACAAGCCCAACACGACGCCGGGAAATCCATTTTTGTTGACGTAGTCGCGCAGACCCAGCACGCAGGCCGTGTAGTCGGCACGATCGGCCTCCACGCTACTGACGACCGGGCCATTCTCGCAGCGCCAGGTGCCGTTGCGGCGAGCCCACCGGGTGGTGACGATCGTCTCTTCAAAAGCAGCGAGTTGGAATGCAAGCGAGCAATCCGCATGCAAACCGAACGACACACCGTCGAACACCAACTCGTCCTGACCACCTACCTGATTGACATAGACCGTCGGCAGTCCCTGCTCGGTTACGCGCGCCACCGCAATATTGAGACGTACGTCGCCCTTCTGCCGCCAGTATGGCGAGCCGTTCGGGACGATGAGCATCTCCGCGCCCGTTTCTGCCAGACACTCGACGACCTCGGCGCCCCAGATATCCTCGCAAATCGGAAGCCCCAGGCGAACGCCGCGGAAATTTACCGGTCCTGGCATTGGTCCCGGCACGAACACGCGTTTTTCATCGAATACGCCGTAGTTGGGAAGATCAACCTTGTAGCGCAGCGCGGCAATGGCGCCGCCATCGAGCAGCGCGACAGCATTATGAAGCTTCCCACTGTCGAGCCATGGCGTGCCAACCAGCAGAGCCGGACCCGCGGAGGCAGTTTCTCGTGCCAGCGTTTCGATGGCTGACCGACAGGCATTCTGGAATGCCGGCTTGAGCACCAGATCCTCGGGCGGATACCCGGCGATGAACAACTCCGGAAAGACAACCAGGTCAGCGCCCTGCGCGGCGGCAGCCACGCGTGCACTTTTCACTTTTTCGACGTTGCCGGCGAGGTCGCCAACGGTCGAGTTGAGTTGCGCGACGGCAATGGCCAGCTTCTCAGCGGGACGGACGCTCATAGGCAAGCTCTACCGCCTTGACGTCCCATCCGGCAATGGGGTGCTTGCATCGCTGATTTGCGAGATAAAACGATCAAAGCGGGCCGAAACAGCAGCTGCCGCGCGGGATTTCATTTACCTTATGGACTCTAAATACACGGATCGGCGGGCACTGGAGTGATCCAGCACCCGCCGGAAAGCCAATGTCTCTATTTCGCCGCCGTCCGCAATCCGGCGCCACCGCCGCTGAGCGGTACCGTGCCCGCTGGCTTCAGACTGCGGCCGTCAAAGTTAAAGGCCTGCAGGTTTTTTTCGACCATGCACTGGATCACCACGGTCTTGTTATTTCTACTGAAGGCTGCGCCTTGACACCAATGACCCACTTTGGCCTGCGCGACTTTGGTGAGATTGGTTCCCTTGATCGAGTAGATCTGCAGCAGGCCGTAATCGTTGAAAGCCGGGTGATTTTTAGGTCTGTTTGAACCGTTCATCACTGTGACAGCAACGTAAGCACCATCACCGGACATCCCGACGCCTTCCGGCGTCTGGCCAACGCTGATCGTGTCGACAACGCGTGGCGGCTTTGCCCTGAGGTCAATCACAGTGATGGTGTCGATATCGCCCTGCCCGCCACCTTGATTGCTGACCACGGCGACATCGCCCTTCGAACTGATTTCAAGACTGTAGGGTCGAACACCACCCATCATGAACGCCTTACTGTCTTGTATTTTGTTGCCGTCGACCGACAGGATCGAAATTCGATGATCGCCGTCGCGCGTCACTAGTGCGCTTTTGCCATCCGGCGTGAATGCGACATGGCTGGGGCCCGACTTGGGATCACCGAGGTCGATCTTGCCGGCCGCCGTGAGCTTGTTGCCGTCCACTGTGAAAACTGAAATGGTGCCTTCACTGCGGTTTGCGACCAGCGCCAGTGTGCCAGCGTTGTTGATCGATACGCCCGCTGCGCCAAGGCCAGCCTCCAAAGTGGCAATAACCGCAGGTGGCTTGGCTTTGAGATCAATAACCGAGAGCTTGTTATCAGGAACGGCCTTCTTTGGATCAGCCGGATCAACTTTGAAGGCTCCAGTCACCAGCGCGAAGCTTTCGTCGCGCGATATGGCAACGCTCTGCGGCGGCCCGACCACGCTGGCCGGTGCCTTGACTTCGCCGATCACCTTCGGCGGCGACGCACCGAGGTCGATGATGCTCACCGTGTCGGCTGCCGGCGTGGCCGGCACCACGTTCGCGCCGTTGACCAGCACGGCCTTGTTGTCATTTGCGGAAACCGCAATCTGCGCTGTAGCTCCGACCGTAAAAATTGGTAATACGGCCAAAGCGAAGCAAAGCTCCACTGGCCGCCAACGGTGATGTTTCATAAGGCCTCCCCGGCTCGGACATATTTGTTGTGCAGCGGCAAGCCGCACCGAGCTGGCAGCCTGCCTCACCGATACTAACACCAAATCGGAATGAATACTTACGACCTCAGAGTCCGGCAGCCACTGGCATTGGCTTGTTCCGCACGGACCGCTCTTTCTTGAGCAATTCCGCCAGCAGGAAGGCGAGATCAATCGCCTGCTCCGCATTGAGCCGCGGATCGCAGACCGTGTGATAGCGGTCGTTGAGATCAGCTTCGCTAATTGCACGGGCGCCGCCAGTGCACTCCGTGACATTCTGTCCTGTCATCTCCAGATGCACGCCTCCGGCATAGGTGCCTTCGGCCTGATGAACCTCGAAGAAGTTGCGGACTTCTTTCAAGATCAGATCGAACGGCCGGGTCTTGTAACCGCTCGCCGAGGTGATTGTGTTGCCGTGCATCGGATCACACGACCACAGCACCATCCTGCCCTCGCGCTGTACGGCGCGGACGAGTGACGGAAGAAGCTCACCAACCTTTTCGGAACCAAAGCGGCTAATCAGCGTGAGCCGGCCCGGCTCATTCTCGGGATTCAGGATTTCGATCAGACGCAATAAGTCGTCAGGCTTGCTCGACGGCCCGCATTTCAGTCCAAGGGGATTCTTGATCCCGCGCGCGTATTCGATGTGCGCATGATCGTGTTGCCGCGTGCGATCTCCTATCCACAGCATGTGGCCGGATGTCGCGTACCAGTCGCCGGTCGTCGAATCGACGCGCGTCATTGCTTCCTCGAAACCGAGCAGCAATGCCTCATGACTCGTATAAAACTCGGTGGTGCGCAGTTCGGGATGCCCCTCCAGATCAAGGCCGCAGGCCTGCATGAAGCCAAGCGCCTCGGAAATTCGGTCCGACAATTCGACATAGCGTCGAGACTGTGGGCTATCCTTAACGAAGCCGAGCATCCATTGGCGTACGCTGGCGAGGTTGGCGTAGCCGCCTTGCGCGAACGCACGCAGCAGATTGAGCGTTGCAGCCGACTGCCGATAGGCCTCGATCTGACGACGCGGATCCGCCCGGCGCGCCTCTTCGGTGAAGGCGATGTCATTGATAATGTCACCACGGTAACTCGGCAGTTCCTTTCCGTCGCGCTTTTCGCTTGGCGAGGAACGAGGCTTTGCGAACTGGCCAGCAATGCGGCCTACCTTCACCACCGGTGAAGCCGCGGCATAGGTCAACACCACCGCCATTTGCAAAAACATCCTGAAAAAGTCGCGGATGTTATTGGCGCCATGCTCCGCAAAACTTTCGGCGCAGTCGCCACCTTGCAGCAGGAAAGCTTCGCCCTTCGTAACACGCGCCAATTGTCTCTTCAGACTGCGCGCTTCGCCGGCAAACACCAACGGTGGGAAGGTGGCAAGTTGCTTCTCGACGTCAGCCAACGCCTGCCGGTCCGGATAATCCGGGACCTGCTGAATTGGCTTTTTGCGCCAACTATCGGGCGTCCAACGTTCGGCCATTGCTCACTGCTCCAGCGTTTGGCCGGCGTTATACACGACCGCGCCCCACTCAGGCCAGTTATTCCAATCCATTGGGTTATTTACGCATTATTCCGCTGCCGCGCGACCGTAGCTCACGGCCTTTTCGCGCATGGTGACCAGTTCCTCGGCGGCAGTCGGATGGACGGCCATGGTGGCATCGAAGTCGGCCTTGGTTGCACCCATCGTCACAGCTATTCCAACGACCTGGATCAACTCGCCTGCGTCGGGACCGACGATGTGGCAACCGACGACGCGGTCAGTAACGCCGTCGACCAATAGCTTCATGAACGAGCGCGTGTTGCGACCGGACAGAGTCGCCTTCATCGGACGAAACGTGGTCTTGTAGACATCGACCTTACGCAACTGCTCCCGCGCTTGAGCCTCAGTGAGTCCAATGACGCCGACTTCGGGCTCGGAAAATACCGCCGTCGGCACCTTGCTGTGATCGACCGGCGTGGGTTTCCCGCCGTACACCGTGTCGGCAAATGCGTGGCCCTCCCGGATCGCCACCGGCGTCAGGTTGACGCGGTTTGTCACATCGCCGACGGCATAAACATTCGGTGTCGCCGTACGTGAGTACTCGTCAACCTCGATGCCGCCGCGCTCGTGAATCTTAACGTTCAAACTTTCAATTCCGAGCCCCATCACATTCGGGCGACGACCGATCGCAAACATGACGTTGTCAGCAATAATTGTACTATTGTCCGACAACTGCGTGGCAAATTCGTCACCTGATTTTTCGATTGCCGTAACAGTGTGCCCGCAAGTGACAGTGATGCCTCGTCCACGCATCTCGCTGCGTAAGTGCTCCCGCACATCATCATCAAATCCGCGAAGAATATTTTCGCCGCGATATACCAGCGTCACCTCGCTGCCGAGCCCCGCGAAGATGCTGGCAAATTCTACTGCAATGTAGCCTCCGCCCTGGATTACAATTCGCCTTGGCAACTTGGCAAGATTGAAAGCGTCATTTGAAGAGATTGCGTACTCGATGCCCGGAATTTTCGGACCAAAATGCGGCCACGCGCCGGTCGAAATCAGAATCGTCTCGGCGCGCACACGAGCGCCGGTCGCCAGGCGCACGGTGTGCGCATCTTCGAGCACGGCGCGGCTCTTTACGAGGCTGACGTTGAACCGTTCGAGTGTGGTTTTGTAGGCCGCTTCGAGTCGCGCAATCTCGCGATCTTTGTTGGCGATCAGCGCCGGCCAATGGAATGTCGGTTCTGATATTGTCCAGCCATAACCGGCTGCATCCTCAAATTCGTCAGAAAATCGCGACGCATAAACCAGGAGCTTTTTTGGCACGCAGCCGCGTATAACGCACGTGCCCCCGACACGATATTCCTCGGCGATCATCACGCTAGCGCCATAGCTCGCAGCGACTCGCGCCGCGCGTACGCCACCGGACCCAGCTCCGATAACGAAAAGATCGACGTCGTGATCCGCCATCAGCCGAACCAACTGCTGTGCCACGACCGGCGGACCGATCGCCGGCGGTCGCCTGTCAAAGTGCGTGACCCCGCTTTTTCAGTTCGTCACGCATATCTGCGATCACCTGGTCGGATAGTTTGTTTGCCCAGTCCTGCGCGAATTTCAGACTCTCTTCTCCGACCTTCGGCTGCTCGGCGATCAATTTCATGCCTATCGGCGACTTGTAGAACGCCAACACTTGCTTGAGCTCCGCCTCACTGAAGTGAGCCGCATAGAGCTTTGCCACCTCGTCGGTCAGTTCACTAAAGCGGGGCGCAAGGTCGGCACGCATTTTAGTGACAATCTCGTTGAGATCCTTGGCCAGACCTGGGTTTTGCTGAAGAAACAGATTCTTTGCTTGCTCTATCACACCGGGAATCAAGGGGTTGAATAGAGCCGTGGCACCGGTAACGTTCACTATTTCCTTGGCTGTCTGCACGGCCGCTGTGGATGTCTGCTGGGCCGTGGCGCCGGCAGTGAACGCAACCAACGCAATGACAACACCCGCCGGCGCGACAGCGCTTTTAATGAACTGAACGAAACGCATCTTTAAACTCCATCTAGCTCGAGATTCCACGGCCTTCGATGATTTCCACGCCGTCCGGCCCGCCAATAATAGCCATGTGCGCCAAGCCAATGAACAGACCGTGTTCCACCACTCCCGGAACACCCGAAAGCGCATGCGCCAACGCGGCGGGCTCGTCAACCCGGTCAAGCGCGGCATCGACAATCCAGTGGCCGCTATCCGTGACGAAAGGATGACCGTCTTTGCCTCGCCGCAACGTTAGTGGACCGGATTGCTGAATTGCACCAATGGCCTTCTCAATCGCACGCTCCGTTGCCAGCAGACCGAACGGGACCACCTCGATTGGCAGAGGAAAACGGCCGAGTGTGGCAACCATTTTGCTGCGATCGGCGATCACGATCATGCGCGCGGAGGCCGCCGCAACGATTTTTTCCCGCAGCAACGCGCCACCCCCGCCTTTGATCAGGAAAAGATCCGGTCCGATCTCGTCAGCGCCGTCCACGGTCAGATCAAGCTCGGGCGTTTGATCCAGTGTGGTGAGCTCAATGCCGCAACGTTTTGCATCGGATAGCGTCGCCTCCGATGTCGGTACTGCAATGATCTTCAGGCCTGAGCGAACACGCTCGCCAATTTGCTCTACGAAATGCTTCGCGGTCGATCCAGTGCCGAGGCCGACCCGCATGCCCGGGCGCACAAATTCAACAGCACGAGCGGCAGCTGCGCGTTTCTGGGCGTCGGCGTTCATTGGTGCAGGCTAAAGCGACTTCGGTTGGCGGTGGTGGCGTTACGTCTGTCTAGCTCCGATCGTTGTTCCTGAATAGCCGAATTTTGCTGGAGCGCCAGGGTCCGGCAAATCGCCCTTGCAACGTTGCCGAACGACGGTTAGCGATCCCTGTCATGGCTGTAACCACAATTGTCTTTGACCTCGACGGGACCCTGGTTGATACAGCGCCGGACCTCGTCGAGACCCTTAACGTGATTTTCGCGCGTGAAGGTTTGGCGCCATTGCCTTACGACACCGCACGCAACCTGGTCGGCGGTGGTGCCAAGGCAATGATAGCCAATGGGATCGAGGCCGAGGGCCGTGTACTTGCGCCGGCAAGGCTCGAACAGATGTTCACTGACTTCATTGGACACTATTCGGACCACATCGCTGACCGTTCACGGCCTTTTCCCGGGTTAACGGAGGCGCTGGATACGCTCGCCGCGCTTGGGCATCGGCTTGCGGTGTGCACGAACAAGCTTGAACGACTATCGGTGCGTCTGCTTGATCAGTTCAAGCTCGCAGACCGGTTCGCAGCGATCTGCGGCCGGGACACCTTCGGCATTCAGAAACCGGATCCCGAAATTCTGCGGCGAACCATAGCTGCCGCAGGGGGCACGATGCGACACGCCATCATGATTGGAGATTCCATTACCGATATTCGCACCGCACGCGCGGCCGGTGTCCCGGTCATTGCGGTCGACTTTGGCTACAGCGAGCGCCCGATTGCCGAATTTGGGCCTGACCAGACCATCAGTCATTTTGCCCAGTTGCCGGCGTCAATTGCCGCCGTTTCGTCTGCAGTTTGACGGGTATGGTACGAAATGGCGGTTAATCTGGTAAGGTTAATGGGGCGCCGTCAGTTGCACCTCCATGACGACACCCGTATCCTTATCAAGGGCGGGCGGCGTCAAGTCGCTCGAGTGGGACGGTTAATATGATGATGTACCGAGTTCTCGCCGTTATCGGCAGCGCGCTTGCGCTCGCCGCGTGTTCGTCAAGCTCTGACTGGATGAATCTCGATGCTCTTAAACCAGGGCCTTCTCTGGATACGGTAAGTATGGAATCGGAACCGCCGGGCGCCGAAGCGAAGGCATCCAATGGCCAGACCTGCCGCACGCCGTGCGCGCTTGCGCTACCGGTAGATGCGGCTTCCTCGGTCACTTTCACGCTCAACGGCTACCAGCCGGAAACAGAAAGACTTGAGGCGATCACGGCTACCGGTGAGCCGCCGAGATTGCGTCCCAATCCCGTGGTCGTTGAACTCACGCCGGGAACTCCCTCCGCGGCAAAGAAGCCGGCGTCAAAGAAACCTGCGGCCAAGAAGCCTGCCGCGCGCCCGAAGCCGGCGGCGGCAGCGGCCCCGGCTCCCATGACGGCAGCACCGGCGCAGGCGACCTCGCCTTGGCCGACCAGTTCGGCCCCACGTCAAAACTAGACAGCTCTACGTTGAGCTGGCGCGTGGCTGACCACTTGCGGGTTGGCCGCTATGGTCAATATCGACCGGAATTCCTATATGAAGTAAGGCGGACCGAGGGGTTCGACGCGCAGAGACCGACAGATGGTGATGGCTGACGGCAGTTCTACAATCGAACTTGATCGTGGTCGGCAAAAGCCGGCCGCGCTGGTCGATCCCTTCCAGCGCGCCATCACCTATTTGCGCGTATCGGTAACCGATCGATGTGATTTCCGCTGCGTCTACTGCATGTCGGAGCACATGACGTTTCTGCCAAAAGCAGATCTCTTGAGTCTCGAGGAACTCGACCGGCTGTGCAGCGCATTCGTCGCAAAAGGCGTAACAAAGCTGCGCCTCACCGGCGGCGAACCCCTGGTACGGCGCGGCATCATGACACTGGTGTCTTCGCTTTCACGTCATCTCGAAAGCGGTGCGCTCAAAGAGCTCACACTGACCACCAATGGCTCGCAGTTGGAAAAGTACGCTTCGGAACTCAAGGCCAATGGTATCGATCGCATCAACGTTTCACTCGATACGCTTGATCCCAATAAATTCAGAGCGATCACGCGCTGGGGCGATCTCGACAAGGTCCTCGGTGGCATCAAGGCCGCACAGGCGGCCGGCCTTCAAATCAAGATTAATACTGTTGCACTCAAGGATGTGAATGAGGATGAGATCCCGAGCCTGCTTGAATGGGCGCACGGGCGCGGCATGGATCTCACGGTGATCGAAGTAATGCCGCTCGGTGACGTCGATGAGTCACGTCTCGATCAATATTTGCCACTATCGATCGTACGCGCGCAGGTCGCGGAGCGATATACGCTCGACGAAGTCGACTACCGCACGGGAGGGCCGGCGCGCTATGTGCGCGTGAAAGAAACCGGTGGCCGGTTGGGTTTCATTACCCCGCTCACTCATAATTTCTGTGAATCGTGCAACCGTGTACGCATTACTTGCACCGGCACACTTTACATGTGCTTAGGCCAGAACGACGCCGCTGATCTCCGTAATCCTTTGCGGGCTTCGACAGGCAATGACCTCCTGAATGGTGCGATCGATGAGGCGATTGCACGCAAACCCAAGGGGCACGATTTCCTGATCGATCGGCGGCATCAGGGCTCCGCCCTGCCCCGCCATATGAATATGACCGGCGGCTAGTTCGGCGATCGATCAACTGCCGTATTTGCGCACTTTGCCCACGCGCGAACGCCGGGTTCGAAATGGAGGGGTTTTTCGCCCCCTTGGCAGGCGGCAGCGTTGAGGTCCGGACCAAGTGAAACCGGATGTTTAGGGTTCGTTGATGCGTCAATTTCCGTCCCTCCGAGACGGTGGGGAAGCGCTCCAATTGCGAAGGCAGCGCATAGCATCCGGCAAAATAACGAGACCTATCCCCAAAATCTCCATTGACGGCAGATAGCGGCATCGGATTAAGGTGGCGGGGTCCGTGAGGGGACACGTGCTCGGGCCGGGTCAATTTCCCAGGCCTCTGTGGGGAGAGGGTGTGAACGTTCTGCTGAAGTTCAGTCGCGGGATCGACTGGTTCAATTCACAATTGGCCGTTGTCGCGAACTGGCTGGTTTTGCTGGCAGCCGTTATCAGCGCCGGCAATGCCGCCAGCCGCTATGTTTTCAGCGAGAGTTCAAACGGCTGGCTTGAAATCCAGTGGTACATGTTCGCCGGGATGGTCCTGCTCGGCGCACCGTACACGCTCAAGATGAACGAGCATGTGCGCGTCGACCTCTTCTACGGCATGTTTGCATCCGAACGCACGCAAATCTGGATAGACATCATCTGCGGTGTGCTTTTTCTCCTGCCGATTTGCGTAATCCTAGTCTACTTCACCTGGCCCTGGTTCGTTGAATCTTGGAACATCAACGAAGCTTCGTCGAATGCGGGCGGGCTCATCCGCTGGCCGGTGAAGCTCCTGTTGCCGGTCGGCTTTACGCTTATGGCGTTTCAGGGCGTTTCTGAAATCATCAAACGCGTCGCCGCGCTTGAACACGTCATCGACGCTGAATTCAAGTACGAAAAGCCGCTGCAATGATTTGGATCTCGGAAAATCTGGCGCCCCTGATGTTTGCGGGCATGGTTCTCTTCATGCTCATCGGATATCCGGCGGCGTTCTCGCTTGCTGCGACCGGGCTGTTCTTTGGGTTCCTGGGCATCGAATTCGGCCTGATCCGCCCCGACTTTCTCGGCAACCTGACCTATCAATTGTTCGGTATCGTCTCCAACGACCTGTTGTTGGCGATTCCGTTTTTCACCTTTATGGGCGCCATTCTCGAACGTTGCGGTCTCGCGGAAGACCTGCTCGATTCATTCGGTCAGCTCTTCGGGCCGGTGCGCGGCGGTCTCTCGTACGCTGTAATTTTCGTCGGCGCCATTCTCGGCGCGATTACCGGTACCGTAGCAGCGTCGGTCATCGCCATGGGCGTGATCTCCATGACGCCGATGCTCAAATACGGCTACTCGGTTCGCCATACCATGGGCGTGATCGCGGCGTCAGGCACGATCACCCAGCTCATTCCGCCCTCGCTCGTGCTTGTCGTCCTGGCCGATCAGATGGGGCGATCGGTTGGCGACATGTATGCCGGCGCGATAGGACCCAGCATCATCCAGGTCATGTTGTTCTGCGGTTGGGTGTTGATCGTTAGCATCGTCTGGCCGGATGACGTGCCTGCACTTCCGAAGGAGGCTCGCACGCTCCAGGGCTGGCAGCTGTGGAAGCGATGCATGCGCGGCATGATCCCCTCGCTGGGCCTTATCTTCCTGGTGCTGGGAACAATTTTCATGGGCCTTGCGACGCCAACCGAGGCCGGCGCGATGGGCGTGGTCGGCGCGATCGCGTTGGCGTGGTTCTACGGCTCGCTGACCTGGCCGCTGCTCTATCAGGGGATGTCGTCAACCATGCGCCTCACCGCGATGGTGGTTTATATCCTGATTGGCGCACGCGTCTTCAGCCTGGTATTTCAGGGAGTCGGCGGCAAGGTCTGGATTGAAGACCTGCTGACATCCCTGCCTGGAGGTCCCGTCGGTTTCTTGATCTTTACCAACGCCTTCATTTTCCTGATCGCGTTTTTCCTCGATTTTTTCGAAATAGCCTTCATCATTATTCCGATGCTGACGCCCGCCGCCGAAAAACTCGGCATCGATCTTATCTGGTTCGGCGTCCTCATCTGCGCGAACATTCAAACGAGCTTCATGCATCCGCCTTTCGGATTTGCATTATTTTATTTGCGAGGCATCGCGCCAAAATCGATCAAGACATCGGATATCTATTGGGGCGCCATCCCCTGGATCGGGTCAATGGTGATCCTCGTCGCGATTGTGATTTTTTGGCCAACGTCGGTTACATTCTGGATCGATCGAACGACCAAGATCGACCCTTCCAAGGTCAAGATCGAAATTCAGATGCCCGAAATGCCGCCGCTTAATTTCAAATAAGATTGCCGCGACTCGTTACGGAAAAGCCGAGGCCCCGGAACCAGGTTCCGGGGCCTCATCGCTTGATTCGATGCTTAGCCGCGCGCGCGCGCGCGTATCATGTAACTGTCGTAGCTGTATTCCGCGACTTGCCACCACAGATATTGATCATTGCGGAAGGCCAGCATCGCATCGAGCACCTTCTTGAAGTCCGCATTGGTTGCGGCAACTTCATTGTGCAGTTCCGTCGCTGCCTTGTAGCAGGCGTCCATGATCGCCGGCGAGAAAGGCCTGAGCTGGGCGCCGCCAGCAACGAGGCGCTTTAGTGCCTGCGGATTCGCGGCGTCGTATTTCGCCATCGACCAGGTGTTGGCGTAGTGTCCGGCGGCCGTCAGAGCTGCCTGATACGCTTTCGGCAGCGAATTCCACTTATCAAGATTGACGAAGGCAAAGATCATCGATCCCCCCTCCCACCAACCCGGGTAATAGTAGTGCGGCGCGATCTTCTGGAAACCGAGCTTTTCATCATCGTACGGGCCGACCCATTCCGCAGCGTCGATGGTGCCCTTTTCCAGCGCCGGGAAAATATCGCCGCCGGCGATCTGTTGCGGGACCACGCCAAGTTTCGCCAGCACCCTGCCTGGGAAGCCGCCGATGCGGAATTTCAGACCTTTGAGGTCATCTACTGTATTGATCTCCTTGCGGAACCATCCACCCATCTGACAACCAGTGTTGGCAGCCATTAACGCGGTGACGTTGAACTTCTTGTAGAAGTTGTTCAGAAGATCCATCCCGCCGCCATGGATCATCCATGCCTGGTTCTGGCGCTGATTGGGGCCGAACGCGACCGAAGTGCCGAATGCAAATGTCGGATCTTTGCCGAAATAATAGTAAGAAGCCGAGTGGCCCATTTCGACGGTTCCGCTCGATGCCGCATCCAAGGCTTGCAGGGCGGGCACGATTTCGCCGCCGGCAAAAACCTGGATCTGAAATTTATTGTCGGTCGCCTCAGCAACGTTTTTCGCCATGATTTCAGCGGCGCCATACAGCGTATCCAGTGATTTTGGCCAGCTGCAGGTCATTCGCCATTTGATCTCGGGCATCGACTGCGCGATCGCCGGCGCGGCAACCGCGCTTGCGGCGATGCCAAGACCGGCAGTTTTGATAAATTGACGACGTTTCATTCCATTTCCCCCTCTTTTTTATGACGGAAGCTCCCGCCACTCCCCGGCTACGAATTGCCATCGGGGCTGGCTTAGACCATGACGGAGCACCCTCGCTAAATCCAGTCTGTACGGGTTAAACAAAAGTTGTAAATGGAAAAGAACGGCCCATTTTCTTGGCCAAAAATGCAGGGGGCCAGCTTTTGGGCTGGCCCCTCAACGTGTCTGCTTTGGACTTTCTGTCAGCCTTTTGCGCCACTGCGGATCATAAATGTGTCGAACCCGTATTCAGCGACCTGCCACCAGAGATACTCGTCGCGCCGGAATGCCACCATCGAGTCCAGCACTTTCTTGTAGTCAGCATTGGTGGCCGAGGTTTCGACATTCACTTCATTCGATGCCTTAAGACAGGCCTCCATTGTCGCTTGCGAGAATGGACGGAGCTGAGTGCCGCTGGCAACTAGCCGCTTCAAGGCTTGCGGGTTCTTCGCATCGTAGTCGGCTTGCTGCTTCACGTTGCATGCCGCGGCCGCCGCTTCAAGGATAGATTGGTATGATTTCGGAAGTTCGTTCCACTTCGCAAGATTGATCAGCAGATGGTTGGCAGTGCCGCCTTCCCACCAGCCGGGGTAATAGTAGTACTTGACGATCTTCTGGAAGCCGAGTTTCTCGTCATCGTAGGGTCCGACCCATTCGGCGGCGTCGATTGTACCCTTCTCCAGCGCCGGATAAATATCACCTCCGGCGATCTGCTGCGCGACAAGGCCAAGCTTGGCGAGCGTCTTGCCGGCCCAGCCGCCAATGCGCATCTTGAGTCCTTTGAAGTCCCCGGGCTCTTTTATTTCCCTGTTGAACCAACCGCCCATCTGGCAGCCGGTGTTGCCGGCGAGCAGACACTTGGTGTTGAATTTAGCGCCAAACTCATCGATCAGTTTCTGGCCATCACCGTGATAAAACCATGCGTTCTGTTGACGGGAATTGAGCCCGAACGGAACGGCGCAGAACAAGGCCCAGGTCGGATCCTTGCCAATGTAGTAGTACTGGGCACTGTGACCCAATTCGACCGTGCCGGTTTGGACCGCGTCAAGGACCTGCAGGCCGGGCACGATTTCACCGGCAGCGAATGACTGAATCTGGAATTTGCCATCGGTTGCTTCCGACACATATTTCGAAAACATCTCGCAAGTGCCGTACAACGTATCAAGGGATTTCGGCCAGCTTGCCGTCAATCGCCATTTCAAGGTCGGGGACGATTGCGCGATCGCCGGTGCGGCAATCGCGGTGGCGGCGGCACCGGCACCCATCGCAGTCAAAAATTCGCGTCGTTTCATTTGTTCCTCCATCTGGGCGTCCGGGCGTTTTCTCTTTCACCCCTCATCAGCGAACACGTCGGACAGAACAGGTACAATGCTGCGGAGCCGCAAAGCACACAAGGCAGAAATCACGTAACTCACCTAGTCATTTCGCCAGAGACGAAATCCCAATATTTAAGCCTCAATAACGATCTTGGGGGCCGCCCGGCCGGCAGCCGCGCCCTTAAGCTGGGCAAGGACTTTGGTCGCGATGTCACGATAAATGCGAGCGTGCTCGCCGTCCGGCTCCGTTGCAACCACCGGCAATCCAGCATCCGATTTTTCCCGGATGGTCATGTGCAAGGGCACCTCGCCGAGGAACGGTACGCCAAGCCGTTCCGCCTCATGCCGAGCTCCGCCATGACCGAAAATGTCGGACCGCGTACCGCAGCTCGGACACAGGAAATAGCTCATGTTCTCAACCACGCCGAGGACGGGCACATTCACGCGCTTGAACATGGCGACCCCGCGTCGCGCGTCAATCAACGCGAGATCCTGCGGCGTAGAAACAATGACCGCACCCTTCAGAGGGACCTGCTGCGCCATCGTGAGCTGTGCGTCCCCGGTTCCAGGCGGCATGTCAACGACCATGACGTCTAGTTTGCCCCACTCGACTTCGCGCAACATTTGGGTGATGGCCGACATCACCATTGGCCCACGCCAGATCATCGGCGTATCTTCATCGATCAGGAATCCGATCGACATCACGGTGAGGCCGTAGCGATCGATTGGTTTAAGACGCGTGCCGCCAATGGTCTGTGGTTTTTCCTTGATCGCCAGCAGCTTTGGGAGCGACGGGCCGTAGATGTCGGCGTCGAGCATGCCGACCTTTAAACCCAGATCACGCAGGCCCAGCGCCAGATTGACGGCCGTGGTCGATTTGCCGACCCCGCCCTTCCCTGAGGCGACTGCGATGAACGCGTCGACACCGGGAATACCCGGCTGAACCTTATCGGCGGGGTGCGCGGCACGCGGTGCAGCCTGCGCGACCGATTGCGGCGCACGAGCGGCGGGACCCGCGGACCTCTCGGCAGTCAATGCAACCAACGCCGATTGCACACCGGGAATGGCCCGCACTGCGTCTTCCGCCGCCTTGCGTACAGGCTCCCACATCTTCACGGCGGTCGCATCAACCGTCAGTGAGAAGAAGACCTTGCCCTCGGAAACGACGACGTCTGAGAGCACGCGCGCATCAGGCAAGGCCGTGCCGCCCGGCGATGGCACCTTGGCCAAGGCTGCAAGCACCTGCTCTTTGTTCACGGTCATGATCACCGTCCATTTTGTCGGCGCCACCATAGGCAAGGCAGCAGGCTGGTCAATGTGGAGAGCACCGACCGAGACCGGTTGACGCGCCTGCCCCGGCAATGACCTATTGGCAGATAGGCATCGGCTGCGGCCGGCCAAGGGATACTGGAAATTGGCGAGGGAGATTTACGATGGCGAAGGTAGCGTTTCTGGGCCTGGGAGTTATGGGCTACCCCATGGCAGGGCATTTGAAGAACAAAGGAGGGCACGAAATAACCGTCTACAACCGGACTGCCGCCAAGGCCGACCAATGGGTCAAGCAGCACGGCGGCAAGTCGGCCCCCACTCCCAAAGCTGCAGCCGAGGGTCAGGACTTCGTTATGGCGTGTGTCGGCAACGATAGCGATCTACGCGAGGTAACGTTGGGTCCGAACGGTGCTTTTGCCGGGATGGGCAAGGGAAAGATCTTCGTCGATCACACCACCGCTTCAGCGGAAATTGCGCGCGAACTTTACGCAGCCGCAAGAAAAGGTGGTTTCGATTTCGTCGATGCGCCGGTATCCGGCGGTCAGGCCGGCGCCGAAAATGGCGCATTAACGGTGATGTGTGGTGGGGATGCCGAACCATTCGCTCGGGCCGAGAAAATCATCGCAGCCTATGCGCGCGCTTGCAATCTGCTGGGGTCGCCCGGGTCGGGGCAACTCTCGAAGATGGTCAACCAGATTTGCATCGCTGGACTGGTACAGGGTCTGGCAGAAGGTCTGCACTTCGCAAAAAAGTCCGGACTGGATATCGAGAAACTGGTTGCCACCATCTCCAAAGGCGCAGCGCAATCCTGGCAAATGGAGAATCGTTACAAAACGATGGCGGCAAACAAATTCGACTTCGGATTTGCGGTTGACTGGATGCGCAAGGACTTGGGGATTTGTCTGGGTGAGGCGCGCAAGAATGGCGCACACCTTCCGGTCACAGCCCTCGTCGACCAGTTCTATTCGGAAATCCAGACGATGGGTGGCAAACGCTGGGATACGTCCAGCCTGATTGCATTGCTGGACCGCTGATTGTTGGCGCGTGCATCGAAGTCCCTGTCATGCGCCTGCGCTGGGCCGTGCTGACACAGCGGTGTGCCAACGTTTCACATGGATCGCACCGTCTGGCATGGAGAGTCGTCCCGGCTTCATGAAATCGACCGCAACCTGCATAGTAATGTCGGCGACCGTATAACGGTCGCCGGCAACAAATTCGCGTGTTGCAAGTTCACGATCGAGCATTTCCAGAAACCAGGAGACGCGCGGCCGATTGGCCTCGGCCCAGGCGGGCACCTGCGGCACCTCCAACTCCTTCATGGCCGGATGAGTGTGACGGAATACTGCCGCCACATTGGCCAGAAAATTGATCTCTGCCCGTCGATTCCACATCTCCACGATCGCGGCATCTTTGGAGCCGACGCCGAATAGCGGCGGCTCAGGACGCAGCATCTCGAAATATCGACAGATCGCAATCGACTCCGTAATGATCGTGCCGTCATCGAGCACGAGCGATGGCATGCGCTGCAATGGATTGATCGCCGCATATTCCGGCGTCTTATGCTCCTGCCGCGCGATGTCGACCTGTTCGGTTGGCACCGCGATACCCTTCTCAGCGAGGAAAATACGCACACGACGCGGGTTCGGGGCCAGCTTGCTGTCATAGAGCTTCATGACACTTCCAATCCGGTAGCGATTTCCCAGCCGAACATGGCCGAAAACCCCTGTCAAAGGGAGTAAGCAATCGTTAACCAGGGTCTTTAGGTCGCTCTTAAGCTTGGTCTTAAGGATTTTGCGTAACGCTGCCGGCGGTCTTTGTAAGTACCAGTGCCTATTAATGCCAATTCCAGGCGAACATCCCGATCTTGCCGCGCTGCCTCCGGAAACCTCTCCCGTGAAGCGGCGCCTGGCCGCGCAATATGTGCGCGAAGCACGTGATCGCCTGACATCCTCGAGCGGCACTCGCCCGGCCTTCGACTACGAACTGCTCCGGCAATACGCGCAAAATCGACTTTCGGCTTCACTGGTCATCCTGCTTCTCGTCGCGACTGTCGGTTTCATGTCGAGCATATGGAGCGGCGCGCTCAGAGCAGGTGCCTGGACTGCTGCCGTTCTCGTCATCCACGCCATCATGGTCAGGAAGTGTCGGCAATTTCTCGAACGGCCGATGAGCGAGATTTCGGCGCCTGCGTGGCGTCTGCGATTTGTGGTGCTGGATCTATTCTACGGACTGGCCTGGATGTTCATCCTGATCCACCCGGTCGGCGCCGACGAGAGCTCGAGCACCTTCATGCTTTTCGTCATGCTGTTGGTCGTGGCGGTATCCAGCATGCTGGCCTCGAGCTTGCCGACGGCAGTTTTCACCGCAACTTTTCCGGTTACGACGGCGGTCGCGCTCGACTTTATCCTTCAGGGAACGTTGCGCGACTACATCCTCGCGATGATGGCATTAACTGCCCAAGGATATTTCGCCGCGCTCACTTATCGCCTCTATTCCAGCACTCTGGCGACAATGGAGGCACGCGCGGAAAAAGATGCGTTGATTGGTGAACTTGAGCAGGCAAAGGCGATCTCCGACGAAGCCCGTCGGCGCGCGGAAGCGGCGAATATCGCCAAGTCGCGATTTCTTGCCCAGATGAGCCATGAACTGCGAACACCGCTGAATGCGATCCTCGGTTTTTCCGAGGTGATGAAGACTGAAGTATTCGGTGCGCATGTAGTCCCCGCCTACAGGGAATATTCCTCAGATATTCATAACTCCGGGGTGCACCTGCTTGGTCTAATCAACGAAATTCTCGACCTGTCACGCATCGAAGCGGGCCGCTACGAGCTCAACGAGGAATCCGTTTCACTCGTGGCGATCGTCGAGGATTGTCATCACCTTCTGAAGCTGCGTGCCAGCAGCCGCCGCATTACGCTTCATGAAGTATTTGAGCCCGAACTCCCCCGGCTTTGGGCCGACGAACGCGCGATCCGCCAGATCTGTCTCAACCTGCTCTCGAACGCGATAAAATTCACCCCACAGACGGGCGATATCTGGCTGAAGGTCGGGTGGACCGCCTCTGGCGGCCAGTACATCAGTGTGAAAGATACGGGACCTGGCATTCCGGAAGAGGAAATTCCAATCGTGCTCGCTTCCTTTGGTCAGGGATCGAATTCGATCAAATCGGCGGAACAGGGCGCCGGCCTTGGCCTGCCAATTGCGAAAAGCCTGGTCGACCTTCACGGCGGTACGTTTACCTTGAAGTCCAAATTGCGGATTGGTACCGAGGTTATCGTCACATTTCCGCCAGAGCGGGTTGTGGCGGCGATGGCACCGATGCCCGAAACAGCGCCGCCGATTGCCTCGACCAACGAGCGGAATCTGCCGCCAAATGAGAAGGACCGGTTCAGCCGTCGGCCACTGTTTAGAGCGGGTACTTAGGCGTTAGTCTTGCGACAATCGCGCAATTGCGTTCCCGCCCGCCGCGGTTATGGTCCCAGCCAATGCGGCCGAGACAGCTTTCATGATTGAGACACCTTGCGTCAAAATTTGTACCCTTGATGCCCGCAATGGCCTGTGTCTCGGCTGCGGCCGCACGATCGATGAGATCGCACGTTGGGCCACGATGAGTGCGTCCGAACGAAGCCGAGTGATGGCGGAATTGCCCGCCCGTCTGGCAGGCCGCACTTTCGGCAAAGCCTCTGCAGCGACGAGATGATGCTGTGAGCCGCCGCCTCATCTGGTCCCTCTTGCTCGGTGTAGCTCTGTCGCTTGCAGCTCTGATCGCGAGCAGCGACCAGGACGCCATCACCAATTTGCTGCGGCATGACGTAGGTGGGCTCGCGCTCAAAATTGTCCTGGTTGTCTTCCTTGGTGGTCTTGTCCTGACACTTTTCCGCGAACGCCTGTCGAAGGCCATCGAGGCAACTCTTTTCTGGGCGGTAATCGGCTTGCTGCTCGTGGTTGGCTACAGCTACCGTTTCGAATTGCGCGAGGTTGCCGATCGGGTGATCGCAGAACTGGTACCCGGCCATGTGGCCGGTCATGGCCGAAATGTTGAAGTTGTTCGCGGACATGGCGGCGATTTTGCGGTCGCAGCGCATGTCAATGGCACAAGGATTCCAATGGTCCTTGATACCGGTGCAAGCTCGGTGGTGCTCACGCAGGAAGCGGCCAAAGCCGCCGGATTGCCGATTGAGGTTCTCAATTACACCGTCAATATCGATACAGCTAACGGACGCACACGCGCCGCTGCGGTAACACTCGACCGACTCGCTGTCGGCGGATTAACAGAACGATCGGTGCCTGCACTGGTAGCGCAGCCGGGCCAGTTGAAGAATAATCTGCTCGGCATGAGCTTCCTCAACCGGTTACAAAGTTGGGAGGTGCGCGGGGATAGGTTACGCATGCGCGGAACGCCCTGAACTTCAGCGCTCAAATCATACTCAGGGCAAAACGAAGCGCGACCGTGAGCAGGAAAATACCGAAGGCAATTTCCAGTTTACGCCTCGGCAGCCAATGCGCCAGCCGTACGCCGTAAATCGTGGTGTAGCTCGATACGGGCGCCATTAGCACGAAGCCGATCAGCGAAACAAACCCGATCGAAAGAGGGGGCAGCTGCGCCATGTACCGCCAACCGGCAAACATGTAGCCGATCGCACCGGCAATCGTAATAGGTACCCCAACTCCTGCGGATGTACCAACCGCCTGGTGCATTGGTCGTCCATAGAGCGTGAGGACCGCGTTCGATATCGCGCCACCGCTCACGCCGACCAGAGATGAAAACAGGCCAGTGACAAACCCATAGATGGCGAGCACGCGACGGCCGGGCAATTGGTCCCCAAGCTTCCAACGCTCTCCGCCGAAAAGCATCCGTACCGCAATGAAGGTCACGAAAAAAAGGAAGGCAATTTTGAACACCGGCGCAGGTGCAAAAGATGCCGTGGTCGAGCCGACTGCAACGCCGATGATTGCGGGCAGAGTCCAGACGCGAACCACCTCGGGAATGACCGCGCCTCTATTCTTGTGCCCAAGGTAGGAGCGCACTGTAGTAGGTACAATAATCGCCAGCGAAGTTCCAATGCAGATTTGGATGCGAACCTCTTCGGGCACATCCAGTATGCGAAACACTTCGTACAGAACCGGTACGATGATGGCGCCGCCGCCAATCCCGAATAGTCCGGCGAGAACGCCCACCAGAATGCCAGCGCCCGCTATCAACAGCGCAAGCAAGGCGAGTTCGCCGAGCGGATATCCCAGCAGCATGTGTCCTCGAGAAAAGGGGTGGCGGGCGTAGAGTCAGGCGGCGATGTGCTCTAAATCTGCATCCCTGTCCAGCAACAGCGCGAGCGCATCAGCCATGACGGCTGCTCCAGCTCCGGGCTTGACCGCCTCGGTCGCCAGATGTCGTCGAAAGGCACGCGCGCCAGGAACAGCGCGGAACAGGCCCAATACATGGCGCGTAATCGCGTGAAGCCGCACGTCTTTCGCCAACTCACGATCGATATAGGGAATCAGCGCCAACCCGGCCTCCTTCGGTGATGCAAATGGAGCCGGAGTGCCAAAGATAGCGGAATCAACCTCAAGCAGTCGCCATGGCTCCTGATAGGCCGCTCTCCCCATCATGACGCCGTCCAACGCGTCAAGCTGAGTTCGTGCCTGATCAAGAGTCGCGATTCCGCCATTCAGGACGATCTCGAGATCCGGATGCGTCGCCTTGAGTCGGTGAACGAGCGCGTAGTCAAGCGGCGGCACCTCGCGATTTTCTCGCGGTGATAGCCCTTTTAGCCAGGCCTTTCGAGCGTGGACAATCAACGCATCAATTCCAGCCGCCTTTACCGTGTCGGCAAAAGTAAACAGTGCTTCTTCCGGATTCTGGTCATCGATTCCAATACGGCACTTAACTGTCACTGGAACTTTAACGGCAGACCTCAAGGCAACCACACAATCACCAACCAGCGATGGCTCGGCCATCAGGCAAGCACCGAAACGCCCCTCTTGAACGCGGTCGGACGGACAACCCACGTTGAGATTGATTTCGTCGTAACCGAAATCCTCGCCGATGCATGCGGCCTGCGCGAGGGCCTGTGGGTCGCATCCACCCAACTGCAGGGCGACCGGATGCTCAAACGCGTCGAACCCAAGCAGCCGTTTGCGATCCCCTCGCAGCACTGCGCCGGTGGTGAGCATTTCAGTGTAAATCAGCGCCCGGCGCGTCAGCAGCCGATGGAAAACCCGACAGTGCCGATCGGTCCATTCCATCATCGGAGCGACACAGAATCGACGCGAGGGCGCTTCTAACGATTTTTGTTGTTTTTCAGTCACTTCTGCTCTTTTGCTCACAGCGCACGTTATACAATTTCGGTCTCATTTCGCCCTATTTTACTGGCCCGAGACTTTTTTGGACATCTCCGGTCGATAAAACTTTTGCGCAAAGCGCTTAAAGCCAACCGACACCGGTCGGTCCCATCATCAAGAGCGAATTGATAAATGCACGCTGAGCTATGTCTGCTTTGTTTCTAAAAGCGGACATTATCGATCTAAATGGAATGTAAGCGCCAAAAGTGACTCCCCCCAAACGAGACACTCATCTGGTAAATTGGCGCTTTTAGCGCCACAAAAACAACTCGTGGGGCTGACCGATTGCGCCGTCCTATAACGACGGGTCCCAAGGAGGCATCGTCGCGAGGCTGGACGTTAAATCAGAGGTCTTTACTTGGCCGTCTGCAATACCGTCTTCGTCTATGTCCACGCTGGACCACACACCGGATTGGGTAAGAATCCTGACATTGGCATTTCGGGGGACGCGGTTGTCGGATTTGCAATTTTGACGGTCGATTGACCCAGCGCCTCCGCCGTCGGCGCTTTGCTGAACGACCGGCGTTGGGCGGATCGCGAAGCGGCGCTGATCAAAAATCTTTTGGTTCCGGTTTCTATCGACTTCTCCAGCTCCCCACGCGCCGATGCTGGATGCTTTCGGGTTCTGCAAATTCGTATCGACATCGAGGCCGTTTGAGCATTTGCCGGGTGGCCCAAACCAGCGACGGTCAACCTGGTTTTGAAAAAGATGCCATTGTCCGCTGTTGTAGAAATCGACAGTTTGCTCGTGTGAGCGCGATGCGCTTATCCAATTGTACGCCACGAGTTTTTCCTGGCGGAGGATACGGTTGACGAACCCGTTCCCGTAAATCCCTATCGCATAGCGGCTGCCGACCGTCTGGCCGATGACACGAAAGTACTCAAGAACAGGGTCCACGGTGGCGCGATTCACATTGAAGTCGACCCCGAAATAGATTGCGGATCCTTCGGGCTGCCCGACCAGCCTGGCCTGATCCAGCGCGGCCTTCGCATCGGCCGCAACTTCCACCTTTGCCGAACCGGTATCTTCCAACCCCTTCAGAAATTTCTCGGGAAGATTGTTTCGATACTGGTAGAGAGAAACGATCGAAAGGCCGTTTCTGATCAATATGGTTGGCTCGCGGATGCCGTCGATCATATTGCCGTCGGACGCCATGACCTTCTCGCGCAGACCCGGCTGCGGCTTTCTTGCAAAAAACCGCACGACGACCTTCACATTCTGAGCAGCCAACTTCGACGCGGCCTTTGCGGCATTATGCGGGGTATCGATAATGGCAATGCTTGCCAGATCGTTGGGTTGCCCCCCTGCCGAAGTGCCCGGGACCAAAGCGCTGGCAAGCAGACCGTTGGTGAATGTTCTTCGCGATACGATCGACATTGTCCCCCGAAGAGCTGTTGCCTGGCGGTCAACCTTTTTGCTGTGCTTTGATCTCGCCGAATTTGGCCAGCGCGCGATCGAATATATCATTGAAGAGCCACATCGAATCCAGAATTTCGCGCATGGTTGCGGATGTTTTCGCCCGGTCAGCTTTTCCAAAGGCAAACATGCTGTTGTTGCGCAAGTATCCCATGATTCGCGGCTCGGAAATCCTGTAATTAAGCAAATTTCCCGAATTGAGCGCGGCTTTGGCCGGACTGGGAATGATCTGGATGAGCTCGAAAAATCTCATCTGGTCGATCGGGTCCGGCAAGGCTTTCATGATTGCCGGTATTTTCGGGAAAAGATCGGCGTGCGCGTTCATCAGGCCGTTTCTCACGGCCGTCCAGTGATTGTATCGCTGATCTGAATTGCCGACCCGCGCTTCTTCCTTGTCGTCGCGCGCGTTCAGTTTGGGATCGAGGGCTGCGACGGACTTCTTGATAGCCTCCCATTTCTTCTGACCAATTTTGTCCTCGGACACCCCTGTCTGAAAGCTTCCCTTGTAAGCATTCGAGCGCGCATTGCCTATGTTCTGATTGCCGTCTGTCTCGGCAAAGAAGACGGCCAGACTGATACGGCCTGCGACTTCGGCATGGGGTGCATCAAGGCCCTTGATCCGCGCAATTGCGGTGCCCAGGTCCACAACATCCTTGAACGGCGTATCGGATTTTTGCGCGCTGGCGGGCGGCGCCTGCATGATGCCGTGAAGATTTTTATACTCGTCGATAAGGGGCTCATTGTCGGCATCGAAATATGCCGGAGGAATTTTGTATTTATTCGGGCGCCCGATTCTGGACGGCAGTACGTCGGTCAGGTCTTTGTACGCGCCCATCATGGCGACGCGGGCAAGATAGAGTGCTTGCCCCGGTTTATCAGGCAGGTTTTGATTCGCGTTGATCTGTGCGCGCCGTTCTTTCAGGATCGACCTGAAATCCTGCACTGTTTTGTTGTAGGAATTGAGGGCATCCGACTGTGATGTCGTGAGTGCGGGCTGACCCAGCGCGAAGGAAATGAAACTGAGGCTGCCGATGTTGACCGGGAGTCCGACCAGATACGCGAGGCCGCAAAGCCCGATTACCACCAAGAACCGCGGATAATTAACAAGACGCACAAGCGCTCCTACCGGCAAATACGAAAGACGAAGATTAATGCCCCTCAATTTTAGATCAAGGGATCGCAACGAGTGTACCGGCCAAGTCGATCATTGTGCATTCGAATGTCGGATTTGGGTCATTAGATGGTCAATCCGATTGATGCCCTATTTACCGCGGTAAAAGTTAGTCGGTCCAATCATCAATTTTGGCCGTTTCCGATAACCCAAAGTCGCGGCGCGTAGGCCAGCACGTGCGGTGACTTAGATCGCCGCGACTATCTTCTGCCCAAGCGTGTAGTGGCTCTCTTCCATTTCACGCCACCGCCATTGCGCAATGGCCATTGCCTAAGCATTCTATGGCATAAATTTTTAGGGACGATACGAATGATCAAGATCGGGATTATTGGGCTTGGCTGGTGGGGCAAGCAGATCGTGACCTGCCTTTCTGATAGCTCGCGTTTCAAGGTGGTGGCCGGATGCGATATCGATACTAAGATGGCGGCACCATTCGCAGCTTCTCACCGGTTTGACTTGACTGAAGACTATAGGGCACTTCTCAACCGTCCCGATGTTGACGCCGTCGCCGTTGTGACCCCTCACCTGCTCCACGAAGAAATGGCGGTCGAGGCATTTCGCGCAGGCAAACACGTGTTCTGTGAAAAGCCACTTGCTCTCACGGCCGCGAGCGCCGAGCGGATTTTGGCTGCCTGCACCAAAACCGGCAGCGTCCTCGGCATCGGCCATGAACGGCGCTACGAACCGGCGATGGAAGAGATGCGACGCCTGTTTGAGACCGGTGCGCTCGGGCGCTTGCTGCACCTCGATGCCAATGTCAGCCACAGCAACTTTCGAAGAATGGATCCTTCGAATTGGCGTCGTGATCCTCGCCACGCGCCGGCCGGCGCCTGGACTGCACTCGGCATTCATCTTGGCGATATGTTTGTATCACTCGCCGGCAGGCCCACCCGCGTGACGGGGCGGACTGCGTCACAGATTTTTCCGCCCCCTTCGGAAGATTTCGTAAGCGCCGAAATCGATTTCGAAAATGGCGCCCGTGGGCGCATCACTTGCCTGTCGACCCCGCCGTTTTACGGGCGTTTTACCCTGGTTTGCGATCAGGGGTGGGTCGAAGTGCAAGAAGGTGGCAATGTCGACAAAGGCATCCCATCGAGTTTCGTTCATTGTGCAGTGGATGGAAGCCGGCAAACGCGCGCCTACGAGCATGCCAATACGGTACGCATGAATTTCGAGGCCTGGGCCGATGCGGTTGAGGGTCGGGCGCCCTATCGCTTCATTGCGGAAGAGTTGCTTTCAAACATCCGCATTCTCGACGCAGTTACGCGCTCTGCTGCGGCGGACGGAAAACCGATCAGGCTGTGAGGATCGCGTTCCTCGCGGTTCTCGAAATTCGCCCCGGTTTGGGGTACACCGGCGCCCCATGCAGGCCGAAAAAGAACAAGTAGCCCTATCTTCGATCGCCGCTTCGGCCGGCTTGACTATCGCTAAGGCCCTTGTGGGCTTTTCCACGGGCTCGCTGGCGATACTTTCCGAAGCCGGACACTCGCTGATCGACCTCGGCGCCACGGTCATGACCTATATCGCCGTAAAGATCTCTGGAAAGCCAGCCGACGAGAAGCATCACTACGGCCACGGAAAAGTCGAAGCGGTATCGGCTTTGGCTGAAACAGCACTCCTGTTCCTGCTCTCCGGAATAGTGATCTGGGAGGCTGCCAAGCGACTCGTCGAACACGAAGGTCATGCCGTCGCAGCCACTGTCTGGGCCTTCGGCGTAATCGTGGCGTCAATTGTCGTCGACTTTTTTCGGGCGCGCGCGTTGTCGCACACTGCGGAAAAAACCTCGAGTCACGCGCTCGAAGCCGATGCATTGCATTTTTCATCCGACCTGTGGTCGTCGTTGGCTGTGCTTGTCGGCCTCATTGGAGTGCACTATGGCCTGGCGTGGGCAGATTCTGTCGCCGCGTTCGTTGTGGCAATCCTGGTTTGTGTTGCGGGCTGGCGCCTCGGGAAACGAACCATCGACACTCTCATCGACGTCGCCCCGCCAGGAGCTGCAGCAAAAATCACGGCCATTGCAGCGCGTGTGCCGGGAGTAGTCGGTGTCGGACAGGTGCGGGCACGGTCAGTCGGCGAGCAGACTTTTATCGATCTTGGCGTTTCGGTTAGCCGCACGCTGCCGCTTGATCGGGTAAGCACACTCAAAGATGACGTGGCCGCCGCAATCCGCAAACAGATGCCCGGCGCCGAGCCGGTGGTCACCACCCAGCCCGTGGCACTCAACAATGAGACAATCCTTGATCGTATCATGGTAATCGCACGTAACCGCGGACTTGCGGTGCACCATGTCACGGTCCACGAGCTGAGAGACAAGCTCGCCGTGTCACTCGACCTGGAGGTTGACGGAAGGCTTTCTTTGCGATCAGCACACGAGATGGCAGACGGCTTGGAGGACGCGATCACCGCGGAGCTCGGCCCTACCGTCGAAGTTGAAACGCACATCGAACCTTTGCAGCCGCAGGACGCCTCCGGCCGCGAGGCACCGTCCGAACGGGTCAAGGCAGTGGCAATTACATTGTCGGAGTTGGCCGCCGAAGGACGCATAGTCCGCGATGTGCATAACGTGCGCGTACGCGAAACCGATGAAGGCGAGATAGTCAACTTTCACTGCTGTGTCGATCCGCAATTGAGCGTACAGAGCGTGCACGAAAACGTCGATGCGCTGGAACGCGCATTAAAACAGCGGTCGCCCTCGATAAAACGCGTGATCGGCCACGCGGAACCGGTCCGCTAATTCTTTCAATTGCCGGCGGGACATCTGGATCAATAGCCATGCGCACCGATACTGCCCAGTCGATCCGCTTGAAAGACTACCGGCCGCCTGACTGGCTGGTAGAAACGGTCTCTCTGGACGTTATGCTCCATCCCACCGCGGCCCGCATCCGCGCGACGCTTGCGCTCAAGCCCAATCCCAAATCCGCGTCCGCACCCCTCATTCTCAATGGCGATGGATTGTCGCTGATCTCGCTCAAGCTCGACGGAACCGTCATGGCTCCGGATAGTTATGTTGCGACGCCCGAGAGCCTCACCTTTGCGCAGCCGCCGAACGGGCCGTTCAATCTGGAAATCGAGACCATTGTAGATCCCTCTGCAAACACTCAGTTGTCGGGGCTTTATCGCTCCAATGGCACCTATTGCACACAATGCGAGGCAGAGGGTTTTCGTCGTATCACGTACTTTCCTGACAGACCTGACGTCATGGCAGTTTACACCACGCGCATCGAGGCCGACAAAACAGAAGCTCCCGTATTGCTCTCAAATGGCAATTTGGTTGAGCACGGAGAAGCTCCCGGCGGGCGCCACTTCGCGGTCTGGCACGACCCGCATCCCAAGCCGTCGTATCTTTTTGCACTCGTCGCCGGCGATCTTGCCTGCGTTGAGGACCACTACGTGACCATGTCCGGGCGCAATGTGACACTGCGCATTTACGTGGAGCACGGCAAGCAAGACCATTGTGCCTATGCGATGGATTCGCTCAAACGCGCCATGCTCTGGGATGAAAAGGCTTTCGGTCGTGAATACGATCTCGACATTTTTATGATCGTTGCAGTTTCCGACTTCAACATGGGCGCGATGGAGAACAAGGGACTTAATGTCTTTAATGACAAATATGTCCTGGCGAGCGCGGACACCGCGACCGATGCAGATTTTGCTCATATCGAAGCCGTGATTGCGCATGAATACTTCCACAATTGGACCGGCAACCGCATCACGTGCCGCGATTGGTTTCAGCTTTGCCTGAAGGAAGGTCTCACTGTTTTTCGTGATCAGGAGTTTTCTTCGGACATGCGCTCACGTCCGGTGAAACGGATCGCCGATGTACGCAGCCTGCGCGCCACACAATTCATCGAGGACGCAGGCCCCTTGGCGCATTCTGTACGCCCCGAGGCGTATAAGGAAATCAATAATTTCTATACAACCACTATATACGAGAAAGGCGCCGAAGTTGTGCGGATGGTGCAGACTTTGGTCGGCCAAGAAAAATTTCGTGTTGGCATGGATCTTTATTTCGCGCGCCACGACGGCGAGGCCGCCACTGTCGAGCAGTTCATCCAATGCTTCGCTGACGCCAGCGGACGCGATCTGACACAGTTTATGCGCTGGTACAATCAGGCAGGCACGCCTGAAGTGACGGTCAGCGGCAAGTTCGATGCGGCGCGTAAAGCTTATATCCTTGAATGCAAGCAGACCGTTCCACCGACCCCGGGGCAGACGGCGAAGGAGCCGATGGTCATCCCGCTCTCGCTCGGTTTGGTCGGCAGGAACGGACACGATCTAGCGCTCAAGTTTTCCACTGGCGAGCCGATGGTGCGAGACGTTGTGGTGTTGAACAAGCCTGTGGCGAGGTTCGAATTCGTCAATATCGATGAGGACCCGGTCATTTCGATCAATCGCGGTTTTTCTGCACCGATCAAGCTCATCACCGATCTGGCTGCCACTGACCTCGCCTTTCTCGCCGCCCATGACGCTGATCCGTTCAACCGCTGGCAGGCGCTGCAAACGATCTCGGTGCGCCTGCTGGTCGATAATGTTGCTGCCTTGCGTTCGGGTCGTCCGACACGCAGCGACGACCAGCTCATGCTGGCGCTTGCTGCTATTCTCGAGGACACTGGGCTGGAGCCCGCTTTCGTTGCGCTCGCACTGGTCCCACCAGGCGAAAGCGACATTGCGCGCGAAATCGGGCGCGACATCGATCCCGACGCAATCTTTCGCGCTCGCGCCGGGTTGCGCGCCGCAATCGGCCAGCAGCTTGGTCCTGCGCTCACCGCGGTATACGACCGGATGGTCTTGTCCGGGGACTATTCACCTGACGCCCAGAGTGCCGGACGCCGTGCCTTGCGGAATGTCGCGATTGATCTGCTTGCGGCAGCTGGCAAACCCGCGGTTATCGCCCGCGTTTGCCGGCAATACGAGACCGCCAACAATATGACCGATCGCATGGCCGCGCTTGTGACCCTGTCGTTGCATGAGGCGCCCGAGAGTGAACACGCTCTGGCCGATTTCTATGCGCGCTATGCTTCGGACGCACTGGTCGTGGACAAGTGGTTTTCACTGCAGGCCACCATCCCACAGCCGAACACGCTCGAAAACGTACGCCGTCTGACTGCCCATCCCGCATTCTCTCCCGCCAATCCAAACCGCGTGCGCGCGCTGATCGGCGCGTTCGCGCAGGGGAATACCACCCAATTCAACAGAGCTGACGGTCTAGGCTACGACTTCGTCGCGGACACTGTGCTTGCCCTGGACCAAAAAAATCCGCAAATTTCGGCCCGGCTGGCGACGGCCTTTCGCAGCTGGCGAATGCTGGAAGCCGGCCGTCGGATGAAAGCAGAAGCTGCCCTTACGCGTATCAAGGGAGCGCCGGGCCTTTCCCGCGATCTGGCCGACATCGTTGAACGGGCGCTGGCCGCGCCAGAGTAATCAAGCGGGACTGCATTTTTATCGCTAAACTATCCGTGGGTAACATTTTTTAAACATTTGACTCTTCGGACTCTCGACAAATCGGCGCCCATCGATTCCAATCAACAAAGTGATTCGGAACGCGATGCGGCACATCCTTCCGATTCAAGGGTGACAGGGGAAATTCCAAACGGAGGCCTTCTATGGCGCGCGCCGATGCGGCGAGTGCGTCTGCACATCCCGATTCTATCAAGGGCCTCGCGCAATCAGTCGCCAAACCGGCGTATCGGCGGCTTCTGAACGCCGAGCCGCTCCTGCGCCGTGCCGTCCCGGTGCTGATCATCGCCTTCCTGGCCACTATTTGCGTCGGAGCCTTCGTGCAGGTGATGGACCACCATCGGCAGACTCTCACCAGCGAAGTTGCGTCACTTGGGGCAATCGCCGACCTTGTTGCCGAGCGCCTGCACAAACCGCCCGAGAAGGCTGCCAATACAATCGAACAACCGCATCTGGTGCTCGGGCGTGTGTTGCCATCCTGGGCTATGGCTGCCGGCCGGCGCTTTCTGCTGACCAATTCTGATGGCATCGTCATGGCCGCGACCCCTGCCGGCGACTCGACGTTTGGCCGCCGGCTCATCGAGTTGCTGGGACCGACACAGCCCCTGACAACCTTCGGCGCGGGTGCCGGCGTTATGGAAATCACCCTGCCCGACGACACACGGGCTTTGGCGACCGTCCGTATGCTTGGTCCCCCCTTTGGCCAATTCGCGGTCATTCAGTCGCGTGACGCCGCCCTTGCCAACTGGCGCTCGCTCACCACGCTCACGGTCACATTGTCGACTACGACGGGTTTCGTTGTGCTCATCCTCGGCTTCGCCTTTCATTGGCAGGCGACACGGGCGCGGGAGGCGGACCTGATCTATGAAACGGTCCGCAGCCGCATCGATACCGCCCTCAATCGCGGCCGCTGCGGGTTGTGGGACTGGGACCTCGCCAGCGGCCGCATCTTCTGGTCCCAATCAATGTTCGAAATTCTCGGTCTCGATACCAAGGGAGATTTGCTGTCATTCGGTGACGTGAATGCGCTGGTTCATCCGGAAGACGTCCGCCTCTACGAGCTCGCTGCCAATCTCGCTGATGCGACCGCGACAACGATCGACCATGCCTTTCGCATGCGCCACGCAGCCGGCCACTGGGTATGGCTGCGGGCACGCTGCGAACTGGTACGTCAAGCAGGTGAACCTGGCCTGCACCTGATTGGTATCGCCGTGGACATTACCGAGCAGAAAAACCTCGTGGAAAAAACCGTCGCCGCTGATATGCGCCTGCGTGACGCCATCGAGACCATACCGGAAGCGTTCGTGCTGTGGGATGCGGACAACCGCCTTGTGCTCTGCAATTCCAACTTTCAGGGACTCCACCACCTGCCCGACGAAGCAATCAACGTTGGCGCGTCCTATGAATCCGTCGTTTCGGCGGGGAGCAAACCTGTTGTTCGCAACAAAGTTTCCACGGCCGGCCCAAGCATTCCAGGTGCACGAACATTCGAGGCGCAGCTTGAAGATGGGCGCTGGCTGCATATCAGCGAAAGGCGCACCAAGGACGGCGGTTACGTGTCGGTTGGCACAGATATTACGCCAATCAAAAGACACGAGGAAAAATTGGTCGACAGCGAAAAACGTCTCATGGCGACGGTCGAGGATCTGCGCGAGTCGCAGCAACGGTCAGCAGAACTCACCGAGAAATATGCCGAAGAAAAAACCCGGGCAGAGGAAGCCAATCAGGCCAAATCAAAATTCCTGGCGAGCATGAGTCACGAGCTTCGCACACCGCTTAACGCCATCATCGGCTTTTCCGAGATCATGGAATCCGGAATGTTCGGTCCTCTTGGAGCCGAAAAATATCATGAGTATTGCAGCGATATCCGTGGCAGTGGCCAATACCTGCTTGAAGTCATCAACGATATCCTCGACATGTCGAAGATCGAGGCTGGTCGCATCCGGCTTGACTTCGAGGATCTCCGCCTCGACACGTTGCTCAACGAAGCCATGCGCGTCGTTGCGGCACGCGCACAAGACAAGCAGCTACAGTTGTCGGCGCGCATATCGCCCGAGCTCCGATTGCGCGCCGATCGTCGTGCACTCAAGCAGATTGCCCTCAACCTGCTTTCGAATGCCGTGAAATTTACGCCCGCGGGCGGCCGCATCACGGTGCGGGGCCGGACGACCGATCGTTGTATCACGCTTGCGATCGCCGATTCCGGCATTGGCATCGCCAGGGACGCACTCACCAAGCTTGGCCGGCCGTTCGAGCAGGTGGAAAGTCAACTCACCAAGAGCCATCAGGGCTCGGGACTTGGACTTGCGATATCAAAATCATTGGTAGAACTGCACGGGGGTCGCATGCGTATTCGCTCAACGCTCGGCAAGGGCACGCTCGTGGTCGTGCGGCTGCCACTCGAACCGCAATGCCTCCTGCCAAAGGACGAGGCCGCCTGACGATCCTACCTGTGCGGAATCTGGATGAATTCCGCAAGCTGCTCCGGAGTCAGGGGCTTTTCCAGAAACTTGCCGGCTATCGCGTCCTGCATCACCAGATCGAGATCTGATAGTCTGTCCGGATTGAGCGCTTCTTTCGGATTGAATTCGTCGCGCTGCAATTGGACCAGACTTTCGGACATGCGCATATGCGCCGCATACGCTTTGATGGCCTCCGGATTGGAATACATCCAGTCCAGGGTTTCGCGATAGGCTTGCATAAAACGCACAATCACATCGTGCCGTTGCTTCAGCACGTCAGCATTGACGATCTCGACCCGCACAGTCTGATTTCGCATCGAGGGCAAATCGTTTCCGCGCATGACCACGCGGATCGTCTTGTTGCTCAGTTCCTTTAGCCCAAACGGCGCTACCGACCAGCCGACATCGACCTGCCCCGACATGGCCATCGTGAGCGTCGCCGGAGGCCCCCCCGTTGCGGTTCGCTGCGCCTTGAGATTGTAGTGCGCAATCAGGGCCCGCAACACGCTATCCGATGTCGAGCCGTTGGTTGAATAAGCGATGCTATGTTTTTCGGTGATACCTGTTACGCCCTTAATCGGCGAATCGACCGGCACGAACCAATAGATATCGTCCACGCCGGTGTAGGCGGCAGCAAGCACTCGAACGGGGCCGCCTTTGGCGAAGGCACGCATGGCGCCGGATGTTCCCACGCCTATGCCGATATCGGCGCTTCCCGAGATCACCGCTTGGATTGTCTCACCCGCGCCTTGCGTACCGAAATTCTCCAGGGCGATGCCATGTTTCTGAAATATCCCCGCGTGCATGCCGAGGGTCGGCACCTGATTGGACCAGGCATCGATCTGGCCAATGGCGAGTTTGAGCTTGTCCTGCGCAAAGGTCGGTATAGCAGTCATGCCGACCAGGACGGCTGCGAGTAAGGCCCGGATCATGTGGGCCTCGGATACACGATATTTTGCCATGATCGACCCCTTTCGCTCCAACGCATTGGCCATTGAGACAAGCGCTGTGGAGGCATTTGCAGTGCCAGCCTCACCTCATGGCGCCTTGCCTAGAATACGGACGAAGCTCTCGCGCACCTTGATCTGCATTTCGATCAACGTCGCATCGAGTGTGGCGAAATCGGGGACGTCGGCCGCACGTGCCAGCAGTCGCAGCAGGCCTGCACCGGCCGTTTTTTGATCGAACTTTCCTGGTAGGCAAAGACGGAGAATCTGTGTGAGGTCGTTATAAAGCTGTACGGCCGGACGAAGTATTTCCGCATCTTCCATCGCCAGCACGCGTAGTGACCGCGCCTTGTCCAGCACGCGCGCGGTGGAAGTATCAAGAATGCCGGGGAGTCGATGGGCGTGGATGATCTGCAAATATTGAGCAATGAACTCGATGTCGATCAGCCCGCCGGCCACATATTTGAGATCCCAGCGCTCGCTATCTCCCTTTTCCTTGGCGATGGCCGCACGCATCTCCACGACGTCGCCTGCCGTTAATTCTGCATCACGCGGTCGCCGCAAGATATCCTGGATGACACTCTGAATCCTGAGCTTGAATGCAGTTGAAGCGGAGACAACCCGGGCTCGCGTGAGCGCCATGTGCTCCCAAGTCCAGGCCTCGGTCTCCTGATAAGCGGCAAAACCATCGAGCCTGGTTGCCAAGGGGCCGGCGCGGCCGGATGGCCGCAGGCGCATATCGACCTGGTAAAGTGCGCCGTAGTTTGTTTGCGCAGTCAACGTGTTGATCAGCCGCTGGGTAAGGCGGGCGAAATATTGCGCACCATAGAGGGGCCGCGCCCCGTTCGACTCAGGATATTTGTCGTCAAAATCGTAAACCAAAATGAGATCGAGATCGGAAGTAGCAGTCATTTCGTAACCGCCTAACTTTCCCATGGCCACCACCGCCGTCTCCTCCTCCCGCATGTGACCATAGGCTATCGCGAAGTTATCAGCGACCGCACGATGGACCGCTCGAATCACCGCATCAGCGAGCCTGGCAAACGCTTCGCCCGCCTGACGTGCGGTGACCGTACCGGACAGGATTCGCACACCAATCAGAAACATGTATTCCAGACCAAACATGCGTATGCGTTCGAGCAGATCTTCGGCATGGCGAGACTGGGTCAGCGCAGCATCAAACCGCCGTCCGAGTTCGATCTCGTCCGGCAATGCACCGAAAAAGCTCGGGTCGACTAATGCATCCATGACTTGGGGATGACGTGCCAGCGTGCCACCCAGACGGGGTGCTATCCCGAGGACCAAAACGATTAGCGTAATGAGTTCGGGATTTTGCCGCAGCAATGGCAATAGTCGCGCTGGCCCATGCAGATTTGTAAGGAAATGGTCAAAGAGCACGAGCGTCGCATTGGGATTGTCGGTGCGCGCCAGATCCTCCAACAGAGCAGGTAGCAGCGCCTGGAGATGGCTACGTGCTGCTTCGCCCTTGAGAGAGCGATGATCGCCGTTTAGCCATTGACGCACGATGCTGGAGGCCTCCAGAGGGGCGCGGAATCCCAGCTCGGCCAACCGATCAAGAGTTTTGTGATCATCCGCATCAGGCGGAAATACCAGCGCAGGACGGTCGGCATCCGGATGCTTCTCAAACAGCCGCACATAATAACGCTGGACCTGGTTGAGATGACCGAGCAGAACTCTTGCAAACGCATCGCGAGAAGCGAAGCCCAGAAAGCGAGCAAAGCGTTCCAGCTCGGCAGGGTCGGCAGGTAATGTCTGCGTTTGCTCATCGTTCACCATTTGGAGACGGTGTTCGACCGTGCGAAGAAAACAATAGGCTTCCTTCATCGCATCGCGCGCGGCCTCGTCAATCCACTTGTCCTCACATAGTTTGTCCAAGGTGGTAAGGGTGTCGCGATCACGCAGGGACGGGTTGCGGCCACCCGCAATGAGCTGTTGGGTTTGCGCGAAGAATTCGATTTCACGGATTCCGCCCCGGCCAAGTTTGATGTTGTGGCCTTCAACGGCAATTTCGCCGTGTCCACGATAGGCGTTGATCTGCCGTTTCATCGCGTGGACATCTGCGACCGCTGCGAAATCGAGATATTTACGCCACACGAAGGGCGCGAGCTCGGCAAGAATTGCGTCGCCAGCCGCAATATCGCCGGCGCAGGCGCGCGCCTTGATCATCGCAGCGCGCTCCCAGTTTTGACCCACGCTTTCGTAGTAGGCCGCCGCAGCTGCTGTAGATATTGCGATCGCAGTCGAAGCTGGATCGGGCCGCAGGCGCAAGTCTGTCCGGAACACGTAACCGTCAGCGGTGCGCTCCTGCAACAACTTCACGAGCCGCTGGGTTATGCGAACGAAAAGGGTCGACGGTTCCGCATCCTTCGGTAACGCGGGCGCTGCCGGGTCGTACAAGACAATAAGATCGATATCGCTCGAGTAATTGAGTTCGAACGCTCCCATCTTGCCCATAGCCAGCACGATGTAGCCGCTGTCTCTCTGGGGATTGGCTTTGTCCTTCGGTATCAAGCGCCCGGCGCGCGTGGCCTCGGCGAGCACGAAGCGGGTAGCAGAATCGACTGCTGTATCGGCCAAATCCGTGAGCGCACGCGCTGCCCGCATGACTGGCCAAACGCCCCCGATGTCGGCAAGGGCAATGAGCAGTGCGATCTCGCCTTTCATGCGTCGCAGCAATCGCATTGCCTCGACTTCGTCCTTGCTCGACGCAACGTCGCGGCCGTACGCACTTAGCGAAGAAGCGAGATGCCGATCAGGGTCCGTTTGGAGCAATCTCAGCAGCCGTTTTGGGTCTCGGTTCGCCAAGTCCCATAGAAATGGCGAACTCTCGGCAAGACTTTCCAGCAGCGCTCGAACGGTTGGATTTTTGGCAAGAAGGGTCTTAAGCGGCTTGTCCGCCGCGGTCAGCCCGGAAAGCCAGTCGGCAAGGCGAGCGCGCGCAGTCTTAGCGTCGATAAACTTTGGCGCGATCGCGATTCGTTCGGCCAGTATCGCGCCGTTAGTGCCCGCGCTTTTAGGGGCAGCCCGTTTACGGGAAGGATTTCGTTTTGCAGAGCGCTTCATCCCGCAATCTGTACCGGCCCTCCCCTCGGCAAGGCAATGACGCTTTTGAGGCCTGGCTGGTTGTCGGCGAGCGTCAATTCGCCGCCATGCAGGCGCGCCACCGCTGAAGCCAAACTCAGTCCAAGTCCCAATCCGGGCTGTGAACGGCTTTGTTCCAGCCTGACGAAACGTTCGACGACACGACCGCGATCAGCTTCAGGAATGCCAGGCCCACTGTCGACAACGGTTAGGAAAATGCGATCGCCCTCGTTAAGTGCTCGCACAACGATCTGCGCCGGTTCGCCGTTGCCGGTATCCCGAGGAACCGCATATTTGATCGAATTGTCGACCAAATTGGCGAGCGCCTGGCTGATAAGCTCTCGATTCCCTCTGAGAGGCGCCGGCGCCTCTGCCTCTACCCGCAGCGTCATTCCTTTTTCCTCGGCCAATGGTTCGTAGAGTTCTCCAATGTCGTGAGCGATCTCAGCCGCATCGAATTCGCTCATATTCTCGCGTGCCTGACCGGATTCCGCGCGCGCGATCATCAACAACGCATTGAATGTCCGAATCAAACCATCTGATTCCTCGATCGTGCTATCCAGCGCAGCACGATATTCCGTCTCGGTTTTTGCCGATCTCAACGCTTGCTCGGCACGATTGCGCAGACGAGTGAGTGGTGTCTTGAGATCGTGAGCAATATTGTCGGAAACCTCTTTCAGGCCCCGCATCAGTGCCTCAATGCGTTCCAGCATGAGATTGAGATTTTCGGCCAAGCGATCGAGTTCATCGCCGGTGCCAGCGACCGGCAGGCGGCCGCCCAGGTCACCGTGCATGATCGTGCGGGTCGTCTCGGTCATGGCATCGACGCGACGTAACACACGGCGCGTAACAAATAGCCCACCGGCGAGCCCAAGTACGATAACGATGGCAATTGACCAGCGTCCTGCCGAAAGAACGATGTTGTAGAGACGTTCGCGCTCGTCGAGATCGCGTCCAACCAGAAGGCGGAAACCGCCCGGTAACTGAAACACGCGAGCAAGCGCGTGGTGTTCCGGATGTTCGCCGGCTTCCCCCTCATCGAGCCGGCGATACCCTGTTTCGACCCAACCGGTGTTGTCGAGCGTACCGGGCGGCAACGCCGTAACATTGCCGGCAAGGGACTCGCCGGCAAAGGTGGTCACCAGATAGAGACTGGAGCCCGGTCGTCGGGCCCGGGCATCCACCACGACGACCAGCCTTCGGATTCCGCCGAGGCGATATTGCTCAGACAGGCCTGCGATCTCGGCATTGACCGTGTCGGTAATCTGCTCGGTGATCAGACGGCGTGTGTTGAGAGCAAAATAGCCGAGCAGAAACGCTGCAAACAGCGCGAACACGGTCAAATAGACCAGCGTTAGCTTGAACGTGGTCGTGCGAAAAAGCTTACCGAGCGCCGTCACGAACCATGTATCCCGCGCCGCGGATTGTATGCAGAAGCGGCTGGGAGAAACCTTTATCGATTTTCGAGCGCAAGCGCGAGATGTGGACGTCAATCACATTGGTTTGCGGGTCAAAATGGTAATCCCACACATTTTCCAATAGCATAGTTCGCGTCACAACCTGGCCGGCATGCTGCATCAGATATTCCAGGAGGCGAAATTCGCGAGGCTGTAGGGTGATTTCCTCTTCGCCCCGGTGCACCTGATGCGACAATCTGTCGAGCTCGAGATCCCCGACGCGGAGCACGGTTTCTTCACTGCGGCCGACGCGACGGCGGGCCAACACCTCGACCCGCGCCAGCAGTTCGGAAAACGAATAAGGCTTAGGCAGATAGTCGTCGCCGCCGGCGCGCAGTCCCTTGACCCGGTCATCAACCTGGCCGAGCGCCGACAGGATGAGAGCCGGCGTCTCCATGCCCTTCGCGCGCAAGTCCCCTATAAGGGACAGCCCATCGCGCTTGGGCAACATGCGGTCAACAATGAGCACGTCGTACTGGCCGCCAAGCGCCATGGCCAACCCGTCATCGCCGTCGGCAGCAGCATCCGCAACATGGCCAACCTCGCGAAACGCCTTGACCAAATAATCCGCGGCGTCGCGGTCGTCCTCGATGACCAGAAGGCGCATGGTGACCCGATCCGGTTGCTCGTCGGCCATTCGGTCGACAGGGCGCTGCCCGTTAATATCCGCAAAGAGGGGCATCGGTCACACCAATTCCAGTCAATTCCGTGACGGGGTTAATTCGCTCTAGCGATCAGCCCCCAATTTCGTACGCGAGGGGGTGGCGGAAGACCGCCACCCCCTCAACGACCCCACCCCAGCGGGGGCGACGGATGCCAGGGTTGGAGCTCGCTCCGAAAGCGGGCCAATCAAAGCTCGCCTTCAGGAATTTGCCGGGACGGGCACGAAGCCCGCCCCGTTGAGGGCAGACCCACCGGCGGGGGCGACGGATGCCGGCGGGATGTCCCCAAACTCGTGTCAGCCGTTTCCGAGCGGCAAAGCAACGAAGCGCGTGTTGTCACCTTTCTTCACCCGCATCAGAACGCTGCGCTTGCCGTCCGTGCGAGCGCTCGAAACGACATCCCGGATGTCGGCGGGCGTCGAAACAGATTTGCCGGCGACCTCCAGGATCACGTCGCCGGTGGAGAACCCATGGTCTGCTGCGATGCCGCTGGAATCGACTCCGGTCACCACGACACCTTCGGAGCCCGAGCCTGATACGCGTGCAGCTGGAGCCAGCGTAAGACCGAGCTTGCCAAGATCAGCGCTGCTATCGCCATCTCCGGAATCGGCGCGGGCCTCCTTCGCATTCGGCAATTCGCCGAGTGTCAGGGTAACCGCCTTCTCTGAGCCCTTGTGCAGAACCGTCAGCTTGACGGAAGCTTTTGGAGCCATCGCTCCGATTCTCTTGGCGAGATCGCGGGCGTCCTTGACCTCCTTGCCGTCAACAGAAGTAATGACGTCGCCGGCTTCGATACCGGCCTTCTGCGCCGGACTGTTTGCCTGCGGCTCGGCGACAAGCGCGCCTTCCGCCTTTTTGAGGCCGAGACTATCGGCGATGTCCTGTGTGACCGGCTGTATCTGAACGCCGATCCAGCCACGGGTCACGGCCCCATGCTCTTTGAGCTGGGCGACAACAGTGCTGACGGTGTCAGACGGGATCGCAAAGGCGATACCGACCGAGCCGCCAGACGGCGAGAATATGGCGGTATTGACACCGATCACGTTGCCATCGGTATCGAATGTCGGCCCGCCGGAATTCCCTTTGTTGACCGGCGCATCGATCTGGATGAAGTCGTCATACGCACTGGCGCCGATATCGCGACCGCGCGCCGACACGATGCCGGCTGTGACGGTGCCGCCAAGACCAAACGGATTGCCGACGGCAAGCACCCAGTCGCCAATGCGTGGGGACTTGTCAGACAGCTTTACATAAGGAAATGGACCATCTTCGACCTTGATCAACGCCAGATCGGTGCGCGGATCGGCGCCGATTACCTTGGCTTTATAGATCTTGCCATCGTCAGTCGTGATCTGAACGCTTTCAGCTTTCTCGACGACGTGGTTGTTGGTGACCGCATAGCCATCAGCGGAGATAAAGAAGCCAGAGCCTTGGCCGGTGATGACGTTGCGGCCGCGACCGCGTGGCACGCCTTCCGATCCATTCGGGACATCAGGCATCCCAAAACGCCGGAAGAATTCGCGCAATCCCGGTGGAACGTCGCTACCGCCGAGAGCACTGGCCTGCGAACCACCGTCGACTTTCACGCGCACCGAAATGACCGCCGGTTTGACCTTTTCGACGATGTCGGCAAAACCGACAGGTGCCTGCAGCTTGCGGGCCTGCTCGCTCAGATTCTGCGCGACCGCACCCGGATAACCACCGGGTAAATTGAGGCCAGGACCAACTATGAGTGCCGCGGCGCCCAGACTGGCAATGGTCGTGGCGAGAAGAATGAGCCGGCGGCCCGGCAGCACACGCGGCCTATCGGAACCGTAAGAAGCGGGAACATCGCTCGACTTCATCAGCACATCTCCATCGGGATTCGTTGGGCGCGGCTGCGCACTGTCAGAACCAGAAGATGGGGCGGCGAGCCTTACAGCGCCCTGTCGAAGGCATTAAATTTTTGTAAGGTGGGATATCGAGGTACTTTTGAAATTGACCAGACTATTCAATGCTCAGGACCCGCAGGGTCGACCAAAGTCGAAAGCCGCTGTTCTTCATCCCGGCTCAGGGGGGCAACCTCAGTGGCCACTGGACGCCGTCGGCGCGACATTATGAAAAGCCCTATTGCTCCCGCGGCCAGAGCGGCGGGCGGCAATCCCCATAGGAGCAATGTGTGCCATTCCAGCGGTGGCCTAAGCAGCACAAACTCACCATAGCGGGACACCAAAAAGCTGAGAACTTGCTGGTCGCTGTCCCCTTTGGTGAGGCGCTCGCGCACGAGCAACCGCAGGTCGCGAGCGAGCGGCGCTTCAGAATCGTCAATCGACTGGTTTTGGCAAACCATGCAACGCAACTCGCGGGACAAATCGCGTGCGCGGCTTTCGAGCGCCGAATCTTTCAACATTTCGTTGGGCTGCACTGCCGCCGCCGCACCAGCCATCGCGAGTGACAGCAAACCGATCAATGCGACGCGCCGCATGAACCCTACTCCGCCGCCTGTATTGCCGATTTCGCCGCCGGCTTTGGCGCGCCAACGCGAAGTCTTCTGTCGGATAGCGAGAGGGTGCCGCCTAACCCCATCACCACTGCGCCAAGCCAGATCAGCAATACCATCGGCTTGTGGTACAGTCTGACCGAGACCGAACCGTCGCTACTGGCGTCGCCAAGCGACAAATAGAGCTGGCTCACACCGCGTGTCATCAAGGCCGCTTCGGTTGTCGTGGTAGAGCGCGAAGCAAAAGTGCGTTTTGAAGGCTCCATTATGCCCACCGGAACGCCGCCTTCCCGGACGGTGAATCTTGCCGCCAGCTCGCGATAGTTTGCACCGGAGCGCTGCACAACGCCGTCGAACGAAAGTTCGTATCCGGAAATGGAAACGGTTTCCGACGGTTTGAGCGCGACGATGCGTTCACTTGCCCAGGCGCTCACACAGACGATGCCCAGCAATGTCACGGCAATACCCGTATGTGCCAGTGCAGTGCCCCAGGCAGACCGCGGCAAGCCGGCAGCCCGTTGGCGCACGACAGACAACGACACGCGGAACAGACCAATACGTTCGGCGATGTCGACCATCGCACCGATCATGACAAATGCCGCCAAACCGATGCCGAATGGCGCCAGGATTGAACTTCGGTCTCCCACCGCAAATGTGAGGACAATTACAACGAAGGCAATGCCAAAGGCAGCCATCAGCCGTTGGGCGGCACCGAAAATGTCGCCGCGCTTCCAGGCCATGAGTGGACCAAATGGCATCGCCAGCAAAAGAGGAATAAAGAGCGGCGCGAAGGTCAGGTTGAAGAATGGTGGACCCACGGAAATTTTATCGCCAGTCAGAGCTTCGAGTGCCAAAGGATAAAGGGTGCCGACAAAAACAGTCAGGCAGGCGGTGGTTAGGAAGAGATTGTTTAGGACGAGCGCGGCCTCGCGTGAAATCGGAGCGAACAGACCGCCCTGCTTGAGCATCGGCGCGCGCCAGGCAAACAGCGTCAAACCACCTCCGATGAAGATCACCAGAATGGCGAGGATAAACACGCCGCGTGCCGGATCGTTGGCAAAGGTATGCACGGACGTGAGCACTCCTGACCGCACCAAAAACGTGCCAATCAGGGACAGAGAGAAAGCAAGGATCGCCAGCAGCAAGGTCCAGATTTTCAAAGCGTTACGCTTTTCCATGACCACTGCGGAATGCAAGAGCGCAGTGCCCGCCAGCCACGGCATGAGCGATGCGTTCTCAACTGGATCCCAAAACCAAAAGCCGCCCCAGCCTAGCTCGTAGTAGGCCCAGTACGAGCCCATGGCGATACCAACCGTGAGAAATATCCATGCAGCAAGCGTCCACGGACGCACCCAGCGCGCCCAGGCGGCGTCGATGCGGCCTTCGATGAGAGCAGCAATGGCGAACGAAAAAGCGATCGAGAACCCGACATAACCGAGGTAGAGAAGCGGCGGATGAATCGCGAGACCGATATCTTGCAGGATCGGATTGAGGTCACGGCCTTCGAATGGAGCTTGCGGCAGCCGCAGGAAAGGATTGGAGGTGATGAGAATGAACAAATAGAAGGCGCAAGCGATCCACGATTGCACCGACAACACATACGCTCTCAGCGTCGTCGGTAAATTGCCACCGAAGCCGGCAACCAAAGCCCCGAAGAGCGACAGAATCAACACCCACAAGAGCATAGAGCCCTCGTGGTTTCCCCAAACGCTGGTGACCCTGTAGACCAGCGGCATCATCGAGTGGGAGTTTTCATAGACGGTCGCGACCGAAAAATCAGAGGTCACGTAACAAGTGATCAAAGCCAAAAATGAAAAGGCGACGAAAGCGAACTGCATCAACGCAGTGGAGTTCGCAAGACGCATGAGCACCGCGTCGTACCTGCGAGCGCCGATGACTGGCACGACCGATTGCATCAAACCCAGCGCCAGCGCGAGCACCAAGGCATAGTGTCCAAGCTCTGGAATCATCGCGGGTTGCTCCCGGGGCTTTTTCCCTCACCTTCCTGCCAGCGCCCGGATTTCTTCAGGGCGTCGACCACCTCGCGAGGCATGTAGCGCTCGTCATGTTTGGCAAGCACCGTGTCGGCGGCGAAAACGCCGCCAGGCTCGAGCTTGCCCTCCGCTACCACCCCCTGCCCTTCCCGAAACAAATCGGGCACGATACCTTGAAAGTGTACGGCCACGTCGACCTTGCCGTCAGTCACGGCGAAGCGCACCTGCAGATTGTCGCCGCGCTCAATACTGCCCGGTTTCACCAGCCCACCAATGCGCATACGCGTGCCTGGCGCAATGCGCTTTTCGGCGAGGTCGGTCGGTGAATTAAAGAAGACGATTGAATCGCGCAAGGCGCTAAGCACCAACGCGGCCGCAACGGCAAGGACGCCAAGACTTGCGCCAATCAGGATCAATCGTCGTTGCTTGCGGGTCATTTCGTCTCGTTCAGCCTTCGAGGCCCAGGCTCTTGATCATGTCGCCGAGTCGCCGGAGCTTGTCGGGATCGTTGGCAAGCGCCCGTTTGGCATCTGCGGCAGCGGCATTGGCCTTGTCGCGTTCGCCAAGGACCATATAAGCGCGCAACAACCGCTGCCAGCCTTCAACGTCGTTGCCGTTCTCCTTCAATCGATCGGCAAGGCGCGCCACCATGCCGTGGATCATTTCGCCACGATCTTTTTCACTCATGCCGCCCGCCGTTGCGATATCTTCGGCGGTCGGACCTGGCGCGGTGGCCGCTGGTGTGCCACCAGCGACACGCGTCAGGGCTTCTCGGACCGTTGGCAACCAGGGCGCGTCAGCCGGTGCGTGCTCGATCATGCCCCGCCAGATTTCTGCTGCGCGAGTACGGTCGCCATCCTGTTCGGCTGCCATGCCAACGTAAAACTTGGCCTTGAGATCGTTCGGGTCGAGTGCAAGTGCCCGCTCGAACGCCGATTTGGCATCTTCCGTTACGATACCATTGGCGGCCGCCACCAGGGACTCACCAAGGTCGGATTGCCGTGCGGCATTTTCCCCACTCAATGTCAGCAACTTGCGCCGGGCATTGACGGCGTCGGTAAAACGGCCGAGCTGCAGATAGACCGGGGCAAGAACCTCGTAGCCGCGCGCATCGTCGGGGTTGCGCTCCAGATGCGCCTCGACCTGCGAGACCATACTCGCAATCGATCTGTCTTGATGAACCGCGCGCAATCGTGCTTCGAGAGGCTGACCGGGCAATTGCGGCGACCCGATGGTGAGATAGAGAGCAACCGAAACAAGGGGCAATAACACGACGGCGGCAATCGCTGCCGCGCGGCGGCGCCATAGCGGCGAACCGATCGGCACTGAATGCGTAATCTCGGCAGCGTCTGCCGCAACGATGAGACGGCGAGACACTTCCACGCGTGCGGCCTCTGCCTCCGCCCGCCCGATCAGACCCGCACTCCGGTCACGCTCGATTTCATTCAGCTGGTCGCGATAGACCGCAAGATCACCTCCGGCCTGCATATCGGCTGCATGCCCGAGCGGCCAGAGAACGGCGAAAATCGCCCCTGCCGTCATCAGCGCGAATATAAGCCAAAGCAACATGATGCCTTACGACCCGCTCGGCCGCCGCCTATCTTGGGGCGACGCAGCAGGGCATACATCACGCCCGATCATGGCGGCAATGAGCAAGACCACGTCAGCGTTAAGGTCGCAAACCAGGTTTCAGGCGCGAACGGCTTTGCTTTCAGCGCCTCCGGCGACCTCTGCGGCTTTGCCCAGCAGAGCGGCGTATTCCCGGCCGAATACCTTGGCACAAAACCGCACGGCCGCATCGACCTGGGACTGCCGGAAGCTCCGGTCCGCGTCGCCGGCATGGCGCAACCCCTCAAGCAATGTCCGGGTGCCGTTGTCGAGATATTGCCGCAACTCAGTCAAAGCGCGCTGGGTCATTTCATTGATGGCCAGCTCACCAGCAAAATACCGGCAAATGCCGACGAATTCGACCAGGGCCTCGACCTCAGCGACCTCATTCGGGTCAAGCACCGAATGAGGGCGGATTTCTTTCGACGGCCTCGGCCGCAACAGACGGCGCACGCGGCTGGGCATGGATTCTATTTCTGCACGCAACAAATCGGAGATCTGCGTGCGCTGCGCCGCGAGCGCGCGGCCCCACGTGCTGTCGACTGGCAATGCAAGTTCGGTGCGCAGACCACGTGCGGAATCATGGATGGTCTTGAGCAAAGCGCCGACGGCGATTCCTTGGCCACTGCGCAAGTCATCGCGCAACTCAGTGACCATCCGCTCGAGTTCGGCCAGAACGATGTTGACCGCTACGCCGTAGTGCGTTTCTGCAACACGCGCAGCAGTATCGCTTCCGGCTGCTTTGACCCCAAGCCGGATCAGCTGCCATGGCGCGGTCATTCTGTTCATAACCGTCAGCAGAGCATATAGAAATAACTCACCGTCGCGCGCAGCCGCGCTCTCTATCAATGCCTTGCATTCGTCTAGCTGATCATTCGCAAGGTTACCGATCTGCAACGGCAGGCGTGCAGAAAGCGACGCGAGCACGTCGCGCCCTTTAATAGCGCATTTAAGCGCGGCAAGTTCCTCGCCGGCGCGCGGTGTCCCGATTTGTTGCAAGGTTCGACGCCGAACTTTTTCGTCGTCCTCGGCGGCGCTGAAGTTTGCCTCGATTGCGGCCGCGACACGGTCCTGGAAAATGCGAGCGAACCGCTCCGCCTTGGACTGGTCGCCGGAGACCATTGCTGCGCTGACGTCCGTCGCCAGGGCGTTGGCATCGTTCGGCAACAGGTCGCGTTGAACCCACTTCCACAACGCTTCGAGCGAAGAGCGGGAGACGCGACCGGGGTGGTTATGATCGCTTCGGTCATCAACCAGAAAAGGTTCGAGCGGCTTGAACAGCAGTTGGGCGGAATCGTCGATGCGGAGCGAACCGTCGCGCTGCTCGCGCATGATGCGCCGCAATTCCTGTAAGACCAGATCGGCGCCCGCAACCTCTTCGCCGCGCAGTAGGCTGCGTTCGAGCTCGCCGATCAGCAGCGAACGCGCTCCTGGCGAAAGCTCGCGCAGAAATTGCCGTAGCCGTTCGACGGTCGTTTCGGCGCCCGCCATGCTCGGTTTATCCGAATTCAAGCCTTTGGCTTGATACGGCGGCGGGCGTTAAGGCTTTGTTAAGCGTGTGGCAAAGATTAGCCGACGGCCGTCCAGGTGCCGTCCGGATTGCGGCAGGCTGTGCCGCGGGAAGTCTGCGGCTGACCGTCAATATAGACGGTGTGGGTATAGGAGCGGCAGTTGCGTCCGCCCTGTTGATATTGCGGACCTGGGACGACCGTCCCGTAGCGGCCGGAATCGGGATTCCGCCAAGACACCGGGGCCCCCGATTGGCCCCGATCCAGGGCGTCCATCTGCGCGGCATAAGCCCGCTGCTTGTCTTCGTCATCGAGCGCCGCACCAATACGATTGCCGATGAGGCCGCCCAGCACGCCTCCGATCGCGGCGCCCGCGAGCCGGTTTCCCGCGCCCCCGCCGGCGACGGCAGCACCAACCACCGCACCGGTCCCGGCGCCGACTACTGTCCCGGCACCCTCCCTCGGTCCCGGCCCGGGTGTTGGCGCCGCTGCTGGTCCGGGTCCTGCACCTGGCCCCATCCAATTCGGACCTCCAGCGCAGGCGGCGAGCGCAAGGCCGACGATCACAACAGCGGCGGATTTCGGCACGAACATTTTGTTCCCCGGAAAAACAGCGTGAAAAGCAAACCGAGCTGACGTGGGACGACCAGTTTATCGAGTTTGAGAAATAGGGCAAAACTCCGGTGGGTCATCCAGAAAATTCCAAGTTTACACCGCCGGCAGGACCAATTCCGCACGCAACCCGCCGAGCGGTGCCGTGCCAAGTGTTAGGCCACCGCCGTAGAGCGCCGCCAGTTCGACCACGATCGACAGACCGAGGCCGGAACCAGGTTTTGTTTCGTCAAGCCGTTGTCCACGCTTTGCCACCTGCTCGCGTTCGGAAGGCGATAGTCCGCGCCCGTCATCATCTACGATGATGCGTACTACCTGACGGTCACTTGCCTGATTCGGCCTCTCGCGCACCACCTCGATGGCCACGCGCGACGATGCCCACTTGCAGGCATTGTCGACCAGATTTCCCATCATCTCCTCGAGATCGGGGCGTTCGCCGTGGAACTGCGCCTTGTCGTCGGCGTGCACATCGATGATGAGATTTTTGTCGCGGTGGATCTTTTCCATGGTGCGGGCCAATGCAGTCACAACAGGCGCGACCTCCGCAACAGAGCCAACCGCTGTGAGACGGGCAGCCAGACGCGCGCGCTCAAGATGACGAGCCACCTGATCGCGCATGATATCGGCTTGCTCGAGCACTTTCTGGGCGAACGGTTCATTGCCACGCGCCGCCGCCTCGTTCACCATTACCGAAAGCGGCGTCTTAAGCGCGTGGGCGAGGTTGCCGACATGCGTGCGGGCACGTTCCACGATTTCTTTGTTGGCTTCGATCAACGCATTGGTTTCCCGCGCCAGTGGCGCGATCTCCTCGGGAAACTTTCCGGTCAGGCGTTCGGCGCTGCCCGAGCGGATGGCAGCTAGTCCGTCCGTGATGCGCTTGAGCGGCGCCAGGCCGAAACGGACCTGGAATGTGGTGGTGAGCAACAGCACCGCCGCGAGTATGGAGAATGTGATAATGAGCGCCTGATCGAACGAGCGTGTTTCCTCGGAGATTTCGACGGCATCGCCAGCCACAGCAACGAGGTAGTGGCCTTCCTCGCCGAGGTCGATATTGCGCTCCACCAGCCGGAGCCGCTGGTCCTCTGGACCCGACACGTAGCCCTCACGCGAACCGTCGGGACCGGCGGCGATGCCATAGTCTTGCAAGTGCGGCAAACCACCATCCCAAAGTGAACGGGAAGCGCGGACTTCGGATTTTCCGGGGTCGACGCGCGTGACCTGCCAGTACCAGCCCGACAGGGGCAGTTCAAAAAGTGGCTCGCCCAGAGACTGCGGAAATTTTTCGCTGCCTTCCTCCGGCGACGCTACATCGGCCACCAGAGTGCGCAGGTAAACGCCAAGGCGGCGATCGAAAGCGCGTTCGACTGCCTGCCGATAGAGCGATGACAGAACAATGCCCGTGATAAGAAGGATGACAACTGCCCAGGCGGTGGCTGAAAGGAAAAGGCGGAGCGCAAGAGAGTTGGCGCGCATCCCGTCAACGTACATCAGGTGGCGTGAGCAGATATCCCAGGCCGCGCACGGTCTGGATGATTTCGACCCCCAGCTTTTTGCGGATACGGCCGACGAACACCTCAACCGTGTTGGAGTCTCGATCGAAATCCTGGTCGTAGAGATGCTCGACCAGTTCGGTACGCGACACCACACGGCCGGCGTGATGCATCAAATAGGCGAGCAACCTGTATTCGTGGCTGGTGAGTTTGACTGGGTTGCCGTTGACTGATACGCGGCCTGTGCGGGTGTCGAGGCGTACGGGCCCGCAATTGAATTCGCTCTTGGCGTGGCCGGCCGATCGGCGCAGGAGCGCCCGTACGCGAGCGAGCACTTCCTCCAGATGAAAAGGCTTAGCGACGTAATCGTCGGCACCAGCATCGAAACCCTGCACTTTGTCGCTCCAGCGATCGCGAGCCGTCAGCATGAGCACCGGCATCGCGCGCCCAGTCCGGCGCCATGCTTCCAGGACTGAAATGCCGTCCATTTTCGGCAGACCGATATCAAGAATGACGGCGTCGTAGGGTTCGGACTCTCCGAGGTAATGGCCCTCCTCGCCGTCGAAAGCACGATCGACGACATAGCCGGCGTCGGTCAGCGCGGTGGCAAGTTGGCGATTAAGGTCGGGATCGTCCTCGATCACGAGGAGGCGCAAGGCATTATTCTCCACTCATGGGCCGGCATGAAACTCACCGCTGACGGCATCAACGGTTGCCTCGACCACTTTGCCACTGCGGCCCAGCAGAGTCAGTACATAGACGAGTTTGTCGTCGCGCCGGCACAGGCGCGCGCGCACCACTTCCGAGTGTTTGCGGTACTGGCGGAGCAATTTGATGGCCTGGGCCAGCGAAATCGCTCGACTGGCATCCACCGCGGCGCGTTGTTCCGCTCTGGTGAGACAGGTCTCATTGTGAGTGGCGTCGGCGGCGACGGCCGGTAGGCCTATAGCGCCGAGCAGAAGACCGGCAGAAAGAAGTCGGGAAACCGGCATGGGAGGGGTGTTAACGGCGCGCCGGTGAACGCAGCCTGAACGGCCCAAAATGGCCATTTCCGCTAGTTATCGAAACCCTCGAACGACGCAAAAGCGTCGGTGGGCTCGCGCGGAGAGCGCCATGAATTGATCGGGGCGGCAGCATCTTCATAGCCGAGAGCCATGCCCGAATAGACCATCAGATTATCGGGTAATCGCAGAAAAGCACGTACTGTGCGGTGAAATGAAACCCACGCCTGCTGCGGACAGGTATGCAGCCCGAATCCGCGTGCCAGCAAAGCAACGGTCTGAAGATAACCGCCGATATCGGCCCATTGCGCGGACCCGTGATCTTTTTCACGGGCGAAGAACAGTGCGACCGGCGCACCGAAAAACTGATAGTTGCGAGAATATTGTTTGTAGCGCGACGCCTTGTCATCTCGCGTCACGTTGATCGACCGATAAAGCAATTCGCCGACAGTAAAGCGACGTGCCCGATAGGGTTCGGTAAGCGGCTCGGGATAGATCGTGTAATCGGTGCCCTCACCTTTCGGCAATTCCGTTGCCATGCGCGGAGCAAGCAGCGCTTTCAATTCCTCAACGCGCTGACCGGCGACCGCACAGATGCGCCACGGCTGCATGTTGCCTGCCGATGGCGCCCGTGCCGCGCGCTCGACGATCTCACGGACGATTTTTTCGGGCACTGGTGTCGGCAAAAAAGCGCGACATGAATATCGGGACGCAACGGCTTCGAGGACATCCATGGGCGGGCTCCGAAGAATTCACTACAGTGTGAAGAGCGCAGCCCGGCGTGCCAAGGGGTCTTCTTGCCAACTCATTAAAGAGAGCGGCAAAACGCCTGATGAACGTCCCACCTTCGGAGGAATGGCGGACATTCCTCATCGCGGAATGTGTCTTGAAAAAGTTCGATCACCGCATGGCATAACAGCTTCAAGTCTGTTAGATGCGCGTCTTCATCGCTAGAATTGACGGAAAGGAATGACATGTCGCTTAAATTTGGTGCCTGCTCAGCGTTTGCCGCCACGCTATTTGGCCTTGCCCTAACGACGATGCCCGCGCACGCATACGTCGAGGCGGGCACGCTGAACTGCCGAAGCCCAGGGGCCTCAGGCTATATCGTATTTTCAACACGCGTTTTCGATTGCGTCTTCGCGCCCGCGAGTGGCGCGCCGCTCCAATACTATCAGGGCACTGTGCAGCGATTCGGAGCCCAGATCGGGTTTACCAACGATGCGATCCTGGGATGGGTCGTTTTCGCAGCCACCTCGCGGCTGGGCGCAGGTGCACTGGCCGGCGGATACGTCGGCGCTTCTGGCGGGGCGACGGTAGGTATCGGCTTGGCGGCCAACGGCCTCGTCGGCGGACTCAACAATTCATTCGCCCTTCAGCCACTCAGCGTCGAAGGTCAGACCGGGCTCAATGTTATTGCTACCGTAACCGGACTTGATTTACGTCCGGTAGTGCCCGCCCGCCATCATCGACGGCATCGTCGCTAGCCCACGATCCGCGTGCGCGCGAAAACGAAACCCCGCCCGGCGACCGCCGGGTGGGGTTTCGTGTCTGTCGCTGCAGATCGTACCCACTACGGTTGATGTGCGCTTCTGCCCAGAACGGACATCAATTCGCATTCCGGGGTGAACTTGCGCGGGCCAGCGCCGCAAGGCCGGTGCGCGTGTCTGTCGCAGGCTCCCATCCGGCACGTATAAGTTTGCTGGGATCGGCGACCAGCATCCCCCCGAGGCGTTGCCATTCTTCGGTGCGGCCGAACGCGCTTGAGGCGAGCGCAATCAACGCCGGAGGGACAGGCAATAAACCCGCTCTCCGCCCTTCGCCCGCGCGTAAGGCCGTGACGATCTCGCTCAGCGTCAGCGGCGCAGGATCCGCCACGATGTACGTTTCATTTTTGGCGGCGGGCGACGCCAATGTAAGGTGAATGGCATCGATCAGGTTCCGACGCGCCAGTAGGGATCGGCGGTTGCGGCAAAGACCGAGCGGCAGCGGCCATGGTTTTCGGACGAGCTCCATCAGGCGCGCGAAATTGCCTTTGACACCGAGGCCGTAGATCAGCACCGGCCTCAGGATCGTGAACGGCACGCCGGCGGCGCGAACGGCGTCCTCGGCAGCCAGTTTAGAACGTCCGTAGGCGTCGGTCGGACGTGGCGCGTCGGTTTCGCGCACAACGCCGCTGGAGGTCGGTCCGCTCTGCGCGCGGATCGACGACATGAAGACGAGGTGATTAATGCCGATGGCTTTCGCAGCACTTGCCAGTTCGGCGGTCGCCAAGCGGTTGACCCGTTCATAGGTTTCCTCGGCAATCTCCGGCCCGGCATGTGCGATACCGGCGAGGTGAACTACTACCTCCATGTTTTTAAGCAGCGCGCGCCATTCGACCGGGCGCGTCAGATCCGAGACCGCAATCACTTCGACCGACCGAGAAAATACATCCGCCGGCTGCCGCATAGCCGCCCGCACGGAGTGTCCCACGTTGGCCAGTTCGGCGACCAGGGCGCGTCCAACAAAACCCGATGCGCCGGTCACGAGGATGCGCGTCACAACTTGCCCCGAGTGAAAATGAACACACGCCGACTAAAAATGTCGTGACCACAAGCGCTTGGCAAGCCCGCCGCCCAGCGGTTTCTGACCCATCGGACCAGCCGCCAGCGGTGCAAGCATGCTTTCTGGGGAATACCGGACATAAGTCGGACATCCGGCTCTGACTTGCGGTAACATTGTGACGGCAGACCTAAATCGTTTAGGTCAGGGGAGTTGGGGCATGAAAGCACTTTTTCTGAGTGCGTTGCTCGTGGCTGGCTTTATGCCAGGAGCCACGGCCCAACAGGCTACCGGGCCGATCGCAATTACGAACACGGTAAATGGCATCCCGATAACTGTCAGCGCGACCTCATGGGTTACCACCAGTTCGGTTGGTAACGAACCCAGGATACAGGCGAGAATTTTCGCTGACCTGATAGATCTGCAGAGAAAGTTTGCGAGTGTTGTGGACTCGTTCAAGCTTCCCGCAAACAGTTGTGTCAACCGAGCCTCTGGTCACCGGAATCAGGTTGTGTCTTTTAAAGCGGGCGCGCTGGTCCCGGTTGATGATCGCCTCGTGATGTCTGTTCGCGGCGATGTTGACGTGTCGTCGTGCGTTGCAGGACCGGCACAGTCCGCAATCCAATGGAGGAAGAAGAAAGTTTGGTTTTTAAAGATCAAGCTTCCGGAACGGCATACCTGGAGAAACATGAAAGAGAGGAAGGATGGTGCTCAGTCCTTCAGCGGAAGTCTGCCGATCCAGCTGGTGAAAAAAGATGGCGCAAATGTCGCGTTGAAAATTGCCGAGGCTGATATCAAGATGGAGGGGCAGGAAAGCTCGGCAAAAAATGCAAATTTAAATCTTGCAAAGGCGCATATAAATCAAAAAGCATTCAACACGCTTCAGAGTGCGATCGACCCGGCAAAACTCAAGATGGCCCTTCCAAAAGAGTTTCAGAAGCTGAACATGGCTGTTGTTTCCACGCGATTCAGAAGCTACGGCGGTCACGCCATCGCAGAGATTAATCTCGCCGCCGAAAACCCCCCGTATACGCAGTGACTGCGCCGGAGGTTGGACCGCGCCCTTGGAGCCGCGCACAGGCGCATGTGACCAGAGTCACAAAACTGGTGTTTGGTTGGGCTAAAGCCGGACTCTGCCTGAAAAGCTCCAGCCGTCCGTCTTCTCAGCTGAGCAGGAAGAGCAGCCCCGAATAATGGGCCGCACGGTTTTTGGAAATAAAGCGCGCGCTAGATCGGTGGCTTCTCTCGTCGGTGAGGAACGAGCGGAACCGAGGACGGTCTAGGTTGTCCAGCGTCGTTCTCAGCTTGAGGAAAATATCTCAGCATCGTCTGCTCCAGTAACTTGCAGATATCTTCGGCCATGTCCGACTCAAGAGATTTCTCGGCGGATTCCGCAGGTGTCGGAACGTCCATCAACGTCTCCTTGAAATATAGTTCGCGTCCAAGCTGACGGAACGGTATCGCCCGTTATCAATGAGTCGGGCCACGAAAGTGCAGTAACACTGCACCGCGCGACATTTATTGAAAGAGGCCGGAGGTACTACTGTCCCGTGAAAAGTCCTGACGCATCTTCGGCCGCCCTGTCGACAAGTTCGGATGTTCACCACTGCTGTCTGGTTAACTGTGTTGCGCGAACGGTGTCAGGGTGTTGTGTGCATTGGTTCCGGTGCGGCTTATTTATCAGTTGCCGTGCACGGCTGGGCGCTCAGATATGAAACTCCAACTGTCCGTTCCGACGTCGCTGATATTGCTGGGAATCATTCTCCTGTTTGGGTGCGTTACCGGAACACTTTGGCCGGTGCACAGTTTTTTGTTAAATTTTTCGACTGGATTTATCGAAACACTGTTCGCCATTCTCATCAGCGCAAGTTTGGTATGGGGTGCGTGCACACTCTACTTCCTGGTGGTCCGCCTTCTGGGGGCTTCTGGCCATCACTACTGACCGAACTGGCGAGCTAGCCTTGGAACCGAATGGCTGAGTTAGCGGTTTTTCTAAAATGATTGAACCGATCATGTACATGGGGATCGGCTTTCTACTCGCTGCCCTCATCGCAGTGGCTGTCATACCTCTTGTTCACGACCGCGCGGTGAGACTGACCACGCGCCGGCTGCGAGCCGCCCTCCCCCTATCAATGAAGGAAATCCAGGCCGGCAGGGATTTGCTGCGCGCCGAGTTTGCCATGGCTACACGCCGACTTG
>DATAPP010000026.1:0-170969 GCA_036265125.1 Pseudolabrys sp. | reverse complement strand
GGACATTTCAAGGAACGGGTGAATGTCCGCTATCGGGTTAAGAGCGGACATTTTCGGGGGTAAAGCGGACATCACGCAGGTATGCGGTTACGTCTATTTTTGCGGTAGAGTTCAGCCGTCGACGCTGCAAAGCGGGGGATAACGTGTGACCGCAAAAAGCGGACGATCAATTGCGGGGCTTGGCGCTGGATACTGCAACGTCTTATCCGTCGCGAGCACTCAGTGTGGTTTCGGCTTTGGGGTAGCGGAAACTTTCAGGACGAACGACATTGCCATGCCAGGTCAAAGTTTCGGTTTGCCCGAATGGTTTTGCGTCGAACCGCGGATCGGCGCTCAACCGTGACGTAGTAATTCTCAAACTGCGGAGCGGACCTCCGGCGCGACGCTCGGCGTTTTTTCCGCGGCGCGCTCTGTTTGGCTGCCTGCACGGTCCGTGCTCTTCGGATTGCTCGGGCACTTTCCACAAAATTTTTTCGCCGCGGATAATAGACAAAAAATAGGCAACGGTCGTTCGGCGGACCGCGTGTGTCTACTAAGTTATTGGAATTATTGGCGCTCCCTAGGGGACTCGAACCCCTGTTTTCGCCGTGAGAGGGCGACGTCCTGGGCCGCTAGACGAAGGGAGCTATGCCCTCGCAATAGCCTCGATCAGGAAAGTCCGCAAGCTTCGCGGGCGCCCGCAACTAGGGCAGCGTCAGCCGGGTGCGTCCCAGCGGCCTGAGCGTATTCAGGTCGAAACTGAACAGTTCAATCGCACCGTTGATGTCCACGGTGAGCACAAGCCGGCCCTCACCGATAGCGCTCGACAGCACCTTCGCGCCTGCAGGCAATGTCGGTGAAACGGCGGATATTTGCTGCACCCTTCCCTCGCCCCTGAAAACACGATAGCCGATGACCCCGATCACGACGGCAACAGCGATGAAAGTGGTCAAACTAGCGATCATCATCAGTCGCCGCACTTTGGTGACGATGCGCGCTCCTTCCGGGTCGAAAGTTTTTTCGTCGTTCGCAGACTGTTCTTGAGCCATGTCTTGGGCCATGTCTTGAGCCATGACGGATAAAGTCACCGAGACTGTCACGGTCGCCGCCGAGGACGTCGGCCTGCGGCTCGACCGCGTGCTTGCCACGCATATGGCAACGCTGTCGCGCTCCCACCTGAAAACGTTGATTCTCGCCGGCCAGGTAACGATCGCGGCGCGCACGATCCGCGATCCGGCGGCAACCGTCAAATCCGGCGACACAATTACCGTGACCCTGCCGCCGCCCGAACCAGCCTTACCGAAGGGCGAAGCGATCCCGCTCAATATCACTTACGAAGACGATGCGATCATCGTCATCGACAAGCCGAAGGGCCTTGTCGTCCACCCAGCTGCCGGTCATGCCTCCGGCACACTGGTCAACGCGCTGATCGCCCATTGTGGCGCAAGCCTGTCGGGGATTGGCGGGATCAAACGGCCAGGCATCGTCCACCGGCTCGATAAGGACACGACCGGCCTTATGGTTGTGGCCAAAACCGACAGCGCCCACCGCGCTCTGTCAAAGCAATTCGCTGAAAAGAACGAAGGACCGCTCAAGCGCGGCTATTTGGCTTTGGTCTGGGGTGCACCGGATCGCCCGAAGGGCACCATTGATGCACCCATCGGCCGCCATCCCCACGCACGCGACAAACAGGCCGTGCGCCAGACCGGGCGTCGGGCCGTCACTCACTGGCAGGTGCTCGAGCGTTTTCTTGGGCGAGACCGAAAGCCGATCGCGAGCCTGGTCGCGTGTACCTTGGAGACGGGGCGCACCCACCAAATCAGGGTGCATCTCGCCCATATCGGGCACCCGATTCTTGGCGATGCGACTTACGGCACCGGCTTCAGGACCAAAGCCGCCCGGCTGGAGCCTCAGCCTCGCGCAGCCCTGGAGGCCCTTGGCAGACAGGCCCTGCATGCCTATCTACTGGCTATTGAGCACCCCGAAACGAAAGTTGCCCTGGAGTTCCGATCGGAACTACCGGGCGATTTGCGTCGTTTACGTGAAGCCCTGCACATGGAAATCCGTGAAGCCGGGCCCGAACGGCAAAGATAAATAAGCAAGCTTCATCAATAGCTTGCCGGCATGCCGAGACGCATGGCTGCGTCACGGCGACGTGACGGCCCCAATGCTATCTTTCGCCCGACCAAGCCGTTATGCTGCACCTGCGATCGAGGGAGTTCGCGATCGCAAAATCGAATGCGCCGTCGGCTCGGGGAGCGGCGGCAACAACCCGCCTGCCGATGAATCGGGGGCAAGTAAGGAGGGCGCTGTCATGGCCCGTACCGCCGCATTGCCGGCACTCAAGGCCGAATCCGGTCTTTCACACTATCTCGACGAGATCCGACGGTTCCCGATGCTGGAACCGCAGGAGGAATACATGCTGGCGCGCAGCTGGCGTGAGCACGGCGATCGTGAGGCCGCGCACAAGCTCGTCACCAGCCATCTTCGTCTCGTCGCCAAGATCGCCATGGGCTATCGCGGCTACGGCCTGCCGATTTCCGAGGTCGTTTCGGAGGGCAATGTCGGCCTGATGCAGGCGGTCAAGCGCTTCGAGCCGGAAAAAGGCTTTCGTCTCGCCACCTACGCAATGTGGTGGATCAAAGCAGCGATACAAGAGTACATCCTTCGTTCCTGGTCGCTGGTGAAGATGGGCACCACGGCGAACCAGAAGAAGCTGTTCTTCAACCTGCGCAAGGCGAAGAGCAAAATCTCCGCGCTCGAGGAAGGCGACCTGCGGCCGGACCAGGTGCAGATCATCGCCAAACGTCTTGGCGTGACAGAACAGGACGTGGTCGACATGAATCGCCGCCTTGGCGGCGACACGTCGCTCAACGCCCCGATCCGCGATGATGGCGAGAGCGGCGAATGGCAGGATTGGCTCGTCGATGACGCGCCAAGCCAGGAGCGCATTCTTGCCGAGAGCGAGGAAAGCGATAACCGCCACAAGGCCCTGATCTCGGCGCTCGATGTCCTCAACGAACGCGAGCGGCGGATCTTCGAGGCACGACGACTGGCCGACGATCCGATTACACTCGAGGAGCTTGCTTCTGAGTTCGGCGTGTCGCGCGAACGCGTGCGCCAGATCGAAGTGCGCGCCTTTGAGAAGGTTCAGAAAGCCGTGAAAAGCCGCATGGCTACAATGGAGCAGCCCGCGGAAGCAGCGGCGATCGCCGCGCACTAACTGCGAGATCGTGCAGCTGTGACAATTTGCGGCCGGGTCCCTGCCCGGCCGTTTCGTTATCGGATCAGCTCTTTACCTGCTTATGCCTGCGAAAGCGGACATCCTCATGAGCAAATCGCTTCATCCCGCTGCCGCGCGGATAAACGGGGTTGTTGCACATTGCTTCGGTCCTACTGTCCCCACGCCCGAAAGGCCTCTTCGAAAGCGCGAGTGCCCGGCGTGCCCTTCTCCATAGCCAGGATAGCGCGCTTGCCACTCGTGTAGACGATGGGGATATCAAACCAGTCCCGCTCCCTGAGCAATTGCATATTGCGCTGCTGATCGGCCTCAACCGCCGACAGGCCGATCAGGAAATATCCGTTGGTGACCTTTACCGCCAGCCCAGCGAGTGGCACCCCCCGCGCCTGTTCATTCTGTTTCATCAGGACCCCCGGAACATTAGCGATTCCACCTTCCGGAAAATCCGCGGGGAGCGTGAACATGATTTCTATGGTGTGGCTCGCCGGCAGCGCTTTGTCGGTATTGCGACGCAGTGACCACGTCATACGCAGTTTGCGCTCCGGTATTTCGATATCGGCGCGCACGGCGAGTTCAGGCGCGAGCCCGGGTCCCGGTGACACTGTCTCGGTTCGCCACAAAGCCGAACCAACATAGCGCCTGCCCTGCGGATCGTTCGAATCCTCGTCATACAGCACGACCTTTTGGGCCACCGACGCGGCTGGCGCATTGGCTGAGTCGGCTGCCGGTTGGCCCGATTGTCCGATGCGATCGGCAATCTTTGGGCGGCCGGCGGGCTGCGCAGTGTCTTTCGGCTTCGCAGGCTGTGAGCGGAAGCTTGTGACCAGGGAGCTGATATTATGGCGCTGCCAATAGGTGACGCCGACGATCCCGACCAAAATCAGCGACAGCGCTGCAAGTTTGATAATTCCGCCATACGACCGCGGCGGACGGCGGGTATAGACGTCTTCATCGTCATAGGCGGTCGGGGGCGGGCCCGGCGGCACATAGCTGCCCTCCTGAAGCGCCTCATCAGTCAGCGCTGGCTCCGTGATGCGCGACGGTTCAACAGCACTCGGCGGGAAGTAATGCGGTTCGGACTGAGCGGGCATTGCCTCATAGGTGGCCTGGGCTGCACGCTTGGCCTCGGCCGAAGCGGTACCAAGCCCCTCGGCCTCCGCCATGGTTTCCCGGAAATCGCGCAGGCCGCGGTCGCGCAGAGACTGGTCGGCAGGCTCGGACTCTGAAGCGTCGGCCCGCGGCCGTTTGGCCGCTTCCGCCTCCACCTTGCGAATCGACTCTTCCAGCGCCAACCGCTCGCGCGTGATGTCGGTCTCGTCAAGCGCAGGCAGGACCCCACGCAACTGACTAACGAGCGCGGCACGTGCGCGGTCGTATAGCGCACGGCGATTTTCGCCTGTGTTCTTGTCTAGGCCGCTAACCGCGCGGGAGATTAAGGGATAATAGTCAGCCATTGCGCGCTAGTGTGCTGGAGGATGATCCCTTCCCAAAACCGGTTCCCACGTTCGAGATCATGCTTGGGCCTGGTTCATGTCTTTTTTCGGCAATCATAGCTCAAATGGATTCTTCATGAGGATGGTATCTTCACGTTCCGGGCTGGTCGACAGCAAGGCAACCGGACATCCAACCAATTCCTCAATGCGGCGAACATATTTAATCGCCTGCGCGGGCAACTGTGCCCAGGAGCGAGCCCGGGCCGTCGGCTCCTTCCACCCGTCAATCGTTTCATAGACCGGCTCAACTCGCGCCTGCGCCTTCTCACCGGCAGGAAGATAGTCGATCTCGCGGCCGTCAAGACGATAGCGTACACAAACCTTGATTTCATCGAAGCCGTCGAGAATATCGAGTTTGGTCAGCGCCAGGCCGTCGATGCCGCAGGTCAGCACCGTCTGCCGGACGAGCACCGCGTCGAACCATCCGCAGCGGCGCGCGCGACCGGTGACGGTGCCGAACTCGTGCCCGCGCTCGCCAAGTGTCTCTCCGATGGCATTGTCCATTTGGTCGGTCGGAAACGGACCAAGCCCGACGCGTGTCGTGTAGGCCTTGCAGATGCCGAGCACATAGTCGATCGCATTGGGCCCGAGACCGGAGCCGGTCGCCGCCTGAGCCGCTACCGTGTTTGACGAAGTGACATAAGGATATGTGCCGTGATCGATATCGAGGAGCGCACCCTGCGCGCCTTCGAACAGGATGCGCTTGCCTTCGCGCCGTTTGCCGTCAAGCAGTGACCAGACTGTGTCCATGAAGGGCAGGACTTTCGGCGCAATGGCGGCGAGGTGATCATACACGGTCTGCGCACGAATCTCTGGAAGGCCATGGCCCCGCCGCAAGGCATTGTGGTGGTCCAGGAGCCGATCGATCTTCCCATGCAGCGCGGGAAGATCCGCGAGATCCATGAAACGAATCGCACGACGCCCGACTTTGTCCTCATAGGCCGGGCCAATGCCGCGTTTGGTCGTGCCGATGCGTGTCGCAGCGTCATCGGCTTCACGCAAGGCCTCAAGCTCGCGATGCAATGGCAGGATCAGCGGCGCATTTTCTGCGATACGCAAAGTTTCGGGAGTCACTACAATCCCTTGTTTCTTCAGTTGGGCGATTTCATCAATGAGCGCCTGGGGGTCGATCACCACGCCATTGCCAATGACCGACAGCTTACCCCCGCGCACGACGCCTGACGGCAGCAGGGAGAGTTTGTAAGTCGCGCCATCGATCACCAGGGTGTGGCCGGCATTGTGGCCGCCCTGGAAACGCACAACGATGTCCGCCTGCTCCGACAGCCAGTCGACGATTTTGCCTTTGCCTTCGTCGCCCCACTGGGATCCGACAACTACAACATTCGCCATCAGGATCCCTTCCCTGAGCCAGCGCCCGGACACTTGGAGCCGGGTGCCACCGGCCAGGTCCACCTTCGGATAAAGGATGCCCCCCTGCGAGGCAAGCCAAAGTCGACCACCCAGATGGCGCCGGGCAATAGTGACAACAAACTGATTTTACCCACGATTTCAGAAATGCAGCGGCTTGGCCTGCTGCACCTGGGGCAGCGCGCGCACCTTGGCCAAGACCGTCTCGGGCAGATCGCCGTCGATCTCGATCAGCGCCACGGCATTGCCGCCGGGTGCTTCCCGGCCCACGTGAAAGGTCGCAATGTTGATCCCGGCCTCGCCAAGCGTCGAGGAAAATTTTCCGATAAAGCCGGGCTTATCGAGATTAGTGATGTAGATCATCGAGGGGCCGAACTCGGCGTCCATGCGGATGCCCTTGATATTAACGATGCGCGGCCGGCCGTCGGCAAATACGGTTCCGGAGACATGCCGTGATTGCCGTTCGGTGGTCACTGTGACGGTGATCAGGCTTTCGTAGTCTTCCGGCATTTCGCGCGTGACTTCCTCGACAACAATGCCGCGCTCCTTGGCCACCACGGGTGCGGAGACGACATTGACGTCACCGAGCATCGGACGCAGCAGGCCGGCGAGGGCCGCCGACGTGAGCGCCTTCGTGTTCATTTGTGCGACAGCGCCTTCGTAGACAAGCTGGACCTTGCTGATGCCGGTTTCCGTCAACTGGCCGGCAAAAGAGCCGAGCCTTTCAGCCAGCGCGATGAATGGTTTCAGTTTCGGCGCCTCTTCCGCGCTGATTGAAGGAAAGTTGATGGCGTTGGTGATGGCGCCGCGCAGCAGATAATCCGACATCTGCTCGGCAATCTGTAGAGCCACGTTTTCCTGGGCTTCCGAGGTTGATGCACCGAGATGCGGCGTGCACACCACGTTCGGAAGGTTGAACAGCGGATTTTCGGTTGCTGGTTCGATCACGAACACGTCGAAGGCGGCGCCGGCGACGTGCCCGCGCTTGAGGGCCTCGTACAGTGCAGCTTCGTCAACCAGCCCGCCCCGCGCGCAATTGATGATGCGTACGCCCTTTTTCATCGCCTTGATAGCATCGGCGCTGATGACGTTGCGTGTCTTGTCGGTGAGCGGCGTATGCAAAGTAATAAAATCAGCACGCTTGAACAATTCGCCCAGATCGACCTTCTCCACGCCAAGGTCGGTGGCACGATCAGCCGACAGGAATGGATCATATGCGACCACTTTCATCTTCAGCCCGACGGCCCGGTCCGCAACGATCGATCCAATATTTCCACAACCGATCACGCCCAGCGTCTTGCCGAAGATCTCCACGCCCATAAATTTGTTTTTTTCCCACTTGCCGGCGCGGGTCGATGCATCGGCTTCCGGAATTTGCCGGGCCAGCGCCAGCATGAGCGAAATCGCGTGCTCAGCGGTCGTGATCGAGTTTCCGAACGGCGTATTCATCACAATAATGCCGCGCGCGGTCGCGGCCGGAATATCGACGTTATCGACGCCAATGCCGGCGCGACCTATCACCCTAAGGTTTTGGGCTTTCTCGAGAATTTTTGACGTCACCTTCGTTGCAGAACGAATGGCGAGACCATCGTAGTTGCCGACGGCGTCGGCGAGCTTTTCCTTGTCCTTGCCGAGCGCAGGCTGGAAATCAACCTCGATTCCGCGATCTTTGAATATCTGCACGGCCGCGGGCGACAATGCATCGGATATAAGAACCTTGGGCATGGCATAACTTTCAGAATGGTTGGATGAGAACGTCGCTACCCCATGAAGGGACGGCAAGAGTCACGCAGCCTTGGATAGCGCCGTCTTGGCTTCCGCAAAGGCCCAGTCAAGCCAGGGAGTCAGCGCCTCGATATCGCGCTGCTCTACCGTGGCTCCGCACCAGATGCGCAGACCGGGCGGTGCATCTCGGTAGAACGCGATGTCGTAAGCGACATCCTCTTTCTCGAGGAGACCAGCCAATGTCTTGGCGAAGGCAGCCTGCTCGTCTCCGGAAAGTCTTGTCACCACCGGGTCGACCACTTTCAGACACACAGACGTATTCGACCGCTGGTTCGCATGTTTGGCGAGGTGATCGACCCATGCGGTCGCCGCGACCCAATCGGACAAAACTTTTGCATTTGCGTCTGAGCGCGCGATCGTCGCCGTCAGACCACCCGTCGATTTCGCCCATTGCAGGGCATCGAGGTAGTCCTCCACGCACAGCATTGATGGTGTGTTGATGGTCTCACCCGCGAAAATTCCCTCGTTAAGCTTGCCACCCTTGGTCAGCCGAAAAATCTTTGGCAGCGGCCACATCGGCTTATGAGTTTCAAGCCGCTCGACCGCACGTGGCGAAAGAATAAGCATGCCATGCGCACCCTCCCCGCCCAGCGCTTTTTGCCAGGAGAACGTGACCACATCGAGCTTCGGCCAATCGAGTCTTTGCGCGAAGGCCGCAGAGGTCGCGTCACAAATTGTGAGGCCTTGACGCCCGGCCGAGATCCAGTCGCCGTTCGGCACACGCACGCCTGATGTCGTGCCGTTCCAGGTGAAGATCACGTCGTTCGCGAAATCGATTTTGCCGAAATCGGGCAACTCGCCATAGGGAGCCCTGATAACCGTGAGATCCTTGAGCTTGAGCTGCTTTTCGACGTCGGTAACCCAGCCCTCGCCGAATGATTCCCAGGCAAGCATCGTTACGGGGCGCGCGCCCAGCAAAGACCAGAGTGCCATTTCTACTGCGCCGGTATCGGAAGCCGGCACGATACCGATGCGGTAGCCGGCCGGCACCTCCAGAACTTCGCGCGTAAGATCGATGGCGCGTTTGAGCTTCGCTTTACCGATCTTCGACCGGTGCGAACGCCCGAGAACCGCGTCGGTAAGATTTTGGAGGCTCCAGCCGGGGCGCTTGGCACAAGGGCCGGATGAGAAGTGCGGGATCGCCGGCCGCAGGCCCGGTTTGGTCGCTGTCATATATCTATCCTTCCAGATAGGCGCCCTTCGTTGGGGAAGGGTGTCCCACTGGCGGAGATAGGCGACTTGCCTCCCGCGGTCAACTGCCGGGGGCAGAGGCTTCCAGACGTGGCTGTAAATGCAGGCTTAAGAGCGCGTTCGTTTGCTAGAACCGCATTCCGAGGGCGACCTGTCCGACCTGCACGTTGGAACGGGTCTGGTTGACGGGTGCGAAAGCGACGAATTCCCACTCGCCCCGGAGAAAGACGCTTGGCGTCAATAGCCAATCCACGCCGAAAGCAGCCGCGACACCGGCAACGAAGGCGTTGTTCTGACCGACACTGGCCGATTGTTGAAACGTGCCGAGGGGCACGGGAGGAGCGGGTAGAAGCTGTGTCATGCCGTCGGTCACAGTTACGGTGGTGTGATAATTGAATCGCCCAACCGCAATACCAACCGCGGTATAGGGCAAGAATTGGCCGAAAGCGTATCCCGCACGGGCCCGCAATGCCGCGTAGTCAACGAGCTTGAACGACGACTCTGCTGAAATCAATACATCGTGTTCTATGTTGTCCGACGTATCGAAGGTGCGTCGTATTGAATCGCCCGTAGCGGATTGCAGAATGGATGGACGCTTGTATGAGAGATCGGCGCCGATGACGAGCTCGCTCCATTGCCAATTGTAAGCAAGAAATGCACCGAACACCGGGCCATTCGTGGATTTTTTCTGCAGGGTCGTCCAGCTCGAGGGAGCACCCTCTGCTTCCAGCGTCGTATTGCGCAGAATAGAGGCCACCAGCGAGCTGGTGCTGTTCCCGAAATCGACATTCATGTTGCCATAGCCGGCAAGAACGCCGAATTGCCAGCCATCCCATCGCGCATAGCCGGGATCTACTGTGCCGCGCAGCGGCCAATCCGCCGCCATCGCGCGGTCAGACGATCCTGTCGCCAGCACCGAGCAAAACACGGCGGCAGCGCCCAACAACGTTGCGCGGAAACCGCTCGCCCCCCATCGATTAACAGTGTCGTTTAGACTCGCCCGGCTCATGACTATGGTCCCGTTCGTTTTCAAATCATTCGCCCACGGTTAGCCGACGGCCAGTTACCACTGATTGCGCTCATCGGTAGCGCAGATGACAGTGGCGGATCGTCGTAGGCGCAGCCGCGCAGATACCAGCCGGCAAAGTCCACGGCTGGCGTCAATGGTGGTACTGAAAGGTCGGCGAAATGTGCTTCGCTGATGGCAGCGAATGAAGCAATTACAAGCGGCAACCCAATCATGCCATCGACCCCGCAACAAACGCCCCACGCGGCGATTGGAGGTAACGATGGCAGCAAATCCTTAATTGGTGCTTAACCTTGTTTATTAACCACGCTACTTAATCAATTTTGTCGACGAGAGAGAAATACCTGCAGCGCAGATACAAAGTGCCCGCATCGAAATTCTTGATTTAAGAAATTGTTTACCGCCAAAAATTTAGCGGCGCGGGGGACGAGGCCTGTCGCGCCGTCAGGCGGCGACTTCGCTCAACGCCTCAACCACATCATCCACGACTGATTCGACGAGATTTCTGTCGTCACCCTCGCCCATCACCCGAATGACCGGCTCGGTCCCGGAGGGTCGCACAATCAGACGCCCCCCACGGCCGAGTTTACGCTCGGCACTTGCGATGGCCGAGCGCACTTGCGCATCTTCCAGCGGCTTACCCTTTTGGTAGCGGACGTTCTTGAGCACCTGCGGCAGCGGCTCGAAGCGATGGCAGAGCTGCGATACAGGCTTATCGCCGCGCTTGACCACCGCCAGCACCTGCAATGCAGCGATGAAGCCGTCACCAGTCGTGGTGTAGTCCGACAGGATTATGTGGCCGGATGGCTCGCCGCCGATATTGTAGCCGTGCGCGCGCATGTGCTCGAGTACATAGCGGTCGCCGACCGGCGTGCGCACCAATTCGATTCCTAACGCGCCAAGATGCCGCTCGAGGCCCAGGTTGGACATCACAGTGGCGACCACACCTGGACGCAGGAGTCTTCCATCCTCCTTCCAGCTCTCGGCAATAACCGCGATCAGTTGATCGCCGTCGACCACACGGCCGCGCTCGTCCACAATCAACACGCGATCGGCATCACCGTCTAGCGCAATACCGATATCCGCGCGCATCTCACGAACTTTATTGGACAGAGCAGCGAGATCGGTAGATCCGCAGTCTTTATTGATGTTGAACCCATCGGGATCAACACCGATCGAGATGACGTCGGCGCCCAATTCCCACAGGGTCCCAGGCGCCACTTTGTAGGCCGCGCCATTCGCACAATCGATGACGACGCGCAGACCGTCAAACGACACCGCCTTGGGCAAGGTGTGCTTGGCGAATTCAATATAGCGATCCTGAACGCCGTCGATACGCTTTGCGCGACCGAGATCGTCGCTCTTGGCCAGCTGTTTACCGAGATCGGAGTCGATCAACTCTTCGATCTTGGCCTCCGTCTCATCGCTCAGCTTGTACCCGTCCGGACCAAAAAGCTTGATTCCATTGTCATCGTACGGGTTGTGCGAGGCGGAGATCATGACGCCGAGATCGGCGCGCATCGAGCGCGCGAGCATACCGACCGCGGGTGTCGGAATGGGGCCGGTCAACAGCACGTCCATGCCGACAGAGGTGAAGCCGGCGACCAGCGCCGTCTCAATCATGTATCCCGAAAGGCGAGTATCCTTGCCGATCAGGACGCGATGCCGGTGATCACCTTTTCTAAAGACAAGACCGGCCGCCTGGCCGACTTTCAGCGCCAGTTCCGGGGTAATCACGCGATTGGCCAGGCCGCGAATGCCGTCGGTTCCAAAATAGCGACGAACCATGAAACTCCCCTGACGCCTACGCTGCTGATCAAGACCCCTGACTAGCCTGCTTTTGACGGGCGGCCAAGCGGGCCAGAGATCGAATACTAATGCCAAGACCGTGAAATTACGTCAAAAATCGCGGGGAATCATTACCGAGTGCGGTTAACGTTTCGGATCGTCACGGATCGAGCCATTTCGCAGCGTCCCGCCACTGTGCTACCCGATGAGCTATCGACGAACTCCCAGAATCGCCATGAAAACTATCACCTGCATAGAAGATTTGCGCACGCTTGCCCGGCGCAAGGTTCCGAAAGCCTTTTTCGAATACGCCGACCGCGGTTCCTATAGCGAGGAGACACTGCGCGCGAACCGCGCCGATCTCGAAACGATCAAGCTGCGTCAGCGCGTGATGGTTGATGTCTCCGAGAGAAGCCTTGCCACCACCATCGTCGGGCAGAAGGTGAGCGCGCCATTCGCACTGGCCCCGATCGGGCTGTGCGGCATGCAATATGGCGACGGCGAGATCCTGTCGGCGCAGGCGGCTGAAGAGGCGAACATCCCCTTTATCCTGTCCACTATGTCGATTTGCTCGATCGAGCACGTGGCGGAGGCAACGACAAAGCCGTTCTGGTTCCAGCTCTACGTGATCCGCGACCGCGGCTTCTCCAAGGATATTCTCACGCGCGCCGCAAATGCCGGGTGCACCACTCTGGTGCTCACCGTCGATCTGCAGGTGCTCGGCCAGCGCCACCGCGATATCCGTAACGGCATGACGGTGCCGCCGGAAATCCGCCTGAAGAACGTCGTCGACATTGCGACCAAGCCGGGCTGGGTGCTCAGCATCCTGAAGGGCAAGAGCAGGAATTTCGGCAATCTCGCCGGCCACGTGAAGGGCATGGAGGATGTCACCTCCCTCGCCGAGTGGACCAATAGCCAGTTCGATCCGGCGTTGAACTGGAAGGACGTCGAGTGGATCAAGAAAATCTGGCCGGGCAAGCTCATCATCAAGGGCATCCTCGACGTCGATGATGCCAAAACCGCGGTGAAGCTTGGCGCCGACGCCATTGTTGTGTCGAATCATGGCGGACGCCAGCTCGACGGTGCGCCTTCATCCATCTCGGCGCTGCCGGCGATTGCGCAGGCGGTCGGATCTGACACCGAGGTGCTTTTTGATGGTGGCATCCGCACGGGCGCCGACATACTGCGCGCGCTGGCGCTCGGCGCCCGGGCCTGTCTGATCGGGCGTGCTTACGTCTACGGACTTGGTGCCGGCGGCAAAGCCGGTGTCGCAAAGGCAATCGACATCCTTCAGAAAGAGCTCAGCGTTGCGATGGCGCTTACCGGCACGACGCGAGTGGCCGATATCGGTCCGCAAGTCGTTTTTGGCGGCACAGGGACCGCGCCAACGCGCAAACGCAAAGGGTAACCTTCACTCTTCCTTCAATCCGTAAGCCAATGCATTGCCGGTGGCGCCGTAATATTTGAACGGCAGGAACTTGCCCGTCATGCCGATCTTGACGCGATCACCCTTCGGGTCAGGCTGACGATCGATCGTCATGTCGAAGTCGATGGCTGACATAATGCCGTCGCCGAACTCTTCTTCGATCAACGCCTTCCACGCCGGACCGTTGACCATGACTAGCTCGTAGAAACGATAGATCAACGGATCCGTCGGTGGCATTGGCGTGCCGGCACCTCGCATCGGAACCTCGTTGAGCAAGGCCTGTTCGCTCTTGGTGAGGCCGAACAATTTGGCGGCGGCGGCGGCCATCGGCTTGGTCATCTTCTGTTGTCCGAGTACACCGCCGGTGATCATGACCGGCGACATGCCGCCGATCTGCTCGCAGATATATTTCCAGTTCCATCCCTTCTCGCGTTTGATATCGAGGAGCTTCTCAGTCAACCCGGCACGTGTCATGGCATACTCCCTTTTGCAAAATCTCAGTGCGCGGCCGCCTGCTGGCTTCCGCTTGACGTTTTTGGCGCAGGTCTTGCGATCGAGGGCTCCGGCACCCCGGGCCTTACGAGCGCGACATTGCGCGGGTCGTAAACGCCTCCTGTCTCCGCGGCGAAACTGCGGCTGCGACTTACCAGAAAGTCGATAATGTGGTTACGCGCCGCGTAGTAGAGCGGATGCTTATGAATGTCGCCGCGAGACCGCTGCTTGGGCAACGGATTCTCCACGATCTCAGCCAGCACCGCGCCAGGCCCATTGGTCATCAGTACCACTTTGTCCGCGAGATAGATCGCCTCGTCCACGTCGTGAGTGATCATGAACACCGTCTGCCCCGTTTCCTGGCAAATGCGACGCACCTCATCCTGCAGAGTGCCGCGCGTGAGCGCGTCGAGCGCGGAGAACGGTTCGTCCATCAACATGATCTTTGGCTCGATCGACAATGCGCGTGCAATACCAACACGCTGCTTCATACCGCCGGAGAGTTCAGCCGGTCGCTTGTGTTCGGCGCCAGTCAGACCGACCAGATCGATAAATTTTTGCGCGTGCGCCGCAACGTGCGCTGCTGGCCAGTCACGCCATTTCGAGGATACAGCATAGGTGACATTGCCCAGAACTGTGCGCCACGGCAGTAGCGCGTGGCTCTGAAAAATCACAGCGCGGTCAAGGCTGGGGCCTTCGATGGCCTGCCCATCTACAATGACCGCACCACTCGAAGGCACGTCGAGTCCCGCCAGAATATTGAGCACCGTAGTCTTGCCGCAGCCAGAATGGCCGATCATGCAGACGAACTCGCCGCGCGTCATTGACAGCCACAGGTCTTCGAAGACAGTCGTGGTGCCGCCGCCGGGCGCCAGAAACCGGCGCGCGATGCCTTCGATGGAAATAAAACGGTCTGACATGGCTACTCGGGAAATGTGACCAGGCGCGTGAGCCGCGCAAGAATGAAGTCGAGCGACATGCCGACGAGACCGATCAAAAGGATCGCGGTGATCACGTTGGTGATCGATAGGTTATTCCACTCGTTCCACACGAAATAACCGATACCTGTGCCGCCTACGAGCATTTCAGCCGCAACGATGACCAGCCAGGCGATGCCGATGGAGATGCGCATGCCTGTGAGAATGGTCGGTGCGGCGGCTGGCAGGATGATCGTGAAAGCGCGACGAAACGTGCCGACTTCGAGGGTCTTTGCCACGTTCAGCCATTCGCGCCGTACAGAAGCGACGCCAAACGCGGTGTTGATCATGGTCGGCCACAACGAGCAGATGAAGATCACAAAAATCGCCGACAGGCTGGAATCTTTGATGGTGTAGAGTGCGAGCGGCATCCAGGCGAGCGGCGAGATCGGCTTGAGCACCTGGATGAAGGGATCAAGCGCCTTATTCATCAACGGCGACATACCGATCAGGAATCCAATCGGAACCGCCACCAGCACCGCGAGCAAATAGCCGATCAGCACGCGCGCAATCGAGAAGGCAAGCTGGATACCAACGCCTTTGTCGTTTGGTCCATTGTCGTAAAACGGTCGGCGCAGGTGCTCCCAGAGCTTGGCCGCTACATCGAGTGGCCCCGGCATCGCCGATGTGCCCTGCGTGGCGGTAGCGCCCATGAGCTTGGCATATTCGGGGTCCATATGCTGAGTGGCACCGATGCCGCGCGTCGCTAGATGCCACGCGACAAGGAAGCTGAACAAAAGCGCAAGTGAAACAACGGCTGCGCGCCCGGTCAGCGATGCCGTCTTCATTCACACCACCTTTTTGATCTTGAAGCTCCTGATGTAGTCCTCAGGCTTGGCCGGATCGAAAGTCTTGCCCATCACCACGAAGGTCTTTGAAGTTGCCTTTGGCGGTGTCAGACCGACGTCCTTCATCAGTTTGGCGGTGTCGGTGGCAAGGAAAACTTCCTCTGCCACCTTCGTGTAGTCGACATCTCCCTTGATCTGACCCCAGCGCTTCATTTGCGTCATGATCCAGACTGCGAAGGACTGCCAGGGAAACGGATCGAAATCGATTCGATCCGGCACATTTCTCACGTTGCCAAGACCATCGGCGAAGGTGCCCGTCAAGACCTGTTCGACCACGGTCACCGGCTGGTTGAGATAGTTAGCCGGCGCGATCGCTTCGGCGATTTGCTTGCGGTTGTCCGGTTTATGAGCAAAGGCAGTGGCATCAATAATTGCCCTGAGCAACGCAGCATAAGTGTTCGGGCTTTCGGTGACGAATTCCTTGGACGCCGCGAAGGCACAGCACGGGTGCCTGTCCCAGATCTCTTTCGAGAGCGTGTGGATAAAGCCGACGCCGTCATAGACCGCGCGCTGATTCACCGGATCAGGCGCCAGGAACCCGTCAATATTGTCGGCGCGCAGATTGGCGACCATTTCCGGCGGCGGCACCGCGCGAATTTGAATGTCCTGGTCGGGATCGATGCCGTGCTCGGCGACGTAGTAGCGGAGCAGATAGTTGTGCATCGAGTAGTCGAACGGCACAGCGAATTTCATACCCTTCCAGTCTTTCGGATCGCGCTTGTCCTTGTGCTTGATCGCGAGCGTGATCGCCTGGCCGTTGATGTTTTCGACTGCCGGCATGGTGTAGGGAATAGATTTCGAGCCGACCCCCATCGTGATCGCCAGCGGCATGGGCGAAAGCATGTGCGCCGCGTCGTATTCCTTGTTGATGGTCTTGTCGCGGATCACCGCCCAGCCCGCGGTCTTGATCACTTCTACGTTCAGCCCTTGCTTCTCATAGAAGCCCATCGGCTTCGCCATGATGATCGGCGTCGCGCAGGTGATTGGAATGAATCCGACCTTGAGGTCCTTTTTCTCGATAGGACCGGGAGCTGCAAGAATTTCGGTCGCGGTCTCAAGCGGCAAGAATTGCGCAAGTGCGGCAAGCGCGGTTGAAGCACCAAGCGACTGCAGAAATGCGCGGCGTCCGACATCTTTTGGGAACATCGCACGCATCACCGCCGAAGCGACCACGCTCCTGTAGCGATTCTCTTCACTCTCGATCGGCGCGCATTGCAGCTGCCCCCCCACCTCGCGGTCATGCACCATTTGATTCGCATGGCGGCCGCAGGGGCAGCCGGTGCTGTTCAGGGAACGTGACGGGTCAAATGGATTGTCGAATGTGGACATGGCTGCGCACCCCTGGTTGGCCGGTCCCGAGCCGGCGATTTACCTCCAGATTTGCAATCGACGTGCCAGAAGCCTGTGCCGAATTACGCGTCACTTTATGCGGCGGTAAGACCAATTTCTCCGGCCGAACCGCGGTTGATCGGCTAAATTGCCCTATTCTTGGGCAGAAGCTTCAATCTTCGGCATGCTTGTCAAAAACTGCCTTGCATGCGAACGCGGGACCACATCAGCGGACTTGAAGGGCCAACCATGCGTACTGAACGGCTCCAATTTGCCAATGCCAAGGGCGAAAAACTGGCGGCCTTGATCGATCTGCCACTCGGCAAGCCGGTTGCCTTCGCATTGTTCGCGCACTGCTTCACGTGCGGCAAGGACAACGTCTCGGCCAAACGCATTTCCGAGCGGCTGGCGATGGGTGGCATTGGCGTGCTGCGTTTCGATTTTACCGGACTCGGAATGAGCGAGGGCGAGTTTGCCGATACGAATTTCTCGTCCAATGTCGATGATCTGGTTGCGGCGGGCGACCATCTCCGTAAGACCTACGGCGCGCCCGCGATTCTGATCGGCCACAGCCTGGGCGGCGCTGCTGCTCTCGCTGCTGCGCACCGGATCCCGGACGCCCGCGCGGTCGTCACCATTGCTGCCCCGAGCGATCCCGCGCATGTCGTCGGTTTGTTCAAGGACCACGTCGACAAGATCCGCGAGCAGGGCGAGGTCGACGTGCAACTCGCCGGGCGCCCATTCCGCATCAAGCGCGAATTCCTTGATAACGTCGCGGAGCAGAGCATCGAGGATTGCCTCGCCAATTTGCGCAAAGCGTTGCTGGTGTTCCACTCGCCCACAGACAATATCGTCGGTATCGAGAATGCGTCGCGTATTTTCACCACCGCAAAGCACCCCAAAAGCTTTGTGTCGCTCGCCGGCGCCGATCATTTGCTGAGCAAGAAAGCCGATGCGGTCTATGTGGCCAATGTGATAGCGGCCTGGGCTGAACGCTATCTTGAACAACCTGCGGAGCGCAGCGATGAACAAACCGAAGTTGGCATTGTTCTTGTGCGTGAAACCGGTGGCGGCAAATTTCAGCAGGAAATCATGAGTGGACCACACCGATTTCTTGCCGACGAACCTGTGAAGGCCGGCGGGCTCGACTCCGGACCTGGCCCTTACGATCTGCTTCTTGCGAGTCTCGGTGCCTGCACGTCGATGACGCTGCGGCTCTATGCAGATAACAAGAAGCTGCCGCTCGATCGCGTGTCAGTGCGGCTGACGCATAACAAGATTCACGCGGAGGATTGTCTCAATTGCGAGACCAAGGAAGGTATGATCGATCGCATTGACCGCAACATCACGCTGGAAGGTGCGCTCAGCGCCGATGAACGCAAGCGGCTCCTGGAGATTGCCGACAAATGTCCGGTGCACCGCACGCTGGAATCGGAAATTGAGATCCGGACGTTCGAGCGGCCGGCTTGAATTTTTTCGCTGCTTGAATAGTTATATTTTTGGTTCGCCATGCAGAACGCCGCTCGCGCACTGACACAGCAATTCCTCGCCTGGATCGCGGAGGCGCCGCGCAGCTATGCCGACGCAGAGGCCTGGCGGAGGAGTTGCCCCCATTTATCGATTTGGGAGGACGCCATCGCCGACGGACTGGTCCGGTTCGAAAACGACAGCAGCATGAAAAATTCGCAAATTGTGCTGACAGCGCGAGGGCGCTCGTTCCTCAAAATGAATTGATCACGTTCGGGTACCGGCGAAGGAAATTAAGGCTGGCGGTGAGGGGTTTGGCATATGACTGGTTTGTGCAGGAATCGTCATGGATAAGCCCGTGGATCCTCGACTCGTCTGGGTGGCCACCGTCCTCGCGGTGGCGGTCTTCATCGTGTATGTCGCGCATATCTAGACTTGGGGTTTACTCATCCCGCATTACCCCATTCCCTTGCGGCTTGACGTCGCCTGATCGTTTGATCACACTAGAACAAAACAGGAACATAAAGGAAGACGGTCCCACCAGCGGGGCCGAATACTTCTATCTATCAAAGGCTTGTCCATGATCGCGCAGTTGCGTCAACACCTTCTGGCTCTTCAAAGAGCGCCCGGGCTTAAGGAGGGTCCCGGTACCCTGCCCCTTGGTATTCCCGCCATCGATACGATGCTTGGCGGCGGCCTCATGCGTGGTGCGCTGCATGAAATTGCAGCACCAAGTGAGGCTCATCTCGCAGCAGTGACCGGGTTTGCTTTGGGACTGGCGGCGCTTTCCGCCCCCTCACCTCGTTTGGTCTTGATCGCCGAGGACATGGCGCTCGCCGAAAGCGGTGCGCTGCATGGCGCAGGCCTCGATGCTCTTGGCCTCGCGCCCGAGCATCTGGTGACGGTTGCCGTCACGCATCGCCGCGATCTGTTGTGGGCGATGGAAGAGGCCCTGCGTTGCTGCGCAGTCAACGCGGTGATCGGAGAAATTCGCTGCGGCGGAATCGATAGTGTTGCGGCACGGCGACTCTCGTACGCCGCCGCGGAAAGTGGCGCACTGGCGCTGTTGCTGCGTGCATCTCCCTCGAACAACGCTTCCACAGCCGCCACTCGCTGGATCGTCGGCACTGCACGTTCCGAGAGCACACATGGCCCCGGCGCGCCACGCATTGCCGCACAACTTATCCGCAACCGCCGCGGTCCGATCGGGTCATGGATTCTCGAATGGAGTGACAGCGATGGACGATTCATCCTCGCAACGCTTGCTCAGCCTGTGGCTGCGCCGACTCTCGACCGACCGCATCGCCAGGTTGCGTGAAAAGCCGCGTAAAAAGTCACGCGAGCAGTCAGTGCCGCTGGTCGTCGCCGGCAAGCGCAACAATGTGGAAGTCCTGACCGCCGTCGACGATGCAGCAGAGCGGCTCGGCCTTTCGCCCGGCCTCACGTTGGCGCAAGCGCGCGCCATGCATCCAGATATCGAGGTGGTGCCCGAAGACACCGATGCCGATGCTGTCCTGATCGAGTCCATTGCCGACTGGTGTCTGCGTTACACGCCACTGGTAGCCTGCAATACGCCCGATGGCCTTCTGCTGGACATCAGTGGCTGCGCACATCTTTACGGCGGCGAGCATAAACTGGTCGCCGATCTCGGCAGCCGCCTGGAAGACGCCGGCTTTGCCTATTCGCTCGCCATTGCCGGCACTATCGGCGCCGCGTGGGCTGTCTCGCATCATGGAAAACCGGCAAGTTATGCTTGCGGCGAAGAACGTACACTACTCACGCCATTGCCACTGTCCGCGCTGCGGCTTCCGCCGGCAACAATCGCAGGTCTTGCCCGTGTTGGCTTGAAGTGCATCGGCGATATCGTCGACCTGCCGCGCTCACCGCTCACTGCTCGCTTCGGCCCCGAAGTGCTGCGCCAGCTCGACCGTGCACTCGGACGCGAACATGAGCCGCTGACACCGCGGTTACCCGTTGCGCCTTATGCCGCCGAGCAGCGCTTTGCCGAACCGATCGCACGCGAGGAGGATGTCCTGGCAATTACGGAACGGTTGGCGAGCCGGTTGCAATTCGCACTGGAGCGGCGAGGCGATGGGGCCCGGCGTATCGAGTTGAGCTTGTTCCGCACCGACGGCATCGTGCGTCGTATCGCTGCCGGCACCTCGCGGCCACTGCGCAATCCGGGTGAGATCCGCGCGCTTTTCGTGGAGCGGCTCACCGCACTCGCCGATGTGCTCGATCCCGGCTTCGGTTTCGATATGGCGCGGCTGTCGGTCGTTGTTGCCGAGCCCGCGCCTCCCGAGCAGATCGGTATTGGCGGCGGTGAGAATGCGGCCGAGTTCTGCCGCCTTGTCGATCGCCTCAGCGCGCGGCTGGGTGCACACCGCGTACGCCGCCTAGCGGCTCAGGATAGCCACATTCCGGAACTGGCCGAGGCTGCTCTCCCTGCGCAGGCCGTCAATGACGATGCCGGTTGGGATGCGTTCCGTCGTTACCGCAAGGAGATAGAGCTTTCGCCGCGTCCACTGCGGCTGCTGTCGCGGCCAGAGCCAATTGAAGCGGTGGCGGAAGTGCCGGATGGACCGCCCTTGCGCTTCCGGTGGCGGCGCGCCCTGCACGAGGTCATCGCCGCCGAAGGCCCCGAGCGCATCGAGGGCGTCTGGTGGAACGAACACGGCGGGCCCGCGCGCGATTATTTCCGCGTGGAGGACAAGAGCGGCCTGCGTTTCTGGCTCTTCCGTGCGGGACTTTATCGCGACCTCCCACAAGGAGCAGCGGCGCCAACCTGGTTCCTGCACGGGACATTTGCGTGAGGTTTAGAAAGTGTAATGCGTTATCTCGAATTCGCCGTCGCCTCCAATTTCTCCTTTCTGCGCGGCGCCTCGCACCCCGAGGAGCTCATGGTGCAGGCCGCCCATATCGGGATCGCCGGTCTTGGCCTGTGCGACCGCAATTCTGTCGCCGGCGTTGTGCGCGCACATCTGGCCAAGCGCGAGCAAAATCTATCGTTGCGTTATCACCCGGGTGCACGGCTCGTGTTTGCCGACGGCACGCCTGACATTCTTGTCTATCCGCGAGACCGTGCCGGCTGGGGAAGACTAACCCGCCTGCTCACGCTCGGAAATCTTCGCGCCGAAAAGGGTGAATGCATTCTTCGCCTTGATGACCTGCTGTCGCATGTTTTCGGGCTTGAATTGATTGTCATGGGCGGCCCTGCACGACTGCTGGCGCACCTGCGCGAAGCTGCACCGCGTCGCGTCCGTCTCGCCGCCTCCATGCCTTACCGTGGACGCGACCGCGCCAGACTCGCGCGCACAAGGAAAACCGCACGTGATGCACAGGTGCCGCTGATCGCCGTCAACGACGTGCTCTATCATCATCCCGGCCGGCGGTCGCTTGCGGACGTGCTTACCTGCATCCGCGAGAAAACCACCATCGACCGGATCGGGCGCAAGCTCGCCGTGAATGCCGAGCGATACTTGAAACCGCCACAGGAAATGCTGCGGCTATTCCACGATGCGCCAGAAGCAATCGAGGAAACAGTAGCGCTCAGTGACGCTCTTTCCTTTTCGCTCGACTCGCTGCGCTATGAATATCCGGATGAAGAGATCAACGGCTTCGACAATACCCAGGATGCGCTGACGCACCTTACTTATGAAGGTGCTGCCCGCCGCTATCCGCGAGGGCTTCCGGACAAGGTGCGCGTCAATCTCGAGCACGAACTCAAGCTGATCGCGCAACTGCAATATGCACCCTATTTCCTCACCGTCTATGACATCGTGAATTTTGCGCGCTCGCAAAACATTCTCTGCCAAGGCCGTGGTTCAGCCGCCAATTCCGCGGTCTGCTTCTGTCTCGGCGTCACCGAAGTCGACCCTGACCGCGGCGATCTGTTATTCGAGCGTTTCATTTCGCCCGAACGGCGCGAGCCGCCCGATATCGATGTCGATTTCGAGCATGAACGGCGCGAAGAAGTCATTCAATACATCTATCGCAAATATGGGCGCGAACGCGCGGGCATCGCCGCCACCGTGATTTCCTATCGCGGCCGCTCGGCGATCCGTGAGGTTGGCAAGGCTTTTGGCCTCTCCGAGGACACCATCGGAGCGCTGTCGTCCTCGATCTGGGGTGGCGGCGGCGGCGCAGTATCGAAAGATGCCGTCACCCGCACCGGTCTCGACCCGCAAAGCCGGCGTATGTGCCAGGTTCTTGCACTCGCGGAAGAAATCAACGGCTTTCCGCGCCACCTCTCGCAACATGTCGGCGGCTTTGTCATTACTCGCAGCCGACTCGACGAAGTCATGCCGATCGGTAATGCGGCGATGGATGACCGCACCTTCGTCGAATGGGACAAGGACGATCTCGACGCGTTGGGCATTTTGAAAATCGATGTCCTCGGGCTCGGCATGCTGTCCTGCATGCGCAAGGCATTCGATCTGGTTGGCAAGCATTACGGCAAACAGCTTACACTTGCCGCCATTCCTTCCGAGGATCCGGCAGTCTACCGCATGCTGTGCCGGGCGGATTCGCTCGGCGTGTTCCAGGTGGAAAGCCGCGCGCAAATGACCATGCTGCCGCGTCTTGCGCCAAAAAATTTCTATGACCTGGTGATCGAGGTCGCGATTGTGCGGCCGGGACCGATCCAGGGTGACATGGTGCATCCTTATCTGCGCCGCCGGCGCGGACAGGAACAGGTCGCCTATCCGTCGAAAGAATTAGAAGCGGTGCTGCACAAGACTCTGGGTGTGCCGCTGTTCCAGGAGCAGGCGATGAAGATCGCCATTGTCGCTGCCGGCTTCACGCCCTCGGAGGCCGACCGGTTGCGCCGCGCCATGGCGACCTTCAAGCGCGTCGGCACCATCGGCACTTTCCAGCGCAAGATGATCGACGGGATGCTGGCCAATGGCTACGAACGCGACTTCGCCGAGCGCTGTTTCCAGCAGATCGAGGGTTTCGGCGAATACGGCTTTCCGGAGAGTCATGCGGCAAGTTTCGCCCTGCTGGTCTATGCCTCGGCCTGGCTGAAATGCCGCTATCCGGATGCCTTTGCTGCTGCACTCTTGAATGCCCAGCCAATGGGGTTTTATGCACCGGCGCAAATCGTGCGCGACGCGCGCGAGCATGGCGTCGAAGTGCGGCCCCCCGACATCAACCATTCACGCTGGGATGCGACGCTCGAATCGGGTCCACAGGCGGCCGAACGGCTGCACGAGTTGCATCGAGAGATGCGGGACGATGTTTATACAACGCACGCAGTCCGTCTCGGCCTGCGCGAAATCAAAGGACTGAGCGAAGAAGATGCCAAACTGGTCGTGGAAAGGCGCGACGTTGCATACGACTCCGTGCGCGACATCTGGCTGCGCACCGGGCTTTCTCCGCGTGTGCTCGAACGGCTGGCCGATGCCGACGCCTTCGGCTCGCTCGGTCTGACCCGCCGGGAAGCACTCTGGGCGGCCAAGGCCCTTGGCCGGGTTGGCGACCGCGATGACGATCTGCCGCTGTTTGCCGCCGATGGGAGCGCCGCGCCGGCATGCATCGTTTCGCGTGAGCCTGATGTGCGCCTGCCGCCAATGCCGATCGGCGAGGAAGTCATTAATGACTACCGTTTCCTGCACCTGTCGTTGCGCGCGCATCCGGCGCAATTCCTGCGTCCTGACCTTGATGCTCGCGGCATCGGGCGCAATGAGGCGCTGCGCCGCGCGGCGTCCGGCGCGCGCGTGCGCATCTCCGGATTGATCACCTGCCGGCAGCGGCCGGGTTCGGCCAACGGAGTCGTGTTCATGACCATCGAAGATGAAACCGCGGTCGCCAATGTGATCGTGTGGCCGAAAGTATTCGAACGCGTGCGCCCCGTGGTCCTAGGCGCACGCTATGTGGCAGTCACCGGTTCCGTTCAGGAGGAAAGTGGTGTCATCCATGTCGTCGCCGAGCAATTGGAGGATTTGACGCATTTTCTGGCGCGACTGGCTGAGCACGGCACCGAAATCGATGGCCTGGCGCACTGCGACGAGGTGCGCCGGCCGATTGAGGAGCAGCGAGAGGCGCGGCTCGCCGGTGGCCGTCAAAACCGGCTTGTCCGGCTCATGCGCGAAATGCCCGAACTCGCCGCCGACCTCGATGTTTCTGCGCGCGGTTCGGCGCATGCGCCGACGCGGCGGGCAAATTGACTACATCGGCGCGACGCCACGGCCGACATTGATACGTCCCGTCATCAGCGACCCATCCGCCTGCCTTGTCGCAGCAGGAATATAGATCGAGGCTCCGGGCTTAAGCTCATCCATCGTGCCCGGCGTATACATCACGATCACCGTCTCGGGCGTCACATCAATCTTCTTCTCACCCTCTTTGTATGTAAGCGTGAGTGTCGTTCCGCCGCCCTTCGTGACCTCGCCGCCAACCGTGCCAGCGGCGGTGGTGGCGCCAACATTGCCGACCGTGCCATTGGTCATGGTGCTTTTCGGCTTGTAGTCATAAGGCCGGTCACCCTCGCCGGTACCGCGCATCGATTCCGGGAAAATGTGAACCTCAACGGCTTTAAAAGTGCCGTCCTCCTCCGGCATCGCGGTCGAACCGACATACGATCCCGGCTTGATATCGGTGAGCGACGCCTTGACCAGCGCCACGACCTTTGCGTCGTTCGCCATCTTCACTTTCAGCGTCTCGCCGGCCCGCGATTTGACCGTCAGTACCGCCCCGTCCACCTGCTCGATCGTTCCGCGCACGCGGACAGGCTTATCCTGCGCCTGCGCCGACGCGACAAGCAACACAACGGCACACGCGCTTAGCAGAATTCGTGAGATCATGATCTTTCCTACCCAAACAATGGCCCTTCGCCCCCAAGCGAGGACGTACATACATAATACAGCAGAGAGACGAAGCGTTCCCGCCTTACATCGGCGGCGCTACGCCACGGCCGACATTGATGGCCGGCGCCGAGTAGGTGCCGTCTGCCTGTTTCTGTGCAGCGAAAATGATGATCTGCGCGCCCGGCTTGACTTCGCTCATTTCACCCGGCGCATAGGCAACCACCGGCGTGTCCTTCGAAATGATCACCTTCTTCTCGCCGTCCTTATATTTCACCATGACGACATCGCCGTCGACGCTGGCCACCTTGGATTCGACATTCGCATTGGTCATCGTGCTGTTCGGGCGCAGATCCCACTGCCGGAAGCCTTCGCCGGTACCGCGCTGACCCTCAAGAAAAATATGGACGGCAATTGCTTTCTGGGTGCCGTCCGGTTCCGGCATGGCCGTGACGCCGATATAGGAATTCTGTTTGATGTCGGCCGGTGACGCCTTGGTAAACGCCATGATGCGGGCATTGTCAGCGAGTTTCACATTCATCATGGAACCGTCGCGCGCCTTCACGGTCACCATGCTGCCATCAACCTTTTCGATCTCGCCGCGGATGCGCGTGGGTGGCGTTTGCGCCAAACCTGTGGTCGCGAAAAGCACGGTGATGGCGGCGGCGGCGAGCGCCTGACGCGTCATATTCGACTTGTACATTATGCACATCCTCCCGATCTGGGCTCCGGCAAAACGCCGGTCGCAATCAGGCGAATAACCCCAATTCGAGCAGGTTATTCCTCACTTTTTCTTGAGCAGATCGGCTTCAATCAGCGCTCGCAACTCTGCCGTCACTTCCGGACGCACGCCGAACCACAGCTGGAACCCGCGTACCGCCTGATGCAGCAGCATCCCAAGGCCATCCGCAGTTCGTAACCCCCGTGCGCGAGCCAAGGCAAGCAGCCCCGTCACAAGGGGGTCATAGACGAGGTCGGCGACCACCAAGGAAGGGGGGCACCGTAGATTGAGTTCAAGCGGCGGCTGCCCGACCATACCAAGCGTGGTGGTGTTCACCAAAAGGCCGGCGCCGCCGAGCAACCCGGTGGTTTCATCCCAACTGGCAACTTGTAGGCGATTGCCGAATTTTTTCTGCAGTGCTTTCGCGCGCGCGGCCGTTCGATTGATCACATAGATGCGGCCGACTTCGCGCGCCAGAAGTGCGAATATCACCGCCCGCGCGCCGCCGCCGGCTCCGAGCACCACGGCTGTCGACAGACCGCGATCCCAGCCCGGCGTAGCGGCGTCCAGATTGGCCAGAAACCCCTCGACATCAGTATTGGTCGAGCGCAGCCTGTCATCGTCATACCAAAGCGCGTTGGCGGCGCCGACCGCGCGCGCGCGGTCGTCAGGTTCCGTCAACTTGAGCGCGACCTCTTTGTGCGGAACCGAAATGTTCGCGCCGATGTAGCCATTGGCACGCAAATTACTGACGAAATCGGCGAACTTCTCCGGCGGCACCGCCTCGCGCCGGTACTCGGCATTGAGATTGTGCTGCTTGATCCAGTAATTGTGGATTAACGGCGAGCGCGAATGGCCGGCGGGCCAGGCGATAACGCAGACGGCTTTGTGTTCTTTACTCATTACTCCGCTACATTATGTTGCGCCGTCGACCGGTGCATGTAATCCGCGCCGCGCGCGCCGTCAACGCTTGCAGTTTTCCCTCACTTATGGATCTGAAAACAGGGCCGAAACGAGACACTCATGAAATCCATTTTCCTCGACTGCAACGACCAGCTTGCTCCGGTTTGGGAACGGGTCGCCCGGCCGGACGATCCGCCAATCGACGTAAACCGCAAAGCATTTGGGCACGACGAGCTGCCGGACATCATCAGCGGTTACGACATCGCAATCGACGACCACTCCTACATGCCGACGCCGCTGGTGGCGCAGTGTCCCGACCTCAAGCACATCGTTTTCCTCGGCACCGGGCCTGCCAGCTACATGAATGTCGGTGAGCTCAATGCGCGGGGCATCAAGGTGCACATCATCAAGGGCTACGGTGACACCGCAGTCGCCGAACACGCCATTGCGCTGTTATGGGCCTGCTCCCGCGATCTCGCTCGCATGGATCGCGAGGTGCGCGACGGCGTATGGACACCCCACGAAGGCGTGCAACTTCTCGGCAAAACGCTGGGCGTGATCGGCCTTGGCGGTATCGGCCGCGAGGTGGCGCGCATCGGCAAGGGCATGGGAATGAACGTGATCGGCTGGAATCGCACCAGACACACCGAGATCGACGTCCCGCTGGTCGACATCGACACCTTACTCGCCCGCGCCGACGTCGTGTCGATGAACTTGACGCTCGGTGACGAGACACGCGGCTTTCTTTCCGCCGACCGGATCGCGCGCATGAAGAAAGGGGTCATATATGTCAACACTGCGCGCGGAGCATTGGCCGACGAGGCCGCGCTGATCGCAGCGCTCAAAAGCGGGCACATTCGTCACGCAGGCCTCGACGTGTTCCACAACGAGCCGCTGCCGCCCGATCATCCCCTCGCAAAGCTCGAGAACGTGACGCTGTCGGCGCACGCAGCGTTCCGCACGCCTGAGGCGTCTGAAACATTGCTGCGCCGCGCGATCGATATCGTAAAAAAGCTGGTTAGCTAACTTGAGCCTGTGCTGGGGGCGACGGTCCCGCATCCGAGTCCGCGGACGCCTCCTTGAATTTGCTCGGAACGGTCCGCATTGACCTGCCCGCTTTCCCGGTCACAATAAGAAAAAAGCGGGGAAGACACGTGAAGCCGGCGCCATTTGCCTACAAAAAGGTGCGATCGCTTGACGAGGCGGTGGCATTGCTCGGCGAGAAGGATGCGAAGTTGCTGGCGGGTGGGCAGAGCCTGATCGCCACACTCAATATGCGGCTATCGTCCCCAAGCCTGTTGATCGATATCAACGGCCTTGATGGCCTCAGCAGTATTTCCGGGAAAGGTGGAGCGGTCGAAATCGGTGCACTCGCGCGCCATGCCCAGGCCGAGCGCTCCGACGTAATTGCCAAGCATGCGCCATTGATCGCGCGCGCTATGCCGCACATCGGCCATCCTGCGATCCGCAATCGCGGCACCGTTGGCGGCTCCATCGCGTTCGCCGATCCGGCGGCTGAACTGCCGGCCTGCCTGCTGGCGCTTGATGGTGAAGTCGACGCAACAGGACCTAAAGGCAAGCGCACCATCAAGGCGCAGGATTTCTTCCGGGGTCTGTTCGAAACGGCATTGGCGCCGCAAGAAGTGTTGACGGCCATTCGTGTGCCCGCCGCCGATAAAGGCGCGCGCGTAGGATTTGCAGAGCTGGCGCGCCGCCATGGCGACTATGCGATTGTCGGACTCGCGGCCAGCGCGCGTGCGGATGGCAAGGGCTTATCCGACGTCCGTCTGGCCTATTTCGGCGTCGGGAATACGCCGGTGCGCGCGAAAAAAGCCGAGGCGGCGCTGGCGAGCGGCAATATTGACGCAGCAGTTGCCGCGCTCGATCTTGATCCGAACGACGATGTTCAGGCGACAGCCCGGGTAAAAAAGCATCTCGCCGGTGTGCTGCTCCGCCGCGTGGCCAAGCAATTACTGGAGGCGGGGTCATGAGCGGCTACGCCCTCGAAATTGCCCTGACTGTCAACGGCGAGCGCGTCAGCGAGCGCGTGGATGCGCGGAAAACACTGGTCGACTTCCTGCGTGAAGATCTTGCTCTCACGGGGAGTCATGTCGGCTGCGAGCATGGCGTGTGCGGCGCCTGCACTGTGCGAGTGGACGGGGAGATCGTCCGCGGCTGCCTGATGCTGGCAGCACAATGCGACGGCGCCACGGTGGATACTATCGAGGGAATGTCGGATTCCGGCGAAATCGCCGATCTGCAGGCGGCATTCGAGCAGCGGAACGCCTTGCAGTGCGGCTACTGCACTCCGGGCATGCTCGCAGCCGCGCAGGATCTGCTCAAACGTGGCGCTGTTCCGAGCCGTGACGACATTCGCGAGCATTTATCCGGCAACTACTGCCGCTGCACCGGCTACCACGCCATCGTCGACGCGGTGGAAGCGGTGGCGCAAGCGCGCGCGAAAGGGAGGTAGGTCATGAACGAACACGCCCATTCGGTATCAATGTCGGAACGCGCTGACGAGCTGGAAGAAGAAAAAATGCACGAAATGGAGCGCATAATCACGCGCTCGACCATCGCGCACCTGATGGACGGCAACGTGAAGATGGACACCAGTCCGGAAATGCGCGCCAAGCATCCCGGCCAGTTCTTTCTGATGGGCGACGACCCGCGTCTGCCACCGATGCCGGAGAAGCCGACACTGGTAGACTATTTCCGTCATCGTTTTGCCTCAACCGCCCACCTGCTGCAAAGCGCCACCCACGCGCTGAAAGGTGGTCAGCCGGAAAAGGTTGTCCTTGCCTGCCTGCTGCACGACATCGCCATCGTCAGCTTCATCCGCTGCGACCACGGCTATTGGGGCGCACAGATGATCGAACCATACGTTGATGAGGAGGTGGCATGGGCGGTCAAGACACATCAGGCGCTGCGCTTCTTCCCCGACGAGACGGTCGGCTATGGTTATCCTGACCTCTACAAGGAATTGTTTGGACCGGACTATCAGCCAGAGCCTTACATCGTCGAGGAATACAAACGCGCGCGAGCACATAAATGGTACATGACCTCGCGCCTGATCTGCATAAACGACATCTATTCGTTCGACCCCAACGCCAAGGTCAATCTCGACGACTTCGTCGACATCATCGGGCGCAATTTCAAACAGCCCAAGGAAGGCCTCGGCCTCGACAACAGCCCTTCAGCACATATGTGGCGCACGATTTTGTGGCCGACCCGGTTTTTATAAGGTTTGCGGCCCAATGAAGATCACCGAAGACTCCCCGCCCATCCTGACTGCGCTCGACCGGCCGAACTCCTACATCGGCCGTTCGGTGCCGCGGCCAAATTTGCAGCGTTTGACGCAAGGGCGCGGACAATATGTCAGCGACGTCACGCTGCCGCGCATGGTGCATGTCGCTTTTGTACGTTCACCGCACGCCCATGCCCGTATTGTCAAAATCACCGCCGAAGCTGCAAAGAAATCGCCTGGCGTGATTGGGGTCGTCACCGGGGCCGAGCTTGCCAAGGTCATGACGCCTTGGGTCGGCGTGCTCACGCACCTGAAAGGTCTAAAATCGGCGCCGCAGGCCCCGATCGCGGTCGACCGCGCGTGCTGGCAAGGCGAAGCGGTATGCGCCGTCGTCGCGCGCACACGCGCCGAGGCGGAAGATGCTTGCGAGCTGGTCGAGGTCAGTTACGAGGAATTGCCGGCCGTCACCGATCCGGAAACCGCACTCGATGACAAAACTCCTCTGATTCACGAGTCTCTCGGAGACAATCTCTGTTTTGAACGGAAACTCGACGTCGGCGCGGTCGACGAGGCCTTTGCCGAAGCCGACGCGGTGGTGGAGACGACCTTCCGTTTCGGCCGCCACACCGGCGTGACCAACGAGCCGCGCGCAATTGTCGCCGACTGGAATGAAGGCGAGCGGCGCATGACGGTCTATCAGGGCACGCAGGCGCCGCACATGATGCAGGACCTGTTCGCCAAGCATCTCGGAATTGCGACCGACCAGGTGCGTGTGCTCACCAAGGATGTCGGCGGCTCCTTCGGCATCAAGGTGCACACCTACGCCGACGAGATGGCCACAGTGGCGTTGTCCAAACTACTCAAGCGCCCGGTAAAGTTCGTCGCCGATCGCATCGAAAGCTTTGTCACAGACATCCATGCGCGTGACCACCGCATCAAGGCGAAGATTGGCGTCAGCAAGGACGGTACGATCACCGCCTTCGAGATCGACGATTTAACCGGTATCGGCCCCTACTCGGTCTATCCGCGCACCAGCGGCATCGAGGCCAATCAAATCGTCAACCTGGTTGGTGGCCCATATAAATGCCCGAACTACCGTGCGCAGACGCGTGTCGTTTTCCAGAACAAGAACGTGATGTGCCAATACCGCGCGGTCGGCCATCCGATCGCGGTCGCGGTGACCGAAGGGCTGGTTGAACTCGCCGCGGCCAAAATCGGCATGGACCCGCTCGAATTGCGCCGGCGCAATCTGATCGCCGACGATGCCTATCCGACGCAATCGGCCGCGGGCCTCAAGTTCGAACTGCTCTCACACCACGAGGCGCTCGCCCATCTCGACTCGATGATGAACTATGCCGGCCTGCGCGCCGACCAGAAACGATCGAGGGAAAAGGGCATTAATCGCGGCATCGGCTTTGCAAGCTTCATCGAGGTCACCAACCCCTCGGCCGCCTTCTACGGCGTTGGCGGCGCCCGCATCACGTCGATGGACGGCGCGACCGTGAAGCTCGACCCCCAGGGTGCAATCATCGTGCACACCGGCGTTACCGAACAGGGTCAGGGCGCGGAAGCGGTCGTTGCACAGTGCGTCGCGACATCGTTCGGCGTGACTATGGAAAAAGTACGGGTGGTTACCGGCGACACCGACAACACGCCCTATGGCGGTGGCACCTGGGCGTCGCGCGCGGCGGGCATCGGCGGCGAAGCGGCCTGGCAGGCCGGTAAGGCGCTGCGCGCAAATGTTCTCGCAGTAGCGGCAAGCATTTTACAAGCCAAGCCGGAAGAACTCGACATCCGCAACGGCATTGTGGTTGACAAAGCGAAGGGCAATGAGCGCCTGCCGCTCGATGAGCTGGCGCGCGTCGCTTACTTCCGCCCTGACACGCTGCCGCCGGGCTTTCAGGCGGAGTTGATGGCGACGCGCCACTACGTCCCGCGCGCGTGGCCATTTGCGTTCACCAACGGTATCCAGGCGAGCTATCTTGAAGTCGATGTGGACACCGGCTTCGTAAAGCTTCTGAAACATTGGTGCGTGGAGGACTGCGGCACCATCATCAATCCGCAGCTCGTCGACGAGCAGATTCGTGGCGGCGTGGTACAGGGTATCGGAGCGGCACTGTTTGAACAGTGCCTTTACGACGAGCGCGGTCAGCTTCTCAACGGCAACATGGCCGACTATCTGGTGCCGATGGCAGCGGAAATGCCCGACATCGAGTGCGGGCATGTTGTCTCACCGACGGCCGACAGCGAGCTTGGCGCAAAAGGCGCTGGCGAAGCCGGCACCGCCGGCGCGCCCGCTTGTGTGATGAACGCCATAAACGACGCACTGCGTCCGCTTGGGGCGCAGCCGCTCACCGACATGCCGTTCACACCGGACAAGATTCTCCGAGCGCTGGGGAAAGTCTGACGAACGTCAGAACTTGATCATATCGCTCCTGGTGAGAGTGGTTTTTGCCGAAACCGATGGCGCATTCGTAAATGTGAAAGCGGTGGAGTACTCCGCATAAGGGTCAACTGCCGACATTCCGTCGACCGGGACAATGACATTCATGCCGCGTAACGCCGCGCCGCTCGCGGTATAAAGCACAGCGCCATTCGACGCTGTACCGACCGTAATCACGGTGGTGACGCCCTTGTCCTTCAGGATCTTCTCCAGGTCCGTATTGCGGAACTTGTCCGGTCCCGACAGGACACTCGGCTCATCCGCGAGTGGCGCCACATCCTGAATGACATCAGCCGGGGTGCTGTTTGCGATAATGGAGTAAATCACCGGCACTTTGTGGGCGCGTGCTTCGGCGAGCAGTTTCTTCATCGCCGGGATCTGCGCGAGGCAGCGCGGGCGCTTTCCGCAATTCTGGTTCATGAAATCGAGCATGAGCAACGCCGTGGTCTTGGTATCGACCGAGACCGGCTTGAGTTCAGGCGCTGCCGGCGCCTTCACGCTGGCCCACTCGTCCACGATATTGGCCGCCTGGGCCGGGAGCACGAACACCGCGAGAAACGAGGCGGCAGCGATCAAATTGTATTTCATGAATGTTCCTCCATGAGCGTGACTGTTTATTGGGCGGCCGCTGTGGGCGGGATCATGCGCAAGCACCGCGTGCGCTGTCAAAGCCGGCCGCGACGCACCCCGCTTGATGAAACACCGGTGACCGGCGAATATTGCGACGACGGGGCGGCGACATTTGACGCTGCGAAATTACGAAAAGCCGGAAGGAACGCGTCATGAATATCAAGGTCGGCAAACAGGCGATCGCCGAGGCAACGCAGAAGCTCAAAAACTGGGGACGCTGGGGCAAGGAAGACCAGATCGGCACCCTCAACCACGTTACCCCCGAGGACATCGTGAAGGCGGCAAGCCTGATCCGTTCCGGCAAGGTGTTCGCGCTTGGCATTCCGCTTGATCGCACGGGCCCCCAGACCGGCCTTTTTGGTGGCCGCTTCAATCCGATTCACCAGATGCTGGCCACCGGCACGGACGCCATTTCCGGCCAGCAGGACTGGAACAAGATTCGCTATGCAGACGACACGCTGACACTATGCGTGCAAGGTGCCACCCACTGGGATGCACTCGGCCACATCTTTTATGAGGACAAAGCTTACAATGGCTACGACGCCAAGCTGATCGACTCGCGCGGCCTTTCGGTACTCGGCATCGAGCATTCCAAGAATAAGATGGTAGGCCGCGGCGTGCTGCTCGATATCGCGCGCTTTCGCGGCGTAAAATGGATGCAGGACGGCGAGAGCATTTCCAATGACGAATTGGACAAGTGCGCCAAAGAGCAGAACGTCTCCATCGGCCGCGGCGATTTCGTCATCGTACGCACCGGGCAAATGGAGCGTTGCCTCGCAGAGAAAAATTGGGGTGGCTACGCAGGCGGCGACGCGCCCGGCGTCAAGTTCGAGAATTGTTACTGGTCTCAGGAAAAGCAAATAGCGGCGATCTGCACCGACACCTGGGGCGTTGAGGTGCGGCCGAATGAGACCACCGAAGCCAACCAGCCCTGGCACTGGGTTGTGATCCCGGCCATGGGTCTGTGCATGGGCGAGATCTTCTATCTCAAGGAACTGGCCGAGGATTGCGAAGCTGATGGTATCTATGAATTTTTCTTCTGTGGGCCGCCGCTGATCATCACCGGCGGCACCGGCTCGCCGATCAATCCGCAGGCGATTAAGTAAATAGCCGGTCGAGATGGTCGACAGTCCGGATGATTGTTGGATCGGAGGCGTCGATGCAATCAACAACCACGTTTGAGCTGCCCGGCTTTCAAACCATCAAATGTCTCGGTGTGGTCCGTGGTATCACGGTGCGAACGCGATCGTTGCCGATGACGATTGTCGGGGCTTTACGCACCTTGTTCGGTGGACGGGCCGGCATATTCGCGACCCTCTGCGAATCCGCGCGCGAGGAGGCGTTTCAACTCATGCTCGCGCATGCGCGGGAGATGGGTGGCAACGCCGTGGTCGGCGTGCGCTATGATACGGGGCCCATGGTCGGAGCAGCGGAAGTTCTGTGCTACGGAACGGCCGTTGTCGTCGAACCGGATCGCGGCACCTAAGAGACGCAGGGTTCGCGCGCATCGGCTCGTTGGTCAGGGCGAAGAATTAATTCAGGAGGGTATCTATGCCCCGTTGGCTCAAACGTGGAATGGACGCGGGCGCGATCAAGGCCGCCGATGCCAGAGTGCGCGAGACGGTGGAGAGTATTCTCGCCGACATCGACGCGCGCAAGGATCAGGCGGTGAAGGATCTGTCGAAGAAATTCGACAACTGGTCGCCAAAGGATTTTCGTCTGTCGCCGCAGGAGATCGAAGCCGCTATTGCGCAGGTGCCCATGCGCGATCTCGATGACATCAAGTTTGCCCAGGCCCAGGTGCGCAATTTCGCGCAGAAGCAGCGCGAAACCATGCACGATCTCGAAGTCGAGACGTTGCCCGGCGTCGTGCTCGGTCACCGCCACATCCCGGTAAACGCGATCGGTTGTTACGTGCCGGGCGGGCGTTACCCGATGGTCGCCAGTGCGCATATGTCGATCGTCACCGCCAAGGTGGCGGGTGTGAAGCGCATCATTGCCTGTGCGCCGCCGTTCAAGGGCGGCCCGCACCCGGCCATTGTTGCGGCCATGCATTTCGGCGGTGCCGACGACATCTACGTACTCGGCGGTGTGCAGGCCGTCGCGGCCATGGCGCTCGGCACCGAAAGTATCGAACCAGTGGACATGATTGTCGGACCGGGGAACGCTTACGTGGCGGAAGCCAAGCGCCAGTTGTTCGGTCGCATCGGGATTGATCTGCTGGCCGGCCCGACCGAGACACTGATCATCGCCGACGACAGCGTGGACGGAGAGATTTGCGCCACCGACTTGCTCGGCCAGGCCGAGCACGGCCCCACTTCCCCCGCCGTGATGATCACCAATTCCGAAAAGCTTGCCCGCGAAACCATGGCGGAAGTCGAGCGGCTGCTGACGATCCTGCCCACCGCAGACGCCGCCGGCCAGGCATGGAAGGACTATGGCGAGGTCATTGTGTGCGACAACGAAGCCGAGATGATCGCCGAGGCCGACCGCGTGGCATCGGAGCACGTGCAGGTGATGACACGCGACCCCGACGTATTTCTCAATGGCATGAAGAATTACGGCTCACTGTTTCTCGGTCCACGCACCAATGTTGCTTATGGCGACAAGGTGATCGGCACCAATCACACACTACCGACCAAGAAGGCTGCGCGTTACACCGGCGGCCTGTGGGTCGGCAAGTTCATGAAAACCTGCACCTATCAAAAAGTGCTGACCGACGAAGCCAGCGCCATGATCGGCGAATACTGTTCGCGGCTGTGCGTGCTGGAAGGCTTCCTCGGCCACGCCGAGCAGGCCAATATCCGCGTACGCCGCTACGGCAGGCGTAACGTGCCATACGCCCAGGCGGCGGAATGACGGTCGAACTAACGAAGACGCCGTCGTTCCGGCTCGATGGCAAACGCGCGCTGGTGACCGGCGCCGGGCGTGGCATCGGACTCGCCGCAGTGTCGGCGCTAGCCGACGCGGGCGCCCATGTGACGCTCGCGGCGCGCACATCAAAAGAGATCGAGGAAGCGGCCGCGGCAATACGTGTGCGCGGGCAACAGGCCACGCCCCTCACCCTCGACGTGCGTGATGTCGAGGCGGTGAGGAAAGCGATCGCTGCACAAGAGCCGTTCGACATCCTGGTCAACAACGCCGGCACCAACAGGCCGGCGCCGTTCATCGAAGTAAAGTCAGAGGATTTCGATTTCGTCTTCTCGCTGAACGTACGCGCCGCCTATTTTGTGGCGCAAGCGGTGGCGCGGCGGCTGGTCGAAGCCAGGCGCGGCGGCTCCATTATCAATATGTCCTCACAAATGGGGCATGTTGGCGGGCCGACCCGCACGGTCTATTGCGCGACCAAGCACGCGATGGAAGGTTTCACAAAGGCGATGGCGATCGAGCTCGCGCGGCACAAGATCCGCGTCAACACGCTGGCGCCGACCTTCATCGAGACGCCGATGACGCGACCGTTTTTCGAAAATCAGGCGTTCCGCGAGGACACGTTGCGCCGCATCAAGCTCGGCCGGCTTGGCCAGCTCGAAGACCTGACCGGCGCGATCGTTTTTCTGGCGAGCGACGCCGCCGCTTTGATGACCGGCACATCGCTCGTCGTCGACGGCGGCTGGACCGCGGAATAGCTATTTCAGCGGCGGCAAATCGGCGAAATATTCCGGATGCTCTTTCTGTACCTCGGCCATGAACTGCGGGCGGAACAGGCTCGGCACGTCGAGCCGCGGCGCGCCCTTGAGCGTATTCATCAGTACTTCGTCCTCCGCATTCTCGAAGGCGCGCAGTACATTCGGCGATAGCCGCGGATCAAAGCTGATGTGACGTATCGCCTTCTTGCCGATCGCCACGTCGGTGCCAGGCACCCATTTGGCAAAAATCTCCACCGCCTCGTCGCGGTTGTTGCGGGTGAAATGCGAGGACTGCGCGAGCCCGGCCGCAATGGCCTTCACAAGCTGCGGCTTGGCCTCGACCGTCGGACCGTGCGCGGTCGCCACCATGACATAGGACATGTGATGGCCGCCACGAATGACCGGGTAGGAGTCAGGCACCTGGGTGAGGACCTGAGTCACGTAAGGTTCCCATGACACCACGGCGTCGACCTTGCCTTCGGCCAGCGCCGGCGCCAGGCCGAATTGCGACCAGATGTTCTCGATGGTGAGCTCTTCGTATTTCATCTTGGCGCGGCGCAGCACCATCTTGAAATACTCGTCAGAGGTCTGCCCGCGCGCTAGTCCGATCTTCTTGCCCTTGAGATCGGACAGCTTGCCGGGCTCGATGCCGCGACCCTTCTTGGTGACGATGGCAAGCGGGTCGTCGCAATTGTCGCGGGTGGCATCATTCATGATGAGACCGATCACCTTGAATGGCTCGCCGGCATGCACCGCCTTAAGGTAGGTGGTGGTGCTCATGTCGCCGACCTGCGCACGGCCGTCGTGCATGGCGTTGACCATGTCGGTGCCCGTATCAACGACCAACATTTTGGCATCGACGCCGTGCTTGGCGAAGAAGCCCTTTTCTGCGCCGATAAACATCGGCAGATGGCCGAAATTGTTGCCGATCACCACATCAAGTCTGGGCAAGTCCGCCATTGCTTCCTCCGTCCCCGAACTGTCATCCCCGCGATCTGTCTCCAGCGGGGCCTCACCTATTTCATACACCCGGTTTGCCTGGTCGTCCGCCATTGCAGATGATGGCGGCGTTTCACTTGCCCAACACCTGCGGATTTACGCAGTTTGGGGGCATGCGCCCACCGAGCAACGCCTCGATATTGTCCACCACGATGTTCGCCATTTCCTCGCGCACATCGAGGGTGGCGCTACCAAGATGCGGATTGAGAATGACGTTTTTCAGCCGTTTCAATTCCGCGTGTACCTTTGGCTCATGCTCGAACACGTCGAGGCCGGCGCCGGCAATCTTCCTGCCTTTGAGCGCGCGCACAAGGGCCGCTTCGTCGATAATGGGCCCGCGCGCAGTATTGATAATGAAGGCGGACTTCTTCATCAGGCCAAGCTCGCGCGTCCCGATCTGGTGGCGGGTTTGCGCATTGAGCGGTGAATGCAGCGAGACGAAATCGGATTCGCGGAGCAGCTGGTCGAGCGGCGCAAATGTGAGTCCTGCTTCCCGCTCCTCATTTTCCGGCTTGCGGCGTGGCGTCCAGTAGAGCACCCGCATGGAAAACCCTTGAGCGCGGCGCGCCACCGCCTTGCCGATCAGCCCACCGCCTCCGATGAGCCCTACGGTTTTGCCGTGAACGATTGATCCGAGCAGATGCCGTGATTGCCCACCCGGGAATTTACCAGCGCGCACAATCCGGTCGCCTTCCACCATGCGGCGCGCGGCCGCAAGCATGAGTCCGAATGTGAGATCTGCGGTCGCCTCGGTGGTTACCGGCGGGACCACGGTGACCGGGATGCCGCGCGTGGTCGCCTCGGCAACATCGATGTTTGACGGTGTAATGGATTGCGCGGCGACATGGCGCAGCTTCGGATTCGCCGCAATGACCGCGCGGTCGATCTTGTCGTGCAGCAGGCAAAACAGGATATCGGCTTTGCGAACGGCGGCGATAAGCGCGCGATGGGAAATAATTCGGCTGTCGTCAGGAAATACTTTTACGTTTGCGAATGCTCGCAACCGCTTGAGCGCACTTTCGGCGATCGGCTGGCTGACGAAGATGCGTGGTTTGGGAGTCACCGCTGCCACCGCACGACACCGGCGACCCCATCCACGGCGCACTGAACACCGTCGGGAATCTTGCGGGTGGCATCGAGCACGCCGAGCACCATTGGAATGCCACGCTCGCGCGCAAGCGAAGCCAGATGTGAGGTGGACCCGCCGAGTTCCGCGACCACTCCGGCGACCCGCGGCAGGATGTGGCTGAGCGCAGGCCCTGCTACTCGCGTGACCAGCACATCGCCGGGCGCCACGCGCGACAATTCACATTCGCAGTTCACCACCACTGCCCGGCCCGAACCCCAACCAATGCCGGCAGGATGACCGTTAAGGCCAGGATGCTGGAGCCAGATCTCATCCGGCACGATGGCTGGCTCCATGTGCAGCGGGCGCGATTGCAAAAGCTTGTAACCGCCCTCGTCGATCGCCCATTCAATCTCGACCGGCCCGCCGGCAAGTTGTTCGCACTTGCGCAACAGGCGGCCGAGCGTCACGGCTTCGCCGGCTGAAAGGCATGGCTCACTGACCATATTGTCCGGAACAAGCTGCGGCGCCGAGACGCCATGCTCACAGGTATCGCGATGACCCTTCCGGCCGGCTTCGACCGTGCGCAGGAATCCGGATTTGCTCAGCACGATGCGATCCGGAACGACCTCGCCCTGTGCGATCGCTGAGCCAAGGCCCCACGTGGCAGAAATCAACATTTGTCCTTCGGCCGTCTCGCTCAGGCCACCGCCGGAGGCGCGCGCCGAAATCAACGGCTGGATCAGCACGCCCATCGCGGTATCGGCGGGCGAGAGTCCATGATTGTCCATGTAGCGGCGGGCATGCGAGGTCCATAGCGCCGCCCAACAAGCGCGCACTGCGGTCAGGAATTCGGTTTCATCGGAGAGGCCAAGAAAGCTTTCGAATTGGCCCGCAAAATTGGCGCCCTTGCGATCCTCGATCAGCGCCGACGAGCGCACGACGCCGAGCGGCGTTGTCTCGCGCTGCTTGTGCCAGGCCGTCAGCAACGGCTTGAGAATCTCCGGCGCAATGGGCTTCTCGTAGAGTGCCAGCCTGATCTGGATCGAAATCCGGCGTGAGGTAGGCACATCGGCCTCGTTGTACTGCCGCAGCAGATCCTCAATGCCGAGATGGCACAGCTGATGATGATAGGCTTCAGCCGTCAGCGCGAAGCCGCCAGGTGTCGGCAGCCCCGCGCGCGTCAACCCGGCAAGATTCGCGGCCTTGGGGCCGACCCGTTCAGGGTCAGTGGCGAAAGAATCATCAAGGTGAAGGATAAATGCGGTCATACCTGTTCAATGTCCCGGCAGCGACAGAGCCTCGGCGCGCACCCTCTCCCCTGTTGCGGGGAGAGGGAAAAACCGCACGCAAACGCGCGTTATTTTACGTGGTCTCCATAGCCCGGCAGCGGATCGACCACCGTGATCTGCTTCACAGGGAAGTTTGAAACGATTTCAATTTCGTTCTTCTTCACGATCAGCATTTCTTCAATACGCACACCGTAACGGAAGCGCTTGCCGTGCTGAGTCTCGAGCGCGAAGGTCATTCCTTCCTGGATTTCGACGGGATGGTCGAGTGACCAGATGCGCGAGATGACCGGTGGATCGTACTGAGCGAGACCCAGGCCGTGACCCCAGAGATTGGCGGCTGCCTGGTCTTCGTCTTCGTAGCCCCAGGTTTCCATCGCCGAAGGCCACTTCAATGCGATGTCGCGCGTCGTAGCGCCGACTTTCACTGCACCGATCGAGTCGTACAGCCACTCAAGCGCAGTGGCGTAGGTGTCCTTCTGCTCTTTCGAGGGCTCCTTGCCAACGCAGTAGGTTCGGTAATAGCAGGACTTGTAACCGTTCCACGTGAGCGCGGCCAAATCCATGAAGACGATGTCGCCTGGCTGGATGATACGGTCGGAGAAGTTGCGCCAGTTCGGCCATGTATTCGGACCGGACGACACGATCACATCTTCGACGTCTTCCATACCGGGGATGTTGTAGAGGTACTCCATCAGATGCGCAGTCACCTGGTTTTCGGTGATACCGGGGCGCAGGAACTTCATGCACTCCCAGTGCGTGGCATCGCCGATCGCACCGACGATACGGAAGCATTCCTGCTCGTCAGGGCTCTTGACCGCGCGCGCTTCCATCATCGGGGTCATGCCGTCGACCCAGTTGATGTTGTTCTCTTTGAAAATGTTGATCATGTTGATGTCGACAAAGTCGACGCCAAGCTTCTGGCCGGCAACGCCGTTATCCTTCATCGCCTGCAACACCGCCTTGGTGAACTTGGTCACCTGCTGCGTCGATGCGGGGCCGGCGGCGCCTTTGATCCACGCGAAGGAGTGACGGACGTTCTCCTTCGGGATCCACGGCGAGTGCCGCTCGATCTGGAAACCGAGATCGCCCTGCTCGAACAATATTGGCCGCCCGTCGCCGCACAGCATGGCGTAGCGCAGGCCCGGCTTGAGCCTGTTCCAGCCCGGCGTCAGCGTGCCGGTGATGTAGCGGACGTTTTCGTCGTACATGCAGAGCATGGCGCCGAGGCCATGCTTCTTCATCATCTGACGTGCGCGTTCGATGCGATATTCGCGCAGCCGGTCCCAGTTGACCCGCTGTTGCCAATCCAAACCGGCAATGCCGAAATTAGCTCCCATAGCCGTACCTCCCGACCGGCGCGTTGGCGCGCCCGTTCCTGATTGGCAGGAATCCTAAGCCGGTTGGCACCTAAAGCAGAAATAATATATTCTGCGTCCGATCATTAGATTTTCTAATGGTCCGGTTGATGGGGCGTTTATGGCCAATATCCCGCTGCGGCAAATCCGCGCCGTTATCGCGGTCTGCGAAGAAGGCTCCTTCACCCGCGCTGCACAGCGGGAGAACGCCACTCAATCCGGCATTTCCCAGCACGTGGCAGCGGTTGAGCGCACGCTCAAGGTCAAGCTCTTCGAGCGGACCACCGGTGGCGTGACCCCCACGCCAGCCGGCCTTCGTTACTACAAGCGATGCGTGGAGGCTGTCGGTACGCTTGAGCACGCGGCCGAGGAGGCGCGCTCGCTGGCCGGCGAAGTGACCGGCGAACTTCGCATCGGCCTGATGCCGACATTCACGCGTGCGGTGCTGGCGCCGGTGTTAGACGATTTCGTTCCGCGGTGCCCGGAAGTGCGCCTTCACATCGTCGAAGGCTACAGCGGAATGCTGACCGAGATGGTTTTGAATGACCAACTCGATTTTGCAGTGGTGCCGGCCTATGAGGGCACTGTCGGGCTGAGATCGCGTCTTTTGGTGCGCGACCGCGAAATGCTGATTTCCGGCCCTCGCCGCGGCTTTGCGCCACTGTCTCCAATACGGCTCGCCGATTGCGCCCCACTGAAATTCGTGGTGCCGGGGCCCGACAACACGCGGCGACGCAATCTCGAAACCTATTTCCAGACTCATGGGGTCGAAATCGCGGCCATGCTGGAGATGGATGCGATGATTGCCACGCTCGAATTCGTTGCCCGCTCCGACTGGGTGACGATCCTGCCGAGCGTGATTTCAGTGAACGACATCGGCCGCGGGGAATTGATCGTCAATCCACTCGCCAGCCCCGAACTGCACGCCGAATTTGTGGTCATCCAACCGACCCGGCGTACGCTGTCCACGCAAGCGCGGCTGTTCCTGCAACGCTTTGAAGCAGAGGTCGCGCATATCCACGACGTGTGGGACGAGGCAACCGCAGTGCCCACGAAACGAAAAGCTTCGGCCTGACTTCGGAGCCCACAATTACTTCGCCACACGACCTTTCACCGCGTTGGCGAAAGAACTGTGAGTGATGCAGCCGGTCGCATCCGCGAGGAGCTTTGCGCGCAAGCGGCTCTTCACCAGTTCCAGGTCGCCGGGAGACAGCGCAGCAACGGTCGGACGGACGGATCCGGATAATGTGCTCGTCGTCCAGAAATCATCGAAATTGGCAAATGTTCGTTGCACCGTAATCTTACGCGTCTCCACACATTCAAGTCCTGCGGTGGTCCACAGCTCACGCAGGGATTCCATACGGGAGGCCTCAGGACTCGGCGGGCGCAATGTCTTTTGTCCCAGCACGCGTACCTCCGATAAGATCAGCTCCATCGGATATCCGCCACCCAGCATATCCCAGGCATAGGCGGCGACGATGCCGCCCGGTCGGACCACACGGACCATCTCGGCCACACCCTTGGCCGGCTCAGGAACGAAGAAGATCACCAGCGCCATAGTGGCCGCATCAAACCGGTTATCGGGGAATGGAAGCGCGATGGCGTCGCCCAGATGAAACTCTGCAACCTTCGCGGTGTGCCGCGCACGCGCGAAAGCAATCTGTTCGGGCGATGGGTCAATTCCCTGAACTTCAGCAGGGGCACTGCGCTCGACCAACATTTCGGTGAATGCACCGTTGCCGCAGCCGATGTCCACGAATTTTTGACCGGTGGGCAGCCTCAACCAGTCGAGGAAAATCTCGCCGACACGCCGGCTCCAGATTCCCATCATGCGTTCGTACGCAGCGCCGTCATCGAATCGAATTTGAGGCCCAGTCATCGTTTTCCCCATCCGGAAAACAATTGGTGCTGCTGCCACAGCTTGCTCTGACTATACCGCCATCCACGCGCCGTCCGCATCTACCGATTTGAACACCGCCTCCAGCGCCGCGGCGGTCTGCAGAATGCCGGCGGGCGGAATGGGAAAAGTCCCCTGCCCCATCGCCGCCTTCGCGAAATAATCGAGATTGCGGCCGAGGTGATTGTCGGCAGGGTAATCGAAAACTTCCGTCTTCTTGCCGGCGTAGCGCACGATTGCGCGCGTCTCGCTCACGCTTTCAGCGCGGCAATTTTCGCCATAGACCGCAATGCGCCAGTCGAAAGGTGTCTTGATGGTGGTGCCAAGTGTGCCAGTGGCGCCATTCTCGAATTCGATCAGCGCGGAAGTCGTATCGCCGGTGGGCAACTTCAGGGCACGCGATTTCGACAGCGCGCTGATACGCTTCATTGGCCCGTTGAGATCGCGGAAGCAGTCGAGCACATGGATACCCATGCCGGTCATTCCGCCGGCGCGGCTTTCCTCGGCGCGCATGCGCCAGCTGTCGGCAGGATAATTCGCCAGCCAATCGTGACTGTAATTCCCTTCCACATGCATGACGGTGCCGAAGGCTCCGGCGGCCTTCAGTTCGGCGAGCTTGCGCATCGACGGCATAAGGCGGAAGTGGTGCCCGACCCCGATCAGGACGCCGGCGCGTTCGACGGCATCGAGCATGGCCTGCGCGTCCGCCTTGCTGAGCGCAAACGGTTTCTCGCAGTAAATGTGCTTGCCGGCAGCCGCGATTGCTTCCACCTGCTCACGGTGCCTGGTGTGTGGTGTCGCGAGCACCACAGACCGGATCGACGTGTCGGCCAGAACCTCATCAAGTGACGTTGCGAGCGCGATCTGATGTTCGGCTGCGAAGTCCCTCACCGTGTCGGGCTCGAGAGTAACGCCGCGCACAAAGCGCAGCGGCGCGCCGAAATCACGGGCCGCCTTCACCAATGTCTTGCCCCACCAGCCGAGACCGACGATCGCCGTATTGAGCATGCAAACCGCTTACACTGCCGCCGGCGCACCGGGCTGCTTGAGCGGATGGGCCCGAGCGAATGCGTCGTTCTTGGCGCAAGTCTCGGCGATTCGTTTGACTGTTGGGTATGGGGTCAGATCGACCTTGAAGAAATTCGCGCCAGCCACCTGACTCGCCAGGCAGATGTCCGCAAGCGTTATCTGCTCGCCCTGACAATAGGTGCCTGTGTCCTTCTCGGTCGCGAGATGCTCTTCGAGACCCGACAACGCCGCCTTATGCCAATGCTGCGCCCATGCCTGTACTCCGGCTTCATCGACCTTGAATTCATGCGCGAGATATTCGCGCACGCGCGGCACAATGAGCGGATGTGAGTCGGCGGCCACGATCTGCGCCAGCCCGCGAACCCGCGCGCGGGCTTTCGGGTCGCCTGGCAGCAGCGGCGGCTTTGGATGAGTCTCGTCGAGATATTCGATGATCGCCAGCGATTCAAACAGCGCTGGCCCGTCGCCGTCGACCAGCGCCGGCAGTGCCATCATCGGATTGACGTCGCGGAATTTCGGATCGCGCTGATGACCCTTCATCAGATTGACCTCGATCACCTCGGGAGTGAGTCCCTTGAGATTGAGGGCGATGCGTACGCGGTAAGTCGCCAGTGATCGCCAGAATGAAAAGAGTTTCATGTTTCCTCCCGTCTCATTTCTTTGTCACGTCCTTGTCATGGCCGGGTTCGTACCGGTCGTCCACGACTTGTCTTTTTCAAGACGTGGAGGCCTGGCTCAAGGCCTGGCATGACGGGTGTCGATTTACTTCTTTGTCCCGCCCGGATCGGCTTTCAGTCCCGCCGCCTCGATGCCGGCAACCGCAATGATCTCGTCATTTTCGCCGGTGTCACCGGAGATCCCGACCGCGCCGAGCACATGGTTGCCAGCATCACGGATCAGCACACCGCCGGGATTAGGCACTATCCTGCCGCCGCTCGCAGCCACGATGGCAGTGAGAAAGTTCGGGTTCTGCGCGGCACGCTCCATCATGGTGCGCGAGCCCCAGCCCATACCAAGCGCCCCATAGGCTTTACCGACGGCGACTTCAAATCGGATAATCCCCGAACCATCTTCGCGTTTGGCACAGACGAGATGGCCGCCGGTATCGAGCACCACGACGGTCTGCGACATCTGCTTGAGTTCGCGCGCCTTCATCAGCGTGGCGTCGACAATGCTCGAAGCCTGAGCGAGCGTTACAGACATAGTTGCTCCTTACTGTTTCTTGCGGCTGGCCCAATAGACCGACATGCGCGAACCGTCGCCACCGCCGAAGCCATGCTTGGTGGCATCCTCGAAACCTGCGAGGGCCGCCTTTGTAACGAGCATGTCGGCGCCCCTCGACTCGCCCGTTTCAATCATGTTGCGCAAGTCCTTTACGCCATTGGCAATACTGAACGTTGTGGGGCCAGGATCGCGGCCTTCGAACATCGTGACGATCATTTCAGCGCGATTCTTCAGCGCCGGATTTGCACCGTTGGTGTCGACGAACAGATCAAGCAGACGTTTTGGCTCCCAGCCTGCCGCACGCGCGATGGCAAAGGCCTCGCCGTAAGCCTGCCACGCCACCATCAGGGGCAGGTTGATCGCAAGCTTCATCGACGCACCGGTACCAACCGGTCCACAATGCTCAAGCCGCCGGCACAGCTGATTGAGGATCGGCTTGGCGCGTTCGGCGTCTGCAGGCTCCGCACCCATCAAACCCAGGAGCTTTCCCTGGCGCGCCGGCGCGGTCGATCCGCCGACCGGACACTCCACCATCGCCGCACCCTTCGCGCGAACTTTGGGAGCAAGTGCGAGCGGCACCTTCGGTGGCACCGTGCTCATTTCAATGAATAGCTTGCCCTTTGCATCGCCCGACAGAAGTCCCTTCGGACCATTGTAGACGGCATCGATCGCCGCGGCATCGGTGAGCATGGTAATCGCGGCCTCTACGCCACTCGTCAGATCGACTGGTGACGCCGCCACTTTTGCGCCGGCATCCGCCAACGGCTTGGTCTTTTCTGGCGTACGATTCCATACCGTCACTTCATGTCCGACTTCCATCAGCCGGGCGGCAACTGCCGCACCCATGACCCCGAGACCTGCAACACCAATTCGCATATGTCCTCCTCTGATGCTTTTGTCGCCGACGATAGGCGATTGCGGCATCGCTTGAAAGCGGCCTTGCGCCCCGGCGCGACTCGACAGCCTTACACCCAACGCATAAGACGGAATGAAACGTAGTGGGATTCCGCAGAGAGGAGACCGTGAATGGCAGCGAGAAGGACCAGAGGCACAGTCGGCGTGATTGGCCTCGGCATCATGGGTGGTGCGTTTGCCAGAAATTTGGTGACCGCTGGCTGGCGTGTCGTCGGCTACGACCCGAATCCGGCACGGCGCAGGGAAGCCAGGCGTGCCGGGGTCAACCTCGCGAACAATGCGGCTGAAGTAGCCTCCGCAGTACCAATCATTCTCACCAGTCTGCCCAAACCACAGGCGCTCACGGAAACCGTGCAAGAAATCGCTGCCGCCAAGCTGAGGAGCAAGGTGGTGGTAGAAATGAGCACGTTCACAATTTCAGATAAAGAAAAAGCGGCGCGCACATTGCACAGGGCCGGCCATGTGATGATCGATTGTCCGGTCAGCGGCACCGGTTCGCAGGCAAAGAGCCGTGACCTGGTTTTCTACGCCAGCGGCAACGCCAGAACCATTGCTCGCCTGCGTCCGGTGCTTATGGCATTCGGCCGTAACGTCTTCAATGTCGGTGAGTTCGGCAACGGCAGCCGCATGAAATACGTCGCCAATCTCCTGGTCGCCATCAACAACGTCGCCGCTGCTGAAGCCATGGTGCTGGGTATGAAAGCCGGCCTCGAGCCGGGCATGATTGTCGATCTGGTCAGGGCGGGTGCCGGCAATTCGCGCGTATTCGAATTGCGCGCACCGATGATGGCGAAGGGCCGCTACGACGACGTCACGATGAAGATTTCAGTGTGGGACAAGGATATGCAGGTGATCGGCGACTACGCTCGCAAGATCCGGGTGCCGACGCCGATTTTCAACGCCACGAAAGGTATCTATCTCAAGGCGATGAAAAGCGGACTGGGGAGCCGGGATACAGCCGCTGTCTGCGCCGTGTTGGAGAAGATGGCCAAGGTCAAACGGAAAAAACCGCGCGCCCGCTAGAATTGGCGACTGTCATCGCCCGCGAAACGGGCGAGACATAAACCAGTACTCTCTTTGCTTAATCCCAACGACTATGGATACTGGATGCCCCGCGATAGGCGTGCGAAAGCACGCCGTCCTTCGGACAGCTATGCGCGGGGCGTGACATGTCTGTGTTTGTCGGGAGGTCGTGATGGCGTCGTTACAGCAGCGGACGGAAATTCGCGATGGTATGCGGATTGATTGGAACGTACCGATCACGATGGACGACGGGCTGGTGCTGCGCGCCGATATCTTTCGACCGGTGAAAGACGGCCGATACCCCGTCATTCTGAGCTACGGCCCGTACGCCAAGAACCTCGCATTCCAGGACGGCTACCCAAGTGCGTGGCATCGCATGGCGGAAAAGCATCCTGATGTTACCGCCGGATCGACCAACCTTTATCAAAGCTGGGAAGTGGTCGATCCGGAAAAATGGGTGCCGCACGATTACGCCTGCGTGCGTGTCGACTCACGCGGCGCCGGATGCTCTCCCGGCTTCATCGATCACTTCTCGCCACGCGAGACAAAAGACTTCTACGATTGCATCGAATGGGCGGGCGTGCAGCCATGGTCGAACGGCAAGGTCGGTCTCAACGGTATCTCCTATTACGGCATCAATCAGTGGCACGTAGCTTCGCTGCAGCCGCCGCATCTCGCTGCCATGTGCATCTGGGAAGGCGCCGCCGACTGGTACCGCGACATGACGCATCATGGCGGCATTCTCTCGACGTTCTGGGAGAACTGGTACGACATGCAGGTGAAGACCGTGCAATACGGCGCCGGCGAGCGCGGCAAGCGCAGCCGTGTTCACACTGAGCTTGTGTGCGGACCAGAAACCCTGCCGGAATCCGAGCTCCTCAAAAACCGCGCAGATTTCGGCGCCGAGATCGCATCCCATCCCATGGACGACGACTATCACAAGTCGCGTTCGCCCAAATGGGACAAAATCACCACGCCGCTGTTCTCTGCCGCGAATTGGGGCGGCCAAGGTCTGCATCCTCGTGGCAATTTCGAGGGCTTCGTGCGGGCTGCAGCCAAGCAGAAATGGCTGGAGGCGCACGGCATCGAACATTGGACGCATTTCTACACCGACTACGGCCGCGAACAGCAGCTGCGCTTTTTCGATCGATTCCTGCACGGGAAAAAAGATGGTTGGGCAAAACAGCCCAAGGTGCTGCTGCAAGTACGTCACATCGACAAGTTCGTGCCGCGGGCCGAGAACGAATGGCCGCTCAAGCGTACCCGATGGACAAAATTCTATCTCGACCCGTCTACTATGACACTGATACCGGAAAAGCCGTCCGGTCCGGTGCAGCTCAAATTTGCGGCGATGGGAGATGGCCTTGTCTTCCTCACGCCGCCGCTTGCAAAGGAAACAGAGATCACGGGCCCGTCGGCGGTGAAATTATTCGTCTCGTCGTCCAATCCCGACGCGGATATCTTCGTCGTGCTGCGCGTGTTCACTGGCGACCTCAAGGAGATCGTATTCCAGGGTGCCATCGATCCGCACACCCCGATTGCGCAAGGATGGTTGCGCGCATCGCACCGCAAGCTCGACAAAAAATTGTCGAAGCCCTACCGCCCCTACCATACGCACGATGAGAAGCAGCCCCTGAAGAAAGATCAGCCAGTGGAGCTCGACATTGAGGTCTGGCCGACATCAATCGTGGTCCCGGCCGGATATCGCGTCGGCCTGTCGGTTCGTGGCAAGGACTACGAATACGGCGGTGCGAGCGGCGGCAAGCTGTCCAATTTCAAGAATGAACTTAAAGGTTGCGGCCCATTCCTGCATGACGACCCGCGCGACCGGCCCTCCGCCATTTTTGACGGCACGACCAGCCTTCATTTTGGCCGCGGCAAGGCACCTTATCTGCTGTTGCCGATCATTCCGCCGAAAAAGCGGGCACCCGGGCGAAAATAGCCTCACGTTTATCTCGGATGCTGCACAATTTCATCGTCTTAGGAGGCACGTGCGGCAATTGGGATGTTCATTCGCATCGGACCTAAGGTAAGCTTTGCAGCAACCTTCGACCCAACAGAAGGACCAAGGGGGGAAATGGGTACGCAGTTCTGGGTGGTTCAGGCCTTCAACGGCATCTCTTACGGCGCGTTGCTTTTCCTCGTCGGCGCCGGGCTGTCGTTGATCTTCGGCGTGATGCGCATCGTCAATCTCTCGCACGGCTCCTACTTTTTGCTCGGTGGCTACGTCGCCCTTTCCGTCATCGGGACCACCGGCTCCTGGCTGCTGTCGATACCGATTGCCACGCTCACCATTGCTGTCGTCGGCCTGATCATGGAGCGCCTGTTCCTGCGGCCCGAAGGCCACGCCAAGCTCGTGCGCGACGCCCTTATCGCGCTTGGGATCGCGCTCGTGATCCGGCTCGCGATCGGCCCTATCCTGCCAAAACTGTTGCCCGGCCAGATCGGCAACATTATTCAGGTCACCCTGGTCGTGATCGTCTTCGCCATTCCGATTTTCCTGCTGTTGCAGCGCATATCCGCCGTCGCGATCGAAGCCGATACGCTGCGGCAGGTGTTGATGACTGTCGGCTTCGCGTTCCTGTTTCAACAGGCGGCGCTCGACATCTGGGGCGGCAACAATTTCGACATCCAGCCGCCAAGCGCGCTGACGCAAAGCCTCGTTATCGGCGGCACTTATCTGCCGATCTACCGGCTGTTCATGATCGTCGGGGCCCTTGTCATCGGTGTCGCGCTTTGGCTGGCGATGGAAAAGACGCGGATGGGTGCCTCGGTGCGCGCTACCGTCGACGACGCGCAGATGGCGCGCGGTGTCGGCATCGACACCAACAAGATCTCGATGCTGATCTTCGCGCTCGGCGCCGGCATGGCCGCGCTCGGCGGCGTGATCGGCGGCGCCTTTCTCGGCGTCTATCCAGGCCTCGATTTCGAGATGTTGCCGATCGCTTTTGCGGTCGTCATCATCGGCGGCATGGGCTCGCTCGGCGGCGCCGCGATCGGCGCGTTGCTGGTCGGCCTCGCCGATAATTTCGGAAAGGCCCTGTTTCCCGAGCTGGCCTACTTCACTCTCTATGCGCCGATGGTGCTGATCCTCGCGATCAAGCCGACCGGCCTCTTCGGGCGAGACTGACGGCACATGGACACACAAAATTTCAAGATCGCGGCCGTCATCGTCAGCCTGCTCGTCTTGCTGATCATCGTCCCCTACTGCAATTCCTTCGTTATATTGCTGGCGACGCGTGCAATGGCCTTCGCTATTTTGGCGATGAGCCTCGACATTCTTCTCGGCTTCACCGGCCTCGCCTCGATGGGCCAAGCCGCCTATTTTGGAGTTGGCGCCTATCTCACCGCCATTCTCGCCAACAAATACGGCTTCGGGCTGAAGTGGGATTTCTGGTTGATGGTCCCGCTCGGCATGGCGGTCGGCGGCGTGCTTGCGGCATTCTTCGGCCTGTTCGCGATCCGCGCGACCGGCACTTATTTCCTTATGATCACACTGGCGCTCGGGCAGTGCGTCTGGGGCCTCGCCTATCGCTGGAATTCGATGACCGGCGGCGACAACGGCATCACGATAAAAGGCGGCCGACCGCAATTCGGCATCGACCTCTCCAACGACATCAATTTCTTCTATCTCACCTTCGTGTTTTTCGCAGCAACGCTGCTTGCGCTTTACATCCTGATCCGCTCACCGTTCGGCAAGAGCCTGCTCGGCATCCGCGAACGCGAGCTGCGCATGCGCATTCTCGGCTACAATGTGTGGCTGCATAAATACGTCGCTTTCATCATCGCCGGCGCCTTTGGCGGATTGTCGGGCGTACTGTGGGCGCATGCCAACGGCATCGTGACGCCGGAAACCGTGGTGTTGACCACGTCGGTCGACGCGCTGCTGATGACGGTTCTAGGCGGCGCCGGGACGCTGGTCGGCGGCGCAATCGGCTCAGCAATCGTATTCGGGCTTCGTGAGTATGTCAGCACACTGGTTCCGTGGTGGCAGTATGTGCTGGGCGGGGTTTACGTTCTGACGATCCTCTATCTCCCAACCGGGCTGATGGGGATTCCAGGACGGTTAAGGCAATGGCGAAGCAGTCAGAAGAAACGTGAGACGACGACAATGGCATCTGCGCCTTCCTGAATTGAACGGGCATCGACCAACTGGAGGAACGACAAATGATAAGCGCGTCAAGAAAGTTTCGATCGATATTGATGGGCACTGCGGTCGCGGTCGGCCTCGGCCTGTCCGCTCCCGCCGGCGCGGAAGAGCTCCGTATTGGCTATCTCGCGCCGCTCACCGGTGGCCTCGCGCAAACCGGCATCGATATGCGCGATGGCTTCCTGCTCTACCTCGAGGAGCACGGCAACAAGCTTGGCGGCATGGACGTCAAGCTCATCATTGAGGACGAGCAGGGCAAGGGCGACGTCGCCGTCACCAAGGCCAAGAAACTCGTGTTGCAAGACAAAGTGCACATGTTCATCGGCGGCGTGCTGGCCTCAACCGGCTATGCCCTGGCGCCGGTCAGCACCGAACTCAAGACGATGTACATTCCGTCGATCCCGGCGGCCGACGACCTCACGCAGCGCCAGCTCAAAAACTTCCCGTATCTGATCCGCACCAGCTGGTCGAGCTCGCAGCCCCATCATCCGCTCGGCCAGTGGGCGTGCGATCAGGGCTACAAGAAGATCGTCACGATCGCGGCGGACTACGCCTTCGGCTACGAGGTCGTAGGCGGCTTCCAGAAGGCGTTTGAGGATTGCGGCGGCAAGATCATCCAGAAGATCTGGCCCCCGCTCGGCGCCAAGGACTTCGGGCCATTCATCCCAACGATCAAGGAGGACGCCGACGCGGTGCTGTCGCTGATGGTCGGCCCGATGCCGGCGCAATTCATCAAGCAAATGCGCGGCGCCGGCTTCAAGAAGCCGATCCTCGGCGGCGGCACCAGCTATGACGAATTCGTGCTGCCGTTCATGGGTGACGAAGCGATCGGCGACGTCTCCGCGCTGCACTACAGCGCGGCGCTCGACACACCGAAGAACATCGCGTTCGTCAAGGCATATCGCACCAAGTTCGGCAAGGTGCCGTCGTATTACTCGGAGAATAACTATACGACCGCGCAGTGGCTGGACGAGGCGCTCACGAAGGCCGGCGGCAAATGGCCGGGACCGGAAGAGCTGATCAAGATCATGATCGGCATCAAGCTCGACTCGGTGCGCGGACCGGTGTCGTTCGACGACATGCGCAACCCGATCCAGAACATCTACATCAAGAAGGTCGAGAAGAAGAAGATGTTCGGCTACGAAAAGGAAGAGCTCTGGAACACGGTCATCAAGACCTATCCGAACGTGAGCCAGTTCTGGACGTACGGCAAGGACAAGTTCCTGGCTCAGCCGGTCTACGACAAGAGCTTCCCGCCCTGCAAGTTCTGCGAATAACCGCGACAACGCCGGGGCCCGATCAGGCCCCGGCGATTTCTTATTTCAAACCTGAGCCCGCGCGCGTGACTGACAGCCAAACCGACGCCCCCGTCCTTGAACTCAGAAATCTGTCGAAAAATTTCGGCGGATTGAAAGCCACGCGCGACGTGTCGTTCCGCGTCATGGCGGGCGACCGCAAGGCGATCATCGGACCAAACGGCGCCGGCAAGACAACCTTGTTCAACCTGATTACCGGCATCTACCCGGTTTCGTCCGGCGAGGTCCTGCTGTTCGGCGAGGACGTCACCAAGTGGCAGAGCCACCAGCGCACAGCCAAAGGCATGGCGCGCACCTTCCAGATCACCAGCCTGTTTCCGAAACTCACCGTGATCGACAACGTGCTGCTCGCGATCGAGGGGCTTCGCCCGACTAAATTCGTGATGTGGCGCTTCCAATCCTCCTACAAGGACGTCTACGAAAAAGCCCACCGGCTGCTCGAGCAGGCCAGCTTCCTCGACCGTAAGGACACTGAGGTGCGCAATCTGTCGCATGGCGAACAACGCCAGCTCGAAATCGTGCTCGGCCTCGCGAGCGAGCCGAAAATCCTTTTGCTCGACGAGCCGGCGGCAGGATTGTCATCGGGCGAATCGACCGAGATGGCGCACTTTCTGATGAAACTCGATCCGAAGCTCGCGATCCTGCTGATCGAGCACGACATGGATGTGGTGTTCGACGTCTGCGCCGAAATCTCGGTGTTACACTTCGGCGAACTTCTGGAAACCGGCACGCCGGAGCAGATCAAGAAAAGCCAGCGCGTCCAGGAAATCTATCTGGGGACCGACTAACCATGGCGATCCTCGACGTTCAGGACATCCACACCTACTACGGCGACGCCTATGTGCTGCAGGGCCTGTCGCTCCAGCTCGAGCAAGGCCACATCCTCGGTCTGCTCGGCCGCAACGGTGTCGGCAAGACAACTTTGGTCAATTCGATCGTCGGGTTCAACCCACCGCGGCGCGGCAAGATCGTGTTCAAGGGCAACGACATCACACGCTCACCCTCCTTTGAAACCGTGCGCACCGGCATGGGGCTGGTGCCGCAGGGCCGTCGCGTTTTTCCGACACTCAGCGTCGAGGAAAATCTGCTCGTGGCCGAACGCAGCCCTGATCGCCATGGCTGGAATCTGAAGCGTGTCTACGCGCTGTTCCCGCGGCTCGAGGAACGCCGCAACCAACGCGCCAAGACGCTGTCCGGCGGCGAGCAACAGATGCTGGCGATCGGGCGGGCGCTCATGACGAACCCGGATTGCCTCATCATGGATGAGCCATCGGAAGGACTCGCGCCAATCATCATCCAGGGCTTGTGGGAGGCAATTGGCACGCTGAAGAAAGAAGGCCTGTCCATTCTCTTGGTCGAGCAGAATGCGCATCTCGCCCTCAAGCTCGTCGACTTTGTGCACGTGATGAGCAAAGGCCAGGTGGTCTATTCCGCGAAGCCCGACGAATTGCGCGCCAACGACGCGATCAAATCCAGCTATCTGGGCATTTAGCGTCCGAATGTTTCGGGTCCGGGTTGTTAACGTGCCTGCCCAACGCGGCAGGTGGGCGTGACAGGTCATATCGGCAGAACCGGGCTTTACATCATGGAATGGCTTGGCCGATGATGGGTACAGTTTTGGTCCGCCGCGGTGGGGCACGGCGGCCCGGAAAGAGCGTCGCTTTCGCTCGGGAAACGGCCCGCATAAAATGCGAGTAAGGCCGATTAAAATAGAAGCCCCGCAGGGGCGCTAAAGGGAGGAATGCAATGTCTCGCAAAGTTACCCGCCGCAAATTCATGGCCGGTACAGCCGCCGGCGCAGCAGCGGCAACGTTTAAATTTCCGATGCCCGCCGTCGCACAGGCGGCGCCGTTCAAGCTCGGTTTGCTGACTGTAAAGACCGGCCCGCTCGCGCAGGGCGGAATCCAGATGGAACAGGGCATCGTCACGTTCCTGAAGGAAAAGAACTACACCTTTGCCGACCGCAAGGTTGAGTTCATTTCCGCCGATACCGGCGGCAATCCGGCTGGCACCAAGACCAAGGCGCAAGAGTTGATCGAGCGCGACAAGGTGGACACCATTGTCGGGCCGCTCGCCGCCTTCGAACTGCTCGCGATCACCGACTACATCGCGCAGCAGAAGACGCCGTTGCTGAGCCTTGCCGCCGCCGAAGACATGACGCAGCGCCGCCCAAATCCTTATTTCCTGCGCGCCTCTGCGACATCCGCACAGGCGATGCATCCGATGGCCGAATTCGCAGCGAAGGAACTGAAACTCAAGCGTATGATCACGGTCTCCGAGGACTTCGCCTTCGGTTACGAGCAAATGGGCGGCTTCCAGCAGACCTTCGAGGGGAATGGCGGCAAGATCCTGAAGAAGCTTTGGCCACCGATCGTGACCCCCGACTACACGCCATACCTCGCACAAATCGAGGATGTCGATGGCGTTTGCCAGGGCTTTGCCGGATCAAATCCACTGCGCTTCATGAAGCAATATGCTGCCGCGGGACTGAAATACCCGGTGGTGACCGGCGAGACCGGCGGTGACGACGCACTTCTGCGCTCGTTTGGCGACGAGGCCGTTGGTCTCTACAGCTCCTGCCCATACACGCTCGATCTCAATACCGACAGCAACAAGCGTTTTGTTGCCGCTATGAACAAGGACTACGGGGTTGATCCGGGCTTCTACTGCGCCGGACTCTACGTGAACGGCATGGTCGTCGAGGCTGGCCTGCAGAAAACTGGTGGAAAATCGGACGACAAGACCGCGCTGATGGCGGCCATGAAGTCGGTCTCGCTCACGGACACACCGCGCGGACCGATCAAGTTCGATCATCTCGGCAACGTGGTTGGCGATTTCTATATCCGCCATCTCGAGAAGGCGAACGGCAAGCTCATCAACAAGACGGTCAAGACCTACAACAATGTCAGTCAGTTCTGGACCTACGACGAGAAAAAGTTCCTCGAGCAGCCGGTCTATTCGCGAGATTTCCCGCCGGTCAAATCTTGATGCAAACCGGTCTGCGGGCGCTACGCAAGGCGCCCGCGGACCATGATTAAGTCAAGCGCGGGAAACCTGCGGACATGAACTTTTGGCTGGTGCTGACCGTCAACAGCATCACCTTCGGTGGGCTGCTGTTCCTGTTGTCAGCGGGCTTTTCGCTGATCTTCGGGCTGATGCGAATCCCCAACCTGACTCACGGCTCACTGTTCATGCTGGGCGCCTATATCGGCGCGACTTTTGTCATTGGCATACTCGGCGTGAAGATGAATTTCTGGCTCGCCGCAGTATTGGCGACGCTCATTGTTGCGCTTCTGGGCGCGCTTGCTGAACGCATGCTTTTGCGCCGGTTGCCCGGCGATCAGCTGGCCCAGGTGCTGGTGACGCTTGGCTTATCCTTTATGGCCGCCGACTTTTGCCTGATGGTGTGGGGCGGCGATCCGCTCTCGGTGGCAACGCCGCCGGAGCTCGCCGGCTTTGCGCGTTTCGGTGTTCTCGTTTTCCCGAATTACCGGCTTGCGATCATTGTCATTGCTTTCGTCGTTGCCATCGGTCTGTGGCTCCTCCTCGATCGCACCCGGTTGGGAGCCATGATCCGCGCCGGCGTCGACGATCCGGATATGGCGCGGGTCGTCGGCATCCGCGTATCGCAGTTGTTCACGATCGTATTCGCCCTTGGCGCCGGGCTCGCCGCTTTTGCAGGGATCATTGGTGGACCGATTTTGTCAGTCTACCCGGGACTCGATCAGGACATGTTGCCGCTGGCGCTGGTGGTCGTCATTCTTGGTGGCACCGGTAGCCTGCTCGGATCGTTCGTCGGCAGCATCATCGTGGGATTCATCTATAATTTCGGCCAGGCGCTCCTGCCGGAGCTCGCGTATTTCGTCCTCTTCTTTCCGATGCTGCTGGTCCTGCTTTTGCGACCGCAGGGCCTGTTCGGCAGGCATGTGCCATGAGCGTGCGCCCGTTTGCTATTGCCGTCGCCTTCGCAGCGCTCGCGGCTCTGCCGTACTGGATGCCCGGCATCTACTACATCAATGTCGCCAGCCAGATCCTGTTTTACGCCATCTTCGCGCTCGGGCTGAATGTGCTGGTGGGATATGCCGGCCTCGTCTCGCTTGGCCACGCCGGCCTTTTCGGTGTGACCGCCTACGCGGTCGGCTATATGTTGCAGCTTGGCTTCGGCCATCCGTTGGCGATCCTCGCCGCACTGGTGGTCGGCGTGGCCTCAATGGCAATCTATGCCGCGTTGTCGCTGCGCTCGACCGGCATCGGCTTCATCATGATCACGTTGGCGCTGGGCGAAATCCTCTGGGGACTCGCTTATCGCTGGATCAGCCTGACCGGTGGCGATAACGGATTGAGTGTGAAGACCCGTCCGGAACCGTTCGGCTTCTCACTCTCCGACGCGAATACGTTCTATTACGCGACGCTTGTCATCTTTCTGCTGTCGCTCGCAGCAGCGATGGTATTCGTGCGCTCGCCGCTCGGCGCCGCGTTGATGGGTACGCGCGACCAGCCGCGCCGCATGAATGCGCTCGGCTACCATGTCTGGGCGATCCGCTTCTGCGCCTGCCTTTTTTCAGGGCTGCTCACCGCCGTGTCCGCCATTCTGTTCGTTTACTACACGCAATTCATCAGCCCGCAGACGCTTGCCCTCACCTCCTCGGCCGAGGTGCTGCTGATGGTGATCTCCGGCGGCGCGGGCACGCTGCTCGGGCCGATCGTCGGCGCCGGCCTGGTCGTTGTGGTCAAGACCGTGGTGAGTGGCTTCATCGAGCGGTGGAATTTTCTGCTCGGCGCGATCTTTGTCGCTATCGTGATTCTGATGCCCGAAGGTCTGGTGCCGGGAACCGCGCGATTGTGGCGGCTGGCCTGGCGCAAGCGCGAGCCGGGCCCTGGCGTGATCAAGGGCGGCGCGGGAGCAAAGCCATGAGCGCGCTCACTGTGACCGGCCTTTGCAAATCGTTCGGCGGCCTGCATGTAACGACCGACGTTAGTCTCAATGTCGAGCCAGGCGAGCGGCGGCTGATTATCGGTCCGAATGGCGCCGGCAAGACCACCCTTTTCAATCTGATCACCGGCGAACTGACCCCCGATGCCGGGTCAATCCAGTTGTTCGGTCAGGACATCACCGGAGTACCGAGCCGCCGACGTGCCCACCTCGGCATGGCGCGGACCTACCAAATCATCACACTGTTCGCGCGCGATACGATCCTTCACAACGTAACGCTGGCACTGCTCGGACTATCACCGGCACGCTGGAATCCGCTGATCGATCTCAGACGGCAAGGTCACTTCGTCGAACACGCGCGGGCCGCGCTGGAGCGAGTGGGTCTTGCCGATATCGCGAATCGGCCACTGTCGCAGACCTCGTATGGCGAGCGACGGCGAGTCGAGATCGCCATGGCGCTCACGCAGAATCCGAAAGTGCTGCTGCTTGACGAGCCATTTGCCGGGTTGTCGATCGACGAGCGGCGTGACGTGCAACAATTGTTGCTGACAATTCCGCGCGACGTCACCATTGTGATGATCGAGCACAACATGGACGTCGCGTTGGAATTCGCCGAGCGAATCACACTCCTGCATTTCGGCGAAGTCATCGTCGAGGGCAATCGTGCCGAAGTAGTTGCCGATCCGCGCACGCGGGAGGTCTATCTTGGCCACTAACGCACTCAGCTTGAAGGGGATTGACGCCTTTTATGGCGACAGCCACGTTCTGGGCGACGTGTCGTTCGAGCTCGGCGAAGCGCGCATGCTCGGCCTGCTCGGCCGAAACGGCGCCGGTAAATCGACCTGCATGAATGTCACAATGGGCCTTTTGCCTCCTCGCCGGGGCGCGGTGGCTGTCTTCGGCGAAGCGGTCACTGGCTTCTCGCCGGAAGCCATCGCCGCACGCGGTGTCGCGCTGGTGCCGCAGGGTCGCCGCATCTTCAAGAGCCTGACTGTGCGTGAAAATCTGGTGGTTGCCGCCCGCAAACCCGATGCCGGCAGCAAGCATGCGCCGTGGACCACCAACACAGTATTCGGGATGTTTCCGCGTCTTGCCGAACGCAGCAATCAGATTGCCGCGCACCTTTCGGGTGGCGAGCAGCAAATGCTCGCAATCGGACGCGCACTGATGGGCAATCCGCGTGTTCTGCTTATGGATGAGCCGTCGGAGGGCCTGGCGCCCCAGATCGTCGCGGAAGTCATGGCTACCATTCGCAAGCTGAAGGAAAGTGGGCTCTCGATCGTGCTGGTCGAACAAAACCCCAAGCTGGTGTTCGATGTCGCCGACGACATCGTTATTCTCAACACCGGTCGGGTTGCGGTCGTCTCGACCCCGGCAAAACTGGAAAAAGACGGCGTCGATCTGCGCCAGCACCTCGGGGTGTTCTGAACTTCTCTGCGTTGAAAATCGCAAACGCACGGGTTACTGGATCATCCGTTTTTGCGGATGACAAACGAGAGGCTGGAAATGGCTGATATCTGGAATAAATACGCCGACACCGCCGCGCGCAGGCACGGCAAGCCGGGGCGCGACGTCCGCCCAAAGAGCATGACGATCGATGCTCACACACACATCGCGGTGCCGCGCGCTGCCGAATTCATCAAGCCACATCTCGATGTCAGCACCATCCCGCTCGCGCATTTCTCATCGGCTGAGACCAAGGCGATCAACGCCAAGCAGGAAGCCGATATCCGTGGCTGCATGACCGGATATGACGAACGCTTTGCGGTTATGGACAAGATGGGCGTCGATGCGCAGCTCGTGATGCCCCCGCCGCCGCAGTGCTATCACACTGTCGCACTCGAATATGCGGTGCCGGCGGCGCAAATGATCAATGATGGCGTAGCCGAATTCGTTTCGAGGCATCCCGACCGCTTCATCCCGACCGGCACCGTGCCGATGCAGGACGGAAACGAGTCCGCCAAGGAACTCGAGCGGTGCATGACAAAACTGAAATTCAAAGGCGTCGAAATCCTCACCAATGTTGCCGGGAGGGAGCTATCGGATCCGGACTTCGCGCCATTCTGGAAAAAGGCCGAGGAACTGGGAGCGCTGGTGATTATCCACCCGAATGGATTCACCGAGGGCCGCCGCCTGTCGCGTTTTTACTTCAACAACATCATCGGCAACCCCTTCGAAACGACGCTTGCCCTGCACTACCTGATCTTCGACGGTGTGCTCGAGCGCCATCCCAATCTGAAGATCTTCGCCATGCACGGCGCCGGATATCTCGGCGCCTATTCTGGCCGCATCGATCACGCATGGGGCGCCCGCTCCGATTGCCACGCCAATCTGCCGAAGTCGCCGACCAGCTACCTGAAGAAGGTCTATGTCGACACGGTCGTATTCACGCCGGGACAATTGAAGGCACTCGTCGACACTTTTGGCCTCGACCACGTCATCATGGGCACCGATTATCCTTTTGACATGCTGGAAAACGATCCAATCGGTCACATTGCCTCAGTCGATAGCTTCGATGAGAGAACCCGTGCCGCACTCGCCGGTGGCAATGCGAAAAGGATGCTCGGGATAGCGTGACGGGGGCTCAGGCGTAGAGAAAATCCAGCACGGCCGTCTCGGCGATGACTGCGGCATCGTTGCTATGCTGTCCTGCGCGCGCTTGCTCCTCCTGCGTGCGGGTGGCCTGCAAATAAGCGCCGAGATGGCGCGCGCGTTCGATGATGCGGTAATTCTCGGAGAGCCGCGCCGCATCGAATCGCTTGAGCGCCGTTTCCACATCCGACTCGTTTTGCAGCGCTTCCGCAAGCGCGGCAGCATCGTCCGCCGCCTTTGAAACACCGGCTGCCACATGCGGGCGTGCGACGAAAGCCGCGTCGCCCACGATCGCCACCCGGCCTAACGACATTCGCGGCGATTCCAGATCATAGATCGGCTGAAGAATCGGCTCCTCGAGCAGCTGCACGATCTGACGGAATTGCGGGGCGACCAGCCGCTCCGCATCGGCGCGCATCTCGGCAATTGCCTCATTGCGAATTAATGGCGGTGGAATCGAAATCGCATGAGTTACTCCACGCTCGTCAGTCAGCAACCATCGCAACTTGGTCGCTTCATCGGCTGGCCGATACCAGACCACGTTGTAGCGGCGATGACCGGGTCGAAGGTCGTTATCGGGACCAGCCACAGGATAGCCAAGAAATTGCTCGCCGGGCGGCAGGCCGAAAGTCATGTACTCGAACAGCTCGCGGTGCACGTCAGGCGGAAACGCATGCTCGGCAATCAGCGCGCGCCACGCACAGTAACCGGCGTAACGCGGCGTCACCTCCGGGAGGATTTGCTGACGCACGGTCGAGCGGATGCCGTCGGCACCGACCAGCAGATCCGCTTCAATGATTTCGCCATCGGAAAAATGCGCCCGGGCCCCGTCCGTGTCTTGCGTGAGTTTCGCGAGGCCGCGCCCGCGGTGATAGCGATCCAGCGGAAAGGCGTCGCGCAGGAGTCGGTAGACGCGCTCCCAGGCGGTCAATACCTGCGGGCATTCGATTTCGTGCGTCAGCTGCCCTTTCGCGTCGAGAATTTTGCGGGTCGTAATGTGGACACCAAGCTCGCTGGTGGCGAGACCCAGCTTGCGCAACCTTTCGATCAGTTCGTATTGGGCCACGATCCCCGCACCGCGCCCGGAAAGTTCGCTGCCCACACGCTCGTAAATATCAACTGTCCAACCGGCCCGGCGCAGCAAAAGGCCGCTCAGCAAGCCGCTCATCGAGCCGCCAACGATTATTGCGCGTCCCACGCGGGCCCCCGTCAATTGGCCAGCCTCGATCTTTTCGTTTACCCAATTATCCTATATATGACAGTCAATAGTTTTGGAGGAATTCCCATGGCCTTGACCATGCTCGACAAGTCCGCCGAGAAAAAGGAAAAGACGCCGTGGCCGGCGGACATCTCCGCCGAGTTCGATCGCGAGGGCAAGAATCCGAACCCTTGCGTCGGCTCCACGTTACTGTCGGAGAATGAACGTACGCGCGTTTGGATCATCCGTCTCGCTCCCGGCGAACGCATCGGTTTTCACCGCCACGTGCTCGACTATTTCTGGACCTCGGTGTCCGGCGGCCGCGGACGGCAGCATGTGCATGACGGCACAACCGTCGAATATACCTATCAGCCAGGCGAGACGCGGCACGAGACCTACGGCAAAGACGAATTCAAGGTTCACGATCTGGAAAATCTCGGCGACCGCGAGATGGTTTTTATGACCGTCGAGTTCAAGGACAGCGCCAACAAGCCGATGCCGCTGCCGGCCGGCGTACGGCCGCAATCCGCCGCCGCTTGACGGAGTTGAATTGTTTTAACGCCCGCCGATGGGCATCCCACGGCGGGCGTTTCATTTTGTCGCGCAGGCGGAGCTTTTGCTGATCAATCGTGGACTAGCCAAGCGCGCAGCCTTCCTGCACACTGCAGCAAACTGTGCATGGCGGCAGAACGGCTGCTGTGAGAAAAGAAAAACATTGAGGCTTCAGAGGGGGTAACACCGGCAAGTTGACACCCAGATCGCGACCGCCGCATCGCGCACGTTGAACAGCGCATGCGACGCGATGGCGATGCCGGTTTAGGCGCGTATGGACATTTCCTTCGATCTATTGATCAACGCCATTGTCGCGGGCCTATTGCTCGGCGGCTTTTACGCCGCTGTAACTGCCGGTGTGTCAATCTCGTTCGGCATGCTCGACATCGTCAATATTGCGCATCCTGGTTTCATCATCCTCGGCTCTTACATCGCCTATTTCGTCAACATCAATTTTGGCGTTGATCCAATCCTGGTCAGCCTGATCATGCTGCCGGTGTTCTTTGCGCTCGGCGCCTTTGTTTATCAGGTCTACTATTTGTCGTTCGAAAAACGTGGTCAAGAATCGCTGCGCGGCCTTGCGTTCTTCTTCGGCTTGCTATTTGTCACCGAGGTGTCGCTAATTTTGGTGTTCGGCGTCGACTACCGCTACGTCGAAGCCGCCTATATCGGGCCGAGCATCCATATTGGACTGGTCGACTTGCCGCTGCGGATGCTGGTGCCGTGCGTCGCGGCGTTGGTGCTGTTCAGCGGCATCCAGCTGTTCATCACTCGCACCTTCACTGGTCGCGCCATCATGGCAGTGTCGCAAGACCAGCTTGCGCTGCAACTGATGGCGGTCGATCCGATCCGCATCAAGCGCATCGCGTTCGGCATCTCGATCGCCACGGCGGCGATCGCCGGCGCGCTACTTATCATTATTCAGCCGGTCGAGCCGTCGGTCGGGCGCGAATATATCGGGCGGATTTTCGCCATTTGCGTGCTCGGCGGCTTGGGCAGCATGCCCGGAACGCTGATTGCCGCGATGCTGCTCGGTGTCGTCGAAAGCCTAACGGCCACCTTCTATGGCCCGTCATGGGCACCGGCTGTAGCGTTCGGCTTCCTTCTGCTCACGCTGGCTTTCCGGCCGGCGGGGCTTCTGGGACGGTGAAGGCGATGAGTACTGCGAAATTCTCCCTCACCGCGGTCGCAATAGGCGTGCTGGTTATGGCCTTCGCGCACTGGTTCCATATCGATTATCTATTCTTCGCCAGCTACACGATCCTGCAATTCATCGTGCTGGCCACAGCCTGGAACATCCTCGGTGGCTACTGCGGCTACGTGAATTTCGGATCGGCCGCCTTCTTCGCGCTTGGTGCTTACAGCTCGGTGGCGCTGATCAAATTCGACGGCGAGATCGACACATGGTTTTCGGAAGGGATCGCCGATTTCCTTCATCATATCTTTCCGTTGCCAATCCCCGTCCTCATCGTGTTCGGCGCTTTAGTCTCTGGAATTGTCGGATTCGGCATGGGTTATCTGACCTTGCGGCTGCGCGGCTCTTTCTTTGCGATCGCGACCCTGGCATTGGCAGTGGTGCTGCAGACCTTGATCGTCAACTGGGACTTCGTTGGTGGCTCGCGCGGCGCTTATGTCATTCGCCCGGAAAACCTCGAATTCGCCGGCATTCAGGTCAACTATATCGAATACCTGTTCGCGCTGATGCTGCTGCTAGCGGTGATCGCGCTGACGACCGCGCGAGTCATCGAACGCTCACAGCTCGGCTTCGGTTTCGCCACCATTCGCGACGACGAGCTGGCGGCGGAAGCATGCGGCGTGCCGACACTGCGCCTCAAGCTGATTGCTACGACGCTGTCGGGCGCCTTCATGGGGATGGCCGGTGCGCCGTTCCCTTACTACATCGGCTATCTCCAACCCTCCTCGGCTTTTGGCCTCGAATATGCGGTTAACTCGATCGCCATGCCGATGATCGGCGGCACCACCAGCTGGGTTGGGCCGCTCGTTGGTGCCATCCTGCTTGGCTCAGCGCAGCAATACGCCACCGTAACCATTTCCTCGGCCGTAAACCTGCTGATCGTCGGCTTGATGCTGGTGGGATTTGTCATCATCGCGCCAAACGGGCTGGTCGGGCTGGTGCAGGAACGCTTGCGTCGGAGGCAGCAATGACCGCACTGCTGCACGTCGATGACATCAGCAAGCGCTTCGGCGGCTTCGTCGCGCTCGACGGCATCACGCTCGAGGTCCAACCGGGCGAGAGGCTCGGACTGATCGGCCCGAACGGTTCTGGCAAAAGCACACTGGTCAATTGCATCTGCGGTACCTTGCAAAACGAAAGCGGCAGCGTGCTCTTCGACGGGCACGTCATAGATGGCCTTGCTGCCCACGAGCGCACTCATCGTGGCGTCGCGCGCAGCTTTCAATTGCCACGCCCATTCCACAGCATGACACTTGCCGACAACTTGCGCATTCCCCTGCTCTACACAGTGCATGCGCGCTTGGGTCCGCTGCGTTCCGCCGGCGATCTCGACGCACGTTGCCACGAACTTCTGGAGATGGTGGGACTGGCGAAAAAAGCCGCGCGGATGCCGCGCGATCTTACCCAAGTCGAGATGCGCAAGCTGGAGCTGGCACGCGCCATGGCGGCCGAGCCGAAACTTCTGATCGCCGACGAATCCATGGCCGGCCTGTCCCACTCGGAAATCGAGGACATCCTGACTCTACTGGTGCGGCTGAACGAACGCGGCATCACGATCATTCTGATCGAACACATCATGAGCGCGGTAATGAGTTTCTCGCAGCGCCTGGCGGTGCTGGTCTCAGGCAAGAAGATAGCCGACGGAAAACCAGAAGAAGTCGTGCGCGATCCCGAAGTGGTGAGGGCTTATCTTGGCCAGTAGCATTTCCATCGAAAACGTGCATGCCGCCTACGGCGCGGTTCGGGTAATCGAGGACGTCTCGATCACCGTGAAGGCCGGCGAGACCGTTGCTTTGCTTGGCACCAACGGCAACGGCAAAAGCACGTTGATGAAATGCGTGATGGGTATCGTGCGTCCGACTGCTGGTCGAATCATTGTCGAAATCGACGGTGAAAAGCACGATCTGGTTGGCCGTAAAACGGAGGACATCGTCGACCTCGGCATCGCGCTGGTTCCGGAAGGACGCCGCTTGTTTCCGAAGTTGACGGTTGAAGAGAATTTGCTGCTCGGCGCCTTCCGCCCCAAAGCGCGCGCGCAGATCAAGAGCAATCTCGACTTCGCCTTGGAGGCATTTCCGCGGCTGGCTGAACGGCGCCGTCAGCTCGCCGGCAGCATGAGCGGTGGCGAACAACAGATGCTGGCGCTGGCGCGCGCGTTAATGCTGGCGCCGCGCATCCTGTTGGTCGATGAGCCCTCGGTCGGCCTAGCGCCTCTTTTGGTCGCCCGAACTATCGACGCCATCAAGCAGCTCAAGGACCACTACCAATTGACGGTGCTGATGGCCGAGCAAAATTTCACCCAGGCCATCCGCATCGCCGATCGCGGCTATGTCATCGTCCACGGCAAGATCGCTTTCGAGGGCCGTTCCGCTGACGAACTCAACAACAACGACCTGATCCGGCAGTTCTATCTCGGTATGTAGTGGCCGAAGAAATAAAAGCGGCGCGGAAACCGTTCCCGCGCCGTTTTTATTTGTGCCATAAAGGCTGTTTAAATCACTTCGCCTTCTCGTAGGGATAGATCACCTTGCCGGTTGCCAACTCCTTCGGCGTCAACACCGTTTGGTGGCCCATTCCCTTCCAGGTCTCCAGACCCGCACCTTCCTTGATGTCGTGATATTGCACCTGCATCATGCCGGACTTGGTCCATTCGCCACCAGGGCCATAGCTCCAATCGCCCATGATGGTCTTGTGCGTGCCTTTACGGAGAGCCTCGGCGACCTTGTCGTCCTCGATGCTTTTCGCGGCGGTGACGGCTTCACCCAGCAAGTTGATATAGGCATAGCCCCAGCCGCCGAGATAATAGCCGAGAGGATCAACGCCTTCGGCCCCGGCGCGCGCCTGGTATTTTTTGAAGAAATCTGCGGCGGGTACCATCATCTTGTCAGACGGCACCCAGGTCTCATAGTTGATGATGCCGTTGAGCTTCGCGCCGAGCTTGCTCTTGAAAACGGTGGCCTGCAGGCCAACCATCGCGCCGCCGATGATCTTCGGCTTGTAGTTGAGCTCGTTGATCGCAAGCACGAGGCCAACCGAGCTGAGCGGATAAGAACATAGAATCACGATGTCCGCATTCGACGCCTGCAATGCACGCACAACCGGCGAGAAGTCGGTTGTGCCGGGCGGGAAGGTTTTGTCATAGACAATCTTCGTGCCGAAGGTCTTTGCGTTCTCCCGGGCACCCTCGCAGGCGTTGCGCGAGAACTCTGCGTCCTCGGCCGCCAACGCAACTGTTGTCGGCTTTGGATTCTGCTGTTGCGCAATCTGGAATACGCCCTCGGTGAATGACGGCTTGGTCTTGGGTCCCGTCGGCAGCACCGAGAAATATTTCGGATATTTGAACTCGTGGTTGACGTCGAGCGCGAAGAGGCTGATGAAAGTTTTCTTCTTCTGCATGATCACCGGCATCGCGGGTGCAACCATGTTGGTGGCATAGCCACCGACCACCAGGTCGGCTTTGTCGACGTCGAGCAGTTTGGTGTAGATCCCTGGAACGGTCGAAGGATTGCTCTGGTCATCGTAGTAGACGAGCTTGACCGGACGCCCGAGCAGGCCACCTTTGGCGTTCGTCTCTTCTTCCCAGATCTTCATGCCGAGCAGTGCCTGCTTGCCATTGGCGGCGAGCGGGCCGGTCAGCGCCATGCTGAAACCGATCTTGATCGGCTCTTTGTTTTGCGCGGTGGCTGAGACCACGAATGTCGCCGCGGCCGCGACGGCTACGACCGTCCCTGCGACCCACGCGAACGTCCGCGACTTAAGACTTTGCAGCATATTTCTCCTCCCGAACCTCGTTTTATTTCGATAACCGAATATGACAGCGCCCAGGGCAACGGTCCACCCGCGTGTGGTTTAGAACGCTTAAGGGCGAGGCGAATTGAGCCTTTTGCAGCGACCAATGGCGCGGCGACCTTCTGTCGCGCCGCGCCTTAAAGCCCAGACCGTGGGCAAAAGCGGGAAAGCCTATTGTCTGGCCTTTTCATAGGGATAAATCACATTGCCCGACTTGTACTCGGCGGGCGTGATGATGGCCAGGGTGTCGGGATTCTTGAACTGGTCGACACCGTTTCCCTTGATGCCGCGGAATTGCGCCTGGAATACGCGGGACTTCGCCCACTCACCATTCGGTGCAAATTTGACGTCGCCGACGATGGTCTTGAACGTCGTCTTTCGCATGGCATCAGCGAGCTTGCCGTCGTCAAGGTTCTTGGTGTCGGCGATCGCCTGCCCCAGCACTTCCAGATAGGCGTAGCTGAATGGGGCCATGTAGTAGCCGAGCGGATCGACGCCCGCCTTGGCGGCGCGTTCCTGGTACTTCTGCAAAAAATCGGCTGTCCCTTTGAACATCATGGACTTGGCCGGCAGCCAGAAGTCGTAATTCATGAATCCATTGAGCGCCGGACCGAGCTTGGTCTTGAACACGGTCGATTGCAGTCCGACCATGGCGCCGCCGATCATCTTCGGCTTGAGACCAGCCTCGTTCACGGCCTGCACCATTCCGACTGAATCAAGGGGATAAGAGCAGATCACCACAAGGTCTGCATTGGTTGCCTGGATTGCACGAACGATCGGCGCAAAGTCGGTGGTCGAAGGCGGGTAGCTTTTGTCGTAGACGATCTTCAGGCCTGCCTTTTTGGCGTTTTCCCGTGCACCATCGGAAGCATTCTTCGAAAATTCCGCGTCGGCCGCCACGATCGCGACAGTCGTCGGCTTCGGATTCTGTTCCATGGCCGTGTCGAAGAAGCCCTTGGTGAAAGAGGTCTTCGGCTCCGGGCCCGATGGGATCATGGCAAAGTAGCGGTCGTATTTGAAATCGGTGTTGACGCCCAGGCCAAAGAGACCAAGGAACGCCTTCTTGCGCTGCATGACGATCGGCATGGCCGGCGCCAGCATGTTGGTGCCATAGCCGCCAACAATCACATCGACTTTGTCGACGTCGAGCAGTTTGGTGTAGATGCCCGGGACCGTCGATGGATTGCTTTGATCATCGTAGTGGATGAGCTGCACCGGCCGACCGAGCAACCCGCCTCTGGCGTTCGCTTCCTCAACCCAGATTTCCATCGCCAACAGCGCGGACTTGCCGTTCGGGCCGAGCGGACCGGTTTCTGCAATGCCGAAACCGATCTTGATCGGCTGTTTGTCCTGCGCAACGGCGGGAGTTGCCGCCACCGCCGCAAATGTGGCTGCGGCCGCAGCCACCGCATACACGGCGGATTTCATGGATCGCACCATACTGTTCCTCCCCAAACTATTGTGGTTTTGCGGATTTTTTAGCCCAATCGATCTGCCCACGCCAGTGGCGCGTCTTATCTGATGGGAGGATCACACACCTTCGACCATGATCGTTTCGACCTCCCCCGCTCCACTGCGCCGGAAGGCGGCGGCTTTGTCGTATTCCGGCGATGTGAAACATGCGACGCCTTGCTCCAGGGTCGGGAATTCGATCACGATGAAGCGATGGAATTTATCCGAACCTTCCATGATCTGAAAACGTCCGCCCCGGGCCAGAACCTTTCCGCCAAACTTGGCGATGATGCCGGGCACCAGGTCGGTATATTTTTTATACTCGACAGGGTCGTTGACCCTGGAACGCGCAACCCAGTAGGCAGGCATATCTCTCTCCCTCTTTCGTCATAGCCGGGCTTGGCCGGGCTTGTCGCGGCCATCCACGTCTTGAATGATGCAAAGAACAGTAATGACGTGGATGCCCGGTACAAGGCCGCGGATGACGGAGAAATAAAGCCATGGCGCGTAAAGTGATCGACATTTCGGTTCCACTCGAGAACGATGTGGCAGCCGACCCGCCGGGCTACGGTCCGAAGATCGAGTATCTCGATCATCAGGCTACTGCTGCCGACATCCTCAAATTTTTCCCGGGATTGAAGAAAGAGGAGCTGCCAGACGGCGAGGGCTGGGGCTTCGAATGGGTTCGCTTGTCGACACATTGCACGACCCATCTCGATGCGCCGTGGCATTTCGCTTCCACGATGGATCACGGCAAGCGCGCCATGACCATCGATGAGGTGCCGCTGGACTGGTGTTTCCAGCCCGGCGTGAAACTTGACTTCCGGCACTTCGCTGACGGCTATGTAGCTACCGCCAAGGATGTCGAAGCCGAGCTCAAGCGCATCGGCCACACGCTCTCACCACTCGAGATCGTCGTCGTGAACACCAGCGCCGGTGCCGCCTATGGGCGCCCCGACTACGTCGCGAAAGGTTGCGGCATGGGGCGCGAGGCCACCCTCTATTTGCTTGAGCGCGGCGTACGCGTAACTGGCACCGACGGCTGGAGCTGGGACGCGCCGTTCATCTACACAATGAGCAAATACGCCGAAACCCACGACGCGTCGCTGATCTGGGAAGGCCATCGTGCCGGCCGCGACATCGGCTATTGCCACATCGAAAAGCTGCACAATCTCGAGGCGCTGCCTGCCAAAGGCTTCACGGTAAGCTGCTTTCCCGTGAAAGTGCGCGGCGGTTCCGCCGGCTGGACGAGGGCCGTGGCAATCATTGATGCTTGATTGCCCACCGCGCCGGGCGATAGCATCCCGCCCAACGAAAATGCCGGGCCAAGTACCGGCAAAATAAGCACTTCCAGGGAGGATTCACGTGGACAGACGCCATTTTGTCGCCGGTAGCACCGCCGCCGCTGCGGCCCTTGCCGTAGGGCCCGCCTTCGGCGACGACGCCTATCCGTCGCACGCCATTACTTTCATCAACCCGTTCCCGCCCGGCGGCGCTGCCGACGTCGTCGGCCGGCCGCTCACCGCGATGCTCGAGCCGATTCTCAAGCAACCCTGTATTGTCGAGACCAAGGCCGGTGCGGCCGGGCAAGTTGGCGGCCAGGTCGCCGCCTCAGCCAAGCCGGACGGCTACACACTGCTCATCCATATTGTGTCGATCTCCGGCTTCGCCGAGGTCGATAAACTGTTCGATCGTCCGCCCAAATTCACTCGCGCCGACTTCATTCCGATCGCGCGGCTGACGTCTGGTCCTATGGTTCTGGTGGTCAACGATCAGCAGCCATACAAGAGCGTCAAGGAACTGGTCGACGATGCCAAGGCCAATCCCGATAAGCTGATTTTCAGTTCGTCGGGCCTGTACGGCGCGCTGCATTTGCCGACCGCGCTGTTCATGCAGGCCGCCGGCATCAAAATGAAGCATTTGCCTACCAATGGCGGCGGTCCGGCGCTAACCGCGCTCCTCGGCAACAATTCGCAGGTGCTGGTGTCGGCGATCGCTCCCGCAAGCGGTCAGATCAAGGCCGGCAAGCTCCGTGCACTCGCCTGCTTCAGCCCACAGCGCGCGGCGTCAATGCCGGACGTGCCGACGCTAAAAGAGCAAGGATACGACGTCGAGTTTTCGCTCTGGGTCGGCGTGTTCGCTCCAAAAAATACACCGGCACCGATCATCAAGGTGTTGGGCGAAGCCATCAAGAAAGCGGCAACAGGCGACCAGTTCAAAACTGCCATCAACAATATCGGCGATGAGGTCGCTTTCCTCGATCAGGCAGCCTTCGCGAAATTCTGGGACGACGACGCCAAGCGAGTCGAGGCAGCGGTGCATGCGATCGGCCGCGTTCAGAGCTGACTTGGCCTCGAAGAGTTTTCCGGAGGTGCAAGATGGATCGCCGTAGTTTCGTGGTCGGCACGGGCGCGCTTGTCGCGGCTGGCCCCACATTCGCGCAGGAAGCTTTCCCTTCGCACGCAATCACGATCATCAACGCGTTTCCGCCGGGCGGCATCAACGACATCGTGACCCGGCCGTTGGCCGCCATGATGGAGCCGATCCTGAAGCAGCCAGTGGTCGTCGAGACCAAGGCCGGCGCCGCCGGTCAGGTCGGGGCGCAGGTCGTCGCCAGCGCCAAGCCGGACGGATACACGTTGCTTTCGCATAACACCGGCATTTCCGGTTATGCGGAGGTCGACAAACTGTTCGATCGTCCCGTGAAAACGTCGCGTTCCGATTTTATACCGCTGGCGCGGATCGTCGCCGACCCGGTTGCGCTCCTGGTCAACGATCAACAGCCTTACAAAACTGCGAAAGAATTCGTTGACGACGTTAAAAAGCGTCCCGACACGTTGGTGTTCAGTTCTGGCGGATTATATGGCGCGACCCATCTGCCTCTCGCCTTGCTCGACAAAGCCACAGGCGGTGTCAAATTGCGGCACCTGCCGACCAACGGCGGTGGACCGGCCATTACCGCCATTCTCGGCAACAACGCCCAGTGCACCACGCAATCGGTTTCCGCCACGCTTCCGCATATCAAGGCCGGCAAACTGCGCCCACTCGCCGTGTTCAGCGCGACGCGTTCCAAGGAATTGCCCGACGTTCCGACACTCAAAGAACTCGGCTATGACACCGAATATTATCTTTGGGTCGGCATCTTTGCGCCCAAGGCGACGCCGGCGCCAATCGTGCTAACCCTGCGCGACGCGATCAAAAAGGCCTCACATTCTGATCAATTCAAGACGTCGCTCGCCAATGCGGGGCAGGAACTCGCTTATCTCGACGGTCCCGACTTTCAGAAATTCTGGGACATCGACGGCGCGCGGACGGACGAAGCAGTGAAGTCGATTGGTCGTGTGCAAGGGTGAGCAAGGGTGAGCAACGCTCGCTTGAATAACAGGCCGGATTTAACTGGCATCAGCAACGGAGGGGAGGAGAAAAATGGATCGCCGCAGTTTCGTCGTCGGTACGGCCGCGACGGCCGCCACGCTATTGGCTCGTCCGGCAATTGCGCAAGACGCTTATCCTTCGCGCGCCATTACGATGGTCAGTCCGTTTCCGCCCGGCGGGGTCAGCGATACCATAACCCGTCCGTTGGACGCCGCACTTGAGGCCGTTTTCAAGCAACCAGTCGTGCTCGAAAACAAGGCCGGAGCGGCTGGTGCAGTCGGCGCCCAATTTGTCGCAGCTGCCAAGCCTGACGGTTACACGCTCCTGACGCACATCGTGTCGATTTCCGGTTTTGCTGCAGTTGACAAATTGTTTGATCGCACGCCAAAATTTACCAATTCCGATTTCATCCCGCTCGCCCGCATCGTCGCCGATCCGATCGTGATGATCGTCAACAAGGACCTGCCGTACAAAGCGGTGAAAGACCTGGTTGCCGATGCAAAGGCCAACCCGGACAAGCTGATCTACAGTTCGTCGGGCCTGTATGGCGCGTCGCACATTCCAACTGTCCTGTTTGCCAAGTCGGCGGGCGATCTGAAGATGCGGCACCTGCCGACCAATGGTGGCGGACCCGCCGTCACCGCTGTACTGGGCGGGAACGTAAACTTCTTCATGTCGCCGACATCGATCGCGCTACCGCATATCCGCGCCGGGAAGGTGAATGCGCTGGCGGTCTCGAGCGCCAAGCGTGCGAAATCGCTGCCTGACGTCCCAACCTTCAAGGAGCTGGGTTACGACCTCGAATATTATTTTTGGGTTGGGATATTTACGCCCAAGGGTACGCCGGCGTCGATCATCAATACCCTTCGAGAGGGACTCAACAAGGCTGCCCACAGCAAGCAATTTACCGACACGCTCGACAATCTCGGCCAGGAACTGGCCTATATGGATCAGCCCGAATTCATAAAATTCTGGGCCGCAGACGCCAAACGCCAGGAAGACGCCATCAACGCCATCGGCCGCGTACAAGGATGATGAGGATAACCATATGACCCTGCGCGCTGATCATATCGCAGGCGCTTTTTTCGTCGGCTTCGGCCTGCTGGTGATCGCACTCAGCAGTGATTTACCGACGGGCGGTCTTTCAATGCCGGGCTCCGGATTCATGCCGAAGATCGTGGCAGGCCTGACAATCGTCTTCGGGCTTGTGTTGGCGCTGCGCGCAAACGAAAGCAAAGTATTTGCGACACTCTCATGGAGCGACGCCAAGCACTCCGCTTTGGTCGTCGCAATCACAGCCGCTGCGATTGCGCTGTTCGAACCGCTTGGATTCCTCACCACCAACGTGCTGATGATTTTCGCGCTGCTCGCGATCATCGAGCGACGCCGGCTCCTGCCCGCGGCCATTTACAGCCTCGGAGTCGTCGTGACGACTTATGTTCTGTTTGTCTACGTCCTCAAGACGCCGCTCGAAACAGGCCCGTTCGGATTCTAGGATCGTGGAAACCACCCTTCACAGCCTTTATCTCGGCTTTTCCGTCGCCCTTCAGCCAGCAAACCTCTGGTACGCGTTTCTCGGCTGCCTGGTTGGCACGCTCGTTGGCGTATTGCCGGGCATCGGGCCGCTTGCCGGCATCTCCATTCTTTTGCCCGTGACGTTCGGACTGAATGCCACGCAGGCAATCATCATGCTCGCCGGCATCTATTACGGCTCACAGTATGGCGGTTCGACCACCTCGATCCTGATGCGCATCCCGGGCGAGGCGTCATCCGTGATGACCTGTATCGACGGCTACGCAATGGCCAAGAAGGGCCGCGCTGGGGCGGCGCTCTGCATCGCGGCGGTTGGCTCCTGGATCGGCGGGACGTTCGGCGTTCTGGTGCTCACCGTCGTGGCACCACCGCTGGCAACGATCGCGATCCGTTTCGGTCCCCCGGAATACACCGCACTACTCCTCTTGGGACTTATCTTTCTGGCTTACATGTCGTCGTCCTCTCTGATCCGAACATTACTGATGGCCTGTCTAGGCTTGCTGCTCGGCATGATCGGTATCGACAACATGACTGGCCATTTTCGCTATAGTTTCAACCTCGCCGAATTGGGCGATGGCATTGGGATCGTGCCCGTCGCTGTCGGACTATTTGGCCTTGGAGAAATCCTGTCGACCCCAAGTGCCAACGCAGTAAAAGACATTATCAGCCCGCGTCTTCGTGACCTGTTGCCGACCCGCAAGGAATGGACCGAGTCTGCATTGCCGATCACGCGCGGCACGGTGCTTGGTTTCATCATCGGCATTATTCCGGGTTCCGCGCACGTCATTTCGAGTTTCCTGTCCTACGCGGTCGAACGGCGGGTCTCGAAGCACCCGGAGGAATTCGGAAAAGGCGCCGTCGCCGGCGTCGCTGGACCTGAAACCGCCAACAATGCCGCCTCGACCGGTGCGTTCGTGCCGCTTCTTGCGCTTGGCATTCCCACCAGCCCGATCACTGCGGTCCTGATCGGCGCCCTGATGATTCACGGCGTTTCGGTTGGGCCAACACTGGTCAACGAGCATCCGGACGTGTTCTGGGGCTTCGTCGCCTCGATGTATGTCGGCAACCTCATGCTGCTGTTGCTCAACCTGCCGCTGGTCAGCGTGTTCGTGACCGTGCTGCGAATTCCGTACGCCTATCTCTATCCGCTGATCATCATGTTTTGCATCATCGGCGTCTACACGGTGAACAACTCGGTGGTCGACGTCTGGATCATGCTGATCATGGGCATGCTCGGCTACGCGTTGCGCAAATTCGATTTCGACCCTGCGCCGCTGGTACTTGGACTCGTGATTTCACCGATCCTGGAGCAGAGTCTGCGTCAATCGCTGATCATGTCGAACGGCAACTATTTTATATTCTTCAGCCGCCCGATTTCGCTTGGCCTGATGATGGTCAGTATCAGCCTGCTCGCGCTCGCGGCATATGCATTCATACTCAAGCGAGCGGATTGGCGCACCAAGCTGGCCAAGGTGGAAGCCGGCGAAGCGGAGACTTGACCGACTGCGCCCCTGATCAGATCGTCGACAGGATTTTGCGAATCATGCGGTCTTGCGCGCGTGGAGTGCCATCGCGATCAGTGCGGTGCCGCCAAATATCATATTGATGCCGACCAGAAGCCCGACGGCCCAGGCCGCCGTGCTTGGCAGTCCTGCAAATATCATTATGGCCAGCCCCAGATCGATGATGCCGCTGACAAGCATCCAGCCCCACTGACCGGACAGTTCCCGTTTGTGATCAAGTGCGAACATGATCGAGACAGCGCCCTCGACGAGGAAAAATGCGACCAGGACCAGCGTCAGCGAGAATGCGCCTGTCAGCGGCGATGCCAGCAGGACCGCACCGACAACAATGCCGAGCACCGCCGACAAGAGCGACCACCAGAAACCTGGCGCGTGCCGCATCCAAAATGTTGTGATCAGGCCAAGAATGCCACTGACCAGAAACAGCCAGCCCAGCAGGATGGTGACCGCCAAGGTCGCGATTGGCGGCAGGACAACAGCGGTCGCGCCCAGCACCAGCAGCACAACGCCCTCGACCAGAAAGAGAACCCAATGCTCACGTAGCGCAGCAGTCGCTGCACGCTGAATTCCTTGAATGCTGGGTTGTTGAGTGGACATGCAAGCCTCCGCGGTTCTTCCCGTGGAGACACACTACCCTTGCCCAATGCCGACGTATAGCAGCGCCTCACGCCCAAAGGCGTTCGTTATCCATGCCGTTGTAAAGGTCGGCGACATAGTCGCCATAACCATTGTAAAGGAGCGTCGGTCGTCGCTCGCCAGTCCCGATGATCTCCTCGCTCGCCTGGCTCCAACGCGGGTGCGGCACTTGCGGATTGACGTTTGCCCAGAAGCCATACTCCGCTGGCTGCAGCGCTTCCCACATGCCCCTTGGACGTTTATCCGTGAAGCTGAAGTGCACAATCGACTTGATTGACTTGAACCCATATTTCCAGGGCAGCGCGAGACGCAACGGCGCACCATGTTGTCGGGCAAGTGGATGCCCATAGGCGCCGGTGACGAGGAAAGCGAGCTCGTTGGTCGCCTCTGCCATGGTGACACCCTCGACATAAGGCCACGGATACCAAGGCTGCCGCTGACCCGGCGCCACCTTTGGGTCCATGAAAGTTTCCATTCGCACATATTTGGCAGAGCCAAGTGGGCGGGCGAAATCAACCAGCTTGGCGAGCGGGAAACCTGTCCAGGCGATTGCCATGCCCCATGCTTCAACACAACGGTGACGGTAAGTGCGCTCTTCCAGCGTCAGCTTCCGGACCAGATCATCGATGCCGACTTCGATCGGCTTTTCCACCATGCCGTCGATCTTCACTGTCCAGGGCCGGATCGGCAGCGCCTGTGCGGCCGCGGTAACCGTTTTCGACGTGCCGAATTCATAGAAATTATTGTAGTTGCCGTTGATCTTCTCGTCGGTAATCGCACGATCGAGCGCGTATTTCTCGTTGCGCTTCGCCGGATAAAGGTCGGCGCTCGGGTCAGGTATCTTGCCAACGTCGGAGATGCGCTGGGCACTTGCGGCGTGTGGCGCCAAAGCAAGCGCACTCGCACTGCCGGCCAGAAACCTGCGGCGGCTGAACACCAGATGTTCCGGCGAGGCCAGGCGATCGGAAATTTCCCAACCGCGGCGGCGAATAACATTCATGGCGCGGATCCTCCCGAATCTCGGAAAATAAGTACGGCGCTCGGTGACTACTGGCAAGTCACGGTTCTGAGACAGCAGGCCGCCCCCCCGGCAACCGTTGTCATGCGGCCCGTTTCACCCGCGCAGGAGGTCCCGAAGGACTAACCCATCGCGCGCCGTCCATCCAAGCCATTGGTTGCGGAGCTGCCGTTCATGCGGCTGCGTAAATGGCCAACGAGGTGCCACTTCGGCATTGCTTTGGCAAATAGATAGCCTTGCCCGACCTGACAGCCGATCGATTGCAGCTTGTGGCTTTCATGACTTGTTTCAATGCCCTCGGCCACCGTTCTGAGACCGAACCGGCGCCCCAGTTCAACAATGGTCTCGCACAGACCGGCATTGAACTGGTCCTCGTTGCAGTTCGCCACATAACTGCGATCGATCTTTAATTCACTGAACGGCAATTGCTTCAGTCGCGCAAGCGAGGAATAGCCGGCACCGAAATCGTCCACCGCGAGGTCGCATTTGAGTTCCCGCAAGGCCTCGGCAACATCTCTCGCAAGATCGAGATCATTCAGGATCTGGTCCTCGGTTACTTCCAGCGTCAGTCCCGGCCAGTTCGCCGCGCTCGGGCGCGAGTCGCGCAGTATTTGGGGCATTGGAAGCTTGACCAGCGCCGACACCGGCACGTTGACGGCGAGTTTGATCGACACGCCGTATTGAGCAAAGGTTTCCCAATCGCCGAGCGCTGTGAGAATTACGCGCTCGGTGAGCGCATGCATCTCGTCTTCGCTGGCACCCGGCAGAAACAGGGCTGGCGAAACGATACCGCGAGTAGGATGACGCGCGCGCACCAATGCCTCGGCGCCGACAAGATGCAGAGATTTCAACTCGATCTTGGGCTGATACCAGAGCTCAAACCAGTCATGCTTGAGCACCGCACCGAGCGGAATCGATGCTTTCGGGTCCGCATAGGGCACCCCTTGCGAAGAGAACAGATTGCGTAGTCCGTCCAGCATGTCCGCCATTCCGCACGCAAAACGCCACGCCTCAAACGCGCGACACCGATCTTGCGAGATCACAGCGGCTGCGCGGTTAACAGCAAGGTGCTGACGGTAAAACTGCTTTTTATCTGCTTACCGGAATGGCGAAAATTGTCGCCGTCGCCCCCAAAATACGGGCGAGAACCAATCCTTTTAACGCAGCCTTTATTCCGCTGCGCGCCTGGCCGCGATGATTTGATCCGCCGTGCGGCCCGTCAGCTCTGCCATGTGATCGAACTTGAAAACGAACGAACCGACGCCAGCGGTGGCAGAGCGCACCTCAATGATGAGGTCGCCAATCTCCGACTCCGGCATCTGCGCACGTACGGTGTCCCAACCGTCCCAGCCTTCGCGGGTATCGAAGCCCAGAATCTGCCCTCGCCGCCCCGACAGGATGGCGTTCATCTTCGCGGTTGCCTCGCTCGGACAGACGATTTCGACCAGGTGGATAGGCTCGAGTAGTACCGGCTGGCATTGCGGCAAACCTTCCACGATTCCGATGCGGCCAGCGGTCCGAAATGCCTGATCCGAGGAATCCACCGTATGGTAGGAACCGTCGATCAACGCAACAGACATATCGACCACGGGAAACCCGAGTGGCCCGTGCTTGAGCGCATCGATCACACCTTCCTCTACGGCCGGGATGTAGTTGCGCGGAACGACTCCGCCCGTGATGCGATCTTCAAACTTGAATCCCGAGCCGCGCGGCAGCGGCTTTATCTCCAGCACGACATCGCCAAATTGACCGTGGCCGCCCGATTGTTTCTTGTGCCGGCCGCGCTGGGTGACCGGCTTGCGAATGGTCTCGCGATAGCCGACCGAAGGCGGCCGCGTCGACACCGGCACCATGAAGCGATCGGCAAGGTGTTCGGCTGCCACGCGCAGGTGCATTTCGCCCTGACCCCGGATTACCACCTCGTGGCTTTCGGCATTGTGCACCACACTGAGCGACGGGTCTTCCTCGGTCAGCTTGGTGAAAGCCGGGCCGAGCTTGACGTCATCCTTTCTTTCCTTGGCCTGTACCGCAATGGCGAGCACCGGCGCAGAGGGTCTTGCTTGCAGGAGTGCGGCCGCTGTCTGCTTTCCGGACGACAGTGTGTCGCCGGTCCTGACGTTGTCCAGTTTTCCGAGCGCAACCATCTCTCCGACCGCGGCCTGCCCGCGCTTCTCGAAATGCTGACCCATGAGCTTGAAGACCCCGGACACGCGTCCGCCATCGCCGGCCGAACTCGCAAGCGTTGTTCCGTCACCAGCCTGACCACTGAGCAATCGAGCAACCGACATCTTGCCGCCGTGCATGGTATGGAAAGTCTTCAGGACCAGCGCCACTGTCTCGTTGCCGGCTTTAACACCCAAACGCTGCGCCGTTTCGCCGACGCCCGGCGATTCATGCCGCAATGCCTTCATCAATCGCAGCACACCGTTGCTGCGGGTAGCCACACCGATCAGAACCGGACAGACGATACGGTCGCGCAATTCCTTGGCGAGATCGTCGAACACCTTGTCGCGCGGCGGCTCGATATCTTCGAGCAGTTGCTCCATCAACTGGTCGTCGTGATCGGCCAGCGTCTCCAGCATGGTGAAGCGGGCTTCTTTCTTGCGATCGAGGTTTTCGCCCTTGATTTCGATGATCTCGGACGGAGCGTGCTCCTTGTAGACAAAGGCGCGCTCTAGCGCGAGATCGACGAAGCCTGAAATGATGTCGCCGTTCCAGATCGGAATCTGCCGCAACAGCAAGGGGATGCGCGAAGCCGGCTGCAACAGCTTGATGGTTTCGCGGACCCGCTTGTCGGCCTTGTCGATCTTGTTGAGAAATATGAATCGCGGAATGTTTTGATCTTCGAGTTCCCGCAGGATCAGCTGCAGTTGCGGTACTTTCTTCTCATCCGCCTCGCAAACGACCACCGCGGCGTCGACCGCCGGCAGCACGCTGCGCATGTCCTGGATAAATTCGATTGAGCCGGGGCAATCTACGAACGTGTAGCTGTCGCCCATGAAATTGGTGGTGGCGAAGGTGGCTTCCACACTCATCTTGTGATGGCGCGCCTCCTTGCTGGCGTCGCCGACCGTGGTGCCTGCGTCTACCGTTCCCTGCCGCTGGACCGCACCGGTGCGGGCCAGGATCGCTTCGAGAAGTGTGGTTTTACCGCTCTGGAAAGGGCCCACCAGCGCAATGCACCGGGGACCCAAGTTCCTTGTGCCATTGGGACCCGTACCGTCTTGTCCCATAGTTGCCTCCCTGCCGGCCGGGAGGTCGGACCTGGTTTCCCGGCCCTGTCACATTATCGTCTCAGGCTGCGGGGGGGCTGGCAAGGGCGGAGATTCGTGGAAACGCGAAAATCTATTTGATGAAGCTCGGGTCGACGACCTCGCGCGCATTCACGCTTTTGTCGATCAGACCCTGTGCTTTGTACCAGGCGATCTGACGCTCTATGTCCTCGACATCGAGGCCGGCCTGCGGCTCGATAAAATAGGCGGCAGCCTCGACTGCAGCCGCACCGCCGTCGCCTCGGTCAGGATAGACGTAGCGCGCAATTGTCGTCGCCGCTTCATGTGATCTGGTGTCGGAGGTTCGTTTGGAGTTGCGGTCCTTGCGCAGGAGCGCCTCAGCGTAGTCGGCGGTGCCGCGGCGATAGGCACGAATAAATTTTTCGACAACGCCGCGCCGGGTCCCGATCATTTTCGTGGATACAAACAGCGCCCCGAACTGCTGTTCATCCAGCTCCGAATACCAACCCACCAGCTTGGCCTGATTTGCTGCCAACAATTCACGCGCATGCGGCGCCGGCATGATCGCAGCGTCGACCTGGTTTGTGCCGACGGCGCGTGCGACGGCGTCAAGCGTCTGCATTGGCTTTATGGTAATGCGGGTGACATCGACACGCTTGATGCGGGCGATCTGCTCAAGCTGATAGCGCGGGACCGGGCCAAGCGCGCTGATCGCGATTGTCCTGTTTGCGATGTCTTCGAATTTGTGCAAACCCTTGTTGAAGCCGATATTCGAGGCGACGATTTCCGTCCCTTCATAATAGCGTTTCTCGCGTACCTGCCCGGCGACGGCCTTGATCAGCCCTTTACCGGCAAAATTAAATGCAGCGGGGGTGAAGCCAGCGAGACCGAAGTCAGTGGCGCCGGCAGCAAGTGTCTCTGCCACGGTCTGATCGGACTCATAGGCCGTCATAGCAAGATCGATGCCTTCGGCCTTGAAGTAGCCCTGCGCCGCCGCCAAAAACAGAGCGCCGTTGTCGGTCAGGCGCTGCGTACCGATAACGACACGCTCTTGCGCGCCAGCGGGCAATGCGACAATGGCGATCGCAATGCATATCGCAACCTTAAGGCGAATCATGCCCGCAGATTAACGAACCCATGCATAAGGGAAAGTGAATCCCGGCTTCGCTGAATTCAGCAGGCGACCGAAAACGAGGGTAGTTACTTCAAATTTCCGCAGAAACGCTGGATGCGGCGGCAGGCCTCTTCCAGGTCCTCTGTCTTGGTCGCATAGGAAATGCGAAACGCCGGTCCCAGCCCGAACGCCGTGCCCTGCACCACTGCCACCCCCTCAGCTTCAAGGAGTTCGGTGACGAAATCGTCGTCGGCCGCGAGCTTCTTTCCGCTCGGAGAGGTCTTGCCCATCGTTCCGGCACAGGACGGATAGACGTAAAACGCGCCTTCCGGCGTCGGGCATTTGATGCCGTTCGCCTGGTTGAGCATCGACACGACCAGATCGCGCCGCTCCTTGAAAATCTTGTTGTGCTTGGCAATGAAATCCTGGGGACCGTTCAACGCCTCCACTGCAGCCCATTGCGACACGGCGGCCGGATTCGAAGTGGATTGTGACTGGATCATCGCCATCGCTTTGATCAGCGGCTCTGGTCCGCCGGCATAGCCGATGCGCCAGCCCGTCATGCAGTAGGCCTTGGAGCAGCCGTTGATTGTAAGCGTGCGCGGATAGAGCGACGGCTCGACCTGCGCGGGCGTCGTAAACACGAAGTCGTCGTAGACGAGATGCTCGTACATATCATCGGTCATCACGTGCACGTGCGGATGCTTCACCAACACATCCGTGAGCGCTTTTAATTCGGCGCGCGCATAAGCGGCGCCACTCGGATTCGAGGGCGAGTTCAACAGCACCCACTTTGTCTTCGGCGTGATCGCACGTTCGAGCTGCGGAGCCGTCATCTTGAAGCCGCTCGCCATCGTGGTCGCGACTTCGACCGGCTCGCCGCCGGCGAGCAACACCATGTCGGGATAGCTCACCCAGTATGGTGCCGGAATGATCACTTCATCGCCGGGGTTCAGCGTCGCCACAAAAGCGTTGTAAAGCACCTGCTTGCCGCCGGTACCAACGGTGACCTGGCTCGCTTTGTAGTCGAGGCCGTTCTCGCGCTTGAACTTCTTGACGATCGCATCCTTGAGTTCGGCTATACCGTCGACGTTTGTGTACTTGGAAGCCTTGCCGCTCTCGATCGCCTTGATCGCGGCCTGCTTGATGTTGTCAGGGGTGTCGAAATCGGGTTCGCCGGCGCCCAGCCCGATAACATTGCGGCCGGCCAATTTGAGCGCGCGCGCCTTGTCCGTAACGGCGATGGTCGCCGACGGCTTGACGCGCTTGAGCTGGTCCGCAAGAAGGGCCATCGATATCCTCCAATTCTACCGCACCTCGTGCGGCACCCCTGTCGTAATGCGGGCTGCCGAGTCCAGCAAGTAGCTAATTGGTGAAGAAATTCGATTGGTTCAATCGCTGCAGGTGATAACTGCAATATCGGCCATCGCAGTAAGGGCGAGTTCGCGCCAGCCGCAGTCTGTGTCGCTGCTGCCGGTGGCTTTTCGCGCCCGCGAGGATAGTATAGGCGCCCAAGAGCCGGTTAACGGCTGCAACCTTAAGGGAGCGCGTTATGGAGCTTTCCGCCGGGCAGCTAAAAGCCTTCGACGACCTGGGTTACGTTTTCTTCCCCAATTGCTTTTCCGAGAATGAGATCGCGCTGTTACGTGCGGAAGCGGAGAGCATTCTTAAACTGGACCGCCAGGAAGTCTGGCGGGAGAAAACCGGCGCGCCGCGGACAGCCTTTGCGGCACATACTTTCAGCGAGGTCTTCGGCCTTCTCGCGCGGCATCCCCGCCTGATCGAGCCGCTGCGGCAGCTGTTCGGCGAAGACGTCTACGTCCATCAGTTCAAACTCAACGCCAAGGCCGCTTTCGAAGGCGACGTCTGGCAATGGCACCAGGATTACGGCACCTGGGCGCGCGACGACGGCATGCCCGAGCCGCGCGCAATGAACATTGCTGTATTCCTCGACGAAGTGATGCCGATCAATGGGCCGCTGCTCTTGATTCCAAAGAGTCATAGGCAGGGCGTTTTCGCAGCCGGCCATGACAAACTCACGACATCATACCCGCTGTGGACGCTCGACAAGGATACCGTCACGCGACTCGCTGCCGAAGCAACCGGCCCGGATGGCGTCGGCATCGTCGCCCCCACGGGAAAACCAGGGTCGGTATTGATGTTTCATGGCAATCTGGTGCACGCCTCGCCGCCGAACATTACGCCCTATCCGCGCAAGATCGTCTATCTGACGCTGTGCGCGGTCTCCAACCACATTACGAAATTCACGCGCCCGGAATGGATCGCGCATCGCGACTTCACGCCGATCAAGCCGACCGATGATGATGCGCTTATCGAATACGCACGCGCGCATCGCGTGGCCGCGGAATAGAATTCTGCGTTTCGCCGTATTTTGAGACCAGGTATTCGTCGCTGCAGTGCAGCGAACGATTTAATATTTCCCTGCACCGCATTGGCGTCCGGCCTTGTAATTGCCAGACTTGGACCCTCCTATCGTGGGCACCGGCGCTTCGGGGTGGCGCAAGATTTCGAAAGCTTTCTCGGATTTCATCCGGGCTGCCGTCTTTCGGAAGAATCGCACAACGGATTTCATTCCAGATGTACACGCTCTATTCGATGCAGCGTTCCGGCAACAGCTACAAGGTCCGCCTTGCGCTGGCCCGGCTCGGCATTCCGTACAGACTGGTCGAAGTCGACATTCTCAAAGGTGAAAGCCGCACGCCAGAATTTCTTAGCAAGAACCCCAACGGACAGGTGCCGCTGCTTGAAGTCGCTCCCGATCGTCACCTCGCCGAGTCGAACGCCATCCTCTGGTATGTCGCCGGCGGTTCGACGCTGGCGCCGGAAGATCGCATCGCGCGCGCCGAAGCGCTGCAATGGATGTTCTTCGAACAACACAGTCTGGAACCAAATATCGGCGCTGCGTATTTCTGGCTCGCGCTGATCAAGGGCGGTCGCGAATTGCAAAGCCACGCGCTCGAGGACTGGACGGAAAATGGCTATCGCGCGCTCGGCGTGATGGAAACACACCTCACGCGCTACCGCTATTTCGTCGCCGACCACTTCACGATCGCCGACATCGCGCTCTATGCCTATGCCCACGTCGCTCACCAGGCCGATTTCGACCTCAGCCGCTATCCGGCGATCCGGACCTGGCTCGATCGCGTGGCCGACGAGCCGGGCTACATTCCGATGGACTGGCAACCGGAGCTTGCCGCAGCGCAATAACGCTGGAATTCCGCGCCGCCACGAAAACGCCGCGCTTCGCTACCCCCTCCGCCTCAATCGGGTCGAACCGTTGCCGGGTTCCCGCGTTATCTAGCCGACATTGCCCGAGCGGTTATTTCAGGCTTCGCCATGTGCAGGCACGTTAGACCTACTGGTTTTGCGCCTCCGGCCCACCGGAAGCTCGGCAGTGAGCACCGTACCGTCGCGCTTGCCGAACTCGTTGCCAGCTTGGCTTTGGCTGCTTCCACGCTCATCGCCGCGACCGTAGTCTCGATTGGCATCGCGCGTGCGGACGTTGCCAGCAACGTGATCGACAACGAAGGCGGCCTGTTTGTCGTCGCACTTGTGCTCGGCCTCTTGTTCATTGGCATGGGCGGGTTGACCATTTTGTCCCTGCCGCATCATCCCGAAAAAAAGAGCCACAGCTAGACAACGCCGACCGGAACTCCCGGCGATGTCGCACAGTTGCGGCGCCATCCAAGGAGACCGCGATGCGATTTGTCCTGGCGCTAGGCGCCGTGCTTGCCGCCAGCGGTCTGGCAACCGCGGCTGATCCGACGTTCCCCGGTTCCGCAGGCAGCCTGTCCGTTCAAACAGTCGCCAGCGGCCTGGTACACCCCTGGTCGCTCGCGTTTTTACCCGATGGCCGCATGCTGGTGACCGAGCGGCCCGGACGCATGCGTATTGTTACGCGAACCGGCCAAATGTCCGCTGCGGTCGGAAACGTCCCGAGCGTTTATGCCCAAAGTCAGGCCGGGCTCATGGATGTATTGCTCGCACGCGACTTCAACAGCACGCACACGATCTTCGTTTGCTACGCCGAACCGGCGGATGGCGGCGGCCGCATTGCGGTTCTGCGCGCCCGCTTGATCGAAAGCGAAACACCACGGCTCGATGCTGCGTCCGTAATTTTCCGGCAAAAGGGTCCCGTCTCGCGTGGTCTCAACATTGGCTGCCGTATGGTGCAGGCACCCGACGGAAATTTGTTCGTCACATTGGGCGATCATTTCGCGCCGAAGGAGCTTGCGCAAAAGCTTGACAATCACATCGGCAAGATCGTGCGCATCACGACCGAGGGCGTGGCTCCGGGCGACAATCCCTTTGTCGGTAAACAGGATGCCCTGGCGGAAATCTGGGCCTATGGCCTGCGCAACGCGGAAGGGCTCGCCTTTAACCCCGCCGACGGAAAATTATGGGAGCAGGAGCACGGCCCCATGGGCGGCGACGAGATCAATATCATCGAGAAGGGTCGCAATTACGGCTGGCCGCGCGTGAGTTACGGCGTCAACTACGACGGCACACCGGTCGGCAACGGCAAGGCGACGATGGATGGTGTGACCGATCCAGTCTGGCACTGGACGCCCTCGATCGCGCCGTCCGGAATGGCATTTTACACCGGAGATCTCATCCCAGGCTGGAAAGGCAGCCTCTTCAACGGTGCGTTGAAGTTCGAACTGCTTTCGCGGCTCGAGCTCAAGGACGAGAAAGCTGTGAAGGAAGAGCGCCTTCTGAAAGATCTGCACGAACGCATCCGCGACGTACGGCAGGGACCGGACGGGGCGCTTTACCTTCTTACAGATAATTCGTCGGGGCGCATCCTGCGCATCGTGCCGGCAAAATAAATCACCACCGGTGAAATACAAAGAATGCGCCGGCGGCGATCAACGTAAAGCCGAAGCCCTGACTCAATGTGATTGGTTCGCGCAAGTAGACGTACGAAAACGCGGCGAACACCACGAACGTGATGACCTCCTGTATCGTTTTTAGTTGTGCAGCGTTGTAGACCGCACTGCCGAAGCGATTGGCCGGCACCGCAAGGCAGTACTCGACGAACGCCAGTCCCCAACTAATTAAGATCACATAAAAAAGTGGCACATCCTTGTAACGCAGGTGCCAATACCAGGCCGTTGTCATGAACACATTGGAGCCGATCAACAGCAAAATCGGTGTGAGATAAGGCGACATGAAAAACATAGTGTTCTCTGGGGTGTGACCACGCGGACGCTGGATAACGGCGCCCAGGCGCGGAAGTTCGCAGGCAGGCGGGCCGCCACTGTGCCTTTACAGCGCTGCGCCAGCAACCCGCTGTCTGTAAATTGTCGTGCGTGCCCCTATGTGCCCGCCGGCTGACCTTGCTCCGGGGCTGCAAATTTTTGCCGGCAATGAGTTGTGCTAAGGTTTGACTTGGGCCTTGGGCCTTGGGCCTTGGGCCTCGGGCCTCGGGCCTCGGGCCTCGAGCCGCGCCTGTGCGCGGACCCACGCTCGCCGGGAACGACACGATGCGCAGCTTTTGTCTGGCTTTCGCAACACTGTTGATCGTCGGCGCAGCTCCCGCAATTGCGCAAAACCAGCGAGGCCAACCGCAGCCAGTCGCTAAACCCGGCCCCTACAAAGTGGTCGCGGTCACCCCGCCACAGGCAATCAACGATCCTGCGTTTGAGGCTCTTCGCAAGCAGATGGGTGAAGCGGCCCAGCGCAAAGATCGTGCCGCACTGGCGAAACTCGTTGTAGGCCAGGGATTCTTCTGGGACCGCGAAAACGGTGACCGTGCCGACAAGCGCAAACCCGGCGTCGACAATCTCGCGGCCGCGCTCGGGTTGAACAACAAGGATGGCGCTGGATGGGACATGCTTGCGAGTTTTGCCGACGATCCAACCGGCTCATCGTCACCCAACCATAAAGGCACGGTATGTGCGCCCGCGGATCCGAGTTACGACGGCAAAGCCTTCGACAGCCTGATGCAGGATACCAGGACCGATTTGGGTGAATGGGGCTATCCGGTTTCGGCGGATGTCGAAGTGCGCGCGGCGCCGCAGGCCAACGCGCCGGTGATCGAGAAGCTCGCAGCCGCCTTTGTGCACATCGTGCCCGAAGGTGGACCAAACATTCCGACGTTCCTGCGGGTCATCACGCCGGCGGGCAAGGCCGGCTTTGTCTCCGTTGACTTGATTGCGCCGGTCGGCAACGACCAGATCTGTTACGTCAAGGATGCGGGCGGCTGGAAGATCGGCGGCTATATTGGAGGCGGCGATCCGCAGTAGCAACGAGCGACGGATGTCCGCTCAAGACCCAAAGCAGACAGGTTGCGATCTCGAAAGCGTAGTGCGATATTTACGAAATTGCAGTTTTTACTGGGCCAGCGTTTAAAAACGTTGCGTCAGGACAACCGATGACCCAATGAACGGCGACGAGACACCCGGGGCTGAATCGCCAAATCTGAGGGGAATGCGTGTTCTTCTGGTTGAGGATTCCTGGCAGCTCGGCATGGCTCTTAAGAGTCTGCTGCGGAGTTTCGACGCGGAGGTGGACGGACCGGTCGCGACGACAGCGGATGCAGAGCGCCTTATTTCCGAACACGTTCCCGACGCTGCTGTCATCGACATCAACCTTCGACAGGGTGAACGCTCGTACGGCCTGATCGATCGACTGATCGGCCTGGATGTCCCCGTCATCGTGACATCGGGCTACTCCGACCTCCCGATGGTCCCCGCGAAAGCGCACATCCTGGAAAAGCCCATCAGCGAGGAAAGACTCCTTGCAATCCTGCGCTCGGTGGCCGGCGCGCAGTGATCTCTCATTGCTGCTCGGTTGGCACGTCAATTCTGCAAAACACACCGTCGGATGGGAAGGTGAGATCGACCGTTCCACCGAGTTCGTGCGGAATCAGTTCGCGGATCAGGCTGGTGCCGTACCCAAGTCTGGACGGTCTGACGACAGGTGGCCCACCACTTTCCCGCCATTCGATCTTGACGCGCGTTTCCGCGTTATCGCCATTCTGGCGGTCCCAATTTACCGCGACACGACCATTCGGGCTCGACAGCGATCCATATTTCACGGCATTCGTCACGAGTTCATGAAGCGCCATTGCCACGGCCTGGGTCGTCGTTGGGGCGAGCGTGACGTCCGGCCCACCAATCATTGTGTTTGCGATCGTCGCATAAGGCGCAAGTTGATTGTGAACAAGATCGGCGAGATTGACGCCGTTCCAGCGGCTTTGGCTGAGAAGTGAGTGGGCATTCGCCATGGACTGAATGCGCCGGTCGAGCACTTCAACAAACTGGTCCATCGAGTTGCTGCCCTGGCGCGTATAGGTGCTGATCACAGCGACTCTCGCGAGCAGGTTTTTGACGCGGTGATCGAGTTCGGCGATCAGCATGCCTTGCCGTTCCTCGGATAATTTGCGCTCTGTAATGTCGACAGTGAGTCCCTTCAGACGCACGCACCGTCCCGCCGCATCGAACTCTGCTCGCGAGGATTCCTCGAGCCAAATCTCGCGTCCATCCGGCCCCCCGAAACGGAATATCATTTTATATGAAGACCTTTCGGGGCTGACAGAGTGAATGAGCGATTTGAACTGGCCGCGGTCGTCCGGATGGACGCGCGCAAGAAATTCGCCTGCGGAAAAGTTTTTTTTGGGATCGAACCCAAGGATCTGCGCAGCGTTGTCGCTGCGCTGCGAGGCGGTAGTCAGGGCATCCCATTCGAAAGCAACCACGCCTCCGGCCGTCAGTGCCTCCTGCAATCGCGCCTGCCCCTCAAAGAGAGCTGCCTCGTGATGACGCCGCTCCGCAAAAAGCGACGCAAGAACGAGCGCGCAGAGCGAGATAGCCAGGATGCTGGCCTGGGCGCCCAGGATGCGCTGCTCGATGGAAAGAAAGGATTCGCCGAAGTAGCCGATGTCAAAGGTCGTCATCCAGACCAAAGCAAACGCGATGATGAATCCAGCCGCTGCGGCGAAAATGGGACGGCAACGGGCCGCGAGCCACAGCAGTAGCGGGAACAGCAGGGCGATGGGGACGACAATCCCCCAATGCCCTTGCGGCAGAAGGATGACAGCCGCGCTCGCCCCGGCCAACGCCACGAGCGCCGTGATGCCTTCGATGAGTTCGGTCCGCGACGGTGGTTCGCGCCCGGTCGCAGCAAGTTCGATGATCAGCGGCGCTACCGTGAGGATGCCGAGCGCATCGGACGCAAACCAGTGCTGCCAAGTGGATAGAATTGGCGCTGTCGAGTTATGGAAGTACAGAAATCCTGCTGTACCGCCGATTCCCGAGATCGTGGTCGCGAGGATCGCTGCTGTGAGCAGTCCCAGCACATGGCTTAGCCTGTCGAGACTGAAACCCGAGCCAAAGTAGCGTTCGATCAGCCACCCCGCCACCAACGCTTCCCCCGCATTGCATAGCGCGAACACGATGGCGCTCATAAAACCCCGGTCGCCCATGAGATTGGCAACAACGGTGGCAACGGCTGCGCCGACTGCGACCGGCAATCGCGCAACCGGCCCAAGCGCGATCAAGACGCCGGCCGCAACGCCGGATGCGGGCCAGAAGACGGCCACGCCGTCCGGCTTGGTGAGCAGAAGGAGACTTAGCCGCGCTGCAAGATAATAGGCGACGCCAACCAAGACCGAGAGAGCAATCGAACGGGCCCACTGCCGCGTCGATTGATCGGTGGCCAACGGCCCGCCTTGGGCCTGCTCCGGTAGGTACTGCAACATGACCCCCTCCGTTGCACCCAGGTCATATAGCACGATCCTGCCTGATCTGGGACCGGCAGCTGCACCAAGGTCGCCCGCCAATATGGATGCGGTTTATGGCAACGTGAATGAGATCGCTGCTAGCCGTGACGCAGCTTCATCACCAGGATGGGGGCCATGAGGGCGAGTGTTACCGCGTTTGAGCCGATCAACGGCCAGTTGCCGATTGCAACTCCATAGACCAGCCAGAGAACGACGCCGAGAGAGAATGCAACCGTCGCCGGTAGCGACAGCGCGCGCGTCTCCTTCTCGCGGATGACCTTCAGTGCCTGCGGCAACCAGCACAGCGTGGTGAGCACGGCGCCCGTGACGCCGACGAAATCGATGAGCCAGGCCCATGTCATGCACATGCCATACGACTGATTCGGCTACGCCATATGACAATCTTGCGTTTGCTATCGGCCCCGCGCAGACTCGCTGAATGATCGTCGCAACTGCAACGACCCCTCGCCGGCTTTCCTGTGCGCGCTGCGGAACCGCTTTTGAATGCGGGCTCAGCACTGATTGCTGGTGTGCTGCCGAACCGTACCGGTTGCCGATGACCAAGGCCTGGATCGAGGATTGCCTGTGCCCCACCTGTCTCCGCAAGGCGGCGGCCCTCGCAGACAGTCGACGAACCGCCAGTGAAAACCTCTAGTCCGCCCACCGCAAAAATCCGAGACAAGCCGGCCTTTGTTCGCCTATAGAGAACCGCCGCGGTCCGCGGCCGCAATGCAGAGACAATCCTCATGATCGATTTTTACGCGCTGACCAGCCCGAACGTGCAGAAAGTCTTCATCATGCTGGAAGAATGCGGGCTGCCCTACAATATCAAACCCGTCGACGTCTGGGCGGGTGAACAATTCACGCCGGAATTTGCGAAGATCAACCCGCTTCTGAAGGTACCTGCCATCGTCGACAGCGACGGACCGGGCGGCAAGCCCTACACCGTGATCGAGTCGGGTGCGATCCTGATCTATCTCGCCGAGAAGACGGGCAAGTTCATTCCGCACGAGCCGGTTGCTCGCTACGAAACGTTGCAATGGGTGATCTTGCAGGTCGCCAATCTCGGACCGATGAGCGGCCAGCACGTGCACTTCAGCAGGTTCGCCGGCCCCGGCAACGACTACAGCGCCAAACGATATCGCACGCAGGTGCTCACACTGTTCGATGTCTATGAACGGCGGCTGACAGCGCAGCCTTACGTCACTGGCAACGACTACACCATCGCCGATATCGCGGCGTGGCCGTGGCTGCGCAATTTCGAATTACTCGCCATCGACCCTGGCAAATATCCAGCCGTGAAAAAGTGGGTGGACAAGATCGCGACCCGTGACGCCGTCAAGCGCGCACTCGCACAGGTCGGCACGCTCACGTCGGTTCGCGACAAGGCCAGCGACGACCAGAAGGACCGCTTTTTCAGCCGCGGAAAATACGCGCGGGCGTAATCACGAAAGTGTGCCTTGCTCTCGACATGATACGGTTTTAGCCCTTCGGAAATCGCATGGTTCTGAATTGTGTGCGCGCGACGCCCCGGTGTCGCGCGCTCTCGCGTTGGGAAGCCGATGTTTCACTTTTTCGAGAGATCGCTGAAACCGACCGCGGTGCCGGAATCCGGCGAGCCCCCGGCCGGATTGGTCGCGTTCTACTGGCACTTCGCCCGGCAGGCGAAGCCGCTGTTCATTGGTCTGTTTGCCGTCGGTTTCGCCGTAGCGCTGATCGAGGTGATGATCCCGGTCTTCATCGGCAAGGTGGTCACGCTGGTGACGGCGAGCAAGCCGGAGGAACTTCTCGCCACGGCATGGCCGTGGCTGCTCGGCATGGCGGGCGTGCTGCTCGTGTTGCGGCCGCTCGCCTCGACAAGCCAGCATCTTCTGATGAACCAGGCCATCGCCGCGAATGTGTCCAACCGCATCCGCTGGCAGAACCACTGGCACGTCTCGCGGCAGTCATGGGCGTTTTTCCAGAACGATTTCGCAGGGCGCATCGCCACGCGCGTGATGCAGACGGGGCCGGCGATCCGCGAAAGCCTCGTGTCGCTGCTAACCGCCGTCTGGTTCATCCTGATCTACGGCACCTCGTCACTGATTCTGCTCGCTTCCGCCGACCGCTGGCTGGCGCTGCCGGTGCTGCTGTGGTTTGGCGGCTACATGATCATGCTGCGTATCTTCGTGCCGCGCATGCGCGACAAGTCCAAAGTGATGTCGGAAACGCGCTCGATGCTGACCGGCCGCATCGTCGACACCTACACCAACATCGTGACGGTGAAGCTCTTCGCGCGCGCGAAAGACGAGGACGGCTACGTGCGCGAAGCGATCGACCAGCATACCGGCCGCTTCCATGAATCGTTGCGCCTGAACACGCTGTTCGCGCTGACGCTGACCGTGCTCAATTCAATGCTGGTGACATCGACCGGCGCCTTCGCCATCGTGCTGTGGCGCTATGGCTATGTCGGCGTCGGCACCGTGGCCATGGCGCTTCCGATGACGATGCAGATCATCAGCGCGTCCGGCTGGGTCGCCTGGCAGATCACCGACATTTTCGAGAATATCGGCGTGGTTCAGGAAGGCATGCTCACGATCGCGCGGCCGCACACGCTCGTTGATCGGCCGGATGCGCGTGCCCTTACGGTCGCGCGCGGCGAAATCCGCTTCGAGAACATCCGGTTCGGCTATGGCCGCGAATCCGGCCTGATCGACGGGCTCACGTTCGACGTGCGTCCGGGCGAGAAGATCGGACTGGTCGGCCGCTCCGGCGCCGGCAAGTCGACACTCGTCAACCTGCTGCTGCGCTTCTTCGATCTCGAAGGCGGCCGTATCCTCATCGACGGGCAGGATATCTCCGACGTCTCGCAGGAAAGCCTGCGCGCCCACATCTCGATGGTGACGCAGGACACCTCGCTGCTGCACCGCTCGATCCGCGACAATATCCGATACGGCTATCCCGATGCGAGCGAGGCCGCGATCGTTGCGGCCGCGGAGATGGCGCATGCGCACGAATTCATCGTCGAGCTCGAGGACTGGAAGGGCCGGCGCGGCTACGACGCGCACGTCGGCGAGCGTGGTGTGAAATTGTCGGGCGGTCAGCGTCAGCGCGTCGCGATCGCACGCGTGATCCTGAAGAACGCGCCCATCCTGGTACTGGACGAAGCCACCTCCGCGCTCGACAGCGAAGTCGAGGCGGCAATTCAATCAAGCCTCAGCACGCTGATGCGCGGCCACACCGTCATTGCCATCGCGCACCGGCTTTCGACCATTGCACAGATGGACCGCCTGATCGTGCTCGATCGCGGCCGTATCGTCGAACAGGGCTCGCATGACGAATTACTGCGCCACAACGGCCATTACGCGTCGCTGTGGCGCCGCCAGTCCGGCGGCTTCATCGACGTCGCCCCGCCGCAGCAGGCGGCAGAGTAGGCCATGCCCCTCCTCTTTTCACTGCGGAAACTGCGGACCATAATGCCGCGCCTTTGACGATCACCCGCCAGCGAAAGCCCGCACCATGATCCTGGAAATTGCGCAGATCGACGTGAAGCCCGGCATGGAAGCCGAGTTCGAAGCCGCTGTTAACAAGGCCGCACCGATTTTCAAGCGCGCCAAGGGCTGCAAGTTGATGACCCTGCAGCGTTCGCATGAAATGCCGCAGCGCTACCGGCTGTTCGTACAGTGGGAAACGCTGGAGAACCACACCAAAGACTTCCGCGAATCTGCAGACTTTCAGGAGTGGCGCAAGCTTGTCGGCCACTGCTTTTCGTCACCGCCGAGCGTCGAGCATGTCACCGAGGTGATGCGCGGATTCTAATATGAAGCGCAGTACCGACCGCATTCTCACCACTCACACCGGCAGCCTGCCGCGGACTGCCAAGGTCGTCGAGCTTCTGCTCGCCGAGGAACAGAAATCCGGCACACGCAAGGCCGAATTGCAGGCCGCGGTGCGCGACGCAATCGCCGGCGTCGTGCGCAAACAGGTCGAATGCGGCCTCGACATCATCAATGACGGCGAGCAGGGCCGCACCGACTATACCGTGCACGTGCTCAAGCGGCTGACCGGCTACGAGGGCGAGAGTGCGCCTCCGATGGGCACCGGTGAGCCGGAATTTCCCGAACTGGCGGAAATCCTCAAACACTTCGCCTCGCCGTTCCAGCATCGCCCGGCCTGCAACGCTCCGGTCGACTGGAAAGACTGGACGGCGGCAAAAGCCGATATCGATCTCGCCAAGGCGGCGCTCGCCGATGCGAAATGCGTCGACATCTTCATGACCTCACCCTCGCCCGGCCAGATCGCGCGCTATCTCAAGAACCGCTACTACAAGACCGAAGAGGACTATATTTTCACGTTGGCCGACGTGATGCGCCGCGAATATCAGGCGATCGTCGAGGCCGGATTCATCCTGCAGCTCGATTGCCCCGACCTCGCGATGCTGCGCCACATGGTCTATCTGGATCTGCCGCTCGCGGACTATCGCAAGATCATTGGCGTTAATGTCGCCGCGCTCAATCACGCAGTGCGCGACCTGCCGCCCGAACGCATGCGGATGCATGTATGCTGGGGCTCGACAGTGGCGCCGCACCACACCGACGTCGAAATCAAGGACATCATCGATATCGTGCTCTCGGGGCGGCCACACGCGGTTTCGTTTCCGGCGGCGAACGCGCGGCACGAGCACGAATGGAAAGTCTGGCGCGACGTGAAGCTGCCGGAGGGGAAAGTCATTATCCCGGGTGTGATCGACTCAACGGTCAACACGGTCGAGCATCCGGAAGTGGTCGCCGACCGTATTGTGAACTTCGCCAATGCGGTCGGCCGCGAGAATGTCATTGCCGGCGTCGATTGCGGTTTCGGCACATTTGCCGGCCGCGTTCAGGTCGACAGCAAGATTGTCTGGATGAAATTACAGTCGCTCGCTGAGGGCGCACGACGGGCTTCAAAGCAGCTGTGGACAAAGGCGGCATAAAAGTCCCCCACATTGCGGCGTGAACTAGCTCACACTCCCCTTCGCGTTTTAAGTGCAAGATTTTTGCATTGAACTTTGGAGCGTGCGGCCACTTTCTAGGGGGAGAACGCCATGCCTGCGAAGCATCAGGCCAAACTTTCACAGCCCATTTTTCACGAACCGATCTTCAGCGAAGACCAACCGTTGCCGAGCCCGACCGGCTTCGAGACGAAGCATCCAAGCGACACCAAGACCTACGACGAGGTTGAAAAGCTGCTGAAAAAGGAGGTCGTCGGCGTCCCTGCATCGCGCATTTCCGACGACGACATATTCCAGCTGCAGGATGCCTATGGCGGCAATCATGGACCCAAGGTCGTCGGAAAAATACAATCCGCAAAAAAAATAATTTTTCACGCACTCGGCGATTCCGGCGCATCAAATGCGGGGAAGTACGCCAACGAGCTGCACGTCTCAGACCAGGTGACGATCGACTGCAACCGGTCCGACGAGGACAACAAGCCCGCGTTTCTCTTTCACCTCGGCGACGTCGTCTACAATTTCGGCGAACAACAATATTACTATGATCAATTCTATGAGCCGTTCCGGAACTATCCGGCGCCGATCTTTGCGATTCCGGGAAATCACGACTCTTTCATCGTCCCGGGGACGCCAAAAGGCAAGGAGCCGCTGGCGACATTCCAACGCAACTTCTGCGCCAAACAACCGGTCATTACGCCGGAAGCGGGTTCGCTCCACCGCACGGCGATGACGCAACCCGGTGTCTACTTCACCCTCGAAGCGCCGTTTGTACGGGTCATCGGATTGTTCAGCAATGCGCTGGAGGATCCTGGGGTGATCTCAAGCCAGACCGGACGATGGCCGGCCGTCAGTGACAAGCAGCTCAAATTTCTGAGCGCACAGCTCAAACGTATCAAAAAAGAAAAATACAAGGGCGCCGTTCTGCTCGCCACGCACCACCCCCCGTACAGCTACTCGCCACCAGCGAAAAAGAACGGCACCGGTGGCAATCACGGCTGCAGTCCGGCGATGCTCGCGCAGATCGACGAGATTTGCCTGCAGGAAGGCGTTTATCCCCACGCATTCCTGGCGGCGCATGCCCACAATTATCAACGCTATACGCGCATCATGAAATTCGGCAATGCCGAGATCGACGTCCCGTTCATCGTGTGCGGCGACGGCGGCCACAACGTCAATCCGATCGTGCGATCGAGCAAAGGGCACCCGGCCGAGGAGCCTCATGCCGGAAGCAGTGTCGACTATCTTGAATCGAAGAAAGCTGCGATCAAGGCCAAGCAGTTGCTGCTCGAGAAATACGACGACACCAACTACGGCTATCTGCGAATTCACGTCGACAAGGACCAGCTGAGGATCGGCTTCCATCAGGTTGGCGTCAGCACGCTGGCGCAATCACGTTACGACATGGTCACCGTCGACCTCGCCGACCACATCATGGTGGCGAACTAGGAATGCCAGCAGGCTCCCGCCTGTCCACGGGATGCAGTTAGTCGCCGAACAACCGCGCCGGTGTGTCCACCAGGATGCGCCGGCGATGTCCATCCGGGGTCCATTCGTGGAATAAATCAAGCAGATGCCCGTCGTCAGGCATGACCGCCGCGGGGATGGACGGATGCGGCCAGTCGGTGCCCCACATCAGCCGCTCCGGATTGGCGCGCAATAGCGCATCATGAAAAGGCCGCACGTCAGGATAGTCCGGATATCGGTCGGACATCCGGTAAGGCGCAGAGACTTTCACATGCACGTGCCCGTCGCCCACAAGTCTGAGCAATGCCTGGAAATTTTCATCACCGACCCCGCGGGCCGCTGGGATGTGCAGCATATGGTCGGCGACCACCGGCATCTCCTGCGAAATTTCGTGAAAAGTCGTGGCGAGTTCACTCATCAGGCGCCAGTCGCAGAAGACCTGCATGACCCACCCAAGATCGCGCATCGCGGGGCGAAACACCTCAAATACGTCGAGACCGACGCCACGCACATAGCCAGGCTTGCCGGCCTCAGAAAACAGATGGAAACGCAGGCCGCGCATCCCGGCTTTATGCCACTCGCCCAGCACCGCCGGCGCTATTCGGGTGTCAGTGATCGCGACCCCGCGCAGTCGCTGCGGATAGCGTGCCAAAGCGTCAAGCAACACGCTGTTGTCGAATCCGTGCGCATTTCCCTGCACCAAAACACCGCGCGCGAAGCCGAGATGATCGAGCAGCGCCACATAACTTTCGGCTGGCGCGTCGGACGGTGTGTAGCCACGTCCTGGCGCAAAGGGAAATTTCTCGGCGGGCCCAAAGATGTGGGCGTGCGCATCCCATGCGCCCGGAGGCAGGGATCGATGCGGCTTGCGCGGCTTCGGCACCGGGCCCGCAATGTGCGGCGGTTCGCTGGCACTGTTCATTGACGCGACATCAACCGAGCCGGATGTTGGCGTCCTTCACCACTTTGCTCCAAAGCGCCATTTGATCCTGCACAAAACTACGGAATTCCTCCGGAGTTGTCTGGCGTATGTCGATATTGAGCTGCTGAAACCGCGTGGTGACGTTGGGATCATGCAAAACGTTGTTAATGCCGGCGTTGAGCTTCTGCACGATCGGCGCGGGAGTACCGTGCGGCACAAACACCCCGTTCCACTCATACGCTTCAAAGCCAGGCAAGGTGTCGGAAACAGGCGGAATATCCGGAAGGCTCTTGAGTCGGCCTTTGCCCGTATGCGCGATCGCTTTCACTTTGCCACCTTGAATGAGGCCGACCACGGAGGAACCATTCGAGAAGAAAAATTTAACCTGACCTGCCATCACGTCGTTGAGCGCAAGACCGCCACCACGATAGGGCACGTGGCTGATTTTGATGCCCGTTTGATACCTGAACATTTCAAGCGAAAGGTGCTGAAGTGTGCCGTTGCCGGACGAGGCCATATCGATGCCGTCGGGTGCTGCTTTTGCGTAGGCAATGACATCAGCCACGGTTTTCACCGGCACCGATGGCGTAACCACCAGGATGTTCGGCACCAGCGATACGAGGGCGACCGGGTCGAAGTCCTTGTTGTAGTCGAACGGCAGATTTGAATAGAGCGAGGAGTTGACCGAGAAGGCCGTGGCATCGTGCAACACTGTGTAGCCGTCCGGCTCAGCTTTCGCGACCACCGCCTCACCGATGGTGCCGCCGGCCCCGCCACGGTTTTCCACCACGAATTGCTGGTTGAAAAGTTGCCCGAGGGTGCCGAATACGATCCGCCCGGTGGTGTCAGCGCCTCCGGCCGGCGGATAAGGCACCATCACCCGCACCGGCTTGGTCGGCCACGCAGTTTGCGCCTCCGCCGTGCGCGCCAATGGCATGGCCGCCATTCCGGCCAGCAGCGTACGCCTGCTGAGATTGGTTCCCGGCATCGTCCCCCCGGTTTCTTTCAGACGACAATCTAACATCCGCTTGCGGTGGCGGTCCTGCCCTTTCCTCGCCACAGGACTCGCCCCATATTCGGGATAATGGCGAAATTCCCCGACAAACCGAGGAAAGGCAAGGATCCGGCGCGGCCGACGCGCGCCAAGGCTGCGCGCCCCGACGACAAAACCACTCCCGACGCGCTCGCTAACCTGCTCAACCCCGGCATCGGCCGCGGCACCGCGGGCATGGGTTCCGGGACCGGCAAAAACTCAGGGTTACAGCCGCCACCGGACAACTCATGGGATCGCCGCCGGGATTTTTCCGAGGCGCACAAGGCGCGCAAGTCCACACCCAGGGAATTCAACGAGGCGCCACAGCGCGACTATACGGCCTCGCCGGTCACGGGCCTTGACCCGAAACTGGCGGAGGAACTGGGACTGACCGACGATGCGGCGCCCGTACCGCCCTCGTCCGCCGGCGCCGGCGGAATCAGGACTGACACGGGTGGCGATCCGAAATATCGGCTTCCCCGCGCCGACCTGCCGACGCAGCCGGGCGGCTTTGGCGGCATCGCCAGCCAGGAGTCGCTCGAACGGCTGTTGCGCGAAGGCCGGCCGGAATTCGGCGCCCAGCCCTGGACGCCGCACCGGCCCCCACGCCCGGAAAAATCCGAAGGCGGCAAGCGCTTCGTCATTGCGTCCGATTTCGAGCCGAAAGGCGACCAGCCGCAGGCCATCAAGGATCTGGTCGAGGGCGTGCTGCGAAGCGACCGCACACAGGTCTTGCTCGGCGTCACCGGCTCGGGAAAAACCTTCACTATGGCCAAGGTGATCGAGGCGACGCAGCGCCCTGCCCTCATCCTTGCGCCAAACAAAACTTTGGCGGCGCAGCTCTACGGCGAGTTCAAGTCGTTCTTTCCCGACAACGCGGTCGAGTATTTCGTCTCGTATTACGACTACTACCAGCCGGAAGCCTACGTCCCGCGCACCGACACCTACATCGAGAAGGAATCCTCCATCAACGAGCAGATCGACCGCATGCGCCATTCGGCCACGCGCGCGCTGCTCGAACGCGACGACGTAATCATCGTCGCCTCGGTGTCGTGCATTTACGGCATCGGTTCGGTGGAAACCTATTCGGCGATGACGTTCACGCTCAAGCGAGGCGGCAAGATGGACCAGCGCCAGTTGCTCGCCGATCTGGTCGCGTTGCAATACAAGCGCACGCAGGGCGATTTCTTCCGCGGTTCATTCCGCGTGCGTGGCGACACGGTCGACATTTTCCCGGCGCACTATGAAGACCGCGCCTGGCGCGTCCATCTGTTCGGCGACGAGATCGAAAAGATCGAGGAGATGGATCCCCTCACCGGCCAGAAGACCGATGAGCTGGATTTTGTGAAGATCTACGCCAATTCGCACTATGTCACGCCGCGCCCGACACTCATCCAGGCCATCCAGGGCATCAAGCAGGAGCTGCGCCACCGCCTTGACCAGCTCAATGCCGCTGGACGCCTGCTGGAAGCACAACGCCTCGAGCAGCGCACGATCTTCGACCTCGAGATGATGGAAGCCACCGGCGCCTGCGCGGGCATCGAGAACTATTCGCGCTATCTCACCGGCCGCAAGCCAGGAGAGCCGCCGCCAACGCTGTTCGAATATGTGCCCGACAACGCACTGGTCTTCGCGGACGAAAGCCACGTCACCGTCCCGCAGCTTGGCGGCATGTTCCGCGGCGACTTCCGCCGCAAGGCGACGCTCGCCGAATACGGCTTCCGCCTGCCCTCCTGCATGGACAACCGGCCGCTGCGCTTCGAGGAATGGGATGCCATGCGGCCGCAGACAATGGCGGTTTCCGCCACCCCGGGCCCATGGGAAATGGAGGAGGCGCGCGGCGTTTTCGTCGAACAGGTGATCCGCCCCACCGGGCTGATCGATCCGCCAGTGGAGGTACGCCCAGCACGCACGCAGGTGGACGATCTCGTCGGCGAAGTGCGGCAGGTGGCGCTGCGCGGCTACCGCTCGCTCATCACCGTGCTCACGAAACGCATGGCCGAGGACCTCACCGAGTACCTGCACGAACAGGGCGTCCGTGTGCGCTACATGCACAGCGATATCGACACGCTGGAGCGTATCGAAATCATCCGTGACCTGCGGCTCGGCGCCTTTGACGCGCTGGTCGGCATCAATTTGTTGCGCGAAGGCCTCGACATTCCGGAATGCGCACTGGTCGCCATTCTCGATGCCGACAAAGAAGGTTTCCTCCGGAGTGAAACCTCGCTGATACAAACGATCGGCCGCGCCGCCCGCAATGTGGACGGGAAGGTGGTGCTCTACGCCGACGCGATCACCGGCTCGATGCAGCGCGCGATCGAGGAAACCAACCGGCGTCGCGAGAAGCAGGTCGAATACAACACCGCCAACGGCATCACGCCGGAAAGCATCAAGACCTCGATCCACGACATCATGAACAGCGTGTACGAGCGCGACCACGTGCTGATTTCTACCGGCGGCGCCGACAGCGGCGAGTTCGCCGAGGCCGCCACCATCGGACACAATCTGGAAGCCGTGGTTGCCGACATGGAAAAACGCATGCGCGAGGCGGCCGCCGATCTCGACTTCGAGCAGGCCGCGCGGCTGCGCGACGAGATCAAGCGCCTGCGCGCAACCGAACTGGCGGTGCTGGACAATCCAACCGCGCGGGACGTGGTGATTGCGCAGGATCCCAAGCTTCGCCGCGCGGTGCGAGGCTCGCGCCGGAGCGCGGAGCGCGAAGACAGGCCACACAAGCCGCACCTCGACGAGATGGGCATCGCGCTGTCACACGAAGTGAGGCCGTCTCGATCTCGTCAAAGCCCTCGCAAGCCGACGCTTGATGAAATGGGCCCGGGAGTGGAGGCAATTCCCGCGCGCAAGGACAGCCCGCGATCCACGATGGGCCGCCCCGGTATGCGCGGCGGATTCAAGCCGTCGCGGCAGCGCTGAGATCCAAAGATCTAAAACCGGTGCCGGTGCCGGCGCGCGGAGTACATGTAGGCGGAGGGACGATCGTCCCAGGGATAGTGATAGACGTACCCATCCCAGGCATAGAGACAGTAATAGCCTGCAAAGGCGCATCGGTCGCGCCAGTTCCAGTGACGCCATGTTTCCCTGACGTGCCCGGCGCCCGACCGCGATCCAGGCCCAAGGTCTGCGGCCTGTGACGGAACGCACGTGCCGCCGAACGCGGCCGCTGCGATTGCGACTGCAAATATTACTCGCTTCGTAATGGAGACACCCATGACATCGCCCGCGTTGAACTTTGAGCTTGTAGTATCTCCATAAATCAAAACGGGATGGCAAATCACAACGGCCGAATTGGTTAAGCGGCGGCGGATGCGCTTGCTTAACTCTTGGGTACGGAAGGCCTCTCTCGGCTCATCCCCCGGCCCTGCCAGCCAACACCGGCCTCGTTTGGGGTTGCGCACGCGATTGTGACATTCTATCGCGGGCGTTGCGTATATGGGTCATTTCGGGCATAGCCGGACCGCCGCGTTGCCCCAGCGCTCTGTCCCATTCGATGTCCGGAATGCGCCGTATGAATGTTGTGATGTCCAGTACCCGTAAGGTCGCCACCGTCACGCGCTTCGCCTTATTAGTTCCGTGCGCGCTGGTGCTTGCCGCCTGTGAGACCGATGGGACCGGCCCGGCCGCCGCCGACGCCCCCAAGGCGGAGCTCGCGTCAGCCAAGCCCGACGCTGCCGCAGTCAGACCCCAGGCGGCCAAGCCTCCGGAGCCGGTGCGCGATACAGAGCCGATGACGCGGTCGCGCGCGGCGCGCGAATGCTGGATGCGGACCGAAAAGGCCAGCGCCCACGAAGATCTCGACAAGCGCGCCGACCTCGTCAACAAATGCATCGACCAGAAGATGAACGCGGCTGGCGTGCCGGCTCCGAAAGGCTGACAGGACCGCGCCGTCGTCCACCTCCCCTTGCATCCGCCCACGCGCCGGTTAGCATTCGCTTTTTCCAGACCTTCAGGAGATCGTCATGGCAAAAGGTCAGATGCGGGTTCCCAAGGAAAAGAAGAAGCCGAAGGCCGACAAGGACAAGCCCAAGCAGCTCTCCGCGTACAAGTTGTCTCAGATGCAAGGCTCGTCCGGCAGCCCCTACAGCACGCCGCCGGGCAAGAAGCCCTGAACAATCATTGCCGGCCGACGGTCCCCGCTTTCGATTCTGCGGGCAGCTCCGCGGACTGTTTGGCAATCTCCAGGCAGGTCAGTAATTCAACGTAGCTTGGCGCGCGGTCGAGCGCGGCAAAGCTCGCGCAGTGCTGACGCTGTGTGGCGCTGTATCCGACCCATTGCCGCTCGAGCTTGTCGCGCGCGTCGTTTTCGTCACGTTGACACGCGGATGCGTCGCGCCCCGGCAAAACGCCCGCAACGGCGGCAGGCCGACAGGTCCGTTCGACATCGAATTTCGGCGGTTCGTCAGCAACCAGGACGATGTGCGCCGCGGTCAGGATGATCGGCAGTAGCGCCGGCATGCTCGTACTCCCATTGTGCCGTCTCCCCTCTGCCTGGGGTTAATTCCTCAACCAAGTCCCGGTTTCACGGAACGTTGAACCTTTTTGCCCGTTCCGCCGACCAACAGAAGTCGTTCGGGAGGGTCGAGGCCGTGCTCAAACGCTTCATGTTCGCATCTCTTGCCTTTGTCGGGCTCATCGTGCCCGGCGCGCTCGCGTTGGCACTTCTGGCGGCGCCGGCCGCCCGGCCTGAACCGCTTCAGCAAGCGGGCTGCGACCGCAGTCTCGTGGACGCCGCGGCCGGGATTGCGGCCATACAGGCGCGCGTCAAAGGTCTCGCCGCCGCGAGTGATCGGGAAATCTGCAATGCCACGCGGCTCTATTTCCTAGAACTCGTAAAGGCACGCGCTGTGACCGCCCTATGCAAGAACGGACCGGAACGCGAACGGGATTTGAGCCGCTTCGACGCCGACGTCACTCACATTAATGAGGTCATTGCAGCGCGCTGCCTGTGACCGAAAATAATCCAACTTGCTCCACAGCTTCGCCAAAGTTCCATGGCACTGGCGCTACCAATGCTTAACCGGTTCGCGCCGAATATCGCGTGATCGCGGAGCCAAGGCCGGAATGCATTTTCGGGGGAGATCTGGAATGCGAACGAGCGCTTACTGTGCATTGTGGATGGCCGGCACCCTTGCGCTCGCCGCTCTTCCCGCATTTGCGCAGGACTCTGCTCAGACGGACAACGCCGCGCTCGTCCCCGAAACGCTGCTGACACCCGAGGAAAGCGCGATCCTTGGCAATGCGCTGGTCTTCGATCCGGTTGCGCTTGCAACACCGCCGAAGAATCCGCTGCGGATCCCCGGAACATCCGGCACAGCCTACGATGTCAGCCGCTCCGAGAAACTGGACGGATCGAGCAGCATCGTTGTGAAGCAACCGCTGCAGACCGAATGGACCAACTCAGTGGGCGCTGAACTCGGACCATCAAACTCTGGCGGTGCCTTCGAACGCCCCCTGCCGACAACGCGCGATACCCCTTCCGGAGCCGCGTGGGCATCGGTCGGCGTACCGCGCATCGGCAGCGTGGATGCGCGTGTCGACCCTTCCAATGATCAGGGCAAATTTGGCACCACCCTCAAACAATCGATTCCGTTTGGGGGACGATTCGCTGTGACACTTCAGGACACCTACTCGGTAACCGAAACGCTCGGTCAGCCGTCCTCGGCGCCGAGCGATATCCCGTTGATGAGGTTGCCTTCCGGTCCCGGCGGCGGAGCACCCCAGGTTTTCGGGAATGAAAGGGCGGTCAAGTTCAACATCCTGCCAACCGGCACCACGTTCGGCGCGGGGATGACCACCGCCAGCAACGATCCTGTGACCCACAATACGTTCAGCGCCGAACAGAAACTCTACGGTCCCCTCCAGGTCACCACCACGGTGACCGATTTCGGGCAGATGACCAGCAGCAAGAGCATCACGGCCGGGTTCAAACTCCATTGGTAGACCTCCCCCAAAAGCACGAGACAGCCTCATAAAGTCGTGCATAAGTGGGATGTCGGTGGCTATTTACCACAAAGTTTCCTTAGCGTTGCAATCCCGCCCCACGGCTGCCCAAGTCACATGCGGCAATCGAGTTTCAACTGGGGACCCGCGCAAACACTCTGCGCTTCTGTAGGAGTTGACCATGACGGCCATCAGACCCGATCGGCTTGGTGCGGTGCCGGAAAAGCCCGGTCCGGAGCTGTACGCTCCAAACCGGAAATCACCGGAACGGCCGCCTGAAATCGATCAGGAGGCGGCGACTGCTTTCGAGGGTGAGATTCGCGAATTTGTCCGGCGGGACGTTGCCTACTTGCGGCGGCAACGACCTGACGACTCGGTGCCTGAACCCGTCTCCGACAACCTGAATGTCCTGATCCGCCGTGTCTCAGGTGCCTCGATCGAAGAAATCGACCGAGTGATCCTTGAATTGCAGGGCGTACGCGACATGCTTCGGAGCGAAGGCGAGCGCGTTGGCCGGGAGATCGCCAGCTACGCGAGCCTGAGCCACGCTGCAATGACTGCAATGAAAGTTATCGGCGACAGCCTCACGCAATGGAAAAATGCGCCCAATAGTCCCGGTCAGCGTCCGGCAGAGTAAGATTCGCGTACGACTAGATGAGCCATCGCCGGACAAACCGGCGGTGGCTTTGCATTTCAGCAGCCAACCCGAACCCGTTTCCGCAGACGCACAAACGCTGCGCCCCTCCGCGGGAGCGGAGGTGACGGTCAGACAGACTGATCGATTGGTCAGTTCGCCGCGGCGACTTTGGTCTTGGCGGCCTTACGCGGCAGAGGATAGTCGGCGCTTTCGTAAAGCTGCCGGATGCCATTGCCGTCGAACCGCTTTTCTTCCACTTCCAGATACGCGCCTAGCAGCAACTCCGGCGGCAATTCCTCGATGGCAAAACGGATCGCTTCCGCAGCGGTCGGAAAGCGCTTGTAGCCGATCGGGCGGCGCGACTTGCGGCTCCGGCTAGGAAATAGTTCGGACGGGGCACGGTAGTTGATCATCGACATAATCAAAGGCTCCTCGACCACTAATATGGCCCTTGCGACGCCGAAAATCCAGCACCTACCGCCTGCGCATATCAGGCCGGCCGCCGGAAGGTAAACATAGAGTACTCAAAAACGTGGGCCCGGCGTGCGTCGCGCCGGGCCCAAATCTCAGCCGATGGGGCGTGCTATTCGGCCAGTTCGGCGACCACTTCGCCGGTTGCCGGATCGATCAATACGACGCGGTCATTTACCACCATATATTTATAAGACCGTATCGCCGGCACTTCGACTGCAATCTCCTGCGGCACCGAATAGAGTTGCACGCTCTCCGGCACACGCGTTCCAACCCGGTATTCCACGGTCGGCCGTGCCGGGCTTACGCGTTCGCGCACGATCGTCCGGTAGATCGTCTGCCGCTGAACCGGGGTAAGTTGAACTGGCTCGGTGGTCACCACCGTCCGTGATTCCACCGGCTCGCGGGTGATGACCGTGGTCTGCGCGCTGGCCGTACTCGCGCCGGCAAGCAGCGCGGCCGCGATCGCAGCATGGCGAAAATGTGTCATAAGTTCCTCCTCTGAAGTCCTGTCCAGAAGAACAAACGCCCGCTTGCGCGGAGGGGTTCCTCCCGCAATTGCGGACAGCGATTCACGAATGCCGTCACAGTGTATGTGGCGGTTCGCTCATCAATTTCAGTTTGGCCTGAAGCATGTCGATGCGCCGCGCTGCCTCGGCTTTGGTCAGGTTCGGGCTGAAGGCCTCGGGTTCGTAAGCGTCGAAAGCGATCTTCCGCAGCAGCGCGGTCTGCTCGGCAGTCATCTGGCCAACGACATTCGGCTTTTTGTGCATGCCACACCAATCGCGATGATAGCGGATCGGTTCCTTTCGTGCGTCATCTCTCTGACTTCGCCGGTAAGATGATGCAGATTTTTCGTGCACTGCGACTCCGACTGCGATACCTCAATTGCAGACCCTGATTCGCCGAGGTCCAAGAGATGATTCTCGAACCTTTGTTCGGGTTGTCGCTTGTGTTGAATGCCTCCCTGAATATGCAAAATCATGTCGCCGCCGGCGCGAGCCCGTGGACGCAGATGTCTGTTCGCCAGAAGGATGCCGCGCTGCTGCCGCTGGTGCGCCAGGCGACGGATTGCATCGTGCACAGGGTGTTCGGCCATCCGCGCTACAGCGCCGATCTGCGGGCGGACGAAATCAATGATCTCATCGTGGATTCGATGGGCGCATGCATGCGTCCGGTGCGCGCCATGATCGATGCCCACGACCGGATGTATGGCGCTGGCTCGGGAGAAGCGTTCCTGTTGGGACCCTATCTCGACGTCTTGCCGGCGGCGGTGGTGGGGCAGGTCAAGGCCAAAGCGCCGAACCGTTGACGTTCAAGACGGCCGTGCCACGAGCACCGGCCGAAGCATGAGCGTTATTGGCAACGTCACGAGTACGACTGCCGCAACTATGAGGAGCGCCGTCGGTACGCCAACCGCGTCGCCCAGCAGACCATAAATCGCCGGCGATACGGCGCCGGCACCAATCGTGCCGGTATAAAAAATGCTGAAGGCGCGCTGACGCCATGCCGGTTCGACCAGGTCGGGTACCGATCCATAGAGGACCGAGGACGTGCCGTTAAGCGCAACACCAACCACCGGGAGCAATACCAGCGCGGCTTCAAGCGGCAGCGGCAACAGCGCCACGATGCCGCACGCGGTCACCATCTCTGTCAGCCATACGGTCGCCACGGCGCCGATCCGCGCGCCAATGAAGGCGCAAACCAGTTTGCCGGCTGCTCCACCGGCAAAAACCAGGGTAAGCGCCAGACCGACAGTTTGAAGGCTCGCGCCTTTCGCGGTGAGCACGAACGGCAAGAATGTCAGGAAGGCCATCCGGGTCGCGCTGTCGATGACCCCAACCGACAGCAGCAACGGGAAGCCATAGACCGGCGCGGGAATGCCCGATGATGCAGAATCATTGCTCTTGCGCGGCGCGGCAGTGTGCTCGCGAAAGTGCGGCATGGCAAAAAAGATTGCCAGCGCCGCAACGCCTCCAAGACAGCCAAGGAGCATCACTGCCTGCCGCCAGGGCAACACGATGAACAGAAATGCCGCCACGGCTGGCAGCGTCATTTTTCCAATGTCGCCGGCGAAGTTATAGGTGCCGAGCGCTTTCAAGGACCGCGATCCCGCAAAGGCGTGGGCAATCAGCGATGACGCGAGCGGATGCTGGGTGCTGGCGCCGAGTCCGCCAACAAACAAGGCCGCAACCAGAAGCGGCACGCCGTTGCTGAAACCCGCCAGCACATAACCGAAGCCCGCGAGCGCGGTCCCGAGCGCGAGAACCGTGACAGCACCGAAACGTTCCGCAAGAAAGCCGGCCGGTATCTGAAAGCTCGCCAGCGTCCCTGAAAACACCGTTCGCATGAGTCCGAGTGCGGCGAAGCCAAGACCGAACTCGTTTTGCCAGATCGGCAGCAGGATATAGACAAGATCGGTATATCCGTCGTGCAAGGCGTGCGCGCCGCAGGCGACGCCAAGCGCACGCCGCTCCGTGCTTTTTGCGGAGTCGGGATTCGGCACCTGCATTTCGTCAGCGGCTGCACTCATGCGAAATGAGCCTAGCAGAAAGAGCCTTACTCAGGTTGCAAAGCGGAAATGCATAACATCGCCGTCGACGACCACGTAGTCTTTGCCTTCCAGACGCATTTTTCCGGCCTCGCGAGCGCCGGCTTCACCGTTGCACCCGATGAAGTCGTCGTAGCTGATGGTTTCGGAGCGAATAAAGCCGCGCTCGAAATCGGTATGGATCACGCCAGCGGCCTGCGGCGCCTTGGTGCCTTGGGTGATCGTCCAGGCGCGCGCTTCCTTCGGACCAACGGTGAAATACGTTACGAGGTGCAATAGCGCGTAACCGGCACGCACCAGCCGATCGAGTCCGGTCTCGTTCAACCCGACCGCCTCAAGGAATTCAGCGCGCTCAGCCGGCGGCAAAGTGGCGATTTCCGCTTCGATCTTGGCCGAGATCACAACGGCTAGCGCGCCTTCTTCGCTCGCCCGTATCTCTACTTTGCGTGAGAATTCGTTACCGGTCGCGGCGGCCGCTTCGTCGACATTGCAGGCATAGAGTACAGGGGCCGAGGTCAGCAGACCGAGAGAATGGAAAAGCTTCTCCTCCTCAGGCTTGCGATCGACCATCCGCGCGGGCTTGCCCTCGCGCAGCAAAACCAGCGACCGCTTGATCAGGTCGAGCATTTCCCTGGCTTGTTTGGCGTCCTCCCCGCTGCCTTTGGCCTTTTTCTCGAGGTTGTCGACGCGCTTTTCCAGGCTATCAAGATCGGCCAGCATGAGTTCGGTTTCGATCGTGTCAATGTCGGCAATCGGATCGATCTTGCCTTCCACGTGCGTGACATCGTTGTCCTCGAAACAGCGCACGACATGCACGATAGCGTCGACCTCGCGGATCGTGGCGAGAAACTGATTGCCAAGCCCTTCGCCCTTTGATGCGCCGCGCACCAGGCCCGCAATATCGACGAAAGTAATGCGGGTCGGAATGATCTGCTCCGACTTTCCCAGCACCGACAGCTTGTCCAGCCGCGGATCGGGCACTGCGATCTCGCCCACATTGGGCTCGATCGTGCAGAACGGGTAGTTGGCGGCCTGTGCCGCTGCAGTCTGTGTGAGAGCATTGAAGAGCGTCGACTTGCCGACATTCGGCAGGCCGACGATGCCGCATTTGAAACCCATGGCTGTATCGTCTCGTTGCTTACACTATCAATCGGAGCCAGGCGGCTCCTCGTCCTCATCGAAGCCTTTGGCGGCCATCGCGAGGTGCACTCTGTTCTGGAACGTTGAATCTTTGCCCTCAATCAGAAGCGCGGCGTTCTCGGCGATGACATCGCAGAGCGCTTCCACCCACGCCCATTCGTTTTTAACGAAATCGCCGAGTACATGCATTGGCACCAGCTCCTTGACGTCCGGCTTGCCTATGCCGATGCGCACGCGCTTGTAGTCATTGCCGAGATGGGCGGTGATCGAGCGCAGGCCGTTGTGACCGGCGACGCCACCGCCAACTTTAACCCTCACCTTTGCGGCCGGCAGATCGACCTCGTCGTGAAACACCACGATGCTGGCAGGCTCGAGTTTGTAGAAATTCGCGGCCTCCGCCACCGCTCGTCCGGATTCGTTCATGTATGTACCCGGTAAAAGCAGCAATACGCGTTCCGCGCCAATACTGCCTTCCACCGAAACACCCTGGAAACGTCGCCGCCACGGCGAGAGGTCATGGCGGCGCGCGATCGCTTGCACCGCCATGAAACCGATATTGTGTCGGTTGCTCACGTGCTTGGGACCGGGATTGCCGAGGCCGACGAAAAGCAGCATGGCGTCAACAGCGCTGTTCCAGTGTGCGCACTACGAAAACGCCAACGACAAAGCTTAAGCGCGTCCTCACTTCTTCTCGGGCTTCGCGGGCGCCGCAGCGGCGGCAGGCGCAGCGCCTGCCGCGGGCGCAGCCGCGCCCGGAGCCGGTACCGCACCGGGAGCCGCGCCCTCCGCACCGGGCACTGCGCCGGCTGCCGCGGCAGCGGCGGCGGCAGCAGCAGCGGCGGCAGCCGCTTCGGCCGCAGCCTTCATTTCTTCCGCGTATCCGGACGGCGGGACAACGGTGACCAGTGTCATGTCGGCGCGGCCGATGACGCGAATGTTGGCCGGAAGCTTCACATCGGTGAGATGCTTTGAGTGATTGATGTCGAGGCCCGAAATGTCGACGTCGATCGATTCCGGAATCGCCTCAGCCGGGCACACCACTTCGACGGTGTGCGTGACGATGTTGACTGCACCGCCGCGCTTTACGCCGGGCGCCTGATCGGCGTTGAGCACGTGGACGGGAATGTGCACGCGGATGGTGGCTCCCTCCGACACGCGGAGGAAATCGACGTGCATCGGCAGATCCTTGATCGCGTCGAGCTGGAAGTCGCGCGGGATCACACGATGCTTGGTGCCGTCCACATCGAGATTGTAGAGTGTGGTGAGAAAGCGCCCGGCATAAATGCGCTGGCGCAGTTCGGCATGGTCCACCAGGACCATCAGCGGGGGTTTGTTCTCTCCGTAGATCACGCCCGGCACATGGCCGGAGCGACGCGCAGCCCGGGCGGCCCCCTTGCCGCCTTTCGGACGCGCCGTCGCCTTCAATTCCTGGACGGTCGCCATTTTGAATCCCTCAATCTAAGCCAATGGAAAAGGCGGCCTTTTTCGCCGCCTGTGAACGCGGCAAGCCTCCAGGGGTGCCGGGGGCCGCGAACGGGGCGGGTTATAGCGGCGGAGGACGCAAAGGGCAAGAATGGCCGGTATCAGCCTATCCGGCAGTGGTGTCCTTGACCTTCTTGCCGGGCTTTTCGGCCTTGGCCTCCAGCGCAGCGATACGCGCCTTCAAAGCCTCATTTTCTTCCCGCGCAAGACGCGCCATTTCCTTGACTGCTTCGAATTCCTCACGCTGCACCACATCGAGGTCGCGCAGAATACGCTCGGCCTGGCTACGGAAGAGCGTGTCGAATTCGCGCCGCACCCCTTGCGCTACTCCGGCGGCATCGTTCATCAGACGCGCCATCTCATCGAAAAAGCGGTTGCTGGTTTGGGTCATATTTCGCCTCCGGCGCAATTACCATTCTGCCTGCCCATGAAGATTTCCGAAAACCGGTTCCCGCCTTTCGGCATCATGCGCCCACAATGGCGATCCGGTCATCCCGCCGCAAGACCCGGCATGCTACGACTTGCATACGGGGCTGATGCTCACCGCCGATTCGGACATCGCAATGCCTTCACTGGTTATTCCCTATCCAGCCTTCGATCCGGTCCTTGTCCATCTCGGTCCGTTCGCGGTCCGCTGGTACGCATTGGCATACATTTTCGGGATCCTGATCGGCTGGGCATATGCCCGCGTTCTCATACGTTCCCAAAAATTGTGGGGCGGCAAGGCGCCGATGACCGTCGTCGACTTCGACGATTTCATCCTGTGGGTGACGCTTGGCATCATCCTCGGCGGACGCATCGGCTATGTGCTGTTCTACAATCTACCGCACTTCCTTGGGCACCCAGCCGAGATCGTACAATTGTGGAATGGCGGGATGTCATTCCATGGCGGGTTCACCGGCTGCGTCGTCGCGGTCGTGCTTTTCGGCTACAAGCGCGGCATCCCGATCCTCTCCGTCGGGGACATTACCTGTGCAGTCGGACCGATCGGATTGTTTCTCGGCCGCATAGCCAATTTCATCAATGGCGAATTGTGGGGACGTCCCGCCGATGTCCCATGGGCGATGATATTTCCAAACGGAGGGCCGCTGCCGCGACATCCGAGCCAGCTCTATGAAGCGGCACTGGAAGGCCTGGTGCTGCTCGTTGTTCTCGCCATCCTGATGCGTGGCGGCGCGTTGAAGCGGCCCGGCCTGATTACCGGCTGCTTTGCCGTCGGCTATGCCATCGCACGAACGTTCTGCGAGTTCTTCCGCGAACCCGATGCCCAGCTCGGTTTTCTGTGGGGCGGCGCGACCATGGGGCAACTGCTGTCGGTGCCGCTGTTTCTCGCCGGCGTCGGTTTCATCGTCTACGCAATGAAACAGCCGCCGCTCCGGAGCCGGTAGTGGAGGCCCGCTCGCCGCTGGAAATGGAGATTCGCCGGCGCATCGCCCTGGCGGGGCCGATGCCGGTCGCCGAATACATGGCGCTCAGCCTGTTTGACCCTGCGCACGGCTACTACACCACGCATGATCCGTTTGGCGCCCGCGGCGATTTCATCACTGCTCCGGAAGTCAGCCAGATGTTCGGAGAGTTGATCGGCCTGTGGGTCGCCGCCGTGTGGAAGCAGATGGGCGCGCCAGAAAATGTGCGACTGATCGAACTCGGTCCGGGCCGCGGCACGATGATGAAAGATGCCTTGCGTGCGGTGAAAGTCGTACCGGAATTCCGGGCTGCGGTCGTAGCACACCTCGTCGAAGTCAGTCCGTTGCTGCGAGCGCAGCAGGAAAAGGCACTCGAAGATGCCGGCGTCCCGACATTTTGGCACGCCGCTCTCGCGGACGTACCGAAAGGTCCGGCCATCATCCTTGCCAATGAATTTTTCGACGCGCTGCCGGTCAACCACGCCATCAAGACCGAGCGGGGCTGGCACGAGCGCCGGATCCAGATTGATCCGAACGGGGAGCTCGCCTTCACAATCGCACCTGAGCCGATGCCGTTTTTCCAGACGCTGTTGCCCCCGGCCTTGCGGGCGCCGCGCACGGGCGCGATCTTCGAATGGCGCGCCGACGCCGCGGCAATTGAGCTCGGGCGGTGCATCGCCGACAATCGCGGCGCTGGCCTTGTCATCGACTATGGCCATACCGAAACCGGCCTGGGCGAGACCTTGCAGGCCGTGGGCCAGCACGCCTATGCCGATCCCCTGACTTTCCCGGGCAGCCTCGACCTCACCGCTCACGTCGATTTCCAGTCCCTGGCGCGCGCCGTCGAGGCCATGGGCGCAAGGGGTTTTGGACCTATCGAACAATCGCAATTTCTGCGGCGGCTTGGCATTGAACAGCGCGCCGCCACGCTTAAAGCCGATCCCGCGCGCGCCGGGGAAATCGACGAAGCGCTCGCTCGGCTAATCGGCCAAAACCGCACCGCCATGGGTGAATTGTTCAAAGTCGTCGCTTTCGCACATCCGTCGGTCGGCGCGCTGCCCGGCTTTGAGGTCTGATGCGCTGGCCTTGCGCGGTTGCGCGCATTATCTATTCCGTTGCCCCTTTGACTGCCGGACGAAAATTGATGCTGCAGGCTACCTCACTTGCCACGCTCGCGCGCATTCGCCACGCGTTCTTCACGCGATCCGGCGGCGTGTCGAAAGGCGTCTATGTTTCGCTCAATGGCGGCGTCGGCTCCAACGATGCACCTGAAAAGGTCGCCGAGAACCGCACGCGCATGGCGGCGGCGCTGGGCGTGAAAGCAGATCGGCTGCTGACGGCGTATCAGATCCATTCGCCTGACGTTGTTGTGGCCGATGAGCCGTGGACACAAGAGAACCGCCCCCGCGCGGACGCCATCGTCACCCGCGTTCCCCAATTGGCGATCGGCGTATCGACCGCCGACTGCGGGCCACTATTGTTCGCCGACAGTGAGGCAGGCGTGATCGGCGCGGCGCATGCCGGCTGGCGCGGCGCGCTCACGGGCGTGATCGACGCGACCATTGCCGCAATGGAGCGGCTCGGTGCCGGCCGCAGTCGTATCGTGGCTGCACTCGGCCCCACCATCCGGCAGCCGAACTACGAGGTCGGGCCCGAATTTGTCGAGCGCTTCGTCGCGGCCGATTCCGGCAATGCACGCTTTTTCGCACCGGCGCAGCGAGATGGACACGCCATGTTCGACCTGACCGGCTATATCGCCGAACGGGTTCGCGGCGCGGGTATCACTCAGTTCGAAGATCTTGGCCTGTGCACCTATGCCGAGCCCGAGCGGTTCTTCAGCTACCGGCGCACAACGCAAACTGGCGAGCCAGACTATGGACGCCATGTCAACGCCATCACGCTGACTGACTGACAGGCAGCATCTGCTGCGTCTGGACTCGAAGGCGCCCTTGCCGCTACGCTCTACCCCGGCCGAAGAGAATTAAAGACAAATTCCAGGCCAGTGGGGTTGTCGATGGAGTGGAGTTGGGGTCGCCGCATTGGCGCGGTGCGGCGCATTTCGCGTCCCGGCGCATTCTTGATCGCCGCCTGCGCATTGGCGCTTGGCGGTTGCAACCCCGACAATCAGGCAGTCTCAGTCGCGCAGCCGCGCGGCGCCAGTGTTGCCTTCGACTCTCTCGACGGCCTGCCGCCCGGCCAGTTCCAGAAACTGGTGCGAGATCTCAATGATGAGGCACAGGCCCGTCGTCTCGCGGTGATTTCTCGGGAGCAGCCTTCGGCCTACCGCGTGCGCGGCTATCTCGCGGTGAAAGTGACAAAACACCAGACGACGGTCTCCTGGGTGTGGGACGTGTTCGACCAGGAAGAACAACGCGCCCTGCGCATCAGTGGCGAAGAAACCGCGAAGGTGCGTCACCGCGACGCCTGGGCGGCCGCCGATGACGTCATGCTGCAGCGGATCGCCCGCACCAGCATGGATCAGCTCGCTGCGTTCCTGACCTCACCCGATGTTGCTCCCGGTGCGTCGCCGCCAGCCGCGGAGGCCCAGGTGGCGCTGAGCGGCCCGAACGAAGCCTCGCCCGAAGCCGCCGGAATATTCCGCATTTCCCGTCCGCAGGCCGATCCGATATCCCTGGATATGGCGGAATCCCCGGACGCGGATAGCGCCGAGCCGGTGCCGCTGCCGCGACGCCGGCCGGCCGCGTCTGCGGCACTTTCCGAGGGCGAGACGCTGACATTGGCGGCATCGAGCCGCTAACCGGCAATTCATCCTTTCGACGAAAGCGCCGGCACAACCATTCCAGCCATATTGCCGGGCCCTGTCCGCCTTGTTATGACCACGCCGCCTGTGGCGGGAGTGAGGGCGAGGATTAAAGATGTCGGGCAAGAACGGAGCGATAAAGCTCGTCGCCGGCAATTCTAATCCTGTGCTGGCCCAGGGCATCGCCGGGTATCTCAACCTTTCGCTGACAAAGGCGGTCGTGCGGCGTTTTGCCGATATGGAGATCTTCGTCGAAATTCAGGAAAACGTGCGCGGCGCAGATCTGTTTGTGATCCAGTCGACGTCATTCCCTGCCAACGACCACCTGATGGAATTGCTCATTATCATCGACGCCCTGCGCCGGTCGTCCGCGCGTCGTATCACCGCGGTTGTTCCTTATTTCGGCTACGCTCGACAGGATCGTAAACCCGGCCCGCGCACGCCGATCTCGGCCAAGCTGGTCGCCAATCTGATAACCCGCGCCGGCGCGGACCGCGTGATGACACTCGATCTCCATGCGGGACAGATCCAGGGATTTTTCGATATTCCGACCGACAATCTATACGCGTCGCCGGTGATGGTACGGGATATCAGGGAGCGGTTTAAGCTCGACAACGTGATGGTCGTATCGCCCGACGTCGGAGGCGTGGTGCGTGCGCGCGGGCTCGCAAAGCGTATCAACGCACCGCTCGCCATCATCGACAAGCGGCGCGAACGCGCCGGCGACTCCGAAGTGATGAACGTGATCGGCGACGTCGCCGGTTATACATGCGTGCTGGTGGATGACATTGTCGATTCCGGCGGCACGCTCGTGAACGCCGCCGACGCCCTGCTCGAGAACAAGGCCAAGGCGGTTTACGCCTATATCAGTCACGGCGTGCTCTCCGGCGGCGCCGTCAAGCGCATCGCCGGTTCTCGGCTGAAGGAACTGGTCATTACTGACTCGATTCAACCGACGAAGGAAATCCAGGCGGCCGCCAACATCCGAATTCTTGAGATCGCATCGCTGATCGGCGAAGCGATCGGCCGCACAGCGGCCGAAGAGTCGGTGTCGAGCCTGTTCGACTAGGACCCCGCCTCGCGCCGCACCTTCGGCTCGCGCCCCGGAAATACCAGGGCGGATTTATCCACTGCTGATTCATGCTGCCGCAGTATTGGCTGTGGAGAGTCGAATCGACGCGGTTGCCTATGACGGGCAAATCACGGCTCATTGGCGCTTGACGATGCCTTTGGCGAGCGGAATCAGTCGGGTTATAGTCGAATCGCTTGGTGATTCGTCCTCGCCGTCAAGGCATCCCGTAACCCCTGCGTCAAACCTGCGGTCCGGGCCCATCTCGGGTCTGCCCTCTGACCTGCGCGTTCGGTGGCGTGCGTTTCCTCTCGCTCCACTCGGCCAAGCGGAGACGTCATGTCCCTGACAAGCTACGCGGAAGAATCGCGGATCAATCCACTCGATGTTGTGGAACGCCTGGCGACTGGCAACGACTGGTCTTTCGAACGCGCGAGCGATGACGAAATTACCATCCTGGTTACCGGGCGCTGGACCGACTACCAGCTTTCCTACACCTGGATGGGCGACATCGAAGCCCTCCATCTGGCTTGCGCTTTTGATCTGCGGGTCCCGGAGCGCAGGCGCGCCGAGGTACAGACGCTGATTTCGCTGATCAATGAACGGCTTTGGGTCGGACATTTTGATCACTGGAACAGTGAAGGCATCATCATGTTTCGCCATGCGCTGGTCCTGGCCGGGGGCACCGAAGCGTCCGGGAAGCAATGCGAGGCCCTCCTCGGCACCGCACTCGAGGCTTGCGAGCGCTACTTCACCGCTTTTCAATTCGTGGTCTGGGCCGGCAAAGGTGCGCGTGACGCACTCGATGCCGCGATGTTTGAGACCTCGGGAGAGGCCTGACTTCTGCGTGTCATGGCGGGCTTGCCGGATGGCGGGTTGCCGGATGCCTGGCACATAGGCGTGCCAAAGCACGCCGTCGTTCGGACGCATATGGCCGGGCATGACGCCGGATTTGCCGCTATCATTGCGCAATGATGACAGCCGTATCCAAATCTCTGCGAAAATTCTCAGGCCGTCTTGTCCTGGTCGGTGCCGGCAAGATGGGCAGCGCGATGCTTGAAGGCTGGATCGCACGCGGTCTCAAGCCGAGACAAATCACGGTCATCGAGCCGCACCCGGGCAAGATAGTAAAGTCTCTGGCCCGGCGCGGGCTGAAGCTCAATCCGAAAGGCAAAGCGGCCGCGGCGAGCGCAATTGTGATCGCCGTTAAGCCGCAAGGCGCGCCCGAAGCGTTGTTTCCACTTGCGGGGTATTTTGGCGACGGCACGCTCGTGGTGTCGATCATGGCCGGTCGGACGATTGATTTTCTCGCAAAGTCATTGCCCCCGGGAGCGGCAATCGTACGTGCGATGCCGAACACGCCGGCCGCCATTGGCCGTGGCATCAGCGTCGCCTTTGGCAACACGAGGGTTTCGACACGTCAGCGCAAACAGGCATCCGATCTGCTGGCGGCCATCGGTAAAGTCGAATGGATCGGTGACGAAGCGCTGATGGACGCGGTGACCGCTCTGTCCGGATCGGGCCCGGCCTACCTGTTTCTGCTCACGGAAGCGATGGCGAACGCCGGAATTGCGGCTGGCCTGCCACCGGCTCTCGCGACCCGCCTCGCCCGCGAAACCGTCGCCGGTTCCGCCGAGCTGATGCATCGCTCGGAACTCGACGCGGCAGCCCTGCGGGAAAATGTAACCTCCCCAGGCGGGACAACTGCGGCAGCCCTCGACGTCCTCATGGGACCTGGTGGCTTCGGCCATTTATTGGCACAGGCCATTGAGGCTGCAACCCGCCGCTCGCGCGAACTCGCCGGCTAGAATCCGCCCCTAGAACGGTCGCCATTGCAGACCTACATTAAAGGGCAGAGATCGCACGAATTGCCCATGGGAGGCCGTCATGGCCCGCAAGTCCAAGCGTCGACGCAAGATCACACCTGCACCCGCCTCTGCACGCGCACCGGCGCCGCGCGGGACGACTGACCGCGACAAGGCAATCGCTGCACTGATGGCGCTGCTTGCCGAACGCTCCTTCGAACAAATCGGGCTTGCCGAAGTGGCTGGCCGCGCCGGATTCAAGCTCTCGCAATTGCGTGCTGAATTCGGCTCGACACTCGCCATCCTCGGCGCGCATATCAAGGAAATCGACCGCACTGTACTTGCCGGCGGCGACGTCGACATGGCCGAGGAACCGGCGCGCGAGCGCCTTTTCGACGTGTTGATGCGCCGTCTGGAGGCGCACGCTCCCTACAAAGATGCGGTGCGCTCAATCATGTGTTCGGCCCGGCGCAGTCCCGGTCTTGCTTTTGCCCTGAACGCAATGGCGGTGCGATCGCAGCGCTGGATGCTGGAGGCTGCCGGCATTGGCGCGTCTGGCCCGCGCGGCGCGCTTCGCGCGCAAGGCGCGGCGTTCATGTTTGCGCGCGTGCTATCCGTCTGGATCGATGATGAGGAGGAAGGGCTCGACCGCACCATGGCGGCGCTCGATCGCGGACTTAGCAGCGCCGAACGCTGGGCCGGCTTCCTTGACGACCTTTGTGCCATCCCGTGCGCCCTGCGTGGCCGTCGCCGCCGACAGCGCACGCGCGACGAAGAAACTGAAGCCGCCTAAACAGGAACGCGCACGGTCGCACGAAGCCCGCCGAGCGGGCTATCCCCAAGCGTAATATCTCCGCCGTGGGAACGCGCGATATCGCGCGCAATTGCAAGTCCGAGGCCGGTGCCGCCTTCATCCTGGTTGCGCGCATCATCGAGCCGCAGGAAAGGCTTGAAGACTTCTTCACGCAGACCTGCCGGAATACCAGGCCCGTCATCATCAACCGTGACCGTGAGATAGCGGTGATCGCGGTGCCCGGCAATCGCGATCGAAGGCGCGTGGCGTGCGGCGTTCGAGACCAGGTTGGCGAGACAACGTTTGAATGCGGCCGACCGTACCGTAACAATCGGCGGTCCGTGGAATATGACGCTGGTCTTGTGCCCATGGCGTTCGGCATCGAGCCGCAACTCTTCCAGAAACTCCGCCATGTCAGTTGGCGCGGCGGCCTCTGCGCTGTCACCCCGCGCAAAGGCGAGATACGCTTCCAGCATACGCGCCATTTCATCGACGTCCTTCTTCATTGCGTCGACTTCCGGCGAGTCTTCGATCAAGGCGAGCTCGAGCTTGAAGCGTGTAAGGACGGTACGCAGATCGTGCGACACCCCGGCAAGCATCGCCGTACGTTGTTCCATCGCTCGCTCAACGCGGGTCTTCATCTCAATGAAAGCGGCGGCTGCACGCCGCACTTCACGTGCGCCGCGTGGACGGAAGTTCGGCACCTCACGCCCTTTACCGAAACTCTCTGCGGCATCAGCCAGCCGAAGGATCGGCTTGATTTGATTGCGCAGAAAAACGATGGCGACTGCGAGCAGTACCGTTGAGGTGCCAACCATCCAAAGCAGGAAAATTTCCGAGTTGGAGACATAGGCCGCGCTGCGCCGCGCGAACACCCGCATCACCGTGTTGTCGAGCTGAACGCGAATTTCAAGCAGCGCTGATTTGCCAACCGTATCGATCCAGTAGGGTCGCCCGATCTGCTTGCGCAATTGGTCCGACAATGCCTGATCCAGCAGCGAAAAGAATGGCTTGGGGCCGGGTGGCGGCATATCGGCCAGCGGCAGGAAATCGACCACCAGACCAAGACGATCCTGCGCGATCCGACGGATCTGGGCCTGATCGGCGTCCTGCGGGTATCCTCGGTAGATGTCGATGAGGGCCGCAATGTCCTGCACAACGCTTGCGGACAGTCGCTGGGTTACAACGTTCCAGTGGCGCTCCATGAACACGAAGGCGACCACCGATTGCAGGATCACCATGGGCGCGATGATGATCAGCAACGCCCGCGCGTAGAGCCCTTTTGGCATCACGCTGTTGAGCCAGCGGCTGATCCTGCGCCAACCATCGGCAACCTGGCCAAGCGCACTATGGATTTTTCGTACGGGTGGAATGGCGTCATACCACTCCCATGCTTCGCGCAAGCGCGTCAGCGCAGTGCGAACACCGTTTGTGATATCGAGGCTGGTCATGAAGTAATCACCAGCCGGTAGCCGATGCCGCGAACGGTCTGCACGAAAAGCGGATTGGCGGGATTGAGTTCAATCTTGCGCCGCAGACGATTGACCTGCACGTCCACAGCACGCTCGCTCACCGAACCTCCATTACCGGCCAGTGAGAGCCGCGTCACGGTTTCGCCGGGTGAGCCGGCAAGGACGCGCAACATTTCCCTTTCTCGATCGGTCAGCCGAATGATCTCATCGCCTTTGCGCAATTCGCCGCGCGCAAGATGATAAACGAATGGCCCGAAGCGTACGGATTCCACTGGTCGCGGCGCCGCCGGTTGCGCACGCTTGAGGATGTTGGCGATGCGAAGCGACAACTCGCGCGGCTCAAAGGGTTTCGACAGATAATCGTCGGCGCCCATCTCGAGGCCCTTGATGCGGCTTTCAGCAGCATCGCGCGCGGTCAACATCAGTATCGGCACATTGGAATTGCCGCGGATCGCCTTGGCCAGATCGAAGCCGGATTCTCCCGGCATCATCACGTCGAGAATGAGCAAATCGAAACTCAGGCCTTTCAGTCTGGAGCGCGCATCGGCGGCGGTCTCGGCGGTCGACACCCGATAGCCCTCGCCGGCCAAAAAGCGCGAGAGCAGATCGCGGATGCGCCTGTCATCGTCGACCACAAGCAAATGCGGCGCGTCGTCAGGAAGCGTGGCAGGCAGCGTCATTACTGAGGCTCCTCCCCCGTCCTAGTCCCGTGCTTTCGATGCACGGTCGGAGCGCGCAATCAGGTGCAGCACGCCGTCGCGGTTGTGGGCATCGATCATGGAAGTGAGAAAACGGCGCGCCGCCTCATGAGCGTTGGGGCCGAGTTCACCGAACGCGCGGGTAATTCTTTGCGTCTGCAAGGTGGCAAGCTTGAGGGCCAGGGTCTCGCCCTTCGTCGTCACATACAAAAGACGTTGGCGTCGATCATGCGCGCCTTCCTTCTGTGACACGTAACCCTGGTCGATCAATTGCTTGAGCACGCGGCCAAGCGATTGCTTGGTGATGTTGAGGATCTCGAGCAGGTCAGCAACCTTTATACCCGGATTGCGATTGACGAAGTGCAACACCCGGTGGTGGGCGCGACCGAAGCCCAGCTTGAGCAGCACCTCATCCGGATCGCCAACGAAATCGCGATAAGCAAAAAAGAGCAGCTCGATGATGTCCCAGATGGGTTCAGCGTGCCCCAGCGTGCCCCCTCGGCGATCCGTGACGCCCGGGCCTGCCTTGTCGCTGAGATTTATGTCAGCCATGTTGACATATTTTGTTTTTATGTTACAAAAACACCCCAGTGGACGAAAGGATCGTACCGAAAGAGCCTTTTTGCCCTGGAGTTGAAAGGACCCCGATAGGTCCGGATCGGCCCCATTCATACCGGGTGTTGACCCGAGACGTAAAGTGTTGAAATGGGCGCGAAAAATGCGTGATTACGGCATGCGCGCCGGAGTTTCGTAGGGACGTGGTGAAGGAGAAGATCAATGGCTGTTCAATCCTACGACCGGCTCGAAGGGGTCATCTGGTACGACGGAAAGCTCGTGCCATGGAACGAGGCCAACCTCCACGTTCTGAGCCATGGCCTTCATTACGCGAGTTGTGTGTTCGAGGGCGAACGCGCCTACGGCGGGAAGGTCTTCAAGAGCACCGAACATTCCGAACGACTGAAGCGGTCGGCGAATATTCTCGATTTCGAAATCCCCTACTCCGTCGCCGATATCGATGCCGCGAAAAAGCTCGTGGTCGACAAGAACGGCAAGAAAGAAGCCTACGTTCGCCCGGTTGCCTGGCGCGGCTCCGAAATGATGGGTGTCTCGGCGCAGACCAACACGATCCATCTTGCCATTGCGAGCTGGGAATGGCCGAGCTACTTCGACCCCGAGCAGAGGCTGAAGGGCATCCGGCTCGACCTCGCAGAGTATCGACGGCCCGATCCTAAGACGGCGCCGTGTCGCGCCAAGGCCGCCGGCCTCTACATGATCTGCACCATCTCCAAACACAGGGCGGAGCGAAAGGGCTACGCCGACGCCATGATGCTGGACTGGGAAGGGCGCGTAGCCGAATGCACCGGTGCGAATATCTTTTTTGTCAAAGACGGCAAGATTCACACGCCGATCGCGGACTGCTTCCTCGATGGCATCACGCGACAGACGGTGATCGGACTTGCCCGCAAACGTGGCCTCGAGGTCATCGAACGTCGCATCATGCCGGACGAGCTCACTGGCTTTTCCGAATGCTTCATCACAGGCTCGGCGGCGGAAGTGACCGCGGTGGCCGAGATTGCCGACTGGAATTTCAATCCCGGCGGCATCACCAAGACGCTGATGGACGACTATACGGCGGAAGTGAAGCCGAAAGCCGCGGCGGCCTGACCTTCATTCGTTTCCGGCAATTGCATGCGGCTCCCGGGGCCGCAGCAGCGTGACATACCGTACGCGGTTGACCGCAACGAAGCGGTCCATGCGCTCGTCCAGCACGCGATGGTTGCTTTGCGACGCGTGGCGCAGCAACAACGCGCCCGCTTTGTCGAAGGCAACGAACCCGACATGGAAATAATCGAGGTCCGGCCGCCGCGTCACGAACCCGACGATGTCGCCATTTTCGAGCTTGCCTTTGCCGGCCAGAAAAGCGGCACTCGGAATGACACGCATCGTAAATCGCCGCTTGCTGAGGCCCTTTTGTGAATCGACGATCTTTTGGATATCGACGGCACCTTCCAGGTCGATCCAACGGCAGGTCTTGTTCTCGACGTTGTGCTGGCCCCATTCGAAGAAATAATGATTGCGCTCACGCCAGGTGACGATACCGTCGTGATACCGGACGGTGCGCAGGACTGAATCGAATTCGTCGCGATTGTTGGCAATAGCAGCGGCGAGCACGGTTTCGCAAAATGTGACGCAATCGAACGCGTCGTCGCGCACCACGAACTTTTCCGGCCGGCGTGGACCTCCGATCAGCGTATAGCCCTCGTAGCGAGTGCCTCGCAGGGCACCGGAAATAAAGTCCAATCTTTGCGAAATAGGGCCTTTGCCGCGGGCTTCTTTGATCAGACGATCGATCCGAGCTTCAGCTGTAGACCCCGGGGTGATACCCGCAGCGAGCACCGCGCCACCCGCGAGGAGATGGAGGGCAGATCGTCGGTTGAGGTTTGAATCGAACGGCATCGAAGGATCCTGCCGCAAGTCAGTCCTTGACCATCACCAGCCGGTCAACGCCGGATTCGGCGCCCCACACTTCGCCCGGCCGCCCAAGCAATTGCCGAACTGATGCGCCACGCTTGTCGCTCGGAAAACTTTCAAAGGTTTCGGTCGCCGGATCGAAGCGGTGGATGGCGTTGGCAACAAAATCGGTCACCCAGACTTTGTCATTGTTGTCGACATAGATTGCGTAACAGCCGCCTTTGCTTTTGGGCAGACTCCATACTTTCCAGGCTTTGCTCATCGGGTCGTAGCGTCCGACCTCGCCACTGTTCCAGAAACTGACCCACAGCAGACCCTTGGAGTCCGACCAAATACGCCGGGGGCCAACCCCGGGCCTGGGCGGTGGCACCACCAGTGCATCCCCGCTCACGGTGTCGATCTTGGCAATGTGATCGCCCGCAAGCGAAGCATACCAGACGTCTCCATTCGGCGTCGTTGTAATGCCGTAGGGACCGGCGCCTTTCGGTGCTTTCCAGGCCTCAACTTTTCCACTGGCCGGATCGACACGGCCGTAGACGCCGCTCTGGCCCGTAAACCAGAGAATACCTTTGCGGTCGAAGGTCGCGGTGTTGAGATTGGCGCCGGGAAATTCTTCCGGCAGCCGAAAAAGCCTCACGGCTTTGGACGCGGGATCGACGCGGACGATCGCGTTCTGTCCCCCATCGGTGATCCAGGCGGCCCGATCGGGCCCGACGATCACACCATGCGGCGCGGCACCGTTGCCGAGGGAAATCTGGTTCGCTTGCCTACTCTTCGGGTTGAGGACGCCAAGCGCACCTTGCGACTGGGCCGTATACCATATGTTGCCATCGGGCGCGGGCGCCACATCATGCGGATGCGCACCTCTCGGGACTTCAAAGTAATTGACTTCGGTGGCTGCCGCGGGCTGGACGCCGAGTACGATGAGCGCGATAGCCGCGATCACGACCGGAATCATTTCTGCCCCTCCAGCGGGTGTCCGGCGCGCGTTCATTCCGCCGCTTCTCGCCCGCGACGCGGGGCTGACCAGCGCTCGGCAGCCGCGTCATCGATTGTCCTGGCGTCGACCCAGGATTTCCCGTCTGCCATTTCGACCTGTTTCCAAAAAGGCGCGCGCGTTTTCAGGTAATCCATCAGGAACTCAGCCGCCGAAAACGCCGCGGCGCGATGGGATGATGCGGTCGCCACGAGCACAATATTTTCGCCGGGGACGATGCGGCCATATCGATGAACGACCGTGACGCCCAAAAGCGGCCATCGTTCGCTCGCTTCGGCGACGTGCCGCTCAATTTCGGCCTCCGCCATGCCCGGGTAATGCTCGAGCGTGAGCGCCGCAATCGGTTTGCCGTTTTCGTCACCGCGGCAAATGCCCGTAAACGTCACCAGGGCGCCAATATCCTCGTGGCCGCGCGCGAGCTCGGCCGCTGCCACGGCGGCGTCAAGCGGCTCGCGCTGCAGGCGTACAGTTGCCTTCATGTTCTCAATGTAGCCCGCCGCCGATGGCGAGGCTATCCGCCTGTCATAGGCGGAAAAAACGCGATTTCACCGGCACCTTTGATCGCCGTATCGGGGCGTACGTGCCTTTGATCGATGGCGGCACGGATTACCTTCGCGTTTTTGAATGCGTAGGCGTACTCCTCGCCACGCGAGCCGAGCCACACCATCAGTTCGGCGACTGTAGCGATGCCAGGCGGGACATCGACGGTTTCCTCAGGCTTGCCGATACGCTCGCGCACCCAGGCGAAATAGCGCAGTTTCACGCTCATTCATCAATCATATAGCGCAGACCGGCGCGCATATAGTCCCAACCGGTGTACAGCGTCAGGATTGCCGAGAGCCACAGAAGCAAGATCCCTATCTCGGTAACAACGGGTATGATCTTGTCGCCGGCTTCGCCTGCGATGAGAAATCCGATGGCAACCATCTGCCCGGTGGTCTTCCACTTGGCGAGCCGCGTCACCGGCACGCCCACCCGAAGCTCGGCGAGGTATTCACGCAGACCCGATACCAGAATCTCGCGGCAGAGAATGATGACCGCCGCCAGCAGACTCCAGCCGCGAATGGTGTCCTCCGCCGCCAACATGAGCAGACAGGATGCGACCAGCAACTTGTCGGCAATCGGATCGAGCATGCGGCCCAGCGAGGACTGCTGCCCCCAGGTCCGGGCGAGGTAGCCGTCCAGAATGTCGGTCACCCCCGCTGATATGAAGATCGCAAGCGCCAGCCAGCGCAGCCACAAAGGTCCGTCGAAAATGCTCTGCCAAAAAATCAATCCAACCACCACCGGTACGGCGGCGATTCGCGCGTAAGTCAGGATATTCGGCAGGGCGAGCGGGCGCGCCGGCAGCGGGCGGGAACTCATGGCATTCATGCGGGAAAGGAACACCCGCGCTGCGATCAGGTCAACCGTCGCTATGATTGAATCCCCACTGAGTACCAACCTTTATTGGATCGGCGGCTTGGGGAGGCGGCTTTTACCCGGCTCCATCACGAAAGTCTGATCGAGCGAATACCACTCGCCTTTAACATCGCTCGCCGGCGCCGGCCCGTCGTGCCGGACGTAGTTTCCGACCAGTGCCCGCGTCACGCCGAACTGCACGTCTGTTTCAAGTTTGTCGTCATCATTGACATATATCTGCGAGATCAGTGTCTTAAAACCTTCCTTGAAGATCAGAAAATGCAGATGCGCCGGGCGGTAATTGTGCCGCCCGGTGGCGCGCACGAGGTCGCCAACCGGCCCGTCAACGGGAATCGGATAGCCAGCCGGTTTCACGCTGCGGAAACCGAAGCGGCCCCGCGCGTCCGTCTCAAATTTTCCGCGCAAGTTCATCGGCGCCTGCTTGGGATCCTGCTGCTCATAGAACCCTTCCGGCGAGGAATGCCAGATGTCGACTTCGGCGCCGGCGATCGGCTTGCCATTCTGATCCTTGACCAAGCAATTGACGAAAAGTACCGGCCCCGGCGTCGGCGACCGCACGATCGAGGCCCCGTTCTCCGTGCGAGGTGAATTCAAGCGCCAGAATGGCCCAAGCAAGTTGGCCGTGGTCTCTGTCTGCCCCTTGTTGCCATTGTTGAGAAGGCAGATCAGCGTGGAGAAGCCAAGTGAGCCCGACATCAGCACGGCTTCATTGTGCCTATCGTCAGTCTTCTGTCCGAGCCTTACGACATACTGCACCGCCTTCTCGAACTCCTCTTCAGTGAGGTGCACATCGCGCGCAAACGCGTGCAGGTGCGTCACAAGTGATACGAGGATTTCCCGCAAACGCGGAGGCTGCGTGTTCTTGAAGGCTTCTGTCACCACCTTGGTGACGTCTTCCTGCCGCTGAATGATCATTATCGCTTCCCGTCTAGTGAGCCACTGACTCGTGGAAGAACTCATATATCTTTCGCGCGGTCTCCGCATTAATTCCGGGGACCTGGGCGAGATCGGGCAGGCTCGCCCGCTCGATAGCTTTCACAGTGCCAAAATGGCGTAACAAGGCTCGCTTGCGCGTCGGGCCAATCCCCGGAATTTCCTGCAGTCCGGCTTCGCGAATATCTTTCTTGCGCCTCACCCGATGCGAGCCGATGGCGAAGCGATGGGCTTCATCGCGCAACCGCTCGATGAAATAGAGCAAAGGATCGCGCGGCGGCAATTTGAATGGATTCCGGCCCGCCATGAAGAAAGTTTCGCGGCCGGCATCGCGATCGGGCCCCTTGGCGATTGCGACAAGCGGCACATCGGCAACCCCAAGCGCGTTCAGCGTCTCCTGTGCCACCTTGAGTTGGCCTTGCCCGCCATCGATCAGAACCAAGTCCGGCCATGGCTGATCGTCATCATCGCCTTCGAGGACGGCGGCACGACTATCGCCCGCCGTCGTGCGCGGGTTTTCCTCGAGCAGCCGCTTGAACCGGCGCTGCAAGACTTCTCGCATCATGCCGTAGTCATCGCCGGGAGTGAGCTGGGCCGAACGGATGTTGAATTTGCGGTACTGATTTTTGCGAAAGCCGTCCGCACCGGCGACGATCATGGCGCCGACTGCATTGCTGCCGCTGATATGACTGTTGTCATAGACCTCGATGCGGCGCGGCGTGTGCGGTAGAGAGAATATTTCTTTCAGGGCCGCAAGCAGTTTTTGCTGGGAAGAAGTATCAGCCAGCTTGCGCGCTAGCGCTTCACGCGCATTGGCGAGCGCGTGCTGCACCAGGTCCTTCCGCTCGCCGCGTTGCGGCACCGAAACTTCTACCTTGCGCTCGCTCCTGGTCGTTAACGCCTGCGTCAGGAGCTCACGCTCCTCGAAATCGTGCGACACGAGGATGCAACGCGGCGGCGGCTTGTCGTCATAGAATTGCGCCAGGAAGGCGCCGAGCACCTCGCCCGGACCGAAGGCGCGATCGGCTTTGGGAAAGTATGCGCGATTCCCCCAATTTTGTCCGGTGCGGAAGAAAAACACTTCGACGCACGAATAGCCGCCGGCCTGATGCACGGCGAAGACGTCGGCCTCTTCCACGTTGCGCGGGTTGATACCCTGGTGCGACTGGATTGCCGACAACGCCGACAGGCGGTCGCGGTAGATCGCGGCACGCTCAAAATCGAGTGCGGCCGACGCTTTGTCCATTTCGCCCGCCAATTGCCTCTGCACCAACTGACTGCGACCGGAAAGAAAGCCGTTCGCTTCGCGCACGAGTTCCGTGTAACCGGCGAAATCGATCTCGCGTGTGCATGGCGCCGAACAGCGTTTGATCTGGTAAAGCAGGCACGGCCGCGTCCGCGCCTCAAAATATGAATCCGAACAGGAACGCAACAGGAAGGCGCGCTCCAAAGCGTTGATCGTGCGGTTGACCGCGCCCGCCGAGGCGAACGGCCCGTAGTAATGCCCCGCCCGCGTGCGAGCGCCGCGATGCTTCAGGATCTGCGGCGCCCAATGATCGGATGTGATCAGGATATAGGGAAATGATTTATCATCACGTAAGAGCACATTAAATCGGGGTCGCAACCGTTTGATCAGGTTGGCTTCGAGCAACAGTGCTTCGGTCTCTGTTTTGGTGGTGACGAATTCCAGCGTCACGGTTGCGGCAATCATGCGCGCAATACGGCTGTCATGGCCGGCAGGCCGCGCATAAGCCGTTACCCGTTTCCTGATATTTTTGGCTTTGCCGACGTAGAGAACGTCACCGTGGACGTCGATCATCCGGTATACGCCGGCGGCGGACGGCGCCAACTTGGCAAAGCGCGTGATCGCCGCGCGCCCCGCAGCCAGCGTGCCAGCGGAGGCGCTTTCGAGATCCAATTCCGGCAGCGAGGGCTCTTCGTCCTCCTCGCGCAGCTCGCTTGCCGGATCGATATCTTTGTTGGTGCCATTCATGGAAAGTAGATAGTGCGCTGTTTCATTTCCGCATGGTCCGATCGGAAAGCCGGCAGACAGTTTTCAGGGTCCTGCGCCGCACCGGCTACTCCACGACCTCGCTGTCGGAAGTTCGCCAGGATAAATGCTGGCCTCCATCGACGGGCAGCGTGACGCCTGTGACACTCCTGGCTTGCGCAAGATAGAGCACGGCGGCCGCGATGTCGTCCGGCCGCGGGCCGCGCTGAAGCGGCAAATTCTCCGCTTGTGCGGAAAATTGCACATCTGTCTGGCGCGCGCTCGGCAAGGTCGGCCCCGGTGCAACCGCATTGACCCGAAGCCTTGGTGCCAGTGCCTGCGCCAGGGTGGTGGTGGCGGTGTACAAGGCGCTCTTGCTCAATGTGTATGAGAAAAAACGCGGATTGGGCTTGAGCACACGCTGGTCGAGGATATTGACAATCGAGGCGTCGATGCCGGCCGTAACCTGCGAGGCGAAAGCCTGCGCAAGAAACAGCGGTGCCGCGAGATTCACGGCGACAGCGCGCTGGAAGCGCGCAGGCGAAAGCGTTTCAATGTCGTCGGGCTCAAACTCGCCGGCGTTGTTGACCAGAAGTGTCAGCTGGCCGAACGCCGCCGCCGCAGGAACGAGCCCGCGCACCGCCTCGTGGTCGGCGAGGTCGGCAAGCACAACGCTGGCGCGTCCGCCTGCTCCCGCGATTGCAGCCGCAAGCCTCTCCGCATCCTCGCGCGAGTTATTTGCGTGCAGCACGACCGAATAGCCGGCGCGCGCAAGTGTCAGCGCGATGGCCGCACCAATGCGACGGCCTGCGCCAGTGATGAGCGCCGCGCGTGGCGCATTCTTTGCAATGTCGTCTGCCATGACCGAGAAATCCGTGTGGCCTTTTCTCGCCGGCGTTTCGCGGCGCCGCTGAGCGCGGTCTTGCCGTTATAGTAAATGCGCCCTCACCGCACATGGTAAATAGACGCGAAGAAAAACGCCTAAAAATAAGGGTTCTTTAGGGATACCGACCACCGATCGTTAGCGATTCATAACCGTTTAACGTAAAAGGCCCGATAAATCCCCCACGAAAATGACAGCTTTCGCCGATGCAACGGCGTGTCCCCTCCATGCATCCATGTCGCACAGGAGGGAGCGGAGTGGAGGGTAATAAGATGAAGAACAGGATCCTGGCGATTTCGGTGGCAGCTGTAACGAGCGCCGGTGCGGCCGCCGCTGCCGATCTTCCGCGTGGTCCGACGCAGTATTATCCACCGCCCGCGAGTGTTTATAACTGGAACGGCTTCTATGCCGGTCTCAATATCGGCTACGAGTGGGGCAAGGTCACGAACAGCGGCTTCAATCCGGGCGGAGTCGCTGGCGGCGGCCAACTCGGATACAATTGGCAGATTGGCCAATTCGTGCTGGGCGGTGAAACCGATATCCAGGCCAGCGCAGCCGACGACACTTTTGCGCCGTACAAATTCTCCAACCCGTGGTTCGGAACGCTTCGCGGCCGCGCAGGCTTCGCAATCAACAACGTATTGCTCTTCGCAACGGCTGGCCTCGCCTACGGTGAGCTCAAAGCAGAGCTCGGCAACCTCGACGAAAGCAAGACCCTCGTTGGTTGGACCGGCGGCGTCGGCATGGAGGTCGGCTTTACGCCCAGCTGGTCGGCGAAAGTCGAGTACCTCTACATGGATCTCGGCAGCCGCGCCTATACGATCACCGGCGTTGACAATGGCCTGCACGCAAACTTCCTGCGCCTTGGTTTGAATTATCACTTCTGACGCGACCCGCGTCTGCGCGAAAAACCCCGGCTCACTGTCCGGGGTTTTTATTTTGCAAACGCATCTCTGCCTGGAAGTTGCGTGCGCATTTTATTTTTAAGTATTCGTTCACAGTGATCTCGGCAGGTTCGAAAAAATCAGGCGACACGATGTCACTTCGTCAATCGAAGCTCGACACAATTGAAAACCAGTCTTCAGTGTGACTTTTGCGCACGAGACGTGAGGCGGAATTTCAAAAATAGAAAACGGACTGCAGCCGCATGAACAAAACGCTGCCACGCGGGCGGCCCGAATTCAGTTCGAGATGTTGCGCGCGCCGGCGGCACGCGCAGCTGGTATCCAGCTAACCGGTAACGACGAGGTTGACCGCTTTGGGGCCTTTGCCCTTCTTGTCCGGTTCAACGTCGAAGCTGATCCGCTGCCCCTCGTTCAGTCCCTTCAATCCCGCTTGTTCCACCGCGGTGATGTGAACGAACACGTCACGTCCGCCGTCATCTGGTTTGATGAAGCCATAGCCCCGTTCACCATTGAAGAACTTCACGACACCCGTTTGCGCCATCGGGAAAACTCCTCTCCCCAACTGCTCCGCCGCCGGCCCCACGCACGGCGGCTCGGCTGGACATTCACAATCGGGGAAGGCATCGGCCGACAATGGCCTCAGTCAACTCCGCCGGCCCCCACAGGAGGCGGAACGTCACTGCCAATGCGGAACTACACACTAACTGCGAGCCTGTGGAAAGAGGCCGCGCGTTCATTGGGACGCCGCGGGGCCATGAACACCAAGCCAATCAAGCCGGAAACGGCCCGCACCGTTACGCCCAAGGAGGCCGGCAAGGGCTGGCAGCAGCGTCGAAAGCTCGTTTTCCAAGGTCCATGGCGGGTTGACGATGATCATCCCGGCGCCGTTGAGCCGCGTCGGGTCACTCAGGGCCGACACCACGAGCTCGGTCCGCAGGACCTTTGGGATCGCCAGGCGATGCAGCCGTTTGGCTAGCGCCTCAGGCTCGCTGCGCCCTTTGATCGGGTACCAGAGGGCATAGATCCCGGTCGCCCATTTGCGGTGTGCTGTCGACAAACCATTGGCAAGATGCGTGAAATCGTCACGCGCCTCGAACGGTGGATCGACCAGCACCAAACCGCGGCGCTCTTTCGGCGGTACATAGGCGTTCAGCGCAGTCCAGCCGTCCATCGCCAGGGTTTTGATACGGACGTCGCCACTCAGATTGCGGCTTAATGCGGCTGCCGCGCCGGGCTCCAGCTCGCAGGCGATCAGCGTGTCCTGCGGGCGCAGCCAGGCGCGCGCAATCGCCGGTGATCCGGGATAGATCCGGATCCGGTCGCTGTCGTTTACTGCGCGAACGACGTCGAGATAGGGCGAAAGCAGCGCCTTGACCGCTTCCGAGGTTTGCGCGGCCATCAGCGTCCCGATCCCGCCCTGCCACTCGCCCCCACGCGCGGCTCTATCGCTCGCGAGATCATAGAGGCCAGCGCCGGCGTGGGTGTCGATCACACGAAATGCTGCCGGCTTCCCACGCAAGTGGTGCAGGATGCGACAAAGGACGGCATGCTTGAATACATCGGCGAAATTACCAGCGTGGAATTCGTGGTGATAATTCACGACAGGAACCTGCCTACACGGTGGCCGTCATCGGCCGCCTCGCCGGCTTTATGACATAGCGCGTGCGCGCGTGCGCGCGGTGCCGCTCATCGGCCGCGCACCGCCGGCATCGCGACCCTGGCGAGACGACAGGCGCGGCGCGAGATTTCCGGGCAGTCGTGGAATGAAAGATCTTTGCCAAGACACACGCGCACTTCCGTCAGCCTTTTGCCGTCGCAGGAGACCGCCATTGCCCGGCGCGAAAGTCCCGGGTTGGCCTTGACGAAGGCGTCGGCCACTTCACCAGGCGCCACGGCGATGGGCCTGCTCAGGTCCAGATAGTCGGGCGGAATTTTCACGACCGCCTGCGCCTTGCGGACGGTTTCAAAGTAGACGTGGGCCGAAAGTCCGGAGCAGGTTCCGTGCTGATCCCACTCATGAAAGATCAGGCCCGGGCTCGGCATCACGTCGAGCATGCTTCCGACGATCGTCCTGTTGAGCCGGGGCGCCGGCACCTGACAATAAGATGGAAAGCCCCGCTCGTACTGGGGCCAAAGTCCGTGCACCACGAACGCAAATGGACGACCGGCGCATTGCCGGTCTGTTGCCCGGTTCGGTCTGCGGTCCCGCGCAGCCTCGCAATAAGACGGTGACCAGGACAGCGCCAATACATAAAAATCGAAGCGGCCGGGCTCATCTTGGCGGCGTTCTTGCCCGGAGGCACCAATCGTACAGACGGCTGTGAAGCTGGCAGCAACGGCTACGATATGAGCCCACTGGCGCATGCGACAACTCATACGGCGTCTCGACCAAATGCCCTCGTCGACCGGGCATGAGAACAAATCGGAAATTGACGTAATGCGGCGGTTCCGTTGAAAGGATACCGTTCTCCCGGAACGGTTCAAGAACAAAAAGGGATAAACGGTGATCGCGGCGGCCGCGTTTGCCTAAGGCCGCGCCATTTTACAGGCCGGGTTGTAAGCCCAGTTGCGATCCAGTCCGACGACACACCACTCGACCCCCCAGGTCATCCCGATCATGCCGGCGTCCTCGGCGATCGAGTAATTCACGGTGTGTTTGTGTCCATCACTGACCGCGGCGACTGCGGTACAGAAGCGCCGTGGAACCGTTTGCGGCGCCCAGGGCCGGAAAGCGACTTCCCGTACGCGCTCAAAGCCGAGAATCTGCAGATCCGAATTCCAGAATCGGCCTTCCTTCTGCGCAAAGCGGTAGGTGATGGTATCGAGGCCGGCCTCGCAGGGCGGCAGAACGCCGTCGTACCGCGGGCCAATCAGATAGATGCTCTTTTCCAACCAACCCGCGGCGGCCGCGGATGTGACCGCGCCGGTCGCCACCAAAACAGCAACCGCAAAAGACCGAAGGCAACGAGACCAGGTCATCATAGGGAACCCCCCAAAGCTGCGCACGACTCTAGCACAAGTCCGATCTGCTGGGACCTGTTGTTATCATATCTTCGCCGCCGGGGGTCGCCAATCGCCCAGCACGGCCTGGACCAGAGCGAGTGCCGCCACTGCGGCGGTATCGGCGCGCAGGATGCGGGGCCCAAGCGCGATCCGCATCACTTTTGGCAGCTTGAGCAAGGCCGCCCTCTCCTTCTCCGCAAAACCGCCTTCCGGGCCGATCAAAACAGAAAGCGGCTGACCCGGCGTCGGTCCGGCAGCGCCCAGCGCAGTGACGGGATCCGCCACCTCGGCGCCCTCATCGCAAAAGATCAGCAGACGGTTGGCGTCATTCCAGACCTGATCAAATGGTATGACGCTGGCGACGTGAGGCAGGCTCAGGACGCCACATTGTTGCGCGGCCTCGATGACGTTGGCGCGCATCCGATCGAGATTGATGCGCGCAACTTGCGTGTGCTGGGTGATGACCGGCTGCAGCAAGGACGCACCCATCTCCACGGCCTTTTGCACCATGTAATCAAGGCGTGCGTGCTTGAGCGGTGCAAACAGGAAATGAAGATCGCCCGCATGCGGCTGCACGCGCTCGCACGCACCAACGGTCAGATTCGCGGCCCTCTTGCCGGTTCCGGCGAGGCTGGCCCGCCACTCGCCATCGCGGCCGTTAAAGAGCAACACGCTGTCGCCCCGCTTTACGCGCAGGACGTTAAAAAGATAATTGGCCTGGTTCCGTTCGAGCAAAACCTCGGCACCCGCGGCCAGCGGCGTGTCGACAAAAAGACGGGGGGTGCGGAAATCGTGGGGCGGCATGATCTAACCGATGATCTAACCGATGCAAAAACAGCAGCCGGCATCCGGTTTACGCGTTCTGGCAGGGCTCTGCGAGGCCTTGACCAACCTTGACGTTTTGCCGCCTTCCCGACGCATTCGCGTTGTTATAAGCCACCAGGTGGCGCCCGGCTGATGTAATATAGCGGAGAGACAGGAGAGTTGGTTCTATGAGGTTGCGCCGGACAATATTCGCTGCGTGCATTGTTTCAATATGCGCCGGAGCGGCTTATGCGCAATTTCAGCCTGTACAACCTGCGCAACCGCAGCAAGAGCCGCCGCCTTGCGTGCAGGAATTCTTCAAGCTTCGTGACGAGGCCGACAAAAGGGCGGCCGCAGTCAAGGCGGCAAATGAGCGCAAAGTCTCCGCGCGCGAGGCGTGTCCGCTCTTTGGTGCGCTCGTCGCCGCTCAAACAAAGATGCTCAAATACACCAACGAGAATGGCGTGTGGTGCGGCATCCCCAAGAACGTCGCGGATCAAATCAAAATGGCCGTCACCAAGGTTTCCGAGTTCCGCACCAAGGTATGCCAGGCCGCAGCGCAACCCGCAGTGCAGGGCCCCAGCTTAAGTGATGCGCTCATTAGCCCCGTTCCGGATTCCAACAACATCAAGACCGGCCGCGGCACGTTCGACACTCTGACCGGTAGCCCGATCGGAAAATGAGCGAGAGCTCCGGACGCGTCGCCGATGCGACCGGAAACTGGGTCGACAATCTCGCACCTTCTTTCAGCCGGCCGTATCTGCGACTCGCACGGCTCGACCGGCCGATCGGCTCCTGGCTTTTGCTGATGCCGTGCTGGTGGTCGGCTGGTCTTGCCGGCATGCACAGCGGCCACGTCCCAAGCCCGTGGCACATCGTGCTGTTCTTCATCGGCGCATTTGCAATGCGAGGCGCCGGCTGTACCTGGAACGATCTGGTCGACCGCAATCTTGACGGGCTGGTCGAACGCACGCGCTCACGCCCCATCCCGTCAGGGCAGGTCACCATCGCTCAAGCGACAGTTTTCATGCTCGCGCAGGCATTGGTCGGCTTGCTGGTGTTGATCCAGTTCAACCGTTTTACGGTTCTGACCGGTCTCGCTTCGCTGTTGGTGGTCGTCATCTATCCGTTCATGAAACGCATCACCTACTGGCCGCAGATTTTTCTCGGCCTTGCATTCTCCTGGGGCGCGTTAATGGGCTGGCCTGCCGCGTTTGGCCGCCTCGATTGGCCCGCACTCGTGCTTTATGCAGGTTCGATCTGCTGGGTGATCGGATATGACACCATTTACGCTCACCAGGACCGCGAGGACGATCTTCTCATCGGCATCAAATCAACCGCACTGCTGTTCGGCGAACGTACGCCATCCATGCTCGCCGGCTTCTATGCCTGCGTGGTGGCCCTGATCGCGGCGGCCGGGTTCATGGCCGGTGGCGGGATGATTTTCGCGGCCGGTTTGATCGCCTTCGGCGCGCATCTGGCCTGGCAGGTGACGCGTCTCGACATCGACGATCCGGCGCATTGCCTGATGTTGTTTAAATCCAACCGCGACGCGGGGCTTATCCTGTTTGGTGCGATGCTGATCGACGCTGCGATCTAGAAGCACGCTTCAGCGAGCGGTCAGCCGGTCATCAATCGATTTTGCTTTTTTGGAAACCGGCATTGGCGGCTTGATCGCGCCAGTGATGTCGTTGTCTCCGTCGCGGGCTGCGCCGGGGCGGTTTTGCAAGTTGATCAAGAGATCGTCCAGCAGGTAGCCATCCTCGCCTGGAATCGCGGCCGGCGCACGGCTTGCCCTGGCGTTGGTCCGGGTCGCGCTGGTCAGCGCGGGGCCACGCTGCCGGCTGGCATAGACTGCCCGCGCTTTTGCTGCGGCGACCTCGCCGGACATCGCTTCTGGCCGGCAAGGGCGGTCTCCGCTCGCACGGCGCATCAGATCGACATGGATATGGTTGTAGTGCGCAGCGTTGTAGCCCGGCGCCAGTACCGTCGAAAAATGATCGCAAGCGGCAAGATGGACGTCGCGCAAGAAACCCTGCTCTTCCGGGGTCCCGTGCCATCCGGCTTCAACCGTGACGCGGCGGCCATCGGAGAACATGAAGGCAGCAATGTCGATCGCGTTGCCGAAGGCATGTTCGGAGATTCCCGAGCCGCCGGAGCCGACCATGCCGCGACAGGAATACGCAGAGATCTGTTTGATTTCGGCGACCGGGGTGCCGAACCAGCGCATCGCCGCCGGCTGCACACCTTCGCTCACCCAATGGTCGAGCGCAGAAACAATCGGACAGGCCAGAGTTGCGGGCGGCGTGAGGACAGCCGGCGTCATCGGACCGGCTGTTTGCCGTGCACGTGCGGGCCCGAGCGATGGCACCGTACGCTGCTGCGGCTGGTAGACCGGCACGCCATAGGCGCGTTGCGGTGGCGGCGAATATGTACGGCCGGGCGGTGGTACGGCATCGTCGGGAATATCGGCGGGCAATGGTGCTGCACCTGACGTAACGCCAGACTCTGCGCCCGGCGCGCTCAATGGGATCGGCCGGCCGGCCGGTGCAACGGAGTTTGGCCGCTCGGCCGGAGATGGTCCCGGCACCCAGCGCATGCGCGGTGCATCGATTGGCTGCGCCGACGCCGGCGCGGCGGATGGAATCGGCGCGGGCGGCGTGTATTGCGGTTGGTTGATGGGCCAGCGCGGCATCTGTGCGGAATTGGGAATTGATCCGGGCGGGCGCGGATCGTCCGCATAGCCGACGAGCGGACGGCTCTCGCCCAGGGCGGAAACCTTGAGCGGAAAATCAGCACCGCACATGCCGGGTCCTTCGATGGGATCAATCTGCACAACGCCGGTGCCGACCTTGACCGAACCCGATTTCATACATTCGACTTCGGCCTGGTGGCGCCATGGCGCGCGTTCGCCAGACATGAAACCGCGCCCGCAACCGGCGAGCGCGAGCAGCACGCCTGCACCGACGAAGCAAAGACCTACGCCACCCTTCATGCTCGCAAAAATGCGAGCAGTTTCTTTAACGAGGCTTCAACGCTTGCACCGACGATTCCGTTAAGGATAAGAAACTCTTGCCAAATCGGGCCCGTTGCCTTGAACTGCGGTATTCAAGTCACGCGGGGTCAGGCAATGGAAGGCAAGGCCAGGTTTATTTTTCCAGTAATTATCAGTGCGCTCATTGTCTTTGTGGTGAGCGGGGTCGTGACTTTCACCAATATCGGTTTTCGCGTCGACTTCGTGCCGCGCTGGCTCAAGGCCTTCATGACCGGCTGGCCGGTGGCAGCCGTGCTGGCGTTTTTCGCAATTCCGCACGTACGCCGCGCAACGGAATTGATCGTACGGCTAATCGACGGCCAGGCCTGATTTCACTGCGCTGGCTTGATCTCGAGGATCTCGCCGATTTTTTTTACTGTTTCACCCTGGTCTTCAAGCGCCGCCGTAAACTCGGCGGGCGTTCCAGGATTGACCACCTGTCCCGTCGCGCTGAGCTTCGATTCGATCTGCGGGTCGCCGACAACCTCGCGAATATCGGCCGCGATCCGATCACGGACTTTCTGCGGCAGATCCCGCGGCCCGAGCAAGCCGACGAGTCCATCGAACTCGAGCGACTTGTATCCGGCTTCCAGCGCAGTCGGGATGTCGTCCAGCGACTTGGCGTGCTGGCGATTGGTCAATGCAATCACCTTGACCTTCCCGGCCTGCACGCGCGGCCGCATGATCGCGTAAGCTCCGACAAATGCCTGGATGCGTCCTTCGGCAAGATCATTGATGGCTTGTACGGCGTCTTTGTATGGCACCTTGGCCATGTCGAGCTTTTCGGTTTTCAGCCACGCAGCGAACAGCAAATCGTTTGCGCCAGTAACCGAGGCGTAGTTCAATTTTCCCGGCTCCGCTTTGATCTTGGCGGCCAATTCCTTCACGGTGGAGACGTTGAGATCGGCGGGCACGCCGAGTGCGATCAACGTATTGGTCACCCGTGCAATGGGCGTGAGATCTTTTGGATCGTAAGGCAGCTTGTCGTGCAACAGTGTGTGCGCGGTGAACGTGGACGCTGGCGCGAACAGCAGCACATGGTCGTCATGGGCATTAAGCACCGCGCTAATGGCGAGGAAGGCATCGCCACCGGGGCGGTTCTCGACGACGACCGGCTGTCCCCACTTCGCAGCAAGCTTGTCGGCCAACAGCCGGGCGGTGATATCGACGCCCGAACCGGGACCAAGCGGAATGATAAAGCGAACCGGGCGCTGCGGCCACTGATCGGACGTCTGCGCTTGCGCGAACGGTGCCGCCAAAATCGCGGCTGTTACACAGAAGGAAACAAGGAACAAGAAATTGCGCAGACGTTGCATGGTGACTCCCGGCGGTGACTTGACGCCGCCGCCAGATTTGCGCGCGGCGCGCGGGGATCACGTCATAGCAGCGCTTAATACGCAATAACGAATTTGGATTTTATTCTTGTGCCACCGCATAGGAATTCTACAGGTCGGACGCCCCACGACGCCGGAAAATTGCCCCAAATTTGCCATGAAAAATGGCGCCACACCTGCATTTTGCACTGCGGCATTTTTATAGTCTGTATTTTTTTGCGCCGTGCGATCAATCGGTTGTTGCCGCCATGAGCACCGCGCATGACCTAAGCGCAAATGTGGAAGAGTCCGTCTGCAACTACCTTCGGGGGTGTGGCGTTCTGTGCTAAATCCTAACGTTCAACAAGGGAGGCACCTGCCGTGGACCTTGCCTTGAAGCTCGATGTACTGGCTGTCTGCGCTGTGTTTGCTTTCGTTGGCGCAATTTTGCTCGGGGCATTCTGAGTTCAAGAGGCCGACGACAACGCCATAAACATAATACCGGACTGATCCGGAAAACCGTTACAACACCGGAGAGCCACGCTCTCCGGTGTTTGTTTTTGCGGCCTACGCCGCCACGATGCTGGGCGAGGCGTGCATATCGTAATTAAGGATCGGCGCGAGCCACTTTTCCGTTTCCGCCACGCTCCAGCTTTTGCGCCCGGCGTAATCTTCAACCTGATCGCGCTCGATCTTGCCGACGCCAAAATAGGCGCTCTGCGGATGGCTGAAGTAGAGCCCGCAGACCGCCGCACCCGGCCACATTGCGAAGCTCTCGGTCAGTTTCACGCCAATGCGTTCACTCTGCAGCAGCTTGAACAGCGTGCCCTTTTCGGTGTGATCCGGCTGCGCCGGATAGCCGGGCGCGGGCCGAATGCCGCGATACGTCTCGGCGATCAACTGCTCGCTGCTCAACGTCTCGTCGGCAGCGTAGCCCCAGAACTCGGTGCGCACGCGTTGATGCAGTCGTTCGGCAAACGCTTCCGCCAGACGGTCGGCCAGCGCCTTCACCATGATGGCCGAGTAGTCATCATTGGCGCGCTTGAAACGATCGGCGACTTCGTCCTCGCCGATTCCGGCAGTGACGGTAAATCCGCCGATATAGTCGGCAAGTCCACTCCCGCATGGTGCGATGAAATCGCTCAGCGCAGCATTGGCCCGACCCTCGCGCTTGGACAATTGCTGGCGCAGCGCGTGCAGCACCGCGACCGGCTCGCCGCGTGTCTCATCGCCGTATACGCGAATATCATCGCCCTCGGCATTGGCCGGCCAAAAGCCGAGCACGGCGCTCGCCCGGAACCAATGCTCGGCCACGATCTTGTCCAGCATCGCGCGTGCATCGTCATACAAGGGCCGCGCGGCCGCGCCGAATTTGGCGTCGTCGAGAATTGCAGGGAATTTGCCGGAAAGCTCCCAGGTGGAGAAGAACGGCGTCCAGTCGATATAGTCGATCAGTTGCCTGATGGAATAGTCGCTCAGAACCTTCGTACCAATGAAGCCCGGCTTTGGCGGCTGGTAGGCGCCTGACCAGTCGAGCTTGAGCGCGTTGGCCCGAGCAGCCGCCAGCGGCAGACGTTTTTTGTCCTCCTGCGCGCGCGCATGAGCAGCGGCAATACGGGCGTATTCGCCACGGAGTTCGGTCACATAACCAACGCGGGCGTCAACAGACATCAGCGTTTGCGCCACACCGACCGCGCGGCTTGCATCGTTCACGTAGACCGTCTGTCCACGCTGGTAATTCGGGTGGATCTTGACCGCTGTGTGCACGCGGCTGGTGGTGGCACCGCCGATCATCAATGGAAGATCGAAGCCCTGCCGCTCCATCTCCGCCGCGACATGGCACATTTCATCGAGCGAGGGCGTGATCAGCCCGGACAGGCCGATGATGTCGGCTTTCTCCGTACGCGCTGTCTCAAGAATTTTCGCGGCCGGTACCATGACGCCGAGATCGACGACTTCGTAGTTGTTGCACTGGAGCACAACGCCGACGATGTTCTTGCCGATATCGTGCACATCGCCTTTCACCGTCGCCATGACGATCTTGCCACTGGAGCCGCCGTGCTGCCGGCCGTCTTGCGCCTGCTCCATGAAAGGCATCAGGTAGGCGACGGCCTGTTTCATCACGCGGGCGGATTTCACTACCTGCGGCAGGAACATTTTTCCCGAGCCGAACAGATCGCCGACGATATTCATGCCACCCATGAGCGGGCCTTCGATGACGTCGAGTGGGCGCTTGGCGCGGATGCGCGCCTCCTCCACGTCTGTCTCGATGAAGTCGGTGATGCCGTGCACCAGCGCATGTGACAGCCGCTTCTCCACGGGCTGTTCACGCCAGGCGAGATCGACTTCCCTGGCTCCTTGCCCGCCGCCCTGGAATTTTTTCGCCAGCTCCAGCAAGCGCTCGGCCGCGTCGGGACGGCGGTTGAGCACCACGTCCTCGCAGGCTTCACGCAATTCCGGCTCGAGATCGTCATAGACCGCGATCTGGCCGGCATTGACGATCCCCAGGTCCATGCCGGCCTTGATCGCATGGAACAGAAACACCGAATGCATCGCTTGCCGCACGCGCTCATTGCCGCGGAACGAGAACGACAGGTTCGATACGCCGCCGGAGACATGCGCGTGCGGGAGATTCTCGCGGATCCAATTCGCCGCTTCGATGAAGGCCAGCCCGTACCCGTTATGCTCTTCCATGCCGGTCGCCACGGCGAAGATATTCGGATCGAAAATGATGTCTTCGGGCGAGAAGCCTACCTGATTGACCAGAATGTCGTATGCGCGCTTGCAGATCGACGTTTTGCGCTCGAGCGTGTCGGCCTGACCCTTCTCGTCGAACGCCATGACCACGACCGCCGCACCATAGCGGCGCACCGTGCGCGCATGATCGATGAACGCCGCCTCGCCCTCCTTCATGGAGATCGAATTGACCACCGCCTTGCCCTGCAGACATTTCAGCCCGGCCTCGATCACTGAAAACTTCGACGAGTCGACCATCACCGGCACGCGCGCGATATCGGGCTCGGCCGCAATGAGGTTGAGAAACGTGATCATCGCCTGCTCGGACTCGAGCAGACCCTCGTCCATGTTGACGTCGATTACCTGCGCGCCGTTATCGACCTGCTCGCGCGCGATCGACAGCGCGGCCGAATAGTCACCGGCGGTAATCAGTTTGCGAAACTTGGCGGAGCCGGTGACGTTGGTACGCTCGCCGACATTCACGAACGGGATCTCCGGCGTGCGTGCGAATGCCTCGAGACCCGACAGGCGCAATTGCGGCGGCACGTCAGGAATGGGGCGCGGGGCCTTGCCGGCGACGGCTTTCGCGATGGCCGCAATATGCTCCGGCGTCGTGCCGCAGCACCCGCCGACGATATTGACCAATCCCGCTTCGGCGAATTCGCGCAGGAGATCCGCCATATAGGCGGGGCTCTCGTCATAGTAGCCGAACTCGTTCGGCAGGCCGGCATTCGGGTAGGCACACACAAAAGTGTCGGCCAGCCGGCCCAGCTCAGCGATATGCGCGCGCATCTCACGCGCACCGAGCGCACAATTGAGCCCGATGGTGACGGGCCTGGCGTGTTTCACCGAATTCCAGAACGCTCCCGGCGTCTGCCCCGACAGCAGGCGGCCGGAGCGATCGGTAATGGTCCCGGAAATCATCACGGGCACGTCAAGGCCGCGTTCGTCGCAAACCTCGGCGATCGCGAAGATCGCGGCCTTGGCGTTGAGCGTGTCGAAAATAGTTTCGATCAGCAGCAGGTCGGCACCGCCATCGATCAGCCCGCGCACCTGCTCGCCGTAGGCCGCGCGCAATTGATCGAACGTGACCGCGCGGAAACCGGGATTGGCGACGTCGGGTGAAATTGACGCCGTGCGGTTTGTGGGGCCGAGCGCACCGGCAACAAACCGGCGACGGCCGTCTTCTTTTTCCGCCTGCACCGCCGCTTCGCGCGCGAGCTTCGCACCAGCCTGGTTCAACTCGTAGGCAATACCTTCCATGCCGTAGTCGGCTTGCGCGATGGCTGTCGACGAGAATGTGTTGGTGGAGACGATGTCGGCGCCGGCGCGAAAATACGCGAGATGGATATCACGCACGGCCTCCGGGCGGCTGAGATTGAGCAGATCGTTGTTCCCGCGCACCTCGCGGTTCCATGCGTCGAAGCGCGCGCCGCGATAACCTTCCTCGTCGAGCTTGAGCCCCTGGATCATGGTGCCCATGGCGCCGTCGAGCACCAGGATGCGCTCCTTGAGCAGGCCGATAAACTCGGATCGCACACTACGCCCTGTCATTGTGACTCATCCCGAGCCCATGCGTGTTCCCTCTCCCCGTTGGGGAGAGGGGGAATCTGACTCGATGTGCGCACAATTCGGCTCATTTCCTCACACGCCCTCGCTCCGCTCGGGCACCCTCTCCTCTTGGGGGGCAGAAGAGACCGGTCGCAGGCCCAGCAGGTGGCAAATCGCGAAGACGAGATCGGCGCGGTTCATCGTGTAGAAGTGAAACGTCGTGACGCCGCGGTCGACGAGATCGAACACCTGCTCGGCGGCAACCGCCGCGGCGATCAGCTTGCGCGTGGCTGCATCACTGTCGAGACCCTGAAAGCGTTCCGCGAGCCACGCCGGCACCGAGGCACCGCAGCGCTTTGCGAAGCCAGTCGCCGCCTTGAAGTTCTGCACCGGCAGAATGCCGGGCACGATCGGAATGTCGATGCCGCGGGCGCGGACGCGGTCGAGATAACGGAAATAGAGGTCGTTTTCGAAGAAAAACTGGGTGATGGCCCGGCTCGCGCCGGCATCGACTTTAGCCTTAAGCATGTCGATATCGGCTTCGACAGTCGGGCTGTCGGGATGCTTTTCGGGATAGGCCGAAACCGAAACTTCAAAGTCGGAGGCGACGCGCTTGATCCCCGCGGCAAGATCGGCCGCATTGGCATAGCCGCCCGGGTGCGGTGCATATTTCGTGCCCGCCCCGCCGACCGGATCGCCGCGCAGCGCCACGATGTGACGGACGCCCGCCTCATGATAGGTGCGCACGATCTGGTCGATGTCCGCGCGCGTGGCAGCGACGCAGGTGAGATGAGCCGCCGGCGTCAACGGCGTTTCTGCCAGAATCCGTTTGACCGTCGAGTGGGTGCGCTCGCGCGTGGTGCCGCCGGCGCCATAGGTGACCGAGACGAAGTTCGGCGCCAGCGGCGCCAGACGTTCGATCGACTCCCAGAGAATCTTGTCCATCTCCTCGGTGTTGGGCGGGAAGAACTCGAACGAGACTTCGATGCGGCGGCTGTCGCCCCGCGCGAAGCGGCTCAGGCGGATGGGGCTGTTCATCAGGCCACCTCCCGCCGTTGGGGCGGCGTTGCCATCAATGCGCGCGTGTCGCGCGCCAACCACAGCGACACCGCGATCTTGCCATCGGAACCCGGCTCGGGCGCGAGCGACCTGTGCAGCACCGGTTCAAGACCAGAGGCAGTTATCCATTGCGTCACCGTCTCCGGTGCAAACCCCAGGCGACGATGCGCAAACTGCTCGCGCAGGAATTCCTGTTCGTGCGGCGCAAAGTCGACCACCAGCAGGCGTCCGCCGGGCCGCAGCACGCGCGCCGCCTCGCGGATCGCACGCCCGCCATCGTCGAGGAAGTGCAGCACCTGATGCAGGATGACGACGTCGAATGACCCGTCGGCGAGCGGCAAATCATAAATGTCCCCCTGCCGCACGCTGCAGTTCTTCAGGCCGGCGCGTTCAAGCCGGTCGCGCGCGAGCAGCAGCATGTCGAGCGAGAGATCGAGGCCAAGCCCGCGCTCGATTTCGTTGCCGAACAGTTCGAGCATACGCCCGGTGCCGGTGCCGAGATCGAGCAGCGAGCGGAACGGCTTGTCGGCGAGCGCGGCGCGGATCGCCTCCTCGACCGCATCGTCCGCGACATGCAATTTGCGGATTCGGTCCCACTCCACGGCATGTGCGCGGAAGTAGGCCTGTGCGGCGGCGGCGCGCGCCTGACGTACGGAGGCGAGACGTGCGCGGTCACGCGAGATTGTCTGGTCGGCTGGATTGAGCCGATCGATCAGCGCACGAGCGACGTCGGCGCCGCCGCCATGCTCGGCAAGGCGGAAGAAGGCCCAGGTCCCCTCACGGAAGCGTTCGACCAGCCCGGCCTCGGCGAGAAGCCTCAGGTGGCGCGAAATACGCGGCTGCGACTGGCGAAGGATGTCGGTGAGATCGGACACGGTGAGCTCTGCCTCGGCCAGCAGCGCTATAACGCGCAGGCGTGTCTCCTCGCCCGCCGCCTTGAGCGCCGAATTGAGGGCATCGAAACTGAGTTTGTCGTCGCTTGCCATCAGACAGTGCCCGTTTGGGGCGGGCTCCCACCATATAAAGATATCTTTATACGTTGAAGCGCCTGTCCGCAAGCCCACTACCCTGCGGACCTACCCCCGCCCTGTCATTTGCGGGCTTGGCAATCCATGATGTTTTTCGACAGGCGGACAAGCGGTCATGACCGGCAAAGACTTTGGCATCTGGGAAGGCGAAAAAACCATCGAGCTGCCGCGCGAACACGATGCCGGTCTCTATTTCATCGGCCGCATTCACACGCCCTGGAAAGAGCGCAAGGACTGCCCGAAGAACGCGCGCGAATCCGAGGCGGTTTGTATCGTCGATGTCGACGCGCGCTGGGGCGAAGCTCTCAAAGACATTGAAACCTGCACCCACATTGTCTTGCTCTATTGGATGGACCGCTCGCCCCGCACCCTCGTGCTCCAGGTGCCAGGACACGGCGGCGTGCAACGGGGGACCTTTGCGTTACGGTCCCCTGCCCGGCCAAACCCGATTGCCATGAGCGTGGTGAAGCTGCTTCGTGTCGATGGTAACCGGTTGTCGGTGATCGGGCTCGATTGCCTCGACGGCACACCACTGCTCGACATCAAGCCCTATTTCGCCTCAACCGACAGCGTGCCTGAGGCTGTGGTCGGCTGGCACAAGCTCAAGAACTAAGAAGCACAAACCCCGGACTCCGCCCGTTCGTTCCGGCGCTTTAAGAGTATTTACCCGAGCGGGCTCACGGAACCATTGAACCTTGTCGGCCATTGTTTCCGTGCCAAGGGGCGAGGAAAGCCGACGAGGGTATCATGTCCAAATCAGTTTCGTTTGCCGCGCTGATGGCCGCCGCTGCGCTGTCGTGCGGCGCTGCCAATGCCGAACCTCTGTTCGTATTCCTCACACCCCCAGCTCAGACTCAAATCGCACCGCAAGCCGTCGACCCCGCGCCCGCGGACGAACCCGATGACGCGAAGATCGATCCGCGGCTGAGGCGGCAGATCGTCGACTACAACGGCAAAGAGGCCGCCGGCACCATCATCGTCGATACCCCGCACACGTTTCTTTATTACGTGCTCGGTAACGGCAAGGCGATGCGCTACGGAATCGGTGTCGGCCGCGAAGGTTTCACCTGGTCGGGCGTGCGATCGATCGAGCGCAAGGCCGAATGGCCGGATTGGTATCCGCCAGCCGAAATGGTTGCACGTCAGCCGTACCTGCCGCGCATGACCTCAGGCGGACCGGGTAATCCGCTCGGCGCGCGCGCCATGTATATTGCCGGGACGCAGTACCGCGTCCACGGCACCAATGCGCCCACCACTATCGGCAAGCACGTTTCGAGTGGCTGCATCCGCCTGACAAACGAAGACGTGATCGATCTCTACAGCCGCGTGCAGGTCGGTGCGAAAGTCATCGTGCTGCCGCAGACCGCCGTTGCGCAATCCAGACAGGCGTCGCTGACGAATGCCTATGCGCCACAGCCACAGGGCCGCGCAGAAGCGGCCTGGAATGGCATCCGGCCTTCCGGCCGCTACTAGTCCTCTGCAGATCTGCCATGAATGGCCCCGGCCTCCTGCCGGGCCATTTTTTCTGTCATCACCGGACTTGTCAGTTATAAGGCTGCGGAAATCGGACAACCCCGATGGCCGGGACATAGGCGTGCGAAAGCACGCCGTCCTGCGGGCGGCTATGCCCGGCCATGACAAAGACGGAAAATAACATGCGTATTGCGGCAATGGCGGCAGGTGCGGTCGGCGGATATTTCGGCGCGCGCATGGCGGCAGCGGGGCACGATGTCTTTTTCATCGCGCGCGGAGCCCATCGCGATGCGATCCAGAAAAACGGCCTGAAGATCGAGAGCGTTCACGGCAATCTGCATCTGCCGAAACCGAACGTCACCGACGATCCTGCCAAGGTCGGGCCGGTCGACATCGTGCTGTTCGCGGTCAAGCTGTGGGATACCGAAACGGCAGCTGCTTCCGCACGTCCGTTACTCGGACCGGACAGCCGGCTCATTACGTTTCAAAATGGCGTCGACAGCGTCGAACGCGTTTCCGGCGTGCTGGGCTCCGAACGCGTTGTCGGCGGCGCCGCCTATATCGCGACCACCATCGCTTCGCCGGGCACGATCAAACATACAAGTCAGTTTGCGAGGCTCCGTTTTGGCCGCGCCGACAAGAAGCCCGACGACAAACTCAATGCCTTCGTTGAAGCGGGCAAGGCCGCGAAGCTCGATATCGACCTCTCTGCCGACATCGAAAGCGAGCTCTGGCAGAAATTCATTTTCCTCACGGCTATGGCGGGCTCGACCGCAGGCTTGCGCTCGCCCATTGGTCCGATCGCAGCAGATCCCGAATTGCGTGGATTCTTTCGCGCGCTGATGGACGAGGCATTTGCGGTCGGTAAAGCCAAGGGCGTGGCGCTGGACCCCGCTTATCTCGAGGAACGTACGGCCTTTGTCACGACAAAAATCGAGCCGGGGATGAAGGCGTCGATGGCGCACGATCTCGAACGTGGCAACCGACTTGAGCTCGATTGGCTCGCAGGCAAAGTGCGGGCCTTCGGCCGCGAGCTAGGCATTCCGACGCCGGCGAGCGACACGGTCTACACCGTGCTCAAGCTGCATCGCATGGGATCGCATTGATCGCACTGAAGAAGCCCCGGCGCATGGCCGGGGCTTCCCGTGCGCAACGGCCGGAAAGGGGCAAACCAAACCAGCCGTCCCGGCACATCGTCACCGGTGCGTGCGTCACACCGGCCTAGCCAAACATGATCCAGCCGAGAATTCCGTAACCGAACATCCCCAGGAGACCAGCGATGATGATCGAGGCGATCACCATGGCCGCCCTGTCGGCTCGTACGCTGCCATCCACGCTGGCCTGCTCGTTTTTTTCCGTGACCATCGGCGACTCTTAAAAAATGGCCGCACTTGCAGGCGCGGCCATTTGGAAAAGGAGTATCACGACCACTCAACTTCAGAGGGGAAGAGCGGCTCATGTATTCGACTGCGTTTCGCGCGTGCGCGCCTTCGTCAGGATCATTGATTCAGATTAAGGAACGAGGCTAGCCTGACCGGCCCATGAGCCTTCTTTGAGCCTTTCATGCCTCTTGCAGCAGCCAGTACCATGTTGGAGCAGCACCCGTTCGTTACACGGCTGTTGCAATACGTCGACCTTGAGCCCGCCGATCTGAAAGGCCTCGCAGCCATCATCGATGGCGAATTGCTGGTTCAGCGGCGGGGGGAAGTCATTGTCGACGGAGACGAATACCGCAAGCTGTGCTTCGTGAGGGATGGCTACGCAGTGCGTTACAAACTGCTGCGCAATGGCAAGCGTCAAATCCTCAACGTAATTTTGCCGGGCGACATCGTCGGCATACCCGGCAGCTTCTTCGAAAAGGCGATCTATTCTGTAAGCGCCATCACCGATTTCGTGATGAACGCCTGCACCCTCGATGCCTACGTGCAGCTTTGCTATCGCCGACCGCAATTCGGCCTGGCCCTGACCTGGATCGCCGTGCAGGAGGCGACGACCTACGCCGAACACATTATCGACGTCGGCCGCCGCACGCCGATCGAGCGACTGTCGCATTTTCTTCTGGAGCTGCACTGGCGGCTGCGCAACGTCGGACGTGCCGAAGCGACGAGATTCACGCTGCCGTTTTCGCAGGAAGTCATGGCCGACGTCCTGGGCCTGAGCGTTCCCCACCTCAACCGCATGATGCAACGCCTGCGCTCGGAAAAACTGATCGCCGGCAGCGAGCGGCGCGTCGAATTCACCGATCCGGTCGCGCTGCAGGGATTTGCGCACTATCAGCCGTCCAAGCTTGCCCGGATCCCGCGGGTAGCGTCGGTTTAATGGGCTACTCAGGACTCGGCGCGGTCATTGCCGAGCTTGCTGACGTCGTCCCCGCGAAGGCGGGGACCAGTGCGCCGCAGCTCTGAGAGTAATCTCTCAAGCTTGCGTTTACTGGGGACCCCACCTTCGCAGGGCATGACGCTGAATTGACTACTGTTTGCCTCCTGTCGCCGGCGGCAGCATGAGCGCGATGCCGAGAGCGCCCACGGTCATGAAAATGGCAGCCGTGATCAAGCCCGCCACATAGCCTGATGCGTATGACGCCACGCCGGCGGACAGCGCAATACCGGCAAGCTGCGCCACGCGGCTCACAGCATTGTTGACGCCGGAGGCAAGGCCTTCGTCCGCATCTGCGACACTCGACATCACCGACGCCGTGAGCGGCGCCACCACGCCGGCAAAGGAAACACCGAGCAGCGTCATCGGCGCGATCACGCCGGCTGCGAGCGATGCGTCCTTGCCCAACGCAAGCAGAAGAAGGGCGGCGGCAGCCCCAAGCGGCCCGGCGATCAGCATGGTTCGGGCCCCGATCTTGTCAGCCAAAGCCCCGAATGGCTGCGACAGCAGACCAACACCCAGCGTGAAAGGCAGGAAAACGAGGCCGGCATCGATAGGAGTCAATTTGCGCCGGTCGATAAGGTCAAACGACAGGAGAAAGAACATGATCGCAAGGCCGGCATAGATCAGCAGCGTCGCGATATTGAGCGCGACAAACGCGCGGTTCTTCATGAGCCGTGGCGGTGTCATCGGATGTGACGTCGCACGCTCCCACAGGCCATAGCCGACAAGCCCCGCGACACCGAGCACCGCGGCGAAAGCAATCAATACGCCGCCGCCCGCGCCCGTCTTGTCCGGGCCGATCTGGCTGAGCGCCCAGGCGAGCGCGCCAAGAGCAACTGTCAGGATGGCTGCGCCCGCAAAATCGAATTGCCGCACTGCATGCTGGTCGGCCGGCGCATAAATGATCAGGAGCACAACGGCAACCAGCGCCAGCGGCGGGTTGAGCGCGAAAACCCATTGCCAGCCGAAGCTTTCGGTCAGCCAGCCGCCCAGCACTGGTCCCCCGGCCATGGTCAGCGCCGAAGCAGCCGCCCAGACGCCGATCGCGCGGCTACGTTCTTCTTTCGGATACGTCGCACCGATCAAGGCAAGGCTCGACGGCGTTACGATCGCTGCCGAAATCCCCTGAACGATGCGGCAGGCAATCAACCAGCCGATAGAGGGGGCGATCGCGCAGGCTATCGACGAAACTCCAAAACCGACGCATCCCACAACCAGCATGCGCGCCTTGCCGTAGTGATCGGCGAGCGCGCCACCAATCAATGTCAGCGCGGCCAGGGCCAGCACATAGCCGTTGAGCACCCATTGCACCGACGCAAGATCGGCGCCGAAGAAGGCGCGCAGCTTCGGGAGCGCGACCGTCAACGCCGACCCATCGATGAAAGCCATCGCGGATGCAAGCACACAGGCAGCCAATACCATCCGGCGCCGCTGTGGCGCGATCTCGCGCCCAAGCGCGCGCGGACATGGTTGGGCGGCGATAATGCCGCGGTCGCACGGCTCGACGAAGGGTTGCGCCATGATGACACCCTACCACTCCCGTGACTGCGTCGTCGGCGCTGGGAATGCGGGCGCGATAAATTGGTAACCGCGTGCAACAAACTCGGCGTCATGCCCCGCAAAAGCTGGGCATCCAGTAAACGCCCGCGGGGAGATTCGATCGTAATGCTGCGGCGTACTGGGTCCCCGCCGTCGCGGGGACGACGGCTAGAGGTTGGAGCCACACGTGTGCCGCTGGCGCCTCACCGAAACGCCGCCTAAGATTCGCGTTGGTGATTCGAGCGGGGCATCAATGCGGCTCGATACATTCATCTACTACGTCACGGCGCCCATCCGGCTGTTCGGCCGCTCGCGCCGATTCCGTCTGGCGGTCGCCGCCGCCAGCATCATCGCAACTTGCTACGCCGCCACGATGTGGGCGCTCAACCGCTTCATTCCCGCCGACAGCGGACTGCCGGAAGCGCTCGCGATTTTACAGCCCCCGAAAGCCTTGCAGCCCGTGACGCGCGCCTCCCAGGTCATCGCGCCGGTCGCCGTTGCGCTGGCCGCCATCGGCAATTCGCTCGACGCCGCGGCGCCGCGCGATTTCGCGGGCAAGAATGACAATCCGGTCACGCAGCTGCTTGGCCAGGCCGAGATCGGGCTCACTGTCACGCGTGGGACAATGGTCGCGTCCGGACAATCGAACACGCTGACGATCATAACGCCGCTCAACGGCAGCGTGCGTATCACCGGCCAGATCGGCAACACCGCGGGCAAGGCCGTAGGCGGCATTGGCGGCGCGATCGGCAACCTGCTTGGCGGCAATGCAGTCGGCAAGCAGATCGAGGATCTCGCCGTCAAGACGCTCGACCAGCGCACCGATTTTCGCGGCAACGTGGTGGTGACGTCGCGGCCGCAGCTCACATCCGCGTGGCGTATCGAACCCAACCTTGCAGGGCGGCTCGATTTCAACGATGCCGGCACAAACATTGCGGGCGTCAAGGTCAATCTCGGCAATGAAATCAAGCCGGTGCTCGATCCGATCGTGAGCAACCAGATCACGGCACTGCAGGCGCGCTTGCGCAACGATCCGACGATCGAGCGCAGCGCGCGTGAGCAATGGACGAAGATGTGCCGCTCGATTCCGCTCGGCGGCGAGAAAACCGGCCTGCCCCCGCTGTGGCTGGAAATGCGGCCGGTGCGCGCCGCCGCAGCGCAGCCACAAGTCGATGCGCGCAACGTGACGATAACCATCGGCGTGCAAGCGGAAACGCGCATCCTGCCGAACGAAACCAAGCCGAATTGCCCGTTCCCGGCGCAGCTCGAATTGGTGCCGCCGATGCAGGACGGCGTGCTCGCGGTCGGCGTACCGATCGACATGCCGTTCACCGAGCTCAACAGTCTCATCGAGCCGCAGCTCAAGGGTCGGCACTTTCCCGAGGATGGCAGCGGGCCGGTCGATGTCGAGGTGCTCGGCGCGAGCCTCGCGGCAGCCGGCGACCGGCTGCTGATTTCGCTGCGCGTGAAGGCGCGCGAGAAGAAAAGCTGGTTCGGCTTCGGCACCGAAGCAACCGTACACATCTGGGGTAAGCCGGTGCTCGATCAGGAGAACCAGATCATGCGGCTGACCGATATTTCACTCGCCGTCGAATCGGAAGCCGCCTTCGGTCTGCTTGGCACCGCCGCACGCGCGGCCATGCCTTATGTGCAAAAGGCGCTCGCCGACAAGGCGGCGATCGATCTCAAGCCCTTCGCCAATGACGCGAGAGCCAAGATCGCCGCCGCACTCAAGGAATTTCAGCAAGGCGGCAGCAATGGCGTGCGCGTGGATGCGTCCGTGAACGGCCTGCGCCTCACAGGCATCGAATTCGATGCGAACACCCTGCGCGTGATCGCGGAAGCCAACGGCGCGGTAAGGGTGGCGGTGACACAGCTGCCGCGGACGTGAGGGTCTTTCGTCAGCTCGTGCCCGCTGCTGTCCCCCTCATGCCCGCGCAAGCGGGCATTCAGTCTTTTTCCATTGCCCGCGCAAGCGGGCATGCAGTCTTTTTCCATGTATCGAAGCCGCCGCATTTCCCCCGCCCCGCATTGACAGACCCGCCCCCGCGCATACATTAAACACTGTTCCGAGGGGTGCCCGTTTTGGGCTGAGAGAAACCCTTTGAACCTGATCCGGGTCATGCCGGCGAAGGGACAGGACACTCCGATGCAAAAATCGCTGACGATCGCGAGGCTGGTCGGCCCGGTGCTTGCCGCCATCGGCGTCGGCATGCTGTCGAACCAGGCGACCTACCGCGATATGGCGGCGCAGTTCCTCGGTGGCCTTCCCTTCATCTACTTTTCCGGAATCCTGGCGCTGGTCGCCGGCCTCTACATTCTCAACGTCCACAGCGCCTGGACGCCCGACTGGCGCAGCATCGTCACGATGATCGGCTGGGTGCTCACCTGCGTTGGCGCGTTCCGCATCATCGCGCCCCAGTTCGCCAACTTCATCGCCAGCGCGGTCATCGCCAATGCCGGCTTTTTCACCGGCCTTGGAATTGTCCTGGTCGCATTCGGCGGCTTTATCACCTTCAAGGGTTATGTAGCGTGAGCGTCAACGCAACATCCAATTGGGGGACTTAAACCATGGAACGGTCGCATTTTCTGGCCAAGCTGATCGGACCCGTCTTCATCGTCGGTGGTCTCGGCATGCTGTTCAACACGGCCGTCTATCGCGCCATGTTTGAGCGCGCCTTGCACGACCACATGCTCATCTATCTGTCCGGGATCCTCGCTCTTGTCGTGGGGCTTGCGATGGTCGCCGTGCATAACGATTGGAAATGGCACTGGTCGCTCATCATCACCGTCATCGGCTGGCTGGCTCTGATCGGCGGTGCCGTACGGATGATCGCACCGCAGGTGATCGAGACGTACGGCCTTGCTGTGCTCGGCTCTCCGAACTTTTTCATCATCGACGGCGGGATCGCCGTGCTGCTCGGCGTATTGCTGAGCTATTTCGGCTATCTCGATCCGCCACAACTTGTCCACGAGAGTACGCGGCGCCAGCCGCGTGTACGGAGGAGAAAATAAATGAATATCCACGACCCCAACGTCACCCTCCCGAAGGTCACCACCGGGCCGTTGCCCGCCTCACGCAAGGTCTATTCCCAGCCCGAAGCCGCGCCCGAGTTGCGTGTGCCGCTGCGCGAGATCGCGCTCGATGCATCGTCAGGCGAGCCGCCGCTGCCGGTCTACGACACAACGGGTCCATACACGGACCCGGCGGTGACGATCGACGTAGAGAAGGGCCTGGGCCGAGCGCGCATCGAATGGGTGAAAGAACGTGGCGGCGTGGAGGAATATGAGGGCCGGCCGATCCAGCCCGTCGACAACGGCAACGTCACGGGAAAACATCTCGCCCGTAATTTCCCCAACACCCCGAAGCCGTGGCGCGCGTTGGAAGGCAAACCGGTCACGCAATATGAATGGGCCAAAGCCGGCATTATCACCAAGGAGATGATTTACATCGCCGAGCGCGAAAACCTCGGCCGCAAGAAGATGCTCGACCGCGCACAGGCTGCCCTCGCCGACGGCGAGCAGTTCGGCGGCGCAGTTCCCGCCTTCGTCACGCCGGAATTCGTGCGAAGCGAGGTCGCGCGCGGCCGTGCCATCATTCCGTCCAACATCAACCACGCCGAGCTGGAGCCGATGATCATCGGCCGCAACTTCCTGGTGAAGATCAACGCCAATATCGGCAACTCCGCCGTCACCTCGTCGGTCGAAGAAGAAGTCGAGAAAATGGTGTGGGCGATCCGCTGGGGCGCCGACACGGTGATGGACCTCTCCACCGGCCGCAACATCCACAACACGCGCGAATGGATCCTGCGCAATTCGCCGGTGCCGATCGGCACCGTTCCCATTTATCAGGCGCTTGAAAAGGTGGATGGAGATCCCGTCAAGCTCGACTGGGAATGCTACAAGGACACGCTGATCGAGCAGTGCGAGCAGGGCGTCGACTATTTCACTATCCACGCCGGCGTGCGGCTGGCCTACGTGCCGCTTACAGCCAATCGCGTCACGGGCATCGTCTCGCGCGGCGGCTCGATCATGGCGAAGTGGTGCCTGTCGCGGCACAAAGAGAGTTTCCTCTACGAGCGCTTCGACGAAATCTGCGACATCATGCGCAAATATGATGTGTCGTTCTCATTGGGCGACGGCCTGCGTCCCGGTTCGATTGCCGACGCCAACGACCGCGCGCAATTCGCCGAGCTGGAAACACTGGGCGAACTCACGCAGATCGCCTGGAAGAAGGGCTGCCAGGTGATGATCGAGGGCCCCGGCCACGTGCCGATGCACAAGATCAAGATCAACATGGACAAGCAGCTCAAGGAATGCGGCGAGGCCCCGTTCTATACGCTCGGGCCGCTCACCACCGATATCGCGCCCGGCTACGACCACATCACCAGCGGCATCGGCGCCGCCATGATCGGCTGGTTCGGCTGCGCCATGCTCTGCTACGTGACGCCGAAGGAACACCTCGGCCTGCCCGACCGCGACGACGTCAAGGAAGGCGTCATCACCTACAAGATCGCCGCGCACGCAGCCGACCTCGCCAAGGGCCACCCGGCGGCGCAGCTGCGCGACGACGCATTGAGCCGCGCGCGCTTCGATTTCCGCTGGCAGGACCAGTTCAACCTCGGGCTCGATCCCGATACCGCGCGCGAATATCACGACGAGACGCTGCCGAAAGAAGCGCACAAGGTGGCGCATTTCTGCTCCATGTGCGGGCCGAAGTTCTGCTCGATGAAAATCACGCAGGACGTACGCGACTATGCGGCGACGTTGAATGATCAAAAGGGTTTTGGAGCCGAGGGCGAACAAAACCCGTCTTCCCTGACAAGAGAGCAAGGTATGGCGCAGATGTCAGAGAAATTCCGGCAACTCGGCGAGCAGGTCTACGTTGATGCAGAGACGGTGAAGGAGAGCAACAAGGTGTTTTAGCTGCCCGCGCTCTCCAACCTGTAGGGTGAATCAATGACGCACGTCACGTATAGAATCGTCCGGCACGATGAAGGCTGGGCTTACAAGGCCGGCGATGTTTTCTCCGAGGCGTTTCGCACCCATGCGGCCGCGCTCGCCGCAGCCAAGCGCGCCGCCCAGGAGCAGCGCGTTCCCGGGCAGACCCACGTCATCGAGTACGAGGACGAGAAAGGCCAATGGCATACGGAAACGGCATCCGGAAGCGACCGCCCGGACACCGACGTCAAGGACGTCGATCGCTGACCCGCGGTTGATGCTGTTAGCGTACGGCCCGCTTTGATGAGAGGCGATTACGCTTCAGGGGTTGCCATGCTCCGAGTTCTCGCGTTGCTGACGACGCTGATTTTGGCGTGGACCGTTCAGGTCGGCGCCGCGACCGCGGCCAACATCGCGGTCCTGATGCCCGGCTCGAGTGGCATCGTGCCGGGAGATTTCCTGGTGCGGAACGAGGCCAGGATCAAGGGCGCCGGTATCCGCACCATCCTGACGACATCATCAGCGACGGCCGCCGAAACAGTCGCGGCCGAGGCTGCGCAGGGCCACAAGGTGGTGATCGTCGGCATGAGCAAAGGCACCGTCGACGCCGCGGCAGCGCTTGCCGCGGGCGCGCGGGCGGCGGGCGTCGTATTCGTTTCCGGCATCTATCCGCGAGTCATGGCGACGCTCGGCACGCCGGATAAATTGCCGGCAACCCTCGTTATCCATCACAGCCGGGATGCCTGCAAATTCACGCTGCCGATCGGCGCCACCGAATTCGTCACCTGGGCGCGGGGCAAGGCGCGGCTGCAATGGATCAACACCGATGGCGACCCGGGACCAAACCCGTGCAATGCACACGGGGCGCATGGTTTCTTCAGGCAGGATGCGCCCGCGGTCTCCGCCGCCATCGCCTTTATCCGGTCACGGTGAAACTGGGCACAAGGTGATGAGAGCGCCCGGCACGTCGCGCCGCTTCCGCGCCGCTCAGCAATTTTTGCAAATGCTTGGCGTTGGCCCTAGCGGATCCACGGCTTCGCGTCCGGGGGTGCTCTCATCCCTGCGCACGGCGGGCGGCAGTGTGCTTTGCGTCGGCTGACGGTGGCCAACGGGTGCCTGCGGTATACCCGCCGCAGGACCCGCCGATGCAGGCGGCGTTGGCGTCGGGCCGGGCGAAACGCGACGTTGCTCTTGCGCTGCGGTAACAGCGCCCAGCAGAACCAAAACCGGGATGGCGAGTGTCATGGAGCGCATGGGGCGTATGGGGCGCATGGGGCTGCCCTTTCGCGAACCGATCCGTCACTGCAACGGCGACGGCGGCTGCAGGTTCCATTTACGCGGCTCGGGGCCATAATATTCCAAACCCGTCCCGCAACAAGGTACGCGGAGGCATTTCGGCATGGCCCCATCGGATTCGGAACAGCAATTGCTGCGCCTCCGGCTCGTCGAAGAGCACGTAGCACTGGAAAACCGGCACGACCTCGACGGTATTATGACAACGTTCGGAGACGCGGCGCGTTACGACGACGAGCCGTGGGACGCCCATTATGTCGGCCGCGACGGAGTCCGCGCGTTTTATGCGGATTTGCTGCGCGCCATGCCGGACCTTCAGATCGACGTGCAGCGGCGCCACGCCAGCGAAGCAACGGTCGTTCTTGAAGTCATCATTCGCGGGCGCCACTTGGGTTCCTGGCTCGGCTTGCCGCCGACCGGCCGTCTTATCGAGTTTCCGCTCTGCGGCATCTACACGTTCGACAAAGAGAACAAACTGGCAGGCGAGAAGATCTACTATGACCGCGCCACCGTGCTTCGGCGGCTCGGCGTTTTTCATGAGCCGGACCGCTTGTGGGGCCGCATCAATGCTGTCGTGATGCATCCGCTCACGATGGCGCAAATCCTGGGGCGAATGATCTGGAGGGATTAGAATGACACGACGCGTGAGCGTGATCGGCGCCGGCACCATCGGCGCGAGCTGGGCGGCCTATTTTCTTGCACGCGGGTTCGAGGTCGGCGCCTACGACCCGTTGCCGGACGGGGAAGCCTTCGCGCGGCGCTTCATCGACAATGCCTGGCCCACGCTGGAAAAACTCAACGCCGTGCAGCCGGGCGCAGACCGCAAACGCTTCGCATTTTTCAAGGAACCGGCGGCAGCCGTGAAAGGCGCGGAGTTCGTGCAGGAAAGCGGACCCGAGCGCGAGGGTCTCAAGATCGAATTGTTCGCGACGCTCGACGCGGCGATGCCGCCGGAAACGGTGATCGCGACAAGCTCTTCGGGCCTGCTCATCAGCCGCGTGAGTGCAAAGTGCAGGCACCCGCAGCGCTGCGTGATTGGCCACCCGTTCAACCCTCCGCATCTCATTCCGCTGGTCGAAGTCGTCGGCGGCGCGAAGACATCGCCGGAGACAATCACCAAAGCAATGAATTTCTATCGCGACATCGGCAAGCACCCGATCCACATCCGGAAGGAAGTGCGCGGCCACGTCGCCAATCGCCTGCAGGCGGCGCTGTGGCGGGAAGCCGTTCATCTTGTCACTGAAGGCGTGGTCTCAGTGGCGGATGCCGATGCGGCGATCGCCTACGGGCCGGGCCTGCGCTGGGCGCTGATGGGGCCGCATCTGACGTTTCACATGGCAGGCGGCGAAGGCGGCATGGCGCATTTCATGTCGCATATCGGCCCGGCAATGCAGGGCTGGATGGATGATCTCGGCCAGACGCGGCTGACGCCGGAGGTGCAAAAGGCCATCATCAAAGGCGTCACCGAGGAAGCGGCCGGCCGCAGCATGGCCGACCTTCAGCGCTGGCGTGACAGGAAGCTGATCGAGATCCTGAAAGTGTCGGGGGAGCCGTAGGCCTCCTGTGGCTTCCTCTCATTCGCGGTCTTGCGACCGCGACCGTGGAACGACCAAACCGGCCACGTTCCGTTGCGAATCGGTTACCATCTCCGCGGGGTGGGGCTCATGAACTTGCCAGACAAATCCGGCGAGACTGATCCGCGTTACGCGAAGCGTCTCGCCATCGTGGTTCCCTATCGCGACCGCGCCGAGCACCTCTCCCGGTTCGTCCCGCACATGGTCACCTATTTTCAGCGTGACAAGCTCGACCGGCAGATCCCCGTCACCATCAACATCATCGAACAATGGGGCAAGGCGCCCTTCAGCCGGGGCCGACTGGCCAATTGCGGATTTCTGCTCACGCGCGACAGCTCGGACTATGTCTGCATCCACGATGTCGACTATCTGCCGATGTGGGCCGACTATTCGTGGACGGCGAATCCGGCGCGGCTGATCTGGCACGGGCTGTCGATCCGGGAGAACTGGGAAACGTTTTTTGGCGCGGTCAGCCTGCTCGACAAGGAGACCTTCACCACGGTGAACGGTTTTCCGAATTGCTATTGGGGATGGGGTCCGGAGGACCTGGAGCTGAGCCATCGCCTGCGGATTCGCGGTTTTAAAATGGAACGGCGCGACGGCACATATATCCCGCTGCCGCACAAGCATGCCGGCTTTTCGGCGCCGCAGGTCTGGAGCGAGGTCGGTCGCCGGACCAACGAGCTGTTCAAGAAGCGCGAACCGAATTTTACCGCCCTCATCGAGCAGGATGGCGTGAATACGCTGAAATTCCAGCTTCGGGAGAAAAAGCCGCTGGCCCTGCCTTCGACGCCGGCCTTGCCGAACGTCTTTCACTACATCGTGGATCTCGGCGAGCCGGAACCAGGCGCGCTCTGAAACGTAACTCCAGGCGCCTCAACACCGCCAATTGAGACCCACCAATGTCCCCCGACGAACGCGCCATTCGCGACCTGGTCGACACCTGGATGACGGCAAGCCGCGATGGCGATACTGCGACCGTGCTGAGCCTGATGTCCGACGACGTGGTCTTCATGGTCCCCGGGCGCGAGCCCTTCGGCAAGCAGACCTTCGCCGCCAATTCGCGCAGCACGGATGGTGTCCGCCTCGAAGGCACATCCGACATCCGCGAGCTCAAGATCCTCGGCGATTGGGCCTATCTGCGGAATTTCATCGAGATCGCGATCACCCCGCCCGACGGCGAGACCGTGCGCCGGTCCGGCTACACGCTGACGATCTTGCGGAAAGAGCCGGACGGAAAATGGGTGCTGGCACGGGACGCGAATTTGGTGGGATGAACTTCCTTCTCGAGTGACCAAGGCGAACGCGGCTCACCCACCTGCACGCGCCTACTCAGCCCGGCATTCGCTGTAGAATTTCACGGTCACGCCGTGGCTCTTGTGTGTCAGGGTGATGAACGTCTTCAACGCATAGAATTCGTAGTCCTTGTTGCGGTAACTGTCCGCGTCGGGCGCGTTGGGATCGGCGGTGAGCGTCTGCGGAGGCTCGCCGGCGATCTGCAAGATCACCGGCTCGCTCTTGCTCCATCGCTCGATGGAGCCGGAGTGATCAACATTTGCCGTGATGTTGAAACCACCGCCCTTGCAAACGTAGCTGTAAGTCTTTTTTTCGGCGGCCAGGGCAGCGGTCGCCAGCATCGCCACCGCGATCGTGACAACGCGTTTCATCACGGGCAGCGTTATTTCCCCGCAGCCTTGCGCAGCGCCGCATTGATGCGGTCCTGCCAGCCAGGTCCCTCTTCCTGGAAAAAATCGAGCACGTCCTGGTCGATGCGCAGCGTCACCGTGTGTTTCACGTGCGGCAGCGCAGGCGCCTTCGGCGGCAACTCGGCCGGCTTGGTGGTCGCAGCCTTGAAGGCCTTCTCGGCCGCGCTGCGGGCGTCGGGTGGTGTGGGTCCTCGTGCCATCAGGCAAAACGCTCCCTTGCCCGTGCTCGCGCCTTCTCCGCTTCCACAGCGCGGTCGCGCGTCGGCGCGATCGTTTGCAGCGAGGCCAGCAGCTTGCGCGCGGCCTGCGACACTTCATCGACGGCGCATTCGAATGCCTCGGCGTTCGCCTGCGACGGTTTGTTGAAGCCCGAGAGCTTGCGCACAAATTGCAGCGCGGAGGCCTGGATTTCGTCTTCGGTCGCCGGCGGCTCGAAATTGAACAAGGTCTTGATGTTGCGGCACATCGGATTCTCCTTCGCCGCCAATGTAGCAAGCCCCGTCCGAGGCCGCTATGTTCCACCGCAGTTGAAGGAAGGGAACATGCCAGGACTTCTGCAAAATCATACCGCTGTGGTGACCGGTTCCGGTTCCGGGATCGGCCGCGCCATCGCGCTGGGCTTCGCCCGCGAGGGCGCGCAAGTCGTCGCTGCGGATATCAATGGCGAGACGGCGGCCGCAACGGCCGCCGACATCGTCAAGGCAGGCGGTAAGGCGCACCACTTCAGGCTCGACGTCACCGATCGCGCCGCCTGCCGCGCCGTCGCTGCGGACGTCGCCGCAAAAGCCGGCCAGGTCTCCATCCTCGTCAACAATGCCGGCATTAACCGGCGCAACGCCGTCACCGCCGATCCCGACATCATCAGCAAGGACTGGCAGGACATCATGGCGGTCAATCTCAACGGCATGTTCAATGTGACGCACGCCTTCCTCGACGTCCTGCGCGCGACCAAGGGGCGCATCGTCAACATGGCCTCCCTCCAGTCGTTCATGCACGTGCGCACGCCGAATTCGGTTGCCTACACCACCTCGAAGCACGGCGTGCTCGGCTTCACCCGCGCCCTCGCCGCCGAGCTCGGCAAGGAAGGCGTGCGCGTCAACGCCATCGGCCCTGGCTTCATCGAGACGCCGCTCAACGAAAAAGTGCGCGCGAGCAATCCCGAGCTGGTGAAGATCTTTCTCGACCACACGCCGCTCGGCCGTGCCGGCAAGCCGGAGGACATCGTCGGTCCGGCGATTTTCCTTGCGTCCGATCTTTCAAGTTATGTCACGGGCTCGATCATCATGGCGGACGGCGGATACCGGACGCTGTAAAGGCGGCTGGTGCGGCGGCATCGTCCCATCAAAGGTATCGCCCATATTTCGCAATACTTGCCTCGATATCCGCTTCAAGCCCAGGGTGGTCAGCACTGCCCGTACCCGGCGCGAGCTCGGTGACATCCGCCGGAATGTTGACCACCAGCCAATGCCAGAATCCCGATCCGGTCGGCGCATCGGGATCGTAGCAGGTCACCGCAAAACTCTTCGTGCCGGCAGGAGCACCCGACCATTTCAGATGCGGCGACGTGTTGCCGCCGGCACAGCCGAAGCCGAAATCGGCAGACAGGATGTAATCGTTCGGCAAATAGTCGCCGTCCTTGAAGCTGTTGCTTGTGACTGCAAACGCCATGTAGGGTCTCCTTCCGATTTTCAAACGCGCAAAGCGTAGTCCGCTCCGACCAAACCGCAATGGACTTCCTCTCGGCCAACCCGTTCGATCTCGCCATCTACGTCTGCCTTTTCGTCGCAGTGGTCCTTGGATTCATGACGGGATTTCTGCGCAGCCTTGCGACGATTTTTGGCTATTTGTGCGGGATGGGCGTCGCGGTGGCGGCAGCGCCGCGACTGGCACCCCTGCTCACGACATATCTGAAAATGCCGACACCGCAGGTCTGGCTGGTCTTCCTTGCGGTATTTGTCGCCGCGGGCGCCACGATCAGCGCATTGCTGCGACTTGCGGTGAGTGAAATGGTCGGCCCCACGATCAGCATTCCGGATCGTATCGTCGGCGCCTTGCTCGGAGCCTTTCGCATTGGCCTTCTGGCCGTACTGTTCGTCCTCGTCCTCGATCGCGTCATTCCACCGGGCCGTGAGCCCGCCTTCCTGAAGGGATCGCAGTGGCGTCCGGCGCTGTCGGCGGCAGGGCAGCACGGTTTGCAAGCGCTGCCGCCGGATGTCGAGGACTACATCGATCGTCTGAAGCGTCAGCGCAGAATCTGAATCATGCAAAATCCGGTGCCGCCCGTCGTCACCCGAAGATTGCGCGGACGCTACATGCTTGCCGGCGCCGTAATGCAGTTGCTCTGGGGCGCAAGCCTGGTCGCTCTGTTTCACGAAGGCAGCAGCTTCAACATCGTCGCGTCGATCTTCGCCACGTCCACATTTTTCCCGCTCGGGCTGATCGCAATGTGGGGCGCATTCTCCGGCAGTGAGGCCAGCATGCAGCGCGCCCGCAATGCATTGTTCGCCGGCGGCGGCCTGCTGCTGCTGACCGCGACGATAGAGGTATTGCGGCGGATTGTGTTCCGCGGCGGCTGATCTATCGCCCGCAGTCTTTGAACCTCTCGGCCACCCCGGTCGGCGACACTGTCAGCTTCGTCAAAAACGAGATCGTCGACTGGATGTACATGGATGCAGGCAGGATGAGAGGCAACTATTCCGCGCATGCCATCCTCAAATCGGCGCGTCCGGAGGATCGCGAGGCGTTCAAGCGCCGGTTCGGTCTGGACTATTTATGACCTCGCCGCAGAGCAAAATCCGTCCGCAAGCCGGGATTGACTGGCGGTAACCTTTGCCCCGCCCTCCTTTCTTCCGACTGGCGCAACCAACCCGGATAGCGATAACTTATCGGAACTCCTGTCGCGTTTTCTGAGGTTACCCATGGCTGAAGTCACCTACGAGATCGTGGAACACGACGGCGGCTGGGCTTACAAGGTCGACGGCGTCTTTTCGGAACCCTATCCGACCCATGCCGACGCGCTCGCCGCCGCGCAGGCCGCGGCCGAAGAGCAGACGGTGCCCGGCCATACAGAAACCATAGAATACGAAGACGAGAAGGGACGCTGGCACACGGAGACTGCGCGCGGTTCCGATCGGCCACAGACGCACATCAAGGACAGTCACTGAGGGCGGCGAAAATCACTTTGGGGGGAATGCAAATGCCTTGGTTGCGGGTTTGCGTACTAGCGTTACTTTTGGTGCGGGCGGCTCCGTCATTCGCGGCGCCCCTGATGCCATCATCGAACCCGACGATGGAAGATGTCGATCCCGGAATCGATCATACCGGACGCGACAAGGACCTGCCGGCCGAACTGCGCCGCCAGTCCGTTTATTACCGGACCGAACAGCCGGTCGGAACCATCATCGTGAATACCCACGACCGTTACCTCTACCTCATCATGGGCAACGGCGTTGCGATGCGTTACGGCGTCGGCGTCGGCCGTGACGGTTTTCAGTGGGGCGGCATACAGAAGATCACGCTCAAGCGCGAATGGCCGGACTGGGTGCCGCCGCCGGAGATGATCGTGCGCCAGCCTTATCTGCCGCGCTGGATGGCCGGCGGCCCAGGCAATCCGCTCGGCGCGCGCGCGATGAATCTTGGCGGGACCGTCTACCGCATCCACGGCACCAACGCGCCCGAGACCATCGGGCAGGCGGTGTCATCCGGCTGCTTCCGGCTGGTCAACGACGATGTGGTCGATCTTTATTCGCGTGTTCCGCTCGGCACCAAGGTGATGGTGCAGCATCAATAGCGGTGCAGGTGACGCTCACTGCCACAAGCCGAACGACGCCCACTTCGCCTCGGGAATTTCCTCGCCGACGGTGTAGTTGAATGTCACGATCTTCAGGTGGTCGGACGTCGCCGTGCAGCGGTAGGACAGCGCGTACCATTTTTTCTTGCTGCGAAACGCGCCGCCGGTGACTTCAATCGTATCGGCTTTCGTCTTTGGCTCGGCCATCGCGTTGGCCACCGCGCGATCGGGACGGAACTCTTTCTTTTCGGTGCGGATGCGCGTCATCGCCGTGTAGTCGCACAGCTGCTCCAGCCGTTCGGCCGGCGCCAGCATCTGCAAGCTGCGCTCGAACCGCTCGTCGGCAGCCGCGGCCGCCAAAGTGATCGTCGCCGCGACAACCGCCAATCCGACCGCTCGCATTCAACCTCCTGCCCGCACGGGTTCCGTTCCGACGACGTGCCGGCTTGTCCCAAGCAATAATGGCATGCAAATGTCAGGACTATCGGGAATATTTCGGATCCCGGTCGAGCAATTCGATCGAAATGCCCTGCGGCCCGCGCAAGAAGCAGATCTTGATGCCGGGGCGCGGCGAATGCGGCTCCTGGGTGAACTCGACGCCTTTTTTCTTGAGATCAGCGGCAATCGCGTCGATGCCCGAGACAGCAAAACCGAAATGGTCGAGGCCCTGATAGGGCGTCGTGGGCGGCGGATTCACGCCATCGCCCGGATTGACCTGCGCCGTGAAGATCATGGCGCCGCCGAGTTTGATATCGATGCGCGGCTTGCCTTGTTGCGTTGAGCGGATCACCTCGGCGCCGAACATGCGCTCGAACCATTGCGCGGTCGCCTCCGGATCGGGCGTGCGCAGATGAACGTGATCCCAGGTAATGCTTGGCATTGTTGTTCTCCCGTAGTGTCCTCGTAAAACTAGGCATGGCAGAAGGGTGCGCGCAACAGGCCTGTTGTGCAACGGGAAACACGCCAACAACGTCACGGTCAATGCGCACGCGAAGTCAGGCGGCATTTTCATCATGCCGAATGATTAATTTCGTTCAGCTCTCTTCCCGCGGGCGGCAGGCGTGGCATCATTGATACGAAGCGGCCGCATCAAATGGGCGCGCACATTCGGGGGAATATCATGTTGCATAGCCGACGCCGATTCCTGAAGCTTTCCGCTGCTGCGCTGTCGGCGCCAGCGGTTGCGCGCTCCGCCTTCGCACAAACCGTCTGGCCGGCCGCAAAACCGATCCGCGCCATCGTGCCGTTCTCGGCCGGAAGCACCATCGACATCCTCGGCCGTATTGTGCTCGACCCGGTGTCGCGTCAACTCGGCCAGACCATTGTGGTGGAGAATCGCGGCGGCGCCGGCGGCAGCCTCGGTTCGGCAGCCGTGGCGAAAGCCGAGCCCGATGGCTACACGCTGCTGATCAATGCTGCCGCACATTCCGGCGCACCAGCCGCGTATCCGAACCTGCCCTATGATGCCGCGAATGATTTCGCCGCGGTCGCCTGCTTCGGCAGCGTGCCCAACGTATTGCTGGTCGCGCCGTCGAAGGGCATCACGACCGTGCAGGACCTGGTCGCGAAGGCAAAATCCGGCGGCATGAGCTTCGCCTCGGCGGGCGTCGGCAGCGCGACGCACTGGGCGGCCGAGCGATTCATCGTCAGCGCCGGCCTGCAAGTAACGCATGTTCCTTTCCGCGGTGGTCCGGAAGCGCTCACCGAAGTGATGACGGGACGCGTCGATTTTATCTTCATCGGCATCTCGTCGGGCCTGCCCTTCATCCAGAACAAGCAGCTGGTTCCGCTCGCGGTCAGTTCGGCCAAACGCTCGCCTGCTTTGCCGGACGTTCCAACAACGCTGGAGGCTGGCTACAGGGATTCGGACTTCAACTACTGGAACGGCATGCTGGTGCCGGCAAAGACGCCGCAGCCGATCGTCGAGCGGCTCTACGTGGAGACGACCAGGGCGCTGGCGCTGCCCGAGGTGCAGCAGAAACTGACCGTTCAGGGCGTCGAGCCCGCGCCGCTTACGCCGAACGAAATGGACGCCATGATCCGCCGCGAGATCGCGCTCAATCTCAGAATCGCAAAGGAAGCCGGGCTGAAGTTCAATTGAGCGGGCGTTACGCCTGCCGCAATTTGCCGCGCACGCCGGGATTGCCCGCCAGCGACAGAAATGTGACACGCATCGCTCCATACCAGTTGCCCACAGGCATGGTCGAAGCGCGTGCATTTCCCTGCATGCATCGCCGCAATTTTGCTAAACGAGATGATCGAGGATTCTGCGGCACAATGGCGGGCAAGACCATTCATGCGGCGGGCGGCATCGTGGTGCGCAATGGCGCGCGTCCACTGATCGCTGTCGTGCAGCGCTCGAAGGACGAGCTTTGGGTATTGCCGCGCGGCAAGCTCAAGCGCAAGGAAAGCCCCCTCGCCGGCGCGCACCGCGAAGTGGTTGAAGAGACTGGCCACAATGTGCGCGTGCGCGAATTCCTCGGCGTCCTCACCTATCGCGCGCGGGGCCGGCCAAAAGTCGTGCAATTCTGGCGTATGCAGGCGGCCATCAATCCGAGCCGCGACCTGATGAAGGACATCATGGCGGTAGAGTGGCTGCCGCTGTCTGCGGCGGTGCGGCGGCTGAGCTACCCGCTGGAAAAATTGTTCCTGCGCAACGTTGGGCGGATGGCGTTGCGTCAGCGCAGGCGTCACCGTCGCAAGACACGCCACGCGGCCAAAACGAAGGTGCGCCGGCACGCGGCCAAAACGAACGGCAGCAAATCGAGATCGCGTCGCATCACGGCATCGCATGGCCGCGCGGGAAAGGTCGCGGCACATTCCGCAGCGCGCGGCCGCCGGGCGAATATCTTGCGGCGGGTACTCGGGCGCCTGACGCCCTAGACCATATCGTTTGCGGGGCGCCCACGGCGTGCTCGCGCCGGGCACTGCATCCATTTCCTGACAATAAGCCGTTCATCGGATTCCAAATGGTTCATTGAATCGTTTGCAGTACAGAATCACATTTATTGTCCGTGCAATTTTGCACCGGCGCAGAAAAACGTCCGCTGCCTCTGTCCCGCCGCAAGCATTGCGAAAATTTAATCCGTAAAAACAGGCCCTTGGCTCAATTCCAAATGGGCCATTCATTCACCATTCACGCGCAAAGCAGGAACCTCGCATCCACGACAACGGTTGATGCTGGATTCAAATACGCAGAAAACGAACGGAATTTCCGTTGAATGCCTAAGGATCTCAGCGAACCAAAGAAAGGTGCGCCATGACGAAGACGAGAACACTTACTGCTCTTGCGGCTGCCGCCACCCTTGGAATCGCGGCCATTGCCGCCCCGCAACCGGCCGAGGCGCGCGGCGGCGCGATAGCCGCGGGCATCATCGGCGGACTGGCGGCCGGCGCCATTATCGGCGCAGCTGCAAGCGGCCCTGCTTATGCTTACGCGCCTGGACCTGGCTATTACTACGGCGGCGGCCCCGGCTATTACGGCGGTTGCTTCTGGACCCGTCAGCGGGTGTGGACCAACTGGGGCTGGCGCTTTCGGCCCGTGCGTGTTTGCCGCTAGGCTCTAGCCAAATCGCGCAAACTGAAGCATGAAGAAAGAAAAGCCCGGATTCGCGAAAGTCTCCGGGCTTTTCGGAAAGAGGGGCGGGTCGGCGCTCAACAAATTTCCGACATATTGGAACTGTCTCACTATCGGCACGGGGACATTCTTGGACTTCACCACTGATGGTCGGCGGTGCCGACCTGATCCTGGAGGGAACATTCTATGAAGAAGACAATCTTCGCGCTTGCGGCTGCCACCACTTTGGCCGTCGGCACCCTGAGCGCTCCAACGACTGCCGACGCCCGCTGCTACGGCTGCGCGGTCGGTGCCGGTGTTGCAGCCGGCGTGATCGGCGGCGCCATCATCGGCGGCGCGATCGCCAACAGCGCGGGTGCTTATCCGGCTTACGCGCCGGCCCCGGGCTATGTCGTTTACCAAGGCTACGGTGCTCCGTACCCGGCTGCTTGCCCGGGTGGTTACTGGGCGCGCCGACCGCTCCGCGATGGCTACGGCAATTTCGTCGGCTGGAGCCGTCCACGATTCATCTGCCCTTAAAGATCGCGTAACGACTTTGGGTGGATGATCGGCGCCAAAGAACTTTGGCCCGAGAGGGCACCCATGAAAAATACCTTCATTGCGCTCGCCGCGGCCGGCACCCTGGCCGCGGCGTTGCCGTCTCCAGCGCAGGCAAATTGTGTCGGCTGCGGAGTCGCTGCCGGTGTCGTCGGCGGATTGGCTGCCGGCGCCATTATCGGTGGCGCCATCGCCAGCACCCGCCCCCCGGTCTATTACGAGCCCGCCCCGGTCTACGTCGCCCCGCCTCCGCCCCCCGCCTATGCCGAACCGCCCGACGTCACGGGCAGCATTTGCCATCTCGAAAGGCGCCAGGTCTGGATTGAGGGCTACGGCTATCGCCTGCGCCACGTCGAGGTCTGCGACTGACGAAAGCGCTTGGCGCCGCAGCTAGCGCCCCATGTGCTCGAGCACGGCGGCGGTCGGCCAGCAGTCGACCTTCAGTCCATTCTTCTTTTGATACGCGCCGAGCGCGGCACGCGTGAGCATGCCCGCCTTGCCGTCGACCTTGTCCCTGTAGAGACCGAGCGCAGTCAGGCGCCGCTGCATCGTTTCGACCTCGGTTGTCTTGAGCTGGGCGTTCTTGCTCCACGACGTCTCGAAGGGACGGGCGCCCGCGATGCGCTCGCTGAGGTGGCCCACGAACAGGACGTAGAGATCTGAAAAATTGTAATCCTTGAGCACGAAATAGTTCTTGGGCGTCAGGAAAGACGGGCCGTAGCTGCCCTCCGGCTGCAGCAGCGAGGCGTCATACGATAGTTCAGCCGCGCTGAGCTTTCGGCCATAGACCGGGACAAAACCGCGCTTGAGCCACTCCCCGATCGGTTTCGTAACTTCGGGCACGCCAATGCTGCAATCGGCATTGGCCGGCGCGCGCACCTCGATCGCCCAAGGTTCGCCGGGGTGCCAGCCTTTGCCTGCAAGCTGCTTGGCCGCAGAGGCAAGCGCATCCGGTACCGAGCGCCATATGTCGGCGCGGCCATCGCCGTCAAAATCGACGGCGTATTTAAAGAATTCCGACGGCAGGAATTGCGTGAGGCCCAGGGCGCCGCCCCATGATGAGCGCATGTCGGCCCGCGGCACGCCGTCCTGCAGCATCTTCAAGGCGTGCAGGAATTCGTTGAGGAAGAAATCCTTGCGATTGCCGGTGTAGGCCTGGGTCGCCAGCGTTCGGATCGCATCAAGCGGCAACTGATAACCGCCGTAATCCGTTTCGCGCGCCCAGATCGCCAGCACCACATTACCCGGCACCCCGAATTCCTTTTCAATACGGGCGAGCGTGTCGTGATATTGCGTCGCGAGTTCCCGGCCGCGTGTCGCCAGGCGATCGAAGCTTGCCTCGCGCAAATATTGCGACGGCGTCTGGACGAATTCCGGCTGCTGCGGCTGTTTCTCGGGCCGGCCGGGAATAGCGAGGTCGGGCAGCGAAAGATCGGGCTCCAGTCCGCGCGTCGCGGCGTCGAAGGTTGCGCGGGAAACACCGAGTTTCTGAGCCGCAGGCCATTGCGCATCAAGCCATTGCTGGAAGGCGGCATCGGCGGCGTGTACGGGGGCCGCAAAAGCCAGGAGCAACAGCACGGCCGCCATCGCCCGCAGACGCGGGCGATCCGGTAAATGCCGAAGCGTATGCTTTGCAGCTGCGAGCCACATGCTTTGCGTCCGTGAGTTCTGGGTGCCCCGCATGCGCGGGACACGACAACCTAAACTCAGCGGCTGAACTTCTTGTACTTCAGCCGGTGCGGGATGACCGAGTCCGTGCCGAGCCGCCGCATCTTGTCGGTTTCGTACTCCTGGAAGTTGCCTTCGAACCACTCCAGGTGACTGTCGCCCTCGAACGACAGGATATGCGTTGCGATCCGGTCAAGAAACCAGCGATCATGGCTGATAATCACCGCGCAACCGGCGAAATCCTCGAGCGCTTCTTCGAGCGCGCGCAACGTGTCGACGTCGAGGTCGTTGGTCGGTTCGTCGAGCAGCAGCAAATTCGCGCCGGAACGCAGCATTTTTGCCAGATGCACGCGGTTGCGCTCGCCGCCCGAAAGCGTGCCGACCTTCTTCTGCTGGTCGGCGCCCTTGAAGTTGAACGAGGCACAATAGGCGCGCGAATTCATTTCCTTCTTGCCCAGAAGGATCATGTCATTGCCTTCGGAGATTTCCTCCCAGACCGTTTTCTTGCCATCGAGACTGTCGCGCGACTGGTCCACGTAACCGAGATGGACCGACTCACCGATCTTGATGGTGCCTTTGTCCGGCTCCTCCTGTCCGGTGATCATGCGGAACAAGGTGGTTTTTCCGGCGCCGTTGGGACCGATCACGCCGACGATGCCGCCGGGCGGCAGTTTGAAGGTCAGATCGTCGATCAGCAGGTTATCGCCGAAGCCTTTGGTCAGATGATCAAAGTCGACCACGTTCTGCCCAAGCCGTTCGGCCACGGGAATTGTGATCTGTGCGACCGTATTCTGCTTGGCATTGGCGATCTTGAGCAGGTCCTCGTAGCGCTGGTAGCGCGCCTTGGATTTGGCCTGACGCGCTTTGGGCGAGGATAAGATCCACTCGCTTTCCCGCTGCAACGTGCGCTGCCGCGCCTCGTCCTCGCGTGATTCCTGCTCCATCCGCTTCTGCTTCTGCGAGAGCCAGGACGTGTAGTTGCCCTCATAAGGAATCCCACGGCCGTGATCGAGTTCGAGGATCCAGCCGGTGACGTTGTCGAGGAAGTACCGATCATGGGTGACGATCAGGATCGCGCCGGGATAGTTGCGCAGATGGCCTTCGAGCCAGTTCACGCTCTCGGCGTCGAGGTGGTTGGTGGGCTCGTCGAGGAGCAGAAGTTCGGGCTGGTCGAGCAACAACTTGCAGAGCGCGACGCGGCGACGCTCTCCGCCGGAAAGCTTGCTCACCTCGGCATCGTCGGGCGGGCAGCGTAAGGCATCCATCGCCTGGTCGACCTGGCTGTCGAGGTCCCAGAGATTCTTGGAATCGATCTGGTCCTGCAGCTTCGCCATTTCGTCGGCGGTCTCATCCGAATAGTTGGAGGCGATCTCGTTGTAACGGTCGAGCAGCGCCTTCTTGGCGGCGACGCCCTCCATCACGTTCTCACGGACGGTCTTCTTGGGGTCGAGATGCGGCTCCTGCTCGAGATAACCGACGCGCGCACCTTCGGCGACCCAGCCTTCACCGGTAAAATCCTTGTCGATGCCGGCCATGATCCGCAGCAGCGTGGACTTGCCGGAACCATTGACGCCGAGCACGCCGATCTTGGCGTCGGGGTAGAAGGACAGATGGACGTTATCCAGCACCTTCTTGGCGGGCGGATAGGTCTTGGTCAGACCCTGCATGTGATAGACGAATTGACGACCGTTCATCGTGTTTTTGAAGCCGTTTTTTCGGGAAATGTCGGGCTGATGTAGCGGTGGAACTACGAAAGAGCAAGCGCCGCACTGCCCACTTGCATCAGCGGTATCGG